>JAAFIH010000040.1 GCA_013297755.1 Cytophagales bacterium
AATGGCACTTAGTATGTTAGATGCCGAAAAAACTAAAAATAAATCCAAGCCCTTAAAAAGACAAACTGCCTCATTATTAGATAGTTATAGAGAGTTGATTTTGGGAGTTTAAATTAGAATTCCCTGTTGGATTTAAAGGTCTTTTGTAGCTGATTATTTCTTTTTTGGGTTATTATCTGAAATTATATTGGTTGCTACTTTTTAGTGTAAATGGAATATTAAACATTTATCAAAATAACATTCACTATTTTTAAAATCTTTTAAAAAATTATAAAATTATAACCAACAATAACCTTTATTTAAGCATTAAAAATATAAAACTTTTAAACTAAAAGATTTTATTTGTAAATTTGTAATATGAAGGTAAAAATTATTTCAATTATTCTTTTTTTGAGTTTTATATCCAAGGCAGAAACCAAAGAAATACCCTATACTTTAGACGATAGAGATAGACTTTTAAGGGTCGAGGAAAGTATTCAAACATTAAATATCAGATTTGACGATTTGAACTCTAAATTTGATTCAAGATTCGACAGCATCCAAAAACAAATTGATTTTTCTAACAATCTTATGCTTACCTTAATTGCTGGGTTACTAGGCACTGTTATATATATGTGGTGGGACAGGCGTGCTGCCAATGCCCCTCTCAAAGATGCCATAGAAGACGAATCTAAAAAAACAAAAAACCTTATTAAAGCACTCAAAGAATACTCTGATTCTCACCCAGAACTTAAAACTATATTTGATAGAGCTGCTATTTTATAAAAAAAAATTATTAAAATGAAAAATAAAATATTAGTTATTGTACTTTTTTTAGGTTTTATTGCTAAAGCAGAAACCAAAGAAATACCTTATACTTTAGACGATAGAGATAGAATGATCAGACTTGAGGTTAAAGTTGATGCTTTAGATTCAAGATTTGAATCAATCCAAAAACAAATTGATTTTTCTAACAATCTTATGCTTACCTTAATTGCTGGGCTACTAGGTACTGTTATATATATGTGGTGGGACAGGCGTGCTGCCAATGCCCCTCTCAAAGATGCTATAGAAGACGAATCTAAGAAAACCAAAAACCTTATCAAAGCACTCAAAGAATACTCTGATTCTCACCCAGAACTTAAAACTATATTTGATAGAGCAGCTATTTTGTAAAAACAATTATTAAAATGAAAAATAAAATATTAGTTATTGTACTTTTTTTAGGTTTTATTGCTAAAGCAGAAACCAAAGCAATACCCTATACTTTAGAAGATAGAGATAGACTTTTAAGGGTAGAAGAAAATATTAAAACACTAAATGTAAGGTTTGATGATTTAAACTCTAAAATAGATAAAAGATTCGAGGATATGATTTCAAGGTTTGACTCAAAATTTGATTCTTTAGATTCAAGATTTGAATCAATCCAAAAACAAATTGATTTTTCTAACAATCTTATGCTTACCTTAATTGCTGGGTTACTAGGCACTGTTATATATATGTGGTGGGACAGGCGTGCTGCCAATGCCCCTCTCAAAGATGCCATAGAAGACGAATCTAAAAAAACAAAAAACCTTATTAAAGCACTCAAAGAATACTCTGATTCTCACCCAGAACTTAAAACTATATTTGATAGAGCAGCTATTTTGTAAAAAAATTATTAAAATGAAAAATAAAATAACAGTTATTGTATTTTTTTTAGGTTTTATTGCTCAAGCAGAAACCAAAGAAATACCCTATACTTTAGATGATAGAGATCGAATGATTAGACTTGAGTCAAAAGTTGAAGAAGGTTTTAAAGCGATTGATGCCAAGTTTGATGCCATAAACGCAAAATTTGACGCTCAAAACGCCAAATTTGACGCTCAAAATTCAAGATTCGACAGCATCCAAAAACAAATTGATTTTTCTAACAATCTTATGCTTACCTTAATTGCTGGGCTACTAGGCACTGTTATATATATGTGGTGGGACAGGCGTGCTGCCAATGCCCCTCTCAAAGATGCCATAGAAGACGAATCTAAAAAAACAAAAAACCTTATTAAAGCACTCAAAGAATACTCTGATTCTCACCCAGAACTTAAAACTATATTTGATAGAGCAGCTATTTTGTAAAAAAATTATTAAAATGAAAAATAAAATAACAGTTATTGTATTTTTTTTAGGTTTTATTGCTCAAGCAGAAACCAAAGAAATACCCTATACTTTAGATGATAGAGATCGAATGATTAGACTTGAGTCAAAAGTTGAAGAAGGTTTTAAAGCGATTGATGCCAAGTTTGATGCCATAAACGCAAAATTTGACGCTCAAAACGCCAAATTTGACGCTCAAAATTCAAGATTCGACAGCATCCAAAAACAAATTGATTTTTCTAACAATCTTATGCTTACCTTAATTGCTGGGCTACTAGGCACTGTTATATATATGTGGTGGGACAGGCGTGCTGCCAATGCCCCTCTCAAAGATGCCATAGAAGACGAATCTAAGAAAACCAAAAACCTTATTAAAGCACTCAAAGAATACTCTGATTCTCACCCAGAACTTAAAACTATATTTGATAGAGCAGCTATTTTGTAAATAGTATATTCTTACTTTTAAAATATTATATTGAACCGAAAAACAAATATTACAATTTTATTTTAAACCCCTCTTTTATTTTCTCCCCAAGTGGGAGAAAAATTATAAGAATATTTTTATTTTTGATTTGATATAATTTGTAATAAAATACATTATATTTTTGTAAAAAGGCAATAAATCACACATTTATTTCAAATTAAAACAACGCCTAAAACCAGAAGGAATTTCGGTTTCAAAGTACATTTCTTTTTCAGAAACTGGGTGTATAAAACACAAAATCCAAGCATGAAGCCCAAGTCGCCCAATGGGATCTTGAGTGGCTCCATATTTTTTGTCGCCAACCACAGGGTGTCCTATATCTTGCATGTGTACTCTAATCTGATTTTTTCGTCCAGTTTCTATAGCAAGTTCTAGCAAAGAAAAACCATTGTGTATTTTTTTCACTCTATAATTTGAAATCGCCAACTGTCCTCCATTATTTTTTTGAGATGAATAAACTACAAATTGTTTGTTTTCTTTTAAATATGATTTTATTTCGCCTTCTTGTTGTTTTACTTCGCCTTCTACAAAAGCCAAATAATTGCGTTGAAGCACAATTTCATGCCAATTCTCTTGAAACCAGGCTTTAGTTTGTTCGTCTTTTGCAAATACCATTACTCCTGAGGTTTCTTTATCTAATCTATGAATAACAAAAATTTTGTTTTCCTCGTCTTGGGCTTTTACATATTCAGAGAGTTGATTATAAGCTGTTGTTTCATTATCTTTTCCAGTAGAAATCGACAATAAATTACTGTTTTTTTCTACAACTATTATTAAATCATCTTCAAAAATAATTTTGAGGCCTTTCATATCTGACTTTGATTTTACAACTTGAGCCACCATACTTACCTCATCTCCTGGCTTTAATAAGTAATTATATTGTGTTTCTATTTTATTTCCAACCCATATCATACGTTTGCTCAAATAGGTTTTTATAGCAAATCTATTTTTCCCTTTGATATTTTGAATCAAAAAAGTAAGTAAATCTATGGGTTCGGTTACAGTAAAAGTTTTGGCGTTTCGCACAGTTATTTTTTGTACAAATCTAAAAATAATTGTTTAATTAAATGAAAAAAAATAATAAACACTATAATAAAGGTATAAAAAACCAAAACTTTATACTGAATCTAATATAAAAAAGTAAGTTATTTTTAAATTAAAAAAAGTGTTGTTTTATGACAATAAATCTGCCAGAGCATCTTCTAAATTTTCAAATTTGTATTTAAAATCTGTTTCTTTTATTCTTGTATTCAATACATTTTTTCCTTTGGTAACCAATACAGCCATTTCGCCCATACCTAATTGAAGCACAAAAGCTGGTACATTTGGCAGCAAAACTTTACGGTTCATAGCAATAGCCATTTTGTTTGTAAATGTTTGATTATCAACTGGATTGGGAGCCACAGCATTGTAAATGCCCTCCATTTGATTATTGATAAGTGCATAATGTATCATAGCACACATATCATATATATGTATCCACGAAAGGTATTGTTTGCCAGAAGCTACTGCTGCACCAACCCAAAACTGCATAGGAAATTTCATTTTGGGTAATGCCCCCCCTTCATTGGCCAAAACAATACCTATACGCAAAGTAATTAATTTGATATTTAAAGTGGAAATAGGAAAAACAGACTGCTCCCAAGATTTGGTAACAGAAGCCAAAAAATCATCTCCAAGTGGTGCATTTTCTGAAACCCCAATATCTGAATTATCTACACCATAAATGCCAATGGCTGAGGCACTAATGACTGTTTTTACATTATTTATATTATTTTTGAGTGTATTATAAAGTAAAGCAGACGATTGGGTACGACTAAGTAATATTTCTTGTTTTCTTTCGTCAGTCCACTTTTCATCAGCTATACCAGCACCTGCCAAATGTATGATGGCATCGCAATTTTTGATACATTCCACATCAATTTCTTGTTTAGACACATCCCACAAAAAAGTATCAACACCAACCATAGTACCTTTTTTTCTACTCAAATGACTGACTGTCAATCCTTTGGATTGCAAAAAAATGGTTAGAGCCTTGCCAACCAAACCAGAGCCACCAGTGATTAATACATGATTGATTTTCATAAATAATATATATTTAAGGTTTAACTAAATAAAAATCAAAATGTTTTAATACAAAAATTTGTACATTTTAAAAATAAAATTGCATTTTTTTAAAAAATATAAGTATAAAAATAATTACAAAAAATAAAAAATTAATATATTTGCGTCCTTTTAATAAATATGACTTCAATACAAACATATATTCTAATTGTTTTTGAGCGATTTTGGATGGCTTCCAACCATAAAATATTACTCGACTATGCTGTATTTTGGGAGAAAAAAGGCATAAACAATTAAAATTTAATCAATATACAAAATAAAAAAACAAATCAATGAAAATAGAAATGGACTTAATCCCTATGGAAAAATGGGGATATAACCTAAAAGCACCAGTTATTATATCAGGTCCTTGCTCGGCCGAAAGCAGAGAGCAAGTAATGGAAACTGTCGTAAATATTGCCAAAAACCCAAAAGTATCTATCATAAGAGCTGGTATTTGGAAACCAAGAACCCGTCCTGGCACATTTGAAGGCATAGGCGAAGAGGGTTTATCTTGGCTTACTGATGCAGGCAAAGCCGTTGGCAAACCTGTAGCTACCGAAATAGCCAATGCCACACACCTAGAGCAAGCGCTCAAAGCTGGGGTTAATATTTTATGGATAGGTGCTCGAACTACTGTAAACCCTTTTGGGATGCAAGAAATAGCAGATGCACTCAAAGGTGTAGATATTCCCGTTTTTGTAAAAAATCCTATCAACCCAGATTTAGAACTTTGGATTGGTGGTTTGGAGCGATTAAACAAAGCTGGCATTAAAAAATTGGGAGCCATCCATCGTGGTTTTTCAACTATGATAAAATCTGAATATCGCAACAAACCTATGTGGGAACTAGCACTAGAATTGCGTAGAAAATTACCAAATTTACCCATGATTTGCGACCCAAGTCATATTTGTGGCACAAGAGACTACATACAAGAAGTAGCTCAAAAAGCCATGGACTTGGATTACGATGGATTGATGATAGAATCGCACAGAGACCCCTCAGTAGCACTATCTGATGCCAAACAACAAGTGGTACCTGCTGAGTTAGACAGAATCTTAAACTCACTTGTAATCAGAGATCGCTCTACAAACGACCCATTTGTACTAAACAAATTGGAAGAATTGAGGGATATGATAGACAGTATTGATAAAGATTTGCTCAATATTATTGCCAAAAGAATGGAGGTAGCCAAAGAAATAGGTCAATACAAAAAAGACAATAATATTACTATTTTACAATCAAGCCGTTGGCAAGATTTAGTAAAAGATAGAATTAAAGAAGGCGAGAAAAAAGGACTTTCAGAAGAGTTTTTGAGTGTATATCTACAATCTATACATGGCGAATCTATTAGAATCCAAAATCAAATCATGAATAAGTAACCATTTGATTTATTTCATATTGAAAAAAACCGATAATGTTATCGGTTTTTTTTATGAATAAATAATCTAAAGAATTTAATTTTAGTAATTTAGCATTTCTAAAAGTAATTAATTATACTTGCTTCATAAATTAGTTATTTAACAAAAATAAAAATGAAAAAAATAATACCTAATATCAAAACTATACATGGTAAAATATCTTTACTCATTTTTATTTTAGTTATGAATTTTTTTATTTTTTCGGCTTATGTCGTTTACGAAAATTTTAACCTAAAAAGCAACTACAACACACTGTCATCTCATGCAGAGCCTTTAGTAACCCTTAGATTTATTGCTCAATTTCAGCATTTATGTGGACAATATTGTATTGCAGTTGCTATTATAAACAAAGACACAACTGGCCAACCTAGTGGGTATTTGTTTACGAATAAAAATGTAAGCGATTTGCTAAATGCCATGCAAGCTCATGCTGATACTTTAGAAATTGGCAATGAATTCAGGCTTCATAAAGATTCTATAGATTACTATATACAAAAAAGTAGAGACATAAGCAAAGATTTATTTTCTATTATCAACAAAAGAAATATTTTATTTAAAACTAAAAAATATAAAGAAGCTGTTGCTATCGATAGTATTTTGCAAATAACTTATAGCAAAAATTTTAAGCCTAATTTTGATAAAGTGTTTGAGAAAATAAATGATGGAGTGGTAAATCATTTAAGTATAAAAGAAAACTTAATAAAAGTTCTTAAAGAGCAAATCTCAAGAATAGCTTTAGTTTGTGTTATTGTTACTTTGTTTATTCTTATTGTTGCCATCCTTGTATGGTATAATATTATCTCGTTTATTAAAAATAATATTCAAAGATTAATAAATAAAATTACAGATATTTCTCTTGGAATATTACAAAAAGAAAATGTAATTCAAAAAAACGAAATAGGCGAAATATTACTATCAACCAATACACTAATAGATAGTATGCAACATGCTGGCGATTTTGCAACACACATTGGCAAAGGCGATTTTGATTACGATTTTAAACCCATCAGCGAAAACGATACACTAGGTCAAGCTTTATTGACAATGAGAAACGAATTACAGAAATTCAAAATCGAAGACCAAAAAAGATTGTGGACCAACGAAGGTTTTTCGAAGTTTGGAGAGCTACTCAGAAACTATAATGCTAACTTAGAAGAGCTAAGCAATGTTATTTTGGCAAATTTGATAAAATATATAGATGCCAACCAAGGTGCAATTTTTATTGCAAAAACCGAAAATAATGATTCATTTTTAGAAATGATTTCTTGTTATGCCTACAATAAAAAGAAATTTATCAATAATAAAATATTTGTAGGAGAAGGCTTAGTAGGTCAAGTATTTTTAGAAAAAGAACATATTTATTATAATGAAATACCAAATAATTACATCAAAATCACTTCTGGGTTAGGAGAATCTCTGCCAAAATCGCTTTTAATTATGCCAATTAAATTAGACAAAGAAGTACTTGGTGTATTAGAATTAGCCTCTTTCAAAAATATAGAAGAACACCAAATTGCTTTTGTAAATAAAGTTTGTGAAGATTTTGCTTCTGTAATCAACTCTGTAATAAACAACCAGAAAACACAGCTATTACTCTCAGAACTCCAACTCAAAACCGAACAAATGAAAGCCCAAGAAGAAGAACTGCTACAAAATATGGAAGAATTGATGGCCACACAAGAGCAAATGCAAAGAAAAGTAAAGTAAACTTATAAATTCAATGTCGTTTACTTAAGCATTTTTTAATGCTTCTATCTTAGTCTTTCTCCAAAAGCGAAAGTAAATAGGATTCTAAAGTAAACAACATAGACTTATAACTTCAATTTTTTTAAAATTATTATTGCATTACTAATTTTCTGATATACATTTGCACAAAATTTTAGGGGTGTCAATACAATTTTGTAACGACTGAGATTATACCCTTTGAACCTGATGAGGATAATGCCTACGAAGGGAAAAAGCCAAAGTTTTGTGGTTGCACAGTCGTGTATACGCATACTTTAATTCTCAACTCTCTAAGTTTTAATGTTTGATTTTCAACAATTAAAGCCTAAGAGCCATGTTTATTACCAGTTTACTTTCTATTATTTTTGGTGCATTTGCACTCAAAGATTCTGTTCAACTCAATGATTCCCTAAAACAGGATATTATCATTTTTGCAACCAGAGCAACCCAACAAACCCCAGTTTCTCAATCCAATTTTGATAAAAAAAAGATTGAAAATCTATATTATGGAGCCGATTTGCCCTATATTTTGCACAATTCGCCAAGCATTATTGCCCAATCAGATGCTGGAAATGGGTTTGGATACAGCTATTTTAGATTGAGAGGTATTGACAATACCAGAATTAATTTTAATATCAACGGAATCCCCATCAACGACCCTGAAAATCATGGATTTTTTAGTAATAATTTTGCCGATTTGGCTAGTTCTGCTAGTAGTATTCAAATCCAAAGAGGCATAGGTACTTCGTTTAATGGAACTGCTCCTATTGCTGGTTCTGTCCAAATTGCTACCCAAGATATAAGAGAACCCAAATTTACAAAACTTACTTTAGGATATGGAAGCTACGATAGCCGAAGAATCTCAATAGAACACAATACTGGTGTAGATAAAGTAAGTAAAATGGGTATTTATGCACGTATTTCAATGTTATCATCTGACGGATTTAGAAAAAACTCTGCTTCCAATATGAAAACTTTTTTTTTAGGTGGCGGCTATTTTGGTTCTCGTTCTACCCTCAAATTTAATATTTTTGGTGGCTCTACGCAAAGCAATTTGGCCTATTTTGCAGTTTCTAAATCTGCTCTTGAGCTAGATTATCAAACAAATTTTAATTCCCCATCCGAAAAAGATGCATTTCAACAATTTTTTTATCAACTTCAATATGAATACAAATTGTCAAATAAATTTAAAATATCTGCGATGGCTTATTTAGTTCAAGGAAATGCCCCCAAATTTAGTTATAATGCTATCAATAATTTCCCTGATCCACTTACTTATGATTTTTTTAACCTACCAAACCCAAATCAAAACACCACAAGTAGTAATTTTTTATTAAATTATAAATTAGATCAAACTAATGTTGGTGGAATTGGATTATTAAACTACAAATCCAAAAATATGACTGGTTCATTGGGTTTACATGCCAGCAACTTCAAAGCTAATCACTCGCAAGAAGTACTAGAAGCTGATATTTTCCCTGATGGTTATACCCCAGGACACGAAGTGTATTTTAATACAGGTATAAAACAAGAAATAAGTACATTTTTTAAATTAAATTACTTAATTGCTCAGAGACTTACTTTATTTACAGACATACAATTAAGAAAAACAAATTTCAACTATTCTTACATAAAACAGCCCATTTTTGTTTACGAATACAATGCAGAGGCCTTGAATTGGTTATTTTTGAACCCTAAAATAGGAGCACAAATCTCAATTACAGACAAGTTTAGTACTTACACATCGTTTGGTGTTACCAGCCGAGAGCCAGCAAGATTAGATATGTTTCAAGGAAATGATTATGCCCCATTTGAAATAAATAAATCAAATATTCCTCAGCCAGAAAAAGTTTATGACACTGAATTAGGATTAAAATATAGTAATAAATCAATAAATTTTGCTATTAATGGATTTAATATGTCGTTTGAAAATGAAATAGTAGCTACTGGCACATTAAACAATTTTGGCTATTATCTCCGACAAAATGTACCCAGTAGCTTTAGAAGAGGCATAGAAATAGAAACTACGTTTGATTTTCTCAAAAAATTTAGTTTCTCAAATGCTACAACAATATCATATAATAAAATAAAATCTTACTCACAGTCATTTTTAGTAAAAGACAGTATTGGATTTAATAAAATATATGACCAAAATGGAAATACAGAAAATATTACTGAAATATTCTCAAATGTAACACCAGTACTCACACCAAATTTTAGTACTTACTCAAGTATTTCTTACAAACCTACCGAATTTATGCTAATAGAACTGGCCGCAAGATATGTTGGTAAAATGTACTTAGACAATACCAACAAAGACCAACTTACCACTCCTGATTATATTGTAGTTGATGCCAAAATAGATGTTAAACTAACCAAATTGACTAAAATAAATTCTTATTTTAGACTATTTTGTAATAATTTATTAAACACAAAATATTACACCTCAGGCACTCCTTCACATTGGTTTAATCAATCAAACACCAATGGCGTAAATCGCTTTGATAAACCCAACTATTTTGTAGGTGCACTTAGAAATATGATGGTAACTGTTGGGGTTAATTTTTAATAAAAATATCATTAAAATTATACTAGTTATTATTGACAATTCAAAAACTTTTTACACAACGCTCAAATATTACTATTAGAGTAAAAGTAATTGATAAAGATAAACATTTCAATTTCAAAAAACCTAGAAAGTCAATATTTATACCAAAGATTTGATCCCTCTAAGCAATAGAATATTCGATGGATAAAGTTCCACTTAAAAAAAAGTGGAACTTCTATTGATTAAATTTGCCTTTCCAAGTTTAAAAAAATAGTATGGTTTGGCTGAAAACAAATAGTGACTCCGGCAGGAATCGAACCTGCATCTAGAGTTTAGGAAACTCCTATTCTATCCATTGAACTACGGTGCCTGTTTTTTTTAAAGAAAAATGACATTTATTTTTTCTTTAAAATGGATTGCAAATAAAACAAAAAAATATTTATTCTACTACTTTTGAACCTTTTAATGCGTAAAATAAAACATATATATAACAAATAATAGGCAAAATAAACGATGTTGTGATATTAGCAGCATCTGAAATCAAACCCATCAAAGGGGGCAATATAGCAGCTCCACAGATACCCATGACCAGATATGTAGAGCCATCTTTGGTCTGAACACCCAATTTATGAAGTGCCAACGTAAATATAATAGGAAACTGTACAGAATTGAAAAAACCCAAAGCCACAATACAAATAGCAGCCACATAGCCACTCGTACACATAGCCAAAACTAGCATAAGAGCTGCAAAACTAGAAAAAAAAGCCAAAATAGTGCTTGCTTGGTATTTGCTAGTGAGGTAAGCACCCAAGAATCTACCTAGCATAAATGTGCCCCAAAAAAACGATAAATAGGTTGTAGCCATGTTTTCGGTAAGGGCAGGAATTTGTAAATATTGTAAGAATCTCATAAAAAAACTAGCTACACCTTCTTGGGCACCTACATACAAAAATATGCCCAAAACACCCAAAACTAAATGTTTATGTTTAAAAACACTTCCTTTATTGGCATCACTATTTGAGGTATTTTCGTCTTCTTTTACTTCTGGTAAATTTGAAAAATAAATACAAACAGCAACTAAAATTATCAAACAAACCAAACCCAAATAAGGCATTTTTACACGATCGGCTTCAGCAATCTGAAATGCCAGATATTCGGGAGCTGTCATGGCTGTTATTTGTTCTGTTGTTTTTTCGTTTCCAGATAATATCAACAAACCGCCTAGTTTTGGAGCAATAGTTCCACCCAAACCATTGAAGGCCTGTGCTAAATTAAGACGACTGGAAGCCGTGGCTGGGTTGCCCAACACAGATACATAAGGATTGGCAGCCACTTCTAAAAAACAAGCACCAATGGCCATAATAAAAAGGGCAGCCAGAAAAAATCCATACATTCTAAAATCGGCAGCAGGATAAAATAAGGCAGCCCCAACCCCACAAATGGCCAAGCCAATTAATATGCCATTTTTATATCCTACTTTTTTCATGACCCAACCAGCAGGAATTGCTCCTACAAAATAAGCAGTAAAAAATGCACTTTGAACCAATGAAGACTGAAAATCAGTAAGATTAAACGCTTTTTTAAGATGAGGAATTAGTATGTCATTTAGTTTTCCCATGACTGCCCACATAAAAAATAGTGCTATAATTACAATCAAGGGTTTTGTGTAGTTGGTGGTTTTCCAATCTTCGTTTGTAGAGCCAACAGTTGTAGGAGCTAAAGCCATGTATTAATTTTTATTTTTGTTTTTAAAATTATTTTTAAATGCTTTTTAGCATTTTTTTTGCAATTTATACCATTTTCTATAAATATTTGCATTATTTTGATAAATAATATAATTGCTGCCATAAAACTTTTAAAAAAAAACAAAAAATTAAAATACTTTATCGAAAAATTGCATTTAGGTAGATGATTTAGATATAATTTATAGATATTTGTAACAAAAAAATCATGCCAAAAGTACTCATACTTGCAGGTGGCCTTGGTACAAGGCTGAGCGAAGAAACAACCCTAAAGCCAAAACCAATGGTCGAAATTGGCGGTAAACCCATTTTATGGCACATAATGTCCATGTATAGTGCATTTGGATTCAACGAATTTGTTATTCTTTGTGGCTATAAAGGTCATGTAATAAAAGAATATTTTTCTAATTATTACTTACATCAAAATGATTTAACCATTGATTTAAAAAATAATACTATAGAATATTTTAATAATGTAGCCGAAAACTGGAAAATTACCCTTATAGATACAGGCCAACATACCATGACTGGCGGTAGGATAAAAAAAGCCCTGCCTTACATCAATAACGAAACTTTTTTGCTCACTTATGGAGATGGCGTTTCGGATACAAATATTAGAAAAACTTACGAATTTCATCAAAAACATGAAAAAAAAATAACTGTTACTGCCATTCAACCTGAGGCCAGATATGGTATTTTAGACATAGAAAATGAAACTGATGTAAAAGGCTTTTTAGAAAAACCCAAAGGCGAAGCTGGATGGATAAATGGCGGATTTTTTGTTTGTGAGCCTTCTGTAATTGATTATATTGCAGACGATACTACAATTTTTGAACGAGAACCTATGCAAAAATTGGTTGCCGATGGCCAAATGAAAACCTACAAACACGATGGTTTTTGGCAATGTATGGATACCATGAGAGATAAAACAAAACTGCAAGAATTATGGGATTCGGGCGATGCTCCTTGGATAAAAAAATGATACAACCAGGCTCAAAATTTAGATTTTTGCACCAAAAAGGGGGTGGTACAGTATATAGTCAGTTGGCCAATGGTAAATATCATGTAGAGCTAGAAGAAGGTTTTTTTGTAGATGTGTATGCCAATGAAATTGTAGAAATAAAAATAGATTTTTCTGAAATAAATTCTGTAAAAAATAAAGATAGCATTATTACTAATTCTAATGTCATAAAAAATAAAAAAAGCAAAAAAAATGAGCCAATTTTAGATTTACATCTAAACCAAAGCCTACAAAACATAAATCATCTAGAAATGCAACTATCTTACTTGAAACAATGGCTCTTAGATTGTGTTGCCAATAAATACCCATTTGCTACTATCATTCATGGCGATGGTAATGGGATATTAAAAAAAGAAGTTGTTTTGGTATTAAAAAAAAATAAAAACATCAAAGAGATACTTCCTGGGGATGCTTTTAAATATGGAACTGGAGCAACTAAAATTATTTTTAAATATTAAAAATATTTTTAGTCATTATTAGTAATTTTTTAACATTTTATTCTATTAACTAAAGTAATAAAAATTATAAATAAATTTATTTAGGAGCAAATTTTTCTTTAACTATTATTTCATAATCATCTTTTATCAATCGCTCCTTTATGGCATTGGCCACATCTACATCGGCTGTTCCAAAAACGATTACACGATTAAAAATGTAAGATTGCGATGTTTTGAATCGTGAACTTGTCCCTCCAGATTCTACTGGTTGCATATATACATCATAGCCTTGACTTTTCAATTTATTCATTATTTGTTTTACATATCCTACATTTTTGAACGAGCCAATCTGAAAACCATACCCTACTATCGTAGATTCATTGCCTTGATTGTCATAAAAAGTATTAACTTTTAGGTTGCTATCATTATTGCCATTATACAAAGGTTTGGATGGTTCAGTAGCTGGTTTTGGGTCTGGTGTAGCATCATTTTTTTCAGTCAATTTTTTCATAAACTCCGATTTGGGTTCATAAACCAATGATTTTACTTCCAGATCCTTTTTTTCTAATTTCTTATCAGATACATTATATATAATTTCGTTATGTTCTGAAAGCCTATCTATAAACTCAAAAGTACCATCTTTATTAGGGATAGAGTGATCAATAATACGATTAAATTTATCTACAAGTTCTAAATTTACTTTATAGGCAGAAAAACTAGGGTTTGCTAGTTCTAATTTGCCAGCCATCAATCGAGTGGCTTCTTTTGAACGATCTTTTAATTCATTGTATCCAAAATTTACTTTTTCTATCAAACTATCTCTGTTAGTTTTGATTTCATAAGCCATTCTTGATTGTATTCGTGGGTTTCCTACATCGTAAACTATTTTATAGTTACCAGGTTTGAGGTTTGTAAATGCAAAGTTGCCATTAGATTTTGAACTTTGGCGGGCAGCTACTTTTTTGTCTTTTTGGTCTACCAGCATGATTTGAACATTTTCTCTGCTCAAATTTGGATTTTTAAATTCCACAAAACCTTCTATATTGTAAGCAAGCGAATCTTTGTGTAATTCGTAAGTAGAATTATGCTGTCTTGTAATTTTGGCATCGTTTACGGCATAAGCAAATTCGGCTTCTCGGCAGGGTGGCTGTACTTCAAATGCTACATTAAAATTGGCCTGTTCTAGTCCTTTAAAGTTTACTTTTCCATTTTTATCTGGTTTTACAGAAGCCACTTTTTGTCCAAATTGGTCGTACAATACAGCTAATATAGGGCATGGATTGGAGGTTGTGTCTTGGTCTATTTCAATATTAATTTCGCCATTTTGAGGCACTACTTGCACATTGTGTTTTATTCCTTCTCTGATATTGACTGCAAAACTAGCCTCTCTACTCAACATTTGTGCTGGTTGAAAATCATCTTCATAAGGACTCAAAGCAATAATTGGGTCTGGTACTCTGACAGCCTCAGAATCTACTTCAAACTTCATTTTCTTAAATAATCTAATAGTAACACCAGCCTTGAGAGCTACATAATTTAATGGATTATTACCATTTTGGGTAAAATAATCTTTAAATAATTTGCCATTTCCAAATGTAGTATGGATAGAACCTTGTAAGAATACCGATATTTTTTTATTTATTTTAACATCAACCCCTACCCCACCCTGTGGGCCAAACATAGGTGCCATAGTGAGGGTAATTTTCTCAAAATTTTGATCTATTTGCGATACTGACACTCCTTGTCCACCATAAGTTTCGTTCAATTTTGTAGTTTCTGAATCAAATTCTGTCAAAAACTGGGCTTTTTGTTGGTAATTGAGCATAGTAGCTCCAAGTCCAAGCAAAATAAAGGGCGAAAATCTTGATTTTGAACTATTTAATAGTGTTATTTTGGCTGTTGCTGATATTCCAATGCCATTCATACTACTTATATTGCGGTTTGTAATAAAAAAACTACCATCTAAACCCAACAATAATCTTTGCTTCAACTTGTATTGCAGCATGCAACCAAACATAGGGGCTGGTGCAAATCCTTGAAAAATATTTTTTTGTAAAGAAATTATATTGTTGTTTAGATTGATATTGGATTGAAAAAATGCAATACCAATATAGGGAGAAAAAGAAATTTTGCGTTCAATTTTTTCTGAAAAAGTAATCTTACTTTGTCCATGAAGGCTTTGAATATGCAATATTGCAATAGAAAATACCACAATGAAGGTATTAAACCTCTTTGTAAATAAAAAAAAAATAAAAAATCTTAATTTTAATTGATTCAATTCAAATGGATGTTGATACAAGTTTAAAACAATGATTTTTGATTTTTATACATTAATTTGAATTTAACCAATATATCACATTCAAAAGTAAAACAATAAACGAAAATTTACAAAATTTGAGGTGTTATTTTAACCTATTTTATTACAAAAATACTTTTTCAAAAAAAAAGACCTACAAAAGTAGGTCTTATATTGACTAATGTATTGGATTTTTGAGCTTCATTTTCTTTTGAAGCTCTGTTAGTTGTAACTTAAATTTTTTGTCGGTTACCAACATATCCTGCACAGATTCTATGGAATGAATGACAGTACTATGATCACGACCGCCAAAATGCAGCCCAATAGTTTTGAGCGAAAGTGTAGTATGATTTTTGGCTAAATAAATACCAACCTGACGTGGAATCACAAATTCTTTTTTGCGAGACTTGCTAGTCATGTCATTCATGGTTATTTCAAAAAAATCGCATACAGCTTTTTGAATAAACTCAATATTGATTTCTAACGATATATCTTGTACAATTTTGTTTACACTTTGGCGAGCCAAATCCAAGTCAATTTCTTTTTTATTCAAAGATGATTCTGCAATCAATCTTATAATTACTCCCTCGAGTTCACGTATGTTGGTGTCTACGCTAGCAGCTATGTATTCTATCACATCCATGGGCAATTCAACGGCCTCTTGCTCCATTTTTTGTTGGATAATCGCCATTTTAGTTTCAAAATCAGGCTGTTGCATATCTGCATTGAGCCCCCATTTAAACCTAGACAAAAGTCTTTCTTCCATACCTTTCAAATCTTTGACTGGGCAATCGCTTGTCAAAATGATTTGACGATGACTTTGATGTAGTTCATTAAAAATTTTAAAAAACATTTCTTGGGTTTTGTCTTTGCCCGATAGGAATTGAATATCATCAATAATAAGCACATCTACACCCAAATAATAAGAAGAGAAATCTTGCATTCCATTGGTACGAATTGACTCCATAAAGTGGTTTACAAATCGCTCAGAAGTTACATAAAGTACTTTTTTGGTAGGATTTTCCTGCAATATTTTATTACCAATGGCTTGTATTAAGTGGGTTTTGCCAAGGCCAACGCCCCCATAAATAGTCATTGGGTTAAAAGAGGTAGCGCCAGGTTTATTGGCTATGGCTATACCTGCCGAGCGAGCGAGCCTGTTGCAATCGCCTTCAATAAAATTATCTAAAGTATAATTTGAATTTAGGTTTGATTTATACCTGGTAACTTCATATTGATTGGCCTCTTGTTGAGATTCCATTCTATTGAGTACCTCATTTTTATAACCTGATATTTTTTTACCAGGGATGTTCATGGATATAGTACCCGTTTTTTCGTTTCCTTTATCTACTATGATGGAATACTCTAAACGCCCATTAGGGCCAAGTTCTGAGAAAATAGCTTTTTTCAATAAATGTACATAATACTCTTCGAGCCACTCATAAAAAAATTGACTTGGAACTTGTATTGTTAGTATATCTGCATCCAAATTGACAGCTTTGACAGGTTTAAACCAAGTCTCAAAGTTTTTTTCTGAAATGTGTTGCTTAATTATAAGCAGACAATTTTCCCACACTGCACTGCAGTTTTTATCTATCACTACCATTTTTTCTGTAATTATTTTTTTTCTAAAAGCTTGTCTTGTAGAAGACGCTTCAAAAGTCATAATAAATTTTCATAAAAAAAAATGCACATTTTTTTTGGATATTCCAATGTGTTGAAAACTTTATAATTTAGGGGTTTATACTTAAAAGTTCTTGGAATATTACAACGAATACTACAAAAAATCAAATCTCTGCCAAAGTCAATTTTGAAATCTGCCATTTTAGCAAATCCTTGATAATCAGGGTATTACATATATACAAATTTTTATGACTAATTTTTTTAATATTTTTTTTATCACTTTTTAAATTTATTAAACCCTAAATAGTGATATTTTAGGGAAAACACTGTATTCTACTTTTATGTATCGGTTTTGCGATTTATTGTCCATTATATTTCATATAATTATAGCCAATTATCATGTCATATCTGCCTCCAATAGGGCGATTATACACTATTATTTCATATACATTTTCGGTTTGGGCAGAGCTTCCTTCCAATACTTGATAATCTATCTCGTTCGATTTTTGATTTTTTACTCCATATACATAGTTGTAATATCCCATTTTCAATTTTGTCTTCAAAGTATAACCAGCTCCATCGTAATTCATTTTAAATACTGGGCTAGGTTTATAGTTATTCATCCCACCTAATACATAAACTTCGCCATATTGCATCACAGATTTAAGATTAAAATTGACCCACACATAATCTGGGTCTTGAAATGCTGCTCCAACTTCATTATTGGCTATTACATATCGGCCATTGGCATCAAATCCAAAACTATATACTTGAGAATTGCGTTCTTTTTCTTGCATTAAATACACATTTATTTCTCCTGCATTCATATCTATACGCTCAATATTCATAGATTGAGAGTATACTTTTCGACAATCAAAAAATCGAAATTCTTTGCCTCCTGGAAAATTATTCTCTAAATTAAAAAAATTGTAATCCAAAATCCTTTCTGCTTCTTTTACATATAATGGTTTCAAATCAAGCATATTGTCCCAACGATAATTTTGACGAACCACAGTTTTTATATCTTGTAATGGATTGTAAATAGAGGCATAATTATCATATCGAATAGTAAAATCAATTTGCTGATGTGTGTATCGCTCTGCAATGCCGGTAGACAGCTTGGGTTCTGATTGAATGATTATTTTTTCTTCATACACCAAAAAACGCATCGAAAAAGCCAAATCTTCAATATTTCCATTTTTATAAACTATTAATAAAAAATTGCCTGAAATTTTAATTTTTGGTAATACAAATCTGTAATGCACATATTTTTCTCTTGTATTGAATGATAAATTATATTGAGTAATAATTTGATCATTCATAAATTCTTTTAAATACTCGCTATCAATTAAATCATTAGGTGTCCAATCTGAATTACAATTTATAATTTTGTAATAATAGGAATAAGACTGAGAACCAATATCATCAAATTCGCACTGTAAACCAAATTTTTGATTCAAAGCCATGATGGGCGGCATCAATGTTTGGTCTGGCTCGTTTGTGTTTAGATACAACAATGGAGTTCTGATAGAAGACATATATATATGGTCTTCGTATTTGAGATTTGTTTGAGAAAAGGCTTTACTTAAAAAAAAATATAAACTAAAAATTAGAACTAAATTTTGAAATCTAAACAAAATCATACTTTAAAGAAAATAATTAGACAATCCAAAAGTAAGATTACAATAATAAATTTAGTTAGTACCAGAACTTGCTTTTCTTAAAATATCGTATTCGAAATCAGGACATGGAAGAGATTTTGGCAATTTTTTGCCTCTTGTTCTAAACACATACGAAAGATGCAATTCATGTGAGCCACCAGTGCTGTATTGAGTAGAAACCGTAAAGTCATAAGAATAGCCTAAGCCAAGCCCCATATAGCTTGCTCCAACCAAGAAAACAATAGATTCATTATTTTGTACATTTTGGATTTGGCCTGAGGCCAGTGTTCGCTGAAATTGTTTGAATGGAATACCTCTATACCAAGCACCAGCAATCATCCATTTATAGGCCCAATATAGTCCTACATCTACTTGGTCGTTGGAAAGCTGTTTTCTATAACTTATTGTAGGAGTAAGCGACATCATAGTAGGATTGCCATTGTGCATACCTGCAGTACCAGTGTTTAATATCAAAGGAATTTTATAACCCAAAGCCACAGTAAATCGTATAGGGAGTTTAGCACCATTATCAGAACTAGCAAAACGTCCAAAATTAGGCCTATTCAAATGATGTGTAGTAAAAGAAACATACAATCGTTTGGCATAAAAAAGTATTCCAGCCGAAATATCTGGGACTACTTTGGGTGCAAACACAGGTGATACACTTCCCGCCTTGATACCATCATCACTAAGCTGAGAAGTAACAATTTTAGAAGCCAAAGATTGTTGAATAAAACCACCCTGTAATCCAAAACGAATGGTATTGTTTCGATTGATTCTTAATTCGTAAGCATAAGCAAAATTAAGCCACACACTTTGCACTGCTCCATCAGCTTGCCTGTCGTACATGAGAGTGCCACCAAATCCACTTCTATATTTATTAGAATAAGTATCAAATGACAAAAGACTTTGAGGTAGATAATTACCAGGCTGATTAGACCATTGTATTCTATTATGAAGCATCACTCTGTTGGCGTGCCTACTGCCTGCAAATGCAGGATTGAGATACATAGGCACAGAATAAAACATCGAAAATTGAGGATCTTGAGCCCAAGTTTCTATGCTCATTAAAAATACGCAAAGGAATAGTTTATAACCTTTCAAAGTAAAATTTTTACTAAATTATAGTGTTTAAAGTTATAAAACAAATATTTAAAAAAAATAAATATGAACATTATCTGAAATTTTAATATCTTAAAGAAAATGAGTAAATCAATGATTTAATCATACCCTTATTTTGATTTTTTTGAGTAGCCATCAGTTTAAAAAAAATACATTACATTAAAATAATTTAAAAAATCAATTTTAATACTTAAAACAAAGAAAATGTTGCAAATTTTAACCATCCAATAATTTGTAATTTCTGATTGAATGCCGCTTACTTTAGAATCAGATTTTCTTTTTCCTTTGAAGAAAGACTGTGATAGAGGCAAAAAAAAATCTTAAGTAAACGATATTGATTGATGAATATAATAATATAATAAAATTGGTTAATTTATATCATTCAAATTTAAAAAAAAAGAATAAAAAACCATCAAATCAAAAAATAAAGAATCAATACGCTTAAAAAACAAAATAATTTAATAAATAAATGGCTTCATTTTTTTTTATATCAATAAAATTCGTCTATTTTGCCAAAGTTGTCTTAATTGAAAGTTTGATACTTTCAATATTAAGATAAAAAACAGTAAATCAAGCTTTTTAAAAAATACCAATGAGCGTATTAGTTAATAAAAATTCAAAAGTTATAGTTCAAGGTTTTACAGGTACTGAAGGTTCTTTTCATGCACAACAAATGATAGAATATGGTACAAATGTTGTTGGTGGTGTTACCCCTGGCAAAGGTGGTAGTATCCATTTAGAACGACCAGTATTCAATACAGTAATAGATGCTGTAGAGAAAGCAAATGCCGACACTTCTATTATATTTGTACCTCCTGCATTTGCAGCAGATGCCATCATGGAAGCAGCAGATGCTGGAATAAAAGTAATTATTTGTATTACAGAAGGTATACCTGTAAATGATATGATTTACGCTAAATCTTACGTAAAATCTAAACCAGGTGTTACTTTAATTGGTCCCAATTGTCCAGGTGTAATTACTGCAGGCGAGGCCAAAGTAGGTATTATGCCAGGCTTTATATTCAAATCTGGACGCATTGGTATAGTATCTAAATCGGGTACTTTGACTTACGAAGCCGCTGATCAAATAGTGAAAGCTGGTCTTGGTATTTCTACTGCTATTGGTATTGGTGGCGATCCAATTATAGGTACTCCTACTAAAGATGCAGTAGAATTGTTGATGAACGACCCAGAAACTGATGCCATCGTAATGATAGGTGAAATTGGTGGTAGCTACGAAGCAGACGCTGCTAGATGGGTAAAACAAACAGGAAATAAAAAACCTGTAGTTGGGTTTATTGCTGGTCAGACTGCCCCTGCTGGACGAAGAATGGGACATGCTGGTGCTATCATTGGTGGTGCTGACGATACTGCTGCCGCTAAAATCAAAATTTTGAAAGAATGTGGAATTCACGTATCTATGTCGCCAGCCGAAATTGGCGATACTCTCGTGAAAGCCCTAAAAAAATAGATTTTAAATTTAAAAAAAAGTTTCATTTAAGTTATTTTCTTTAAAATTGCTTTTGACAAACCCCTTTCCAAAAGAAAGGGGCTTTTTTATTCTAATCAATTTAATAAACATTTTTTAATATTCAATTACAAATACAACCTTCAATTAATTTATGTTACCACTAAAAAAAATACTTGAGGTAGTTGTAGCATCAAACTTTTGAAAAAAGTATAAAAAGTTTGTATTTTAATTTAATCCAGGGATGATTATAAGAGCAAACGAATTTAGTATTTTTTAAAAAAAACTTACTCTAAATCCAATTTCTGCTACAATTTTTTTGAATCTAAAGGAAGGGACTTTAGATTTTAATTTACAAAATCGTCCTATTATAGTAATATTTTACTATTTTTGTACTTAATATTTTTGAATACTTTTGCCCGCTTACTATACCTTAGTTCAAAACTTTCGATTTTTTTAAAGAAAAGGGAATTATCTGAAATGAAGTTTCAATAAAATATATCATATCTTGTAAAATTGATACATCTAAAGCAAAATTAAAAATCCTCAAATAGCAAATTTTCAAAGTCCGACTTTTTAAGAATATGCCTATAATTTGCGTTTTACTTCACGTTTTTCGAATATTTCTATTAAATCGCCTACTTCAAACAATTCGTAGTTTTCTACTCCAATACCGCAATCTTGGCCATATTTCACTTCTGATACATCGTCTTTGAATCGTTTTAGGGACGAGAATTTGCCTGTATGTTGTACTATACCATTTCTTACTACACGTACTTGTGTATTTTGTCGTTTGATATTGCCTTCTATCAACAAGCAACCTGCAATGGT
Source organism: Cytophagales bacterium (assembly GCA_013297755.1). Lineage (GTDB taxonomy): Bacteria > Bacteroidota > Bacteroidia > Cytophagales > UBA9547 > REAG01. The sequence goes on from JAAFIH010000040.1 coordinate 22,595, forward strand.
GTATAGTTTTCCGATTTTGAATATTTCACGTACTTCGGCAGTTCCTTGTATATGTTCTTCAAAAGTGGGTTCGAGCATACCTTCCATGGCATCTTTGATGTCGTTGATGGCATCGTAGATGATAGAGTAAAGTCGAATTTCGATTTGTTCGGTATCTGCAATTTTTTTGGCATTAAGCGATGGCCTAACTTGAAAACCGATAATAACGGCATCTGAGGCCGAGGCCAACAATACATCTGACTCTGATATGGGGCCAACACCACGATGGATAATACTAATTTGAATTTCTGGGGTTGATAATTTGAGCAACGAATCAGAGATGGCTTGCACAGAACCATCAAAATCGCCCTTGATGATAACATTGAGCTGTTTGAAATTTCCAATAGCCAATCGTCTGCCGATTTCATCCAAAGTGATGTGTTTTTTGGTACGCATACTTTGTTCACGTATGATTTGCTCTCTTTTGTTAGCAATTTCACGTGCTTCAGATTCGGTTTTCATTACATTGAATTTGTCGCCAGCTTGTGGAGCCCCTGGTAAACCCAAAATTTGAACAGGTTTGGATGGGCCAGCGGTTTTCATTCGCATAGCTTTATGGTCGGTCATGGCTTTTACACGTCCATAATGTTGCCCTGCTAATACAATATCGCCCACTTCGAGCGTGCCTGCTTGAACCAAAATAGTGGTTACGTAGCCACGTCCTTTGTCCAACTCGGCCTCTATTACAGTACCTACTGCTGATTTATTAGGGTTTGCTTTTAGCTCTAATATATCAGCTTCGAGTAATATTTTTTCTAATAATTCAGGTATTCCTTTTCCAGATTTAGCTGAAATTCCTTCGCATTGGTATTTGCCACCCCAATCTTCGACAAGTATATTTTCAGTCGATAGTTGTTCTTTTATTTTATCAGGATTGGCTCCTGGCTTATCTATTTTGTTGATAGCAATAATGATAGGACAACCAGCCACCAAAGCATGGTTGAGGGCTTCTTTGGTTTGAGGCATCACACCATCATCAGCAGCTACCACTATAATTACAATATCAGTAACTTTGGCACCACGTGCACGCATGGCCGTAAAGGCTTCGTGACCAGGGGTATCCAAGAAAGTAATTTTTCGTCCTTTTTCGGTTATTACATCATAAGCACCAATATGTTGAGTTATACCCCCTGCTTCTTTAGCTGTTACGTTTGTTTTGCGGATATAATCCAAAAGTGAGGTTTTACCATGATCGACATGCCCCATGATGGTAACAATAGGTGGACGGTCTTCTAGCTCTTCGGCAGTATCAATAATTTCTTCGGCCACAGAAATCTCTTCTTCAGCTGATATAAATTGGGTTTTAAATCCATATTCTTCGGCTATAAGTTGTATAGTTTCTGCATCTAATCTTTGATTGATGGATATAAACATACCTAATCCCATGCACATCCCTATAATTTCGTTTACAGATTTGTCCATCATCATGGCTAGGTCGCTTGCCGAAATAAATTCAGTAACCTTGAGTATACCAGCATCTTCTTTTTCTTGATGTTGTCTTTCTACTTCTGCCTCAGCAAAAGCCGAGCGTTTGTCTTTTCTATATTTGGCACGATTAGCACCAGTTTTGTTGCCCCCAAGTCTAGCAAGCGTATTTTTGATTTGCTCCTGAATTTGCTTATCAGTGATTTCTGCTCTTGGTGCAGGTTTTGTGTCTTTATTATCTTTATTGTCTTTATTAAAAGGTGGCCTTGTATTGGCAGGACGTGGACTATTACCTTTTACTGGTTGATAATTTGGGTTTGAACCCCCAGTATTTGAGCCAGAACCTGTATTTGGCGTTGTATTTGCACCAGGTCTTGGTGGTGCTTTTTCGATTCGTTTGCGTTTATGTCGATCGTTGTTATTGTTGTTGTTGTTGTTACCTGGTCCACTAGTACCTGCAGGGCGTGGGGTTGTAGGGTTAGATCCTGGCGTATTTGTAGTAGATGGTTTATTGTTGTATCCACCTCCTTGGGGGTTGTTTCCACCTCTATATCGAAGGTCTCTAAAATCTCTTTTTACTACTTTTTCATCGTTCAAATCAATTTTGCCAAGTACTTTTAATCCACCCAAAGTTTCACCTTTGGCTTTGATTAATTCTATTGGATCAATAATTGATTCTGGCGTTTCTCCTACGCTTGATATAGTAATGTTTTCATTAGCAAAAGTTTCTACATTTTCAACATTGGTTGTATTATTGTATTCATTATTGCTTTCAGTAATATTTTCTTGATTAATATTTTCATTAATATTACTTAATTGAGAAAACTGATTGGTTTCCACTTCATTTGTTGGAGTTACTTCCTTTGGTTTTTCATCCAATGGTTTTGTTACTTCAACAGGCACTTTTTTATCATCAAAAAGCGATGGTGTTTCTGCAATTATTTTATTTTGTTGTGGTACAGTAGTAGTTGGCTGAGAAACCGTTTTTGGTGGCTCTGGTGCTTTTTTAGGAGCATTCAAATCTATTTTACCTAATATTTTTGGGCCCTCTACTTTTATTTTTGGCCTTTCAAACAGCTCTGGTTGTTTTAATTCAATTTTAGCAAAAGGAGTGTTTTCCTTGGTAAATTGTGTTGTATCAGGGGTAGATTTTTTTACAAAAATATCGTCTTCGGTAAGTGCTTTGTTTTGCGAAGCACTGGTATTGGCATCAATCACATAGCTTTGGTTTGATTTCTGACCAATAGTTACGTTAGATGCGTCTTTCTTTTGTTTAACATCAAGCCCAAATTCTTTGGCTAGTAATCGATATTGCTCATCTGTTACTTTAGCATTTGGATCTTTACGAACAATATGTCCTTTAGACTTTAAAAAATCAACAACTCTTTCAATCCCAATATTGAGGTCTCGAGCTACTTTATTTAACCTTTCTGTATGTTCTTCTGACATGAATAAACTTTAATCTTTATGTATAATTCTGAAATTCTGCGTATAGCATAACATCTATTCTAATTCAACAGAACTCAGACAAATATAATATAGGGGCTGCTATGCTTACATATTATATCAACTAAATACTAAAGACTAAAGTCGTCATACTATATACTTTTAAATACTAATGCTATTGTTCAAACTCTTTTTTGAAAATACCAAGGACATCGTCTATGGTTTCTTCTTCAAGCTCTGTACGTCTTAATAAATCTTCTTTTGACACTGCCAGTACGCTTTTTGCAGTATCTAAACCTATTTTTTTCAACTCATCTATTACCCAACCCTCTATTTCATCTCCAAATTCGTTTAAGTCTACGTCTTCATCGTCTTGTTCGTCTAATTCTCTGAAAACATCTATTTCTAAACCTATCAATTTGCTTGCAAGTTTGATATTTTGCCCACCTTTTCCGATAGCCATCGACACTTGGTCTGGTTTTAAATAAACAGAAACTCGACCAGTTTCACGGTTTATTTTCATGCTTATAACTTTAGCTGGGCTCAATGCTCTACTAACCAACAATTCTTGGTTTTCGGTATAATTGATAACATCGATATTTTCGTTGTTCAATTCTTTGACAATGCTATTGATACGAGCACCTTTCATACCCACACAAGCACCCACTGGATCGATTCTATCGTCAAATGATTCTACGGCCACTTTGGCTCTTTCGCCTGGTTCTCGTACTACTTTTTTGATACTTATTAATCCATCATAAACTTCTGGTACTTCAACTTCAAACAATCGCTCTAAAAATACAGGCGATGTACGAGATAAAATAATCTTGGGTTGCCCATTAATCATTTCTACTCTATGGATAACAGCACGTACATTTTCGCCTTTTCTAAATCTATCTTTTTGGATTTGCTCTTGTTTTGGCAGTATAAGTTCGCTTCCATTGCTATCTACAAGCAATATTTCTTTGCCCAATACTTGATATACCTCGGCAGTTACTAATTCGCCAACGATGTCTTTATATTTTTGTAATAAAAGGTCTTTTTCTAGGTCTTTTACTTTGAGTACAAGTGTTTGGCGAGCTGTTGTAACCAAGCGTCTGCCAAAGTCTTCTATTTTGACTTCATCCGAAAACTCTTCGCCTTCTTGGAACGAGGCATCTACTTTTTGAGCTTCAGTGATGACAATGTGTTTGTTTTCGTTGTAGTCGAAGCTATCTTCAAAAAAATCTACAGAAACAATTTCTCTCGACCTCCATATTTCTAAGTCGCCTTTATCCACATTGATGATAATGTCGAAATTCTCGTCAGATTCGAAGCGTTTTTTTATCATTGTACGAAAAACGTCTTCTAATATACGCATCATCGTGGGGCGATCTATGCCTTTGTCTCTAGCAAATTGTGCAAACGATTCAACTAAATTGAAACTATCCATGAATTAAATTAATTAAAAGAAATTTCTACTACAGTTTTTTTAATGTCTGTCAATAAAATTTCTATTTGTTTAGTATTTATAATTTTACCTTTCTTTTTTTCGTATTCGTCTACTACTATTTTATCGGTAGCAGGGTCGTTATGATGATGTAGGGCAATCAATTTGCCTTCCAATTCTTTGCCATTGAGTAGATTTACTTTGATGGTTCTGCCTATATTTTTGATGTACTGACGATGTAATTTTAGTACTTCGCCCACACCAGGTGAGGTTATTTCAAGCTCGTAGGCAATTTCAGCAAATTTGTCTTCCAATTTTTTGTGAACAGCTCTTGAGATTTGGCTACATTCGTCTATTCCTATACCAGTATCAGAATCAACACTAGCTTTTATCATCCAAGTACCTCTAATTTGGCTTACATGCGTATCTACGATATAAAATTGTTGTCCATCAACGATGGATTCTAATATTTCTAAAGCCTCTTTTTTCAATGTTTTGTCCAATAAAAAAGGGGATTAAAACCCCCTCACTGCAAATCTTGTTGCAAAAGTAGTAATTAATTTATTTAAAACAATGTATTTGCCACAAAATTAATATTAAAATTGATTATTATTTGAAATATTAAATTTTTTATAGGTAAAATGCAATTTTAAAAACTTATTTACTATTAAATACTCCCAAAATTTGTTGTAATTTTTATATTTCAGTTCAAAATTCGATTTTTATTTCTTATTAAAATTTTTCTTAATCATAGATTATATTGGATTCGTACATAAGTTTCTGATTAGTACTAATTTAAAATTCGTGCATTTGTGGCTTTAATACTATTGATTTTTTTTAAATTTTTGAAATCGTGTCTGATTAGAACAGGGCAAACGCATTTAAAAATATTATAGTATAAAATAGTAAAATATTACTAAAAAAGAATATTTTTTAAATAGTTGAATGTAAAGTCCCTCCCTTTGGGGAGGGATTTAGGGTGGGGTTATTAAAATAATAGGTAATTTTATTTAAAATATTTTAAATGCGTTTGCCCTGTAATTAGAATTAATTTAAAATTCGTGCTTTTGTGGTTTAATATTACTCTTATTTCGTTTTTAAACCATTATGATAATCTCAATTTTTGCACTTTTATTATTTTAGTGTTTATTTGCATCTATTAAAAACAATTATACACATTTCATTATGCTTCAAATTTCGATTCTAAAAGAACAAAAGGAACAATCTATACAGGCTCTGTTGAAGAAAAACTACAAATCGGCTGCCGCTGACATAGATTTGGTTTTGCATATAGAAGAAGAAAAAAAACGTGTGCAATTAGACATGGACAATGCCTTGGCTGAATCCAACAAAATAGCCAAACAAATTGGAGAGTTGATGAAATCTGGCAAAAAAGAAGAAGCTGAAGCCCAAAAAGCTCAAACGGTTTCTCTAAAATCATTAACCAAATCTCTACAAGAATCTTACGAATCACTAGAATCGCAACTATACGATGCTTTAGTAAAATTACCCAATTTACCCTATTCAGCAGTGCCAGAAGGCACAACACCCGAAGAAAATGTAGTGGTTTTAGAACATGGCACACCACCACAACTGTCCGAAAATGCCGTTCCTCACTGGGATTTAATAAAAAAATATGATATTATAGATTTTGAATTAGGCAATAAAATAGCAGGTGCAGGATTTCCTGTGTACAAAGGCAAAGGGGCTCGATTGCAAAGGGCATTGATTAATTTCTTTTTAGACGAAGCCATAAATGCTGGTTATACCGAAATACAGCCACCTATTTTTATCAACAAAGCCTCTGGGTTTGGTACAGGGAATTTGCCCGACAAAGATGGACAAATGTATTACATGACGGCCGATGATTTGTATGCCATACCTACTGCTGAGGTGCCTATCACTAATATATATAGAGATGTAATTTTAAAACGAGAAGATCTGCCCTTAAAAAATGTAGGATACACCCCCTGTTTTAGACGTGAAGCAGGTTCGTGGGGTGCGCATGTGCGTGGTCTCAATCGATTGCACCAATTTGACAAGGTCGAAATTGTGCAAATTACAGAACCCAAAGATGCAGCTGTTGCTCACCAAAGCATGGTAGAGCATATCAAAATGTTGTTGGAAAAACTAGGGTTGCCTTACAGAATATTGAAACTATGTGGGGGTGATATGAGTTTTACTTCGGCCTTGTGTTTTGATTTTGAGGTGTATTCGGCCGCACAAAAGCGATGGTTGGAGGTAAGCTCGGCCAGCACATTTGATACTTTTCAGGCCAATAGACTCAAATGTAGATACAAAGGCGAGGATGGCAAAAATCATCTGGTACATACCCTCAATGGTAGTGCAATGGCTTTGCCTAGAATTGTGGCTGCCTTGCTCGAAAACAACCAAACAGACCAGGGAATTAAAATACCTACGGCATTGATACCCTATACTGGATTTGAGTGGATAAATTAATTTTTAGACATCTTTAAAATCTCAATTTTGACTTTTAAAACCTATTGGGGTTCTAAAATCGGGAAATTATTGAGCTGAAAAAAGTTTTTTGGATAGGAACTATAAAAAAAATAAATATTATTTTGAATATTTGAGGAGAAGTCATACTTTTGCAGTCCTTAATTCAAACAAGGGCCTTTAGCTCATTCGGTTAGAGCATCTGACTCATAATCAGGGGGTGCTAGGTTCGATTCCTAGAAGGCCCACTCTTAATAGTGTTAATTGATGGGTTTAAGATTAATATGTTAGGATTAAGGGTTTAATTGTTAAGTGGTGCAAAAGCACGAAAATTATGAAAATAGTTTTCGTGTTTTTTGTTTTTAGGGAGTAGCAAAAATATTTAGTCCGATTTGTATCAATTTATTACTGAATTTGCCAAGAAATATTGGTTTTGTAAAATATAATATCAATAAAATACAATTTAGCATCCAATATTTACTTTTTTAGGGATTTTAACTAAAAATGTTGATAAAAGTTTGTGTTTCCCATACTATATCTGCAAATCATTTACTAAACAATCATATAAAATGAAAATTAAATTTTACACATTTGCCCTATCCATTGGATTATGGATGACTTCTTTTGCAGAACCAGAACTACCAACGGTAAGCTTAAACAAATTAACAAGCGTAAGCCCTTCAGGTGGTGTGGGAGCTATAGTTGGTAATACAATTTATATAAATATTACAAATTCATAGACAAACATTTCGGCTCTTGGTGTTGGTTTTAATACAGATCCTTACAATAGTCCTATGACACTTTCTGGTGTTGCTACGTTTTCGGGAGTAAGCTACTCAGCCCAAGACTATACTATTTCTAAAACGCTTACAATCAGTTTTCCTGGTGGCACAATGGCAACTTACTCAATTATTGTTACCAAAGATGCAGCCCCAGCTTTGGGTGCAGGCTCGCTGAATAGTGATAATCTAATACAGAGTTATTCTTGGAGTAGTAACTTAGCCTATACAAGTAGTGGTTTAAGTTTTAATGTAAATGAAGGTAAATTCAATTTTCTAGGCAATAAAATAGTTTATACGTTGCCATTTGGCTATAACAAAGGTAATTTGACTATAAACTTATTTACCAATGTTGCTACCACTACCTTGACTAGTAGTACCATAAATTTTACTAAATCAGGCAATTACAATTATTCAACATCGGCAGTAGGTATCAACACTATACACACCATAACTGCAACTGCTCAAAATGGTGCTACTCGTATCTATACGCTAGAGTTTCAAGTAGCTACAATGCCTATGATTAATGATAATCAAATTACTTATATTAGCCAAACTGGTAGTTTTACAAATCCTTATTATCCTGTAGGTAATGATATTATTTTGTCTTATTCTAATTCGAGTTCTTTAATAAACACAACTGCATTTGGTTTCCAGTTTAGTATTAGCAATAATGCTACAGTTACTATCACTGGTGCTACTGTTGGTTCAACTAATCTTACATCTACTAATTACTATGCTTTGATTACATCTACTTCTAATAACTTTAATATTCAAGTGCAAGTAGCCAATGGTGGTGCAATTAGAACATATAATGTAATTAAAGTACCTAGTTTTGCAGAAAATAACATCAATAATGTAATTCCAATTGACTTTTTGAGTGGCAAAGTGAATACTGGAATTTGGAGTTATGGTAATTTTACTAAATTTGGTAATACACTTTGGCACAGAACCAATAGTTTATCAATTATAACCAATACAGGTGCTTCTTTTAATTTAAGCAGAGTAGGCTCTTTTAAAATAGATGGAGCAACCTACACAGGTCAGAATCTTAATTGGGCCAACGACCATACTTTGACTATATTTGATTTTCAAGGTAATCTAGCCAAAACCTATACTATTAAATCATTTTTAGAGCCTAATGAAGCTGAAGCGTATAATCCAAACCCTAATGTTGTAAATAATTTGGGTATTAAAACTATGCAGTTTATTACTGATAATTATTCAGGTAATGCTACTATTACAAGTGAATTTATTACTATTAATTTACCAAGCGATAAAGCAAAAAATAAACTACAAATTTACACTAATCTAGGAGATGGAAGTGTATTAAGCTTACCAGGTATGTTGGTATCAAATAATACTTACAAAGATTATAATTTTTCTAACCCAGTACCTGCAGTGGTTTATGCAGCTAATGGCACAAAATTATACTATACTATTACAGTAAATAACACTGCACCAATAGTGCCACCAACACCATTGTCGAGTGTGTCTGGAATGAGTTATTTTTACACAAATGGTACTAGTAATTATATACAAACAGGTACTATTACTAGCACAAATTACACTTCTACAGGTTCAAATATATCATTGAAATTACCTTATGGTACTATGCAAAATAATGTTTCTTTGTATTTTCCACAAAATGTATTAGTGAGTGGGTATGGAGCGAAATCTTCGGGAAGTAACAACTATGATTTGACAACACCACTTACAGTAACCTCGTTTGCAGCTAATGGTATAGACAAAACAGTATATATTAAATGTAGTTGGCATACAAGCAGTAAACACAAATGCAGGAATGTATTTTTATGGATATTATTCTACAAATATCAAAGATGTTGTTTCAAACGGAAACGCATTTACAATAAATTACAAATATGGCCATGATTTAACCAATAGTGTACCCTATTTTGATTTTTATAATGGCAGTATTGGTGTATCTATTGCTGGTGTAGCACAATTTAGTGGTAAATCAAAAGTAGATTTGACTACCCCAAAAATATACACTCAATTGGCTCAAGATGGTATTACTACTGCTACATACACCCTTACTGGTGTAGTACTGCCACAAAATCCTGTATTGAGTACTTTAAGTGGATTAAATAGAGTGTCTATATCGTCATTTATGTCAAGTGCTACAGCTTATCACCCAAGCTATAGCACTGGTGGAAATAATGGTACTTGTATTGGCAACGCATTTTCACTTACTGTAACTGGAAATTTTAATAACAAAAATTTTGAAACCTACCTTGATCTATCTGATGGAGCAACGGCAATGGTTAATGGAAAACCTTATTTTAACTATACAGCTTACAACTATGATAACGTGGCTACAGTTGTTGTAACTGCCGAAGATGGCATTACAACATCTACTTTCACTATTGGTGTAACTACCACAGTAGCTGGTTTGCGTTCATTGAATGTAGAAGAAGCTACTTTAAGTTTAGAAAATGTAGTTTTGTATCCAAACCCTACTGCCCAATCAGATGTAACAGTAGCTAATGTAGGTACAGCATCTATTGTTGTATATAATTTATTAGGAAACGTAGTTTACAGCACTTCAGCTACCGAAACTGCAACTTTGCCAACAAGTACATTCAACAAAGGATTATATTTTGTAAAAATAACTTCAGGCAAAACTTCTACTACCAAAAAGTTAGTTGTAGAATAAGTAATTTGATTATTGATTATTGATTATTGAGTATTGATTTATCAAATAATTATTTAATACTGGTTTTAAAAAAGGTGCTAGATAAAGTCTAGCACTTTTTTTATTTTATTTGCATTATTTTTATAAAAATACTAATTCACATATATTTAGTGGGAACTAAGCCAATAATTTAGTATTCTAAAACACTACTAAAATCATTTGTAAATTCTGATATCAATCTTTTGCATTTGCCTGAAGTTGGTCGTTTTATTTTTCAGATATAATAATTATGATATTGTTTATTTATATCTTGTAAGAGATTCTTATTAAAAAAACATGATACATAGTTTAAAATTAATCAACATACGATGTAGTAAAAAATGGATTAAAGAAATTTGAAATTCGCAAAAATGATAGGCCTTACCAAGTAGGCGATGTGATAGAATTTTATATGCACCCTAACGAGATGCTAAACCAAAACACCTCCTTTTATGCACGTATTATTTACATACTGCCAAGTTTTGGAAATATAATCGAAAAAGATTATATAATTATAGGATTAAGTGATATTTATAATTCACAAATTTTGTAAATTTGCAAAAAAAATCATATCATGAAAAAAACAGAAATCCCACAAACGGCTATCAAAAAACCAAGTAGAAAACCTTATGTATCAGAGGCATGGCTCAAAGAAGACAATATAGGAAAGGTAGGCTACATTTTTAATCCCAAAAATTCTAAAGTGAAGTTTAATGACTAAATACTTGATTGATACGCATATATTAATTTTTTATTTTACAGATAAATCTAAACTTACAAAAATTCAGTTAGATATAATTAATTCGACCTCTAGCGAAATTTATGTAAGTACTATTACCTATTTTGAGATGGCTACATTAGTAAGGCTCAAAAAAATTGATTTAGGCATTTCTATATCAGAATTTTATTTTAAAGCACAACAACATGGATTCAAAGAATTAGACTATGGTATTGTAGAAATAGAAATGGTTTCAAAAATAGTGCCAGTACCTAAACATAAAGATCCAGTTGATTTTATGCTAATTTGTCAATCATTAAATCATAATATTCCTATTATAACAAATGATGGGAATATACATTTGTACGATACAGTAAGTTATTAATTTATGCTACCCAAACTATTCATTTATCCTAAAGACTTAATGACTATTGAACAAATAGGACGTTCAACTGCTTACAAAAGATTTAATGAATTAATTTTTTTGCTTAATAAACCTCCCAAAGGTAAAATAACTATACAAGAATATTGTCAATTTAACTGCTTAATAATACAAGATTTAACCAAAATCTTGTAAAAAAAGTACTAGAAAGTATTAGATTGTAACAGCCCCATTTTTTCAGTCCCTTATGTTTGCATATTACCTGCTTGGTTAAATGGCTTTTGCTTTGCTCAATAATTTGGGCAAGGTCTGTAAATAATATTTTTTCAATTTTATTTTCCATACCTAAATAGGGTCTGCTGAAAAACTAAAAAAGCCTTATTGTAGATAACTGACCAATATTTTAGCCCACTTTTACTTTCCTAAGTGCAAGGATATATGACCTTACCCCAAAAAAAGCGTGCACCAGCACCCAAATATGTGAGCCCTAGCCAGGCGATTTTACCTGGATTTGAGTCTCCATTTACTCAGAAAT
>JAAFIH010000041.1 GCA_013297755.1 Cytophagales bacterium
AAGCCACAAAATATAAAACTAAACCATTTAGTATGAAAAAGTTTGTGTTACCCCAATAGAAAATAAAAACAACGTAATAGTCTGATAATCAAGGCTTTATGTAAAATTTGATACAAGTTGGGTTAAGGATTTTTTTTGTTTATTATAATCGTTACAAACGATTATATCGACCGCCCCCGTTGCAAACGAGGGCGATTGGGTTGCAAATTCTATGATACAGATTCCAGATTGCAAAGATGTAATAGCTTAACATATTATCTTATTGTATCTTTAGCTAAAATAGATTCAATTTCTCCATCTTTAAAAATTCTTTTACAAAAATTTTTGTTGGTATATTCAAACTTCATCAATAAAGCATTGTCTTCGTTGGCTGTAGGTTCTACAATTTGTCCTTTTTCGTTGTAATATTTAGATGAATTGTTATTTATTCCATATAATTTTATGTAAAAAAAATCTCCTATTTTGAAGTTTTGTTCAAGGTATGATTCTTTTAGTTGTATTGTTAAATCTATTTTTCGATAATTACCAACCTTTTTAGGAAAAGTTGCCAAAAAAGATAAAATTCCACTACCTTCCATTTCAGATCGAATATCGAAGTTGGCACTAGAGATTAATGAATCTTTTGAAAGTAAAACTAGATGATAATAACTATATACTATATTATAAAAAGATTCAGAATAATTTTGATTTGGTAAATATACTGCTATTTTTTTTCTAAAACATAAATAACCATCATTATTGATAATAGCATTAAAATTACTATTTAAAATCTCTTCTATTTGCAATAAACTTGAAATTTTTGCCATAACAATAGTGTTGTTTCTTACTGGTATCTGGCCACCACCTGTGAGAGTTACTGTAAAAGGATATGTACCATATCCTGATTTTGTAAAAGTAATATTTGAAACACCAATAGGAACTTTATCGAATTGATATAAACCATTGGTGTCCGTAAAAGTAGTTGCTCTAAAGTCTCCATTTTTGAGGCTTACTTTTACACCACCACCACTTCTCGCATAATTATATTTTACTTTGTTGGTAATCAAATCTTCATCCATAAAAATATTATGGTCTAATTGACAAAGTAAATTTAAAACTGGATGTTGATTTATATACAAATTATCAGGACCATGTCCATTTAAAATTACTATTCCTTTCATGGCTCCATATATGGTAGGTTTTTTAGGAATTGGTTCTTGATTATGTTTGCAACCAAAAAATGTAAACAAATAAATTAAAATTAATAAATATTTAGTTTTCATAAAAATTATTTTTTTATATAGAATTTTACAATGTTATTTTTTTGAAAATAGCTATTTATTATAGGTCTCACAAAAACAGTATCACCAGTTTTGTAATAGGTGTTTTGGTAATGTTGACTAATTGTAAAGTTATTGAGAGCAACTTTTTCATTGAAACCTAAAGTACTTCTAAAATCAAAATATGATACATACACTTTTGTAAGATTAGTATCAAAATGCTTGTCTTTACAAAACTCTAAGTATGGTCTTATGTATATAGCGTTTGTATCTAGATTAGAAGCATGAAATTTAAGAGATGTTATGGTAATTATATTATTAAATTCAACTATTTCAAATTCATCTAAATAAATGTTTTTTATTTTTAATATATAGAATTGAGATTCTTCTTTATTTTGTTGATATTTTTTATAAAATCTAACAGTATCAATGCCATTAGACTCTACTCCTTTGATACTTGAAGTAAAATACCCTTGTTTCTCAAATAATAAATTATAAGTGCCTCTTGCTATTTTTGACAATGTATATCTACCATTGCTATCAGTAGTATCAGTATACATACCATTTTCATTTATGGCTGTAACTTTCACAAATGGTATATTTACTAACCCAGTAATTACGCCTTTTCCTTGTGGTAAAACTGGTAAGTTTTCAACTTTGCAATTTGTAAGAAAAATAGTTAAAATACTAATAAAAAATATTTTTTTCATGGTTTAATATTTGGAAACTGTTTTGCGATAGATGTGGTCGTTGGTATGAATTTCTACAATATAAAGCCCACTAGCTAAATTTGATATATCAAAATAGTCAAGACCTTGATTTATAACTTGCCCTGATATATTTAATAATTTACTTGATAATATTTTTGTATCAGCATTGCAACTAATATTAAAACTATCATACGCTGGGTTGGGGTAAATTGTTATGGTGTTAGTAAGTTTTTTTATTTTTTTTTGATCTAATTCTATATTTTTAGATTCTTTATTATCTGTTTCTTCTGAAAGTCTTAAATTGGCCATATTAGGAAAAATTTTATTTTGTTCCTGAAAAAATGCTGATTGATTGCAACTTAATGATGAACAAAGTACTTCCCTATCTTCTGTACCACCACAAGGGCCAATCATATTAACTTTTAAAATTAAACTTTTGATTGCTGGTCTATTGCCAAGAGCTGGAATTTCATAATAAACTTCAGCACCATTCAACATTTCTTTGCACCAAGCACCAGAATTTGGTTGGCTATCGCCTAGTGTTGGAACTCCAATTGTATTAATAACTTTAAAACTGGCATAATTATTACAAATTGAAATTGAATTTTCTCTATTTGGATATGAAACAAAATTTGATTTACCAAAGTATTTTATAAACCATTTTCCTTTATGGCTCGTATAGTTTTCATTACCTAGTGAATCATAAACTGGAAAACGACCATCACCAGTTAAAATATTATTGTTTGTATCAAGAGGAACTGCAAAAAATTCAAAATGTGCGCCATAATACGTATTTAATGGACCTGTTAAACTATAAAATCTAGAACAGTTTTCAAATCCAGGTTTTCCTAGTCTAAAACCAATTTTTGAAATTTTATGAGTAAACACTTTTATATCATCATCTTGTTGAATTACAACTGCATCAACACAAGGTATATTACTAAAATTCATATCATCTCCCTCATAATTACCTAAAGGAGTATAACTACCTGTAGCTTGTAATTCTAAATTGCTTTTAAATATAATTTCTTTTGCATTTATATCTACATAAGTATTTGCAGTTGGTCTTGTAATGTTTAAACTATCAATGATAATACTATTTTTAGCGTTAAAAATTTTAGCTCTTTCATCAAGATTTGAGCTATATCTTTTAAGAATGTTATTACCAAGTTTTAAGTTACAACTGCAAGGTTTGTAGTTGGCCTGATATTGAGGATTATAATAATGATTTGCATTTATAATATATGCTGTATCAAGGCAACTTGGTGGGGTGCCAAATGTTTGAGTGATACAATATAATAATAAAAATATGATTTTTGCTATTGATTTCATAATTATGATTTTTTTTCGATTGAAAATTATTTAATCAACTTTTCTAGATTTTTAATTTTTTTATTTTGTTCAATTAAATATAGAGTAAGTTCTTCTATTTTTCTTAAAAGAGCAGCATCCATATCTGTAACACTGTAGCCCACATTTATGGCTTCATTTTCAGACAAAATATTTGGCAGATGTTTGTTTTAATAATAAATTTTTCTACATCTTCAATTTTTGATAATTTATAGTTTTGGTTGAATACAAAATCAGACCAATTTTTTGCATTTAAACTAAGTCCTCTTGTTCTAATATTTCCTTCAACAGACAACCTAAAACCATTAGTAGCAGCAGTGCCTATGCCTACATTACCATTTTCACTATAAGTTACTGCATTTTCTAATTTTACTTCTTCTCCATTTGATTGTTTGTAAGTTGATAATCCTCCATACACAACCATTTTGCCCCCAGCAGAAATATTATCAAAAGTTGCATTGCCACCAACTGCTAATACAACATCGTCTGGCTGAGGAATAGGTGTTCCCAAATAAACTCTACCTGTAACAATAATAGCACTTGAATCAGTTTTAATTTTTGAAGTACCTTTGACATTTAGTAAAATTTCGTCTTTTACAATGAGCTTTCCTAAAATGTTTAAATTTCCAGTAAAAAGTGAACTCCCATTCACTTTCATTTTGTAGTTGTTATCAGAAGTTGAGCCTATACCAACATTTCCAAGGTTATTTATATAAAATTGAGGTCTAAAGTTTGTGCTTAAACTTAATCCATTTAATCCAAATGAAAGAGAATTGGGTACACCATTTGTACCTCCACCAGGTATGAATGCATAATCACCCATAAAAATTGTACCCATTTGTGATGTAATATTACCAGTAGCGTGAATATCGCCATTTACAAACAATTTAGAATTTACATTAGTAGAGCTAGTTCCTATCAAAAGATTGCCACCAGTTTCGTTAATGATAGTATTTGCCTGTACACTTTTATTGATGTACAATGGATCTGATACTAAACTTGAAAATATTTCATTTATATTAGCAGTACCTTGTGTAGGGTTTGCAACTTTACCATTGGTTATAATTGAACTTGTACCTATTTTTAAAGTTCCTGTAAAATTTGTATTCCCCTGATAAGTATAATAATTGCTTGTAGGATTATAATTTACGTTTTGTCCTGCACTTGTTTGCACACTTCCATCTGCAAATTGGAGGGCTTTATGGATTTTTACATGTTGGGCGGCATCCCAACTGAGGGCTACGTTGGTGCCTGTGGTGTTCCAGTTGCTATTGGCAGTGCTGCTGCCCAGGGCACCCCCATTTTGGCCAAAAACAACTGGGCCTTCAAACCCTGAGGCTGTGCCAAAACCATTGCCATGTCTGATACCATTATTAAAATCTGTACCATTTTTGAGGTAAATGGTGTTGTAATTCAACACTGGGTTGCTGTTGATTTCTAATTGCCCAAATTGGGTCATACTCATGATGGGTTTGCCACCATTGTATTGGCCTTGTACTGGAGTGTAAATATCAAATTTTGATCCAGTAAACGTAATGCCATTGTTGAGATTTGTGGCCACTTGGCTTAGGGCAGTTTGCAGATTGGCCACATCAGTTTTGGTATTGTTTACATTAGAATTTATACCCAAAATAGAGTTTGTAAATGCTTGATGGGTGACTTGATTGGCAGTGGCTTGGGTGGCTATGTTTGCATTTAGTCCCAAAATACTGTTTTGTAATGCTTGGTTTTGATTAGCAACAATGGAGCTTAAACCAGACACAGAATTGTTTAGTACTGCCAATGCAGATGTAGTGCTTAGCACTGGTTGCCAAGAATTGGTAGCAGTGCCATCTGCAAACAAAAGGCCTGAATTTGTGCCAGATAGGGCTATTTTGCCCACTACAGCCAACTTTTCGGTTGGGTTTGTGGTGCCTATGCCTAGGTTGCCATCTGTGGTAATTCTTACTTTTTCGGTATTATTGGTATATATTTTTACAGATTCGTTGTTTACAGAACCCAAAAATTGTGTGCCAGCCACTGTGTTGCCTTGCAGGCTCCAAGTGCCAGGGGTAACTTGGGCTGTCATGTTAGTGGCACGTCCATTGATGACCAAATCTAGGCCATCTGCTTCGCCAAAACCTGCCACATCGTATTGGCCAGTGGGGTTGCTAAAAATATATATTCTAAACTCCAGTGGCGTAAGCACGCCAGTAAGCGAGCTTATGCTAAAAGTTCTGGTTTGGGTAGGTGTATTGATGGTTTGGTTTTGCACATTGGTAAGCACCCCAGTAGTTGGGTGAATGTACGATAAATTAAATGTACGATTGATGTTTTGCGAATAGCCCTGAATGGCTACATTGGCAATATCCAAAGCATAGTTTACACTTGGGCTAATAGTAAAACTGATATATTGGGCAGCAGTAGTGCCATTTCCATTTTTGGCAAAGGCCAGTGTAGTAGCACTCAGGCCAGATACTATAAAACTGTTGCTTAGATTGTTGGCTTGTTGCAAACTGCCCCCAGCAGCTATGGTAGCACTAGCTACGCCAGTAGCCAAGGTGGGTGTGGTGTTGGTGTTTTCAAAATCCCAAGCGGCAAGTTGGGTGGTTTGGGCATAGCTACTCATAACCAAAACAAGATTAAATATACTTATAAGTAGAAAATGGGGGGGTAAATTTTAAAAGATGCATATTTTTGAGATTTTGTCTATAAATTTGATGTTGCAATAGTAGAAAGGATTTTTTTAATAAAAAAATATTTATTGTAATATTTAATAAAAAAAATATAAATAAATAAGTAAGTTGCTGATAATCAAGTAAGTAGATGTGGGCAACTGCTTAGGTAAAGAATATACCCATAACTTACTTTTTATTGTAAATAACTTTACCCATCAACTAAGCCCAAAACCCTAGCCTAGCTCAAAACTTTCAATTTGGGGTAGAGATGAGTGATTAAGAGAACCTGAAAACCTCTATTCATTAGAAGCCTTCCTTCTTGGATTCTGTGGCTTGGTACTAGAAATTGATTTACAGTATTGCTAAAAAAATAGTAATTTTTCAAAAAAATTATACATGAGTTTGCCCTGCCTCTATATTTTTGATTAGTAATTTACCAACAAAACACTAAATAAATTTTCTTTTCTTTTAATCAAAAAATCTTTTTTTACTTTTGTAAATTATTTAATGTTCGTATATTCATAAAAAATATTTATTAAAATAAAATATAAAATAAATGAAAAATATATTTTTATTACTTTTTTGTATTATTATAACAAATTGTTTTGCTCAAGATTTAGAGTACTTCAAAGTACAATATGATAGTTGTAGAGTAAGATTTAATCATTCTCAGTACGATGTGTCGTCTAAATGGTTAGAAGAAAATCTACCAGAAGCAAAATTTAAACAAAAAGAAGCTGTTTATTGGGATATGAACAATTTATTGGCAAGATGCTATGTAAAATTGGGTAAAACTAAGCGTGCAGAGCAATATTTCAAAGAAACAATCGAATTTTATGATACTAAACCTTTGAAAGAAAAAGTACACATCAATAATCAATCGGCCCTCATCAATTTGGCTTACTTATATTTTAATACCAAGCAATTTGCTGAAGCAGAACGATACTATATTCAAGCATTTGAATTAAAAAAAACGCAATCTGGTGAACAAAACCCTGATTATATTACTCTTCTCAATAATGTAGCAGTAGTACTCAATGTTGAAGGTAGAAACGTAAAAGCTGACTCACTCTACAATGTTTTGACAAAATTAAAAAAAGAGGTTTATACAGAAAATAGCCCTGAATATATGAATACACAGTACCACAGAGCCAATCTATATAAAAATACTGGTCGATATATTGAAGCGGAACCCCTCTACAATCAAGTTGTAGGATTTAGACGCACCAATCCTGGCGAAAAAACTCCAGAATACATGAACGCTTACAAACATTTGGGGCAGTTGTATACCCTCCAAAGAAAATATGCTATGGCGGAACCCGTTTTTACAAGGTTGATAGACCTAAACAAATCGTTGTATGGCGAAAAACACAAAGAATATACAGAATCTTTAAATAACTTGGGCCAATTGTATATATCAATGGAATTGTATCAAAATGCAGAAAAATTATATTTAGATGTGGCCGAAATTCGCAGAAATACACTTGGCAAAAATGATATAGATTATGCTGCTGCCAATAACAATTTAGGTTATCTTTATCGTAAAATGAGTAAATATTTGCTTTCTGAAAAATATTACAAAAAAGCCCTAGATATTTATGAAAGTAATGTAGGAAAAAAACATGGTAGTTATGTAGCCACTTTGGTTAATTTAGCTGGTCTGTATCGAGAAATGGGGCGTTTTGTCGATTCTGAATCACGTTACAAGAAAGCACAAGATATTTACAAAGAAACCATAGGAGAAGATAACATTGATTATGCTGGTTTGCTTAATAACATCTCACTTTTTTATACAGAACTAGGAAAGTACGATCTAGCAGAAGATGCCTATAAAAATTCTCTTAATGTTACTGAAAAAGTACTAGGCTTGGAACACCCAGATTATGCAACTACACTCAACAACTTAGCATCTTTGTACAAAACTATGGGTAGATACGAAGAAGCCGAAGGCATATACATACGCTCAAGTAATATTCGTAAAAAAGTAATGGGCGAAAATAATTTTGATTATGCTACTTCACTCAACAATATTGGCGCACTATATGAAATCATGGGCAGATACAGAGATGCTGAAGTATTTTATCAAGATGCTCTAAGTATTATCAAGCAAATTTTTGGAACTAAACATCCAACTTACGCCAATCAATTAAACAACTTGGCAGGTTTGTACGAAATAACTAAAGAATACGATCAAGCCGAACGATTATATACAGAAGCACTTACCATTCAATCTGAAGTATTAGGAGAAAAACATCCTGATTATGTGCTTACGCTCAATAACTTGGCCCTATTGCAACAAAAAACAGGTAATTTTGAAAAAGCCGAAGAGTTATATAAAAAAAATATAAGCAAAACCAAAGTTTCTTATGGAGTAAAACATCCAAATTATGCCACCTCACTATCCAACTTAGCTGGCTTGTACGAAACCCAAGCACGCTACAAAGAAGCCGAGGGATTGTATGTACAATCCCTACAGATCAGAAAAGAAGCTTTTGGCGACAAACATCCAAGCTATGGAGTTACACTTATTAATTTAGGTCGATTGTATGCTGCTTTGTTCAATTATGCAAAAGCAGATTCTATGTGGAACAAAGCTACAAGTATGAATTTATACCAAATTCAAAAATATTTCCCATCTATGAGCGAAAAAGAAAAAGGCGAATTTTATGCCACTATTCGTGAAAATTTTGAACAATTCAACTCTTATGCTTTACTCAGATACAAACGCGATCCAACCATTTTGGGTAAAATGTACAACAACCAATTGGCCACCAAAGCTCTACTACTCAACGCATCAAATAAACTCAGACAAAGTATTTTTGCTAGTGGAGACACAGTCCTGATACACGATTTTAAAACTTGGCTCAATCAAAAAGAATTTTTGTCAAAGGTATACGCAATGCCCAAAGAAGACATCATTTCTCAAAGAATAAATATTGATAGTTTAGAACGACTTACCAATAACTCAGAAAGATTACTTTCGCAGAAATCTGATTTATTTAAAACCGCCAATAGCAATCAATTTTACACCTGGCAAGATGTAAAAAAACAACTCAAACCCAATGAAGTAGCCATGGAAATTATTAGATTTCCTAAATTCAAATTCGATTCTTCTGGTATTTATACTGACTCAGTATTTTATGCAGCTCTTGTTGTGAAACCAACTTCTATCAACTCTCCCGAACTTGTACTCATGCGAGAAGGATATGTTATGGAAACTAAATTATTGAAATATTATAGAAATGCCATCAAACAGCAAACCATCAATGAATATTGCTATAAATATTTTTGGCGAGATTTAGGAATAGCACTCAAAGGTTTCAAAAAAGTATACATATCTGTTGATGGAGCCTATAATCAATTAAACATCAATACACTACAAAATTTACAAACGCAAGGATATGTATTTGATGAAATAGAAGTACAAATAGTATCGAATACCAAAGACCTGATTACTCACAAATCACTCCCAAATCCAGAAAAAAGTATCATGCTTTGTGGAAATCCTGATTTTATGATGCAACCCAAAACAAAAAAATCTGAAGCTGGTTATGATGAAGACAATAAAGAAGAGATTTATACACCCACACTTGCTGCACTGCCAGGTACAGAAACTGAAGTAAAAGAAATAGATAAACTTACAAATTCAAATGGATGGACATCTAAAATGTACGTTGGTGGCCAAGTAACTGAAGAAAGAATAAAAAAAATGGCCAGTACAAAAGTTGTTCATATAGCCACACATGGTTTTTTTGAAAATGATAAAGCATCCAAACAAAAAGGACTGAAAACTGGAGGAGTTGCCGAAAATCCATTACTTAAATCAGGTCTTATGTTGAGTGGCTCTGATATAACTGTTCAGAATAAGAAAAAAGGAATAATTTTACACAACAAAAATAAAGAAGAAGATGGCATTCTTACAGCTTATGAAGCCATGAATCTGAGTTTAGAAAATACAGATTTAGTCATACTTTCGGCCTGTGAAACTGGATTGGGAGAAGTGAAAAATGGAGAAGGCGTTTATGGATTGCAACGCTCGTTTCAAGTAGCTGGTGCCAAATCTATAGTGAATAGTTTATGGACAGTAAACGACCAAACAACTATGCTGTTGATGACCAGTTTTTATAAAGAATGGATACGCACAGGAGATAGAAAAACCGCTTTTAGAACAGCTCAATCTACCGTTCGTAAGCAATTTCCACATCCTTATTATTGGGGAGCTTTCGTAATGATTGGAGATTAACGGATATTTTTAATTCTTTTGACTACATTTAGGGCAAATTCCTTGAACTAACAATCCAATTTCGTGTGCTAAAAAACCATCAGGCATAACAAACGATGGTATTCTAGTTTTTTCAAGACAAGTGGTATCTAAACAAATCTCGCACTTAAAATGGACATGCTGATGGGTATGTTTATGGTCGTGGCAGGTATGGCAAAGTGCAAATTTTGAGGCCATACCATCATCTAAGACTTTATGCAAAATACCATTTTCTACAAAAGAATATAAAGTACGATAAATGGTTACTCTATCAAAGTTTGGTAATTTTTCTTCAATACTTGCGTGAGATAGAGCTACTGGATTATTCAAAAAAATATCTAAAATGCTTCTACGACCATCAGTAAGCCTTAAATTATGTTTTTTTAATATTTTTTCGGTTTCTATCATTTACATACATATAAATTATACTAAAGAATATTGCAAAAGTGAAGCAAATATGGCTTGACCATCAGTATTTTTTAAATCTACATCCATAGCACGTTCTGGGTGTGGCATCATACCAAACACATTTTTAGTCTTGTTGCATACGCCAGCAATATCATAGATAGAACCATTGGGATTGGCCTTGTCAGACACATTTCCTTGCATATCTGTATATTGAAATAGAATCTGATCGTTGTCTTGAAGAGATTTTAAAGTATCAGCATCTGTGTAGTATCTACCATCGCCATGAGCAATAGGTATGTTATAAACGGAATTAAAATCTAAATTTTTTGTCAGAAGAGCAGATGTAGAAATGGGTTTAATATATTGATTTTGGCACACAAAAAGTCTACCAGCATTACGAATCAAAGCACCTGGCAATAATCCAGCTTCAGTAAGAATTTGAAAACCATTGCAAACCCCCAAAACTAACCCACCCTTGTTGGCATGCTCAACAACCAACGACATAATAGGCGAAAAACGAGCAATAGCTCCAGAGCGTAAATAGTCGCCATACGAAAACCCTCCTGGCACAACAATACAATCGCTTCCTTGTAAATCAGTATCTTTATGCCAAAGTTTTACTACTTTCTGCCCCATAATTGTACCAATGGCATACACCATATCTTCATCACAATTAGATCCTGGAAATACTACAACGCCAAATTTCATTTTAAACTTTTTTCTTTTTAAGTGGTAAAATTAATTTTTATTTACAAAGTTTTTTAAAACTATTTCACTACAATTTTACGAGTATTATAAAATAATAAACCCAAACCTGTAATACAAGCTGATAGTAAAATTGGTAAGATATAAGATTGATTAATATCAAATAATTTCCCTGCAATAATGGGGCCCAAAACACCAGCAAACCCAAATGCCATAAAAACAAATGGATAAACCAACCCATATTTATCAACCCCATAAACTTGTAGTGTTTTGGCAGCAAACAATACCATGCAAGAACTATATCCAACGCCTATCATTAATACTAAAATATTAACAGCAAAAACATTATTAGCCAAGAAACTTATTCCACATAAAGCTGTCAGTAAGATAGAATAAGCAATAAACAACGACTTATCGACACCTATTTTATCGATGACAAATCCCCATACTACACGGCCAGTCATATTGCCAAGTGATAATATTAAAATACAATTAGTGGCTATATCATCTGTAAAAGATAGAGAAAGCACAATCGATTTTGCATTTCCTATGATTTGCAAACCTGCAAAACTGCCAGCAAACATTGTCAAAAATAGTATCCAATAGTTTCTATCTTTCATTAGCATTGCTGGAGAGAAGTTACTACTAAGTACTGTGTTTTGAGCCATACCATCATATTTTAAAAAAGTGGTACACAGCATTATCAAAGCACCATATATATATCCCAAAGTTTGAAAAATAGAAAGTACAGAAATATCAGGTTGTTCTATTTGCAAATATTTAACAACATAAGTGAGCAAGATAGCTCCTGCTCCAAACCCACCTACAGATATTCCAGTAGCTAATCCTTTGTTCATTGGAAAATTTTTGGCAGGAACTACCAAGCAGCACACATAACCAAACCCTGTGCCAATACCACAAAGTAGTCCAATACTTAAACAAATATTTAGAAAGTCGCCACCAGAAAGCGAGGCCAAAAAATAACCACAATACAAAAATACAGCACCAATAATAGCCACTTTTTGTGGACCAAACTTGCGTTCAAGCCTTCCCGAAAAAATCATGCTTGTAGCAAACGACATCAGTGTAAGGCCTACGATTATTTGTGTTTGTAACGTAGAATAACCAAACTGCTTTTTGAGCATGGGCACAAAAATACTCCAAGCATAAACTCCACCCAAACAAAGTTGAATAAGAGCTGATGCAACCACTGAAATGTATTTATTCATAAATAGATAACTATAAATTACTGTTTTTATTTGACTAAAGGGAACTTATAAAAAACCACCCATCATTCCATCTACATTACGGCAAAACAACAGTTTTGAACAAGGTAATTTGCTGTATCTAGAGTAAGTTTTTTGAAAATGAAATGAAAATTTTTATTTCCCTGAATTTTGCATTAATATATTTTTTTGTAAAAAAAATAAAAAAAAATGAATTTATTTTAAAAAATAAAATTAAATATAAATTTAAGTGTAATAAATGATTTTAAAAGATTCCATTATTAGTTAAAATACTTAGGGCAAAATTTTGATATATGTAACAAAAGTAAGAACATTATTTCTAAACAATATCTTTTTTTTAAAACTCATTTAAAAATATTAAATAAATAAATATATTACTCTTACTTTTAGTTTTTCAATTTAATATTACTTGATAAATTGCAATGAATAAATTATTTTTTAAAACAAGTTATATTATATTATGCCAAATTATTTATCAATTTTTTTGTTATATAATTTCAATCTTTTTAATTTGGCACTTTATTTCAAAATATGATAGATTTCAAAAGTTTAGCTTCGATTAATGGTATGTCTGGTTTATTTATCATCGTAAAGCCAACAAGGCTTGGCGTGATATTAGAAAGCCTTGATGCCAACAAAAGCAGATTAGTAATAAATAATAATAGTAGGGTTTCGATTTTAAAAGATATTTCAATCTACACTTCAGATGCCGA
This sequence comes from Cytophagales bacterium, assembly GCA_013297755.1. Taxonomy (GTDB): domain Bacteria; phylum Bacteroidota; class Bacteroidia; order Cytophagales; family UBA9547; genus REAG01. The sequence continues at coordinate 13,311 of JAAFIH010000041.1, forward strand.
TGGCAATATGCCATTAGAGAAGGTAATGAAATCAATCTTTGATATTTTTGAAAATAATATTAATGTAACCCCAAAATCACCAGATAACGAACTTAGAGCTTTTCTAAAAAAAGCACTTCCAAATTATGACGAAAGTCGTGTATATGCGTCTGATATAAAAAAATTAGTAAGTTGGTATATAATTTTAATGCAAAACGACCCACTAATTTTTACAAACAAAGAAGCAGAACCAGAAGCTAAAATCGATTCTAGTGGAGACGAAAATTTACAAAATATTGAAACTGAAAAGAAACCTTCAAAATCAACTGAAACCAAATCAAAAGAATCAAAAGAAACTAAAGAAGTAAAACCAAAATCTACCAAATCACAAAAATAACTCTTTCTGTAGTTGTTTTATGTGTAGGAAACTTTTAAAAACTTTATTTTTTTGTTTTTTTATTTTAAGCAATCAAAACTAAGGATTTAATGGATAGGTTTTTAGGATTATGTTATGTTTTAGCTTTAAATAATTCAGAAGTTTTTAGAAGTTGCCTTAGTATACATTACTCTTTTTTTATCAAAAATTAATTTTGGAAATATCTAAAAATATGCAAAGAATTAAAATTAAAGATTTGTTGAAATCAACAAATTATGGCTCAAAAGTATGTATAAAAGGATGGGTACGCTCCAAACGTGACAGCAAAACTGTGGCTTTTGTAGCCATTAACGATGGCTCTATCATACACAATATACAAGCAGTAATAGATACACCTAACTTTGAAGAAGACTATCTTAAAGATGTGCAAACGGGAGCCTGTGTAAAAATCGAAGGCACATTGGTACAATCTCAAGGCAAAGGGCAAAGTGTAGAAATACAAGCATCTAGCGTAGAAGTATATGGCAAAGCAGATCCAGAAACTTTTCCTTTACAGAAAAAAGGACACAGTTTAGAATTTTTGAGAGAAATAGCTCACTTGAGGCCAAGAACAAACACTTTTGGTGCAATCTTACGAATGCGTCATGCTATGGCTTTTGCAGTACATCAATTTTTTAACTCCAAAGGTTTTGTATATGTGCACACACCCATCATAACAGGGGCCGATTGCGAAGGTGCAGGCGAAATGTTTAGGGTTACAACCATGGATTTGAAAAAAATACCTATCGAAAATGGCCAAGTCAATTTTGAAAATGATTTTTTTGGAAAAGAAACAAGTCTGACCGTTTCTGGACAGCTCAATGGCGAATTGGCTGCAATGGCATTGGGCGAAATTTATACCTTTGGACCTACTTTTAGGGCCGAAAACTCTAATACTTCACGTCATTTGGCCGAATTTTGGATGATAGAACCCGAAGTTGCATTTAATGAATTGGATGATAATATGAATTTGGCCGAAGATTTTTTGAAATATTTAGTAAAATATGCTCTCGAAAATTGTAGCGATGATTTAGAATTTCTTACCAATTTATATGACAAAGAATTGATAAATAAATTAAAATTTGTGGTAGAAAATGATTTCATACGCCTAACCTATACAGAAGGAGTAGAAATTTTAAAGCATTGTGGACACAAATTTGAATATAAAGTAGATTGGGGTACAGATTTGCAATCAGAACACGAGCGTTATTTAGTTGAAAAACATTTTAAAAAACCCGTAATTCTTACAAATTATCCAAAAGAAATTAAGGCCTTTTATATGAAACAAGATGCCGATGGCAAAACTGTAAGAGCAATGGATGTATTATTTCCTGGCATTGGCGAAATAATTGGCGGTTCTCAAAGAGAAGAAAATTATGAAAAATTGATAGCCAGAGTCAGAGAACTGGGAATGTCAGAAAAAGAACTTTGGTGGTACTTAGACACTAGAAAATTTGGCACTGCACCACATGCAGGTTTTGGACTTGGGTTTGAACGACTGATGCTATTTGTAACAGGTATGGGAAACATAAGAGATGTAATTCCTTTTCCTAGAACACCAAAAAATGCCGAATTTTAGCATTATTTTAGAAAATAATCAATAATCAATAATCAATTATCAATAATCAATAATCAATAATCAATAATCAATAATCAATAATCAATAATCAATAATGATACAAGTAAACGAATATTTTGGTGGCAAAGTAAAATCAATGGTTGTAAATGGGGTAGCAGGCAAAGAAACTGTGGGTGTGATGCTACCTGGCGAATACGAATTTGGAACCTCTCAAAAAGAAATAATGACAGTTATTACTGGTGCATTAGTTGTAAAATTGCCTGGAGAATCTAGCTGGGATGTTTTTCAAAAAGGCGAAGCCTTTGAAGTACCTGCCAACCAAAAATTTCAGCTCAAAGTATATGTAGATACTGCTTATTTATGTCAATATTTATAATATAAATGTCGACTATTTCTTACAATCCAAAACAAACCATGTTTTGGATTGTTTGTTTATTTTTAACTATCCCATCTAAAGTATTTTCCCAAACAATAAGTCTTGAAGATATTTGGCTTAACAATACTTTTGCTCAAAAATCTTTTGACGATTACCAATTTTCTACATCTGGCAATACATACTTCAAAACAATTTTAAATCCTAAAACGAACAAAACTGAACTTGCCTTATTTGATTTAATAACAGATAAAAAAAGAGCTGTAAAATGTATTTTATCTGACTTTAAATTTAGTAATAAAGCGTTAGAAGTTGATGAGTATTTTTGGGATGATAATGAAACAAAATTACTCTTACAAACACAAACTGAATATATCTACAGAAGATCAACAAAGGCTGTTTATTATGTATACGACCTAGCCACCCAAAAACTTGAAGCCGTAGCTGATACCCAAAAACTAACCCAATGTGGATTTTCTCCTGATGCAAAAAAAATAGCATATACCAAAGACAACAACCTGTATATCAAAGACTTAGTTGCCAAAAAAACTAATTCAATTACTAAAAATGGCAAGTTAAACACCCTCATTCATGGTACTTCAGATTGGGTATATGAAGAAGAGTTTGAAATAGTAAAATGCTTTTTTTGGAATAAATTGAGTAATAAAATTGCTTTTCTAACATTTGACGAATCAGATGTTAAAACTTACAATATGCAAATATGGGGAAATGATTTATATCCAATAGATTATATTTATAAATACCCAAAAGCTGGCGAAAAAAATGCTAAAGTTTCTGTTTCGGTGTATGATACTGAAACTAATACTACAAAATTGATTTTTGATGGAAACAAAACTGACGCTTATGTTCCAAGACTTTCTTGGACCAACAACAACAATGTACTTTCAGTAACACATCTCAATAGAAATCAAGATTCGCTTACAATAGTGCATTATAATGTAATAAATGATAGTACACATGCAATTTTAAACCTAACATCTGGTACTTATGTTTCAATCACTGATGATTTTTATTATCTAAAAAACAATGATTTATTGCTATACAAATCCAATGATAACGAAAACAACATTCAAATTTTGGATTTGAAATCAAAAAAAATAACACCATTGACAAATGCTAAAATCGGAAAATATTATGATAAATATCCTATACAGTATATTGTGGCTGTAGATGAGAAAAATAAAAAAATATACTATACCGCCAAAGATATACCACCATTGAATCAACATTTATTTTCAATCAATTTTGATGGAACCAACAATAAAAAACTAACAACAATAGCTGGCGTAAATTCAGTCAATATTGATCCAACTTGCCAATATTTTTTGCTAACAAATAGTACTATCAAACAAGGTAATTCTTACTCATTGCACTATTGTTCAGATGGTAGCAAGATTAAAGATTTGGAATCAAATAATGAATTTAAAGAGAAAATTATTAAAAATAAATTTGTAAATCCTACTTTTCATTCTTTTACCTACATAGATTCAACTTCAAAAAGTACAAGTTCTGATGGGAATGTAGATTATAATTCTATTTTATTAAATTATTACTTAATCAAGCCCCATAATTTTGATTCAACCAAAAAATATCCAGTATTGGTTTATTTTTATGGTGGACCTGGGTCTCAAGAAGTGATTAATGAATGGCAAGGCAAAAATTATCTATGGTTTCAACATCTGCTCAGTCAGGGTTTTATAGTGGCTTGTTGTGATAATAGAGGTACTGGTGGACGTGGTATGGCTTTTCAACAATCGACAAACCATAAATTAGGTCAGTATGAAACTCAAGATCAGATAGCTTTTGGGCGATTTTTATGTTTAAAACCTTATGTTGACGCATCTAAAATGGCCACTTTTGGATGGAGCTTTGGCGGCTATCTCAGTCTTTTGACTATACTTAAAGGTAGTGATGTTTTTGGTGCAGCCATTGCTGTTGCTCCAGTTACGAGTTGGCGTTTTTATGATACTATTTATACAGAGCGATATTTGAAAAATCCTACTGATAATGCCAAAGGATACGATGATAATTCTCCGCTAAACTTTGCAAATAATTTGAAAGGAAAATTACTATTAATACATGGCACTGGCGATGACAATGTACACTACCAAAACACTATTGCTATGCAACAAGCACTGCAACACGCGGGCAAACATTTTGAAACATACACCTACCCAGACAAATCTCATGGAATAAGTGGTGGCAAAACAAGATTTCACCTTTACCAAAAGATGACAAATTTTTTATTAGATTTTGCAAAAAATAAATCAAATAATTGATTAATTTTTTCATAATCTATTATTTATGATTTTTACATTTTTACATCCTTTATTTTAGCTCCTCTAAATAGTTTTCTTTTAACAACATAAACTGCTGGTATCAATGTTTTATGAGTAATAAATTGTAATAAATTTATTACTGTGAAATTATGTAAGAAAATTTAATGTTATTTATATAATATTTTTTTTTACTAAAGTGTAACTATTTTTTTATTAAATATAGTTCAATTACTTTTTTTAATTATTATCAAAGTGAAGCCATATTATAGCTCAAATATCTTATTTTGGAAAAAATATTGCTAAGAACTAAGGTAAAAGTTTTTTTTATTTAAAAAAACGAAAATATTACATTAGAAAAGTGTTTTAGAAATAAAGTTTAGAAAGCAACTCCCTTCTTGGGTTGGGTTTGGACTTTTGAAAATATGGTATTTACTTTGAAAACAAGTTAAAAGTGTTTACTTTGGTTTAGAACTTTTATATTACATTTGCAATTTCTTTCAATTTTTGAATAACATAAAGTGCTGAAATTTTAAATTCTTCTTTAGCAATTTTCTCATCTTCAATAATCCATTGTTTAACTTCGTTTAAAAGATTTTTCTTAGCTTCTCTTTTAATTTGTTTATTTTGTTCAGTTAATATAACATTTACTTTGTTTTTAAATCTAGGTGGATAATAACTTTCAAAATCATGTTCTGTAAATTGCGAAAAATTTTTTTCATTCCATCCTTTTTTTATATAATTAGATTTAAGAGATTGAATAATTTTTTCTTCTTCAACACCTTCATCAATAATAACCCAAACTTTATTTTTATATAAAGGCTCTAAATGTAAAAAAACAAAAAGTCTATTAAAATCATCGAATTTGGGTATTATTTGAGATAGGGAATTTGCTGAAAATGTCCTCAATTTATCTTTTAATTTTGGAACGTACCATTTAATAAACCATTCTCTAATTAGTACTTCTGCTGATGATTCTTCTAAAAATAACCAAGCAGACCATAGTCCAAAATCATAAAATTCATATCCCAAATTCTCCAATATTACTTTTCTGTCTTCTAAAGTATTTGGCACTTCTGTTAATTTTGAAATGAATAAATTTGGTCTTAATGTGTCAGTTAATTCTGAAGTAATATTAAATATTTTAGATGTATTATTACCTCCTAGATATTTCATAACAATATTTGAATGGGTTGAAATGAAAAATTGATTAGTACTTGATTTTTCTATAATGAAATTAAGTAATGATTTTAACGCAGTTGGGTGAATATCATTTTCTGGTTCTTCTATTAAAAATATTTTATTTTCTGCTACACATAAATCTGTTATTAGTCCTATAATATTTGTAACTCCTTCACCCATTGCTGTTAAAGGAATATGTTCTTGATTATGAACAAAATATACTCCTTTCTTACCATTTGTGCTTGCAAGTGTAGATATTTCAAAACCTAATATATCATTACATGCTTTTATATATTGTTTATTTCCAGGTTGAAATTGAGGAGTAACTAATCTATCAATTTTGGAAAATAAGTTTATAAAATTACCTGATACAGCATTTGTATTTTGTTCGTTTATTTGGTCATTAAAATTTATGGATTTCCTTTTTGAAAGATAAGGAAAAATTAAATTATGTGGTTCTTTTTCGGGAAATGGTTGAGGATTGTGAATATAATTACCAATAGGATTAAATATTTTTCGTTCATTAGTTGTAGGATTAAAAACAAAGGTTGAATTTCTTTCTAGAATGCCAACTTCATAGTACATTCCTTCTATGTACATTTTAACTTCACCAGTTTGTTCTCCAATTGTAATGTCTGAATGTACTAATATTCCTTGTCTTTGTAAAGTAAAGATGCAATTTAATAAAGTAGACTTTCCTGAATTATTTGCACCAATAAAAACATTTATTGAAGCAGAAAAATTTGTCTTCTCCATAGATTTAAAACCTCTAATATTAGTTAACTCAATGGCTTTTATTTTCATTTATTTCTTTTCAGTTTAGGCTTCTAACCAATTGTAATCCTTTATTTAGCTCCTCTAAATAGTTTCCCAAGTAGAGTTTACTATTTTAGTATTGAGTAGTCAAAAAAAAATCCCAAATTTCTTTGGGATTTTTTTTATTTTATTACTGATTATGCTTCCATTGTCAGTTCCAATGCCAAACCTCTAAGTTCGTGTACCAATACATTGAACGATTCAGGTATGTTTGGTTTAGGTAAGTTTTCGCCTTTTACAATACACTCGTAAGCTTTTGCACGACCTACCACGTCATCAGATTTTACGGTAAGTATTTCTTGCAAAATGTGAGCTGCACCAAAGGCTTCAAGTGCCCAAACCTCCATTTCTCCAAAACGCTGACCACCAAACTGAGCTTTACCGCCTAATGGTTGTTGTGTAATAAGAGAATATGGCCCAATCGAACGAGCGTGCATTTTATCATCTACCAAATGTCCAAGTTTGAGCATATAAATCACTCCAACGGTAGTTGGTTGATCAAATCTGTCGCCAGACAATCCATCATATAGATATGTTTTGCCAGTAGGAGAGATGTTGGCAAGGCTCAATTCGTGGAAAACTTCGTCTTCGCTGGCACCATCAAAAATTGGTGTGGCATATTTTTTGCCAAGTTTAAGACCAGCATAACCCAACAAAGTTTCATAAATCTGACCAATATTCATCCTCGAAGGCACACCCAAAGGATTTAAAACTATATCCACTGGCGAACCATCTTCCAAAAATGGCATATCTTCTTCACGAACAATACGTGCTACCACCCCTTTGTTTCCATGACGACCAGCCATTTTATCGCCAACTTTTAATTTACGTTTTTTAGCGATATATACTTTGGCCAATTTTACAATACCAGTAGGCAACTCATCGCCAACTTCTATTGAGAAACGCTCCCTTTTGAATGTACCAGCAATTTCGTTACGTTTGATATTATAATTTTTTACCAAAGATACCAACATTGCATTGGTTTTATCATCAGTAGTAGCATTTTCTATTCGTAAATCAGAGATTAAATTAACCTCTTCAGGTACGTTGTAGTTGCTTTCGTCTCGATATACGTTCTTGTCAGGGAACATATTTTCGGTAATATTTTTTCTATTAAATTTAACTCCTTTAGAAACAATATCATCTCCAAAACGATGTTTTATCCCTTGCGATGTTTTACCATCTAGTATAGTTATAAATTTTTCTATAATTTCGCCTCTCAACGAAGATAAATCTTTGCTGTATTGGTCTTTAAGAGAATCTATTTGTTTTTTTGATTTAGATTTCAGCTCTTTATCTTTTTTGGCACGAGCAAACAACTTTGTGTCTATTACCACGCCTTTCAAAGAAGGTGGAGCTTTCATAGAAGCATCTTTTACATCGCCTGCTTTGTCGCCAAAGATAGCACGAAGTAATTTTTCTTCTGGTGTTGGGTCTGATTCTCCTTTAGGTGTTATTTTTCCAATTAGAATGTCGCCTTCTTTCACATCAGCACCTACTCTTATGATACCATCCTCATCCAAATTTTTTACTGCTTCTTCTGATACATTTGGTATTTCAGAAGTTAATTCTTCTTCGCCACGTTTTGTATCACGAACTTCTAGTTCAAACTCTTCAATATGTATAGATGTAAATACATCATCACGCACAACTCTTTCTGAAATTACGATAGCATCCTCAAAGTTGTAACCTTGCCATGGCATAAAGGCCACTTTCAAATTTCTTCCCAGTGCTAATTCGCCACCATTGGTTGCATATCCTTCAACTAAAACTTGTCCTTTTTTAACTTTTTGGCCAATTTTAACCATTGGCGTTAGGTTGATACACGTATCTTGGTTGGTTCTTCTGAATTTGATAAGTGCATAATTTCTGTATTCACTTTCAAAAGATATAAATTTCTCTTCTTCAGTAAGATCGTACTTAACAGTAATTCTATTTGCATCTACATAATCTACAACACCATCGCCTTCAGCTACAATTAATGTACGTGAGTCTTCTGCAATACGTCTTTCAATACCTGTACCTACAATAGGAGCTTCTGCTCTCAACAAAGGCACCGCTTGGCGTTGCATGTTAGAACCCATCAAGGCACGATTGGCATCGTTATGTTCCAAAAATGGAATAAGTGAAGCCGCTACTGATACAATTTGATTTGGAGCAATATCTATATAGGTTACTTTTTCAGGCTCTAATACAGGAAAATCACCTTCAAATCTAGTTTTGATTTTCTCTTCTGTAAACTTGCCTTTATCGTCTAGTAAAGCACTCGCTTGGGCAATATGATGGGTATCTTCTTCTTCGGCCGATAAATAAGTAATATCATTTATCAAAACTGTAGAATTTTCTACCTTACGATAGGGGGTTTCTATAAAACCCATGCCATTGATTTTGGCATGTACACATAGCGAAGATATCAAACCAATATTAGGTCCTTCAGGTGTTTCGATGGTACACAAACGACCATAATGAGTATAATGCACATCTCGCACCTCAAAACCAGCTCTTTCACGTGAAAGTCCACCTGGCCCTAGAGCCGAAATCCTACGTTTGTGGGTTACTTCAGCCAATGGATTTGTTTGATCCATAAACTGAGATAACTGATTTGTACCAAAAAACGAATTTATCACAGACGACAATGTACGTGCATTGATCAAATCAACTGGCTTGAAGTCTTCATTATCACGTACATTCATACGTTCTTTGATTGTACGAGCCATACGACTTAGACCAACCCCAAATTGAGAATAAAGCTGTTCGCCAACAGTTCTTACACGTCTGTTTGAAAGGTGATCTATATCATCAACAATAGCTTTTGAGTTGATAAGGCCAATCAAATATTTTACAATACTTACTATGTCTTCGGTAGTTAATACTTTGACTTGATAAGAAGTAGTTAATCCTAATTTTTTATTTACTCTATAGCGTCCTACTTCTCCAAGATCATATCTTTTGTCAGAAAAGAATAGATTATGAATAACCTCGCGTGCAGTGGATTCGTCAGGTGCTTCTGCATTACGCAGTTGGCGATAAATTTGCTCAACAGCTTCTTTTTCAGAATTTGAATTATCTTTTTGCAATGTATTGTAGATAATAGCAAAATCATTTATATTAATATCTTCACGATGCAAAATAATCGTTTTTGCACCAGAATCTAATATCACATCCATGTCAGCCTCGGCTATGGGATGATCACGTTCTAATAAAATCTCATTTCTATCAATAGAAACTACCTCGCCAGTGTCTTCATCCACAAAGTCTTCAGTCCAAGTTCTGAGCACACGAGCGGCTAATTTGCGACCAGCTAATTTTTTTAGATTTTCAGTGTTTACTTCAATCTCTTCAGAAAGTCCAAATAAATCTAATATTTGTTTATCAGAACCAAATCCTATGGCTCTTAAAAGTGTAGTAACAGGGAATTTCTTTTTGCGATCGATGTATGCAAACATCACATTGTTTACATCTGTTGCAAATTCTATCCAAGAACCTTTGAAAGGTATGATACGAGCAGAGTACAATTTTGTACCATTAGTATGTTTGCTTTGAGCAAAAAATACACCTGGCGAACGATGTAATTGAGATACAATAACACGTTCTGCACCGTTTATTACAAACGAACCACGCTCGGTCATGTAAGGGATATTTCCCAAAAACACTTCTTGTTCTATGGTTTTGAAGTCTTCATTATCCTCATCGTTGCAAGACAATTTTAATTTTGCCTTTAATGGGATAGAATAAGTTAATCCTCTATCAATAGATTCGTCTACCGAATATTTTGGAGGATCAATATGATAATCGATAAATTCAAGTACAAAATTTTCTCTTGAATCAGTAATAGGGAAATTTTCTGCGAATACTTTGTGCAAACCTTCTGTGCCTTTGGATTCGGCAGATGTTTCTAATTGAAAGAAATCTTTAAAAGATTTAACCTGAATATCCAAAAAATCTGGGTATTCGATAGTATTTTTTGCCTTTGCAAAACTTATACGTCCTGAGGTGGGGTTTGTAGCCAAAGCTGTTGGTTTTTTTGGTTAATAAGAATATAAAGACTTTTAAAAAAACAAGAAAAGACCTGACAATATATTATCAGGTCAATCCTAAGAAATAGAGAAATTAATTACTTAACTTCAACTTCTGCACCTGCTTCAACAAGTTGTTTCTTTAAGCTTTCAGCTTCTTCTTTAGAAACGCCTTCTTTTACTGGTTTTGGAGCTGCATCTACTAAATCTTTAGCTTCTTTCAAACCAAGTCCTGTCAAATCTTTTACAAGTTTAACAACACCAAGTTTAGCGGCACCTGCATTTTTCAAAATCACATCAAAAGTTGATTTTTCAGCAACTGCTGGAGCAGCAGCACCACCGCCACCACCTGCTACCATTACTGGAGCCGCAGCCGCAGGTTCGATACCATATTCATCTTTTAAGATAGAAGCAAGTTCATTTACTTCTTTTACAGTTAAATTTACTAACTGTTCTGCAAACGCTTTTAAATCAGCCATTATTGTAATTAATTAAATTGTTATTGTATAAATTTTAAATTGAAAATTATGATTCGCTCTCTTTCTTTTCTGCTATTGCTTTTACTAATCCAGCTATTTTTTGTTCGCCAGATAGCAAAGCAGAAATAACATTTTTAGCAGGAGATTGTAACAATCCTACGATTTCGCCAATAAGTTCGTTTTTCGATTTCAAACTTGCTAATTGGTCTAGCGTATTTTCTCCGATAAAAAAAGAAGAATCAATGGAAGCACCTTTAAAAACTATTTTGTCGATAGACGTGGTAGTTTTAAATTCTTTTAATAGTTTTCCAGGCAAATTACCAACTGTGGTAAAAATGATACCAGAAGAACCTTTCAATACAGCTTTGTTAAATTCTGTATAATCTGTAGCGGTAGTTTCGAGGGCTTTTGCTATCAAAGAGTTTTTTACTACTTCATAGTGTACGCCTTTTTCAAAACAAAATTTTCTAAATTTATTGATTTGACTTACTGTAAGCGCAGACGAATCAGTTACATAGAAATGATCAAACTCCGCAAATTTTTTCGATAAGTTGCTTATTACAACTGCTTTTTCTTCTCTTGTCATGACTATATACCTGCTATGCTGTTTACATCAATTTTAACTCCTGGACTCATTGTGCTTGAAATATACAAACTTCTGAAGTAAGTACCTTTGGCTGACGATGGTTTCAATTTCAATAAAGTAACCATTACTTCTTGCAAATTATCAGCTAATTTTTCGGGAGCAAACGATACTTTACCAATACTTGTATGAATAATACCAGTTTTATCTACTTTAAAGTCTATTTTACCAGCTTTTACTTCTTTTACTGCTTTGGCAACATCTAATGTTACTGTACCAGATTTTGGATTTGGCATTAAGTTTCTTGGACCAAGTATTTTACCTAATTTACCAACTTTTGCCATTACTGTAGGCATCGTGATGATAACATCCATATCTAGCCAACCGCCTTCTATTTTAGTTATGTACTCATCCAAACCAGCATAGTCAGCACCTGCATCTGTGGCTTCTTTTACTTTGTCTGGTGTGCATAGCACCAATACTTTGAGGGTTTTACCTGTACCATGTGGCAATGCTACCACTCCACGCACCATTTGATCGGCTTTTTTAGGATCTACTCCTAAGCGTACATCAATATCTACAGACGCATCAAATTTTGTAGTAGATATTTCTTTCATTAATTTAGCTGCATCTTGCAACGAATATTCTTTTTTCGTGTCAATCTTGGCTAAAGATGCTTTATATTTCTTTGTCATAATAGTAATAAACACTTTCTTGTTAGCGAACTTTTTAGTTCTTAGACAGATGTTTTTTAGAAATTGGAGTGCAAAATTAATAATAATTTTTTAATTACAAACTATTTTATTCATTTTTATTGCTTTTTAATAAAATTTATTTTTTTAAATTAAAATATTATTAAAATAAAAACAAATTTTTAGGTTTTTGACTAATAAATTCATTCATTTGGATTGCATTATTTTTTTTGCTTTTATTGCATCAATTAAATACTTATGTGTATGAAAAGGTTATTTTATGTGTTGCTCTTATCTGTTGCTGGGTTTGCTCAATCTCAAATTGATTCTACTTTGATAAAGGAATTAGTCATAGCTAAGTCTGATGTCGAAAAAACAACTATTTTACTCGAATTGAGTAAAAATTCTATCGATTTTGATCCTGTGCAATCGTATGAATTTGCGTCACAAGCACTTGAATTAAGTAAGAAAAGCAATAATGAGCCTCAAATATCCGAATCCTATCGCAGAATTGGTATATATTATATGTATCATAGTGATTATCCAAAGGCCATGGAAAATATTATTTTGGCTATGAAAATAGCCGAAAAATTGCAAGATAAATTGCTTATAGCCAAGTGTTTGATGAATGTAGGTGCTATCAATTACGATTACAGTGAATATAATTTGGCATTAGAGAATTTTTCAAAATCACTTTCTCTCGCCAAAGAGGTTAATGATAAAGAAACTATTTCTGGTTGTTTGACAAATATAGCCAATGTTTACACCAATCTTCAAGATTATAAAATGGCTATCAAAAATTACCAAGAAGCCATCAAAATAAGTACTGAAAGAGAACATAAAAAAGATATTTTTAAGGCTTTGGTCAATATTGCAAATGTACTTACCTATGAAAGTAAATTTAAAGAAGCCGAACATAATTATTTGAAAGCACTTAAAATTACAGAGGATTTGAACGATAAAGCAGGCATGGCCACTTGTTTGAACAATCTTGGAAACTTGTATTTGCAAACTAAGTCTTATGCCAAAGCTCAAACTTTTTGCAACCAAAGTTTGGATATTGCCATAGAAATTGGCTCAAAAGTTGATATGCAGTTAGCCATACAATCTTTGTCAAGGATTTTTAAAGCAAAAGGTGATTTTAAGTCTGCTTTAGCCTATTTTGAGGCCTCTGCTGCTGTCAAAGATTCGATTTTTAGTGATACAAAAGTGAAAGAATTTGGCAGATTAGAATCAAAGTTTGAACTTGAAAAAAAGCAAACTGAAATTGATTTGTTAGAAAAAGATAAATCTCTACAAGAAACAAAGGCACATAGAGATGTACTTAATCGAAATTTTATCATCATTGCGATAGTACTTGCCTTTGTGGGTACTGTCTCGGCCATTCAATATTTTAATAACAAGAAAACCAAAGAATACAACCAACAATTATTATCCCAAAATAAAGAAATCAAAGCCCAAAGTGAAGCCCTAATGATTGCCCACGATGAGTTAGATAAGTTTGTTTATCGCTCTTCGCACGACCTAAAAGCTCCTTTAACCTCAGTATTGGGGCTGATTAATATTGCCAAAATGGATGTGGAACATACAAATACTCCATTATATTTAGACAAAATGCACATAAGTGTAGAAAAATTGATGCTAGTGATTAGAGATTTGACTAATTATAGCACCAATGCAAGAAGTGAAATCAAGTTTCAAACCATAGATTTTAAGCAAATTACAGAAAAAGCTATCAAAGAATTGGCCTTTTTGGATAATTTTGCACACGTAAATATTACTTACACTATTGTTGGCGAAGAGGAATTTATATCTGATGCAAGTCGAGTTTTTATATTAATCTCTAATTTAATTTCTAATGGAATATGTCATGCAGATTTCAACAAAGATGAGCAAACAGTAAATGTGCACATTACCAAAAAAGCAAGTCATGCAATCATTTTGGTACAAGACAATGGAGTTGGTATCAGAGATGAAATTCAAACACGTATGTTTGAAATGTTTTTTAAAGGCACCAATGCCTCTCAAGGTGCAGGGTTGGGACTATACATTGCCAAAGGTGTCATAAGCAAATTGCTTGGAAAAATCGATTATTCCACAGATTTGGATGTAGGGACATCGTTTAGGATAGAAATACCCAATAAAAAAGGATAGCCATACATCTAAAATTGATTAGATTTGCAAAATGATTGAACTTTTAAATATTTTAATGTTTTAATTATTCTGATTAAGTTTGCAAATATTTTGATAAATTATAAATAAAACTTCATGGGTATTTTTCCATCAAATAAATCTTTTAGAGATTTTTTAATACATTTTTCGTTTATCATTATATTATTTTTATTTTCTGGGTATTTGTTTTTCTATATTTATTTACCCTCTGTTACCCACCATGACGAGGCTATTGCAGTGCCAGATTTGAAAGGCCAGACATTAGAAAAATCAAAAGAATTTTTGGAAACTTTATCTCTACAATACAAAATATATGACAGTACTTATATGCCAGGTTTGGCTACTTCTTCGGTCATCAATCAGTTTCCTGTGGCTGGCGAAAAAGTAAAGTCTAATCGTACTATCTACCTGACTATCAGCACTGTGAACCCCCCAGAAATAAAAATGCCAAACTTAGTTGGCAACTCTTTTAAGGCAGCAGAAATGACTTTGAAAAGCTATGGTTTGATTTTAGGAGAGGTAAAATATAAAGCCAGTGCAAGTCAAGGTGCAGTTTTAGCTCAATATTTGGATAACAATCAAAATATTGTAGTAGGAACTACGTTGAAGAAGGGTACAGTGATACATATTTTGGTAAGTAGTGGATTAGGTTCAGAAGAAATTATTTTACCAAATATTACTGGATATACTTTGGCAGAAGCCAAAAAAATGATTCAAAACCTCGGTCTTGAAGTAGGAAGTGTAGTATATGATGAAAACTCAGGACATTCTGATGGACAGGTTTTCAGGCAAAAACCTACCAACAATGATAACGATACTACAATAAAAGTAAAATCAGGCGAAATAATTGATTTATGGGTAGCAGGCACAAAATAATAAATTTTCTTTTTTTCTTTTCTTTTCTTTTATCTACTAACATTTATTCGCAATTAAAGGTTGGTAATATTACTAATTATACTTTGCTTCAAAATTCTATTTTTCATACCAAAACCAAAGCTAATCTTAGAACAGAAGCTGAGGTAGATTCTATCACACCCAAAGTAAATATTTTTTTAATACAAGGCAATAATCCACGATGCAGTTCTGATAATGAGGTAGTTATATTTTCGGCAGTAGGTACAAACATAGGCAGTTCTCCTATGTTTCGATGGTATCTCAATGACATACTTACTTCAACTATTGGAAGTAGTTTTGGAAAATCAGATTTTGAGCATAATGATAAAATTCAGTGTGAGTTAATATCAAATTTAGATTGTGCAAAGCCAAAAAAAGTATTTTCAAACAGACAAAACATTACTATTTCTGTTACAATTACATCTGCAGTATCAATCAATGTAGTTGCAGGAAACAACCCTGATTGTAGAGGCAATACCCCCATTTTGTTGAAAGCAACAGTAACAAATGGAGGCAAAAACCCCACTTATATTTGGGCAAAAAATAACAATATTATTACCACAGCAGTTGGTAGTTCACTATTTTTAGATAGTCTAGGCAGTAAATCTACAATATCAGTATCAGTGGTTTCGGACATTGGTGGATGTGCAGCCAATGGAAATCAACCAGTGTCTCAAATTTTTAAACGTACAGTTCAATCCTTAATTTCGCAGCCAACCAGCAATGCAGTGCTTTTAAGCCTTTTGAAAGTAGATAATGAAAATTGCCAAAGTAATAATTATACATTTTCGGCAAATGCTTTGTATCCAGGAATTACGCCAATTTATGAATGGTATTTCAATAATAACTTAGTCAATAGAGCAGTTGGAGATGTTTTTACAAATCCTGGAAATGTTTTTAAAATTTCGATGCCCAGAGGGGGTGATGAATTGAAAGTAAAAGTAAGGTCATCGCTTGGCTGTTTGGATACCAAAGAAGCTTTCTCGCAGAGTTATTTTCGTACAGATACGATTAATGTTTTGCCTTTTTTTGAAGATTTTTCTACTTATAAAGGACAACCTGACACCAAAAAATGGATACCCAAACAGGGGGCATACATTGCTAATAATTACACATTTAATCCACCAAGCGTGGGAGTGGCGTATTTTGATGGCTTAAAATATGATGGAAATCCTTACGATAGCACCAGCACAACCAGTAGGGGAGTGGCCGATCGACTAACTACATTACCCATCAATTTGTCAGGGTATGAACCCAAAGATAGTCTATATTTACATTTTTTTTGGACGGTAAAAGGTCTTGGAGATGAGCCAGATTCAACTCAGGGCGATCGTTTATCAGTATTGTTTAAGGACGAAAATCAGGTTTTTATAGAAAAATGGTTTGTAAGAAAATATGTAGATTCAAACAAAACAAAATTTGCACATGCCTCAGTCAAAATATCATCTACCTTGGGAGAAAATTTTTTGCACAAAAGTTTTCAATGCAGATTTCAATCTACTGGTCGGCTTACGGGTATTTTTGACATTTGGGGCGTTGATTATATTTATATCAGTAATAATTCGACATTTAAAAGACCATTTTTTAATGATCAAAGTTTTGGCTCTAGCCCAGGACGATTGCTCAAAAATTATACTTCTATGCCCTATAAACACTTTATTGAAAATATATCTACTGAACTAAGAGATACCATGGCAGCTACAACTATCAATAATATGTCAGATGTAGGCAATGTAAACCAAATTAATTTTAATTTATACGAAAATAATGGCTCTGTTTCGATTGGTAATGTGCAGACAGTATTTACAAACTTTAGCCTTTATCCTTTGGGAAATAAATTAAATATTACTAAAAATACTTCAATTTTTCCACTTGAGGCACCAACAAATCCTTATTTTATCAATTCAACATTTGATATAAGAAATGATTTGGATAATTCTGATGGAAAAAAAATTCCTTATACTCAAAATAATATAAATTCTTACGAAACTCGTTTTGATAATTATTATGCTTACGATGATGGTTCGGCAGAGTCTATTATCTCAAGAAATCTTAAATTTGGCCATGTAGCCCAAAAATTTTCAACCAATAAAACAGACACCCTACGCCAAATAGCTGTGCATTGGAACAGAACCAAAAAAGCATTATCAAATGCACCTGTTTCGATAATGGTTTGGAAAAATTTACATAAACTTACGAATCCAAACCCCAAAGACCCTAATATTTTGTACAAAAACACACATTTATTAAAGTATGCAAATGTTGTTGATGGATTTGCTGTAATTGATTTGGATACAAAAGAAAATCCTTTGGTAATAGTAAATGGAGATTTTCATATTGGTTACCAGCAAATTACAGATGAAGAAGTGATAGTAGGATTTGATAAAAATAACTTTTACCCAGACGCTCATTTATTTTTCTCGGACAATGGCCAATGGAGAGATTTTGCTGCTACCAACCCAGAAAGCAAGGGTTCTATGATGATGCGTCCTGTGTTTGGAAAATACACAAACTTGCCCACTTTTATTGAAAATAAGCCACAAAATATATCAAATACAATAGATATTTATCCTAATCCTGCTAATGATAAAGTATGTGTTAATGCAATGGAAATAGAAAAAATATCACTTTTTGATATTTTTGGCAACAATATAATAACATCACAAGTTGAAAATTGCATGGATATTGCGAATGTGCCAAATGGCATTTATTTTGTTAAAATACATTCAAAAATCAATACAATTACCAAAAAAATAATCGTTTTACATACCAAATAATGAACCAAACTATAGGCTGGAAGGCAATAAAAGAATACAAAGAAATTTTGTTTTCAGAATTTGAAGGCATAGCAAAAATTAGCATCAATAGACCGCAAGTACACAACGCATTTACCCCATTGACAGTATCAGAAATGATAGATGCCATGAATATTTGCAAAGACAGAACAGATTTGGGTGTAATAATTCTTACTGGAGAAGGCGGCAAAGCATTTTGTAGTGGTGGCGACCAAAAAGTACGTGGCGATGGTGGCTATGTGGGTGGCGATGGAGTGCCAAGATTAAACGTACTGGATTTGCAACGTCAAATTAGGTCTATTCCTAAACCAGTGGTAGCTATGGTAGCTGGGTGGGCCATAGGTGGTGGCCATGTGTTGCACGTGGTGTGCGACTTGACAATAGCAGCCGAAAACGCTCGATTTGGCCAGACTGGACCTATCGTAGGAAGTTTTGATGGTGGTTTTGGTGCTTCTTATTTGGCAAGAATTGTAGGTCAGAAAAAAGCTCGAGAAATTTGGTACCTGTGCGACCAATACAATGCCCAAGAGGCATTAGACATGGGATTGGTCAATAAAGTAGTGCCTTTAGATCAACTAGAACAAACAACTTTGGCTTGGTGTAAAAAAATGCTTGAAAAAAGCCCCATTGCCCTAAGGATGTTGAAATCTTCGTTTAATGCAGAATTGGATGGCCAAGCAGGCATACAAGAATTGGCAGGTAATGCTACGCTTTTATATTATCTAACAGAAGAAGGTAAAGAGGGAAAAAAAGCATTTGTAGAAAAAAGAAAACCTGATTGGAGCAAATTCCCAAAATTTCCATAACAAATTCGTCTAAAAAAAATGCAAATTCGTCTGCTATTGATTAGTTTTTGTCAATTTTAGAATAAAATATTTTACAATATATTTTTTATAAACAAAAATCCTTATACCTTTGTATTAATATTTTTACACATGTAAAATTATTAATTGGGTTTATAACGTAATAATAACCGAGTCTATGGCTCGGTTTTTATTTTTTAGATAGTTTTGAATAAGATTTTTGAATCAGTACTCGTTTTGATAGTATTACTTGAAGTTAGTTTATTATTTATTTAAAATGGATGACTTTAAAAATTTTAAATCTCACTTTTTTCAATTCTCATAATTTAGTAATGATTTAATATTTTGAGATTGCATTTTTTAGCACATTTTTTATATTCTCAACCAATATTTTTGGGCTCAAAACGGTTAGAGTTTCGCCATAAGATAAGATTTCCATCACAAAATCATGTGTAATGTGTAGTTTTAATTCAATTTGAAGTTCAGCATCTGTATCTTTCAAAATAGTTTGCGAATGATGCAAAGGCAGCGATTTGATGTATTTGCCTTGATAATTTTCAAAAGATAATACCACTGATTCTGGGGCTGTATTGTCAGATGCTATGATTCCAAAACTGTGTTCAAAATAATTTTCGGCAAGTTTGGAGCTCTGTTTTTCGTATTTTTTGTTTGTAATTTCCAAGTCAGAAATTCTATCTAAACCAAAGGTTTTAATTTTATTATCTGCCAAATCTTTGGCCAAAATATACCACCTGTTTTTAAATTCTTTGAGCGAATATGGTTCTGTAGTTCGCTCGGTTAGATAGTCTATGTATGTATCTAACAATAATTCTCTATTTTTTACTGTATTTTATTAAACCCTAACCCCGAAAATATTTTACGGAATTTATGCTAAAAACCGATTATATGCTTTGTATAGTCGGTTTTTTTGTTTTTATTTGCGTTCCGTAAATACGTATTATATATGTCTTCAAATCACATCTAC
>JAAFIH010000042.1 GCA_013297755.1 Cytophagales bacterium
TTATTAACATTTTCACTAAAGCACCAAAAAAAGTAATTTTTAATATTGATTTACTATTGATATTAAAAAAATGCTACAATAAATGATTAAATTAAAAGACTTTCCAAGTTTATAAAACTTGGAAAGCCTGGCAGTGCTAGAAGTTCCACTTTTTGTAAAAGTGGAACTTCTGTAAAAAAAAGAACACGCCAAAAGGCGTGTTCCTACGATTAAAATACTACAACTTTAATTGGTTTTCCTAAAATGTATACGATATAAATGCCTGATTTAGAAATTGTTAATTCATTTCCAGACAATGTAAATGTTTGGCTAGAACCTACCAAATCACATACTTTTATGTCATTTGCTCCAATAGATTGGGTACTAGCAATAGTAAAAGTGCCAGTACTTGGGTTAGGAGAAAGGCTAATGTTGGTAGATTGATTGCTAGAAAGATGTATAAATGTAGGTACAGAACCCACAATTGGAGTTATTTGTCGTGGTGTTGATGCACTAGCTCCTGGGTTTTGCACAATAATCGTTGGATTAGCTGGGTTTATAACTGTGCTGCCTGCTGGAATTGTGCCTGTAATTACATTTCCTACTACCGAAACATTGGTGAGTACTACACCACCAATAGTTACACTAGCACCATTTACAAAACCAGAACCTGTAAGCGAAACCGAAAATGCATTGACAATAGAAGCAAGGCTTGCAGAGGTATAAATACCTGAAACAGTGGCAGTTATATTAGCTCCAGACGTAGAATTTACGCCCGAAGAAGTAATATTTTTATTTGCCAAAACTTGGGCAGATGATAGGGCATAATCAAATATGTAAATATCGTCTACGCCACCATTTAGGTTTTTTATAATCAAATCAAAATCTTTTGTATTAAACACATAACCTGTAACTGAAGCTGACAAAGTTCCATCTACATAAAGTCTTGCACCTGTCAAAGTTGAGGTTGTATAACCAATATGAAACCATTGTCCAGCTTGTACAGCACCATAAATAGTATTTGAAAAAGGAACAATTGGAGAAGAATAAGTTGTTGATAAATAATCCTGAAAATGGTATATCTTTACAAAACCAGATTTCTCCATGAAAGTAACATTTGAAGTAGGTTTTTGAACCCACATTGTAAATGAATAGTTTGGTTTGTTACGCAAAATTGGGTTATCTCCTAGGTTTACAGAACAAGTACTTCCATCCATATAAAAAGCCTTATTAGGTCTTCCAAATCTGTCATTCATAAGAGTTGCACCTACAAAAGTTCCGTTATAATAATTGCCAGCATCATTATTTGCATTTCCATTATCAAAAGAATAAACAAATTGGTTGCATAAAATTGTACTAAGCGAAACACTTCGCATCAATGGTGAACCACAAGCCCCTGTTACTGTTACCATATATGTGCCCGCCACAGATTTGCTAATGCTGCTCACAGTTTCGCCTGTATTCCATAAATAAGTTAAATCTGTGCCACCCACAGATATTGTTAAATTAGCAACATCAGCACTACAAATGGTTTGGTTTGGAGTCATAGCAGTAATAGTAGTGTTACCTACAAATACAGAGTTTGAAACAATATTTCCATTAATACTGGTTACAGTTACTGTATAATATCCAGCTGTTAGTGACGAAGTTGTAGATGTTACAGCACCATTGCTCCATAAATAACCTAAACCTACGCCTGTTGCAGAAACACTTAGCGTTGCAGGAACTGTACAAGATGCTTGCGGTTGAGAAACTATTGTTGTAACTCCTAAATTTTTGTTTTCTATAATTTGAGCTTGTGTCATTGCATAATCTACTATATAAATATCATCTACTTTAGCATTTTTTATTTGACCTACAATTAAATCACGACTTGCAGAGCCAGAGCATGCACTTGTCCCAACAAAAGCTTGTCCATAAAATACGCCATTAATATAAGTATAAATAAATCCATTTGCATTGTAAACATAAGTATAATGAAACCAAGTATCTGCTGACAAACCTCTAAACAAATAGTATAACGAAGTTACAGAGCCTACATCTACATAATTGCTTGGATTATTAACTCCTCCACATGGTCTATTTGCATAAATTCCCCATTGATCAGTACTTACCCCAAAGGAGTTAAAGGTACTATTATCTTTTCTTAGAAATTGAACATTTGAAGTAGCCGATTTTGTGAGCCAAAGTGAAATTGTAAAAGATTTATTATCATTTAATAAAGGATTATCGCCTAAGCTGATGTATCCATTACTGCCCAAAAAAACTGCTTTATTGGGATTTCCAAATCTATCGCCTGTAAAACTATTGATGCCAAATACAGTTCCGTTTAAAAAATTAGCTTCCTCATTTAGTAAATTTGTATTATCAAAACTATACTTAAATTTATTACACAAATAAGTAACTGTTAATGAATTTGAACCAGTGCTTGTGCAATTACTACTCGATACAGTTAGCGTATAAGTACCAGTTACATTTGCTACAAAAGATGGTGTAGTGATGCCATTACTCCAAAGATAACGTAAATTTTCGCCAGTGGCAGAGGCACTTATCGTTTTAGATGGACATTCACCAATAGAGGGTTGTGAAACAATAATTGGTGCTTTTGTTCCTACATACACATTATTAGAAAACGTTTTTCCATAAGTTCCAGTTACAGTAACATTATAATAACCCTCAGTGAGAGCAGAAGTAGTTGATGTAACAGAGCCATTGCTCCAAAGATAGGATAAATTTTCGCCAATAGCACTAACGCTAAGTGTAGCACCTACACTACAAGCTGGCTTTGGCTGTGCAATAATGGATGTATTGGGCAAAGTACCTCCATATATAGCAGCAACTTCTGCGGCAGATAGTGCTCTGTCATAAACCGCAACATCATCTATCCAGCCCTGCCAATTAATACCTGCACGACCACCACCAATGATAAAACTATTATTGCTTGGATTATAAGATACATTACTATTTGAAATAGAGGTTCCAGATACCGATACACCGTCTATAAATAGAGACATTTTTTGTGCTGTTTTATCATAAGTCATTACATAATGGCTCCATTTACGTAAAGGGGTGCTTCCAAAAACATAAAATTTGGATACATAACCAGAACCTGCATTGGCTTCAATACTATACTCTCCAAATTTCTTTCTCAAAAATGTAGTACCTCCATTTATTTCAAAAACAGAAGCATAACCTTCAAAATTAGTATTTTGATGTGCCCAACAACTAAACGAAAATGTACCATTTGTAGCACCTAAGTTTAAACCAGGGTAAGTAGCAGTATTAAAAATCAAATTTTCTCCAGCATTTAAAAACATGGCTTTACCAGGATTCCCACAACGATCTTCGCCAAATGAACCTGTAAAAGTAGTTGCAACAGCACCTGTTGGAGATTTGTCAGTAATATCATTATTGTTAAAGTCAAGGCTTAATATTAACCCATTTTGGTATAATCCATTTGTGCACAATGGTGGAGTAGTGCCTAAGTTTTTATTTTCTAATACCTGAGTCGATGTTAAGGCATAATCGTAAATAAAAATATCATCAACACCTCCATTCAAAATAGTATAATTAGGTGCAGTACCTATGATTAAGTTATCTGTAGTATTTTCTAAATTGTTTGTATTAGCTATAGAAGCCCACTGTGAGCCATTCACATATAAAGTTATACCTGTTGAATTTTTAACATAAGCAACATGAAACCATGTACCAGCCGCTATGTTTGAATAAATAGTACCACCAGTAGGAGATGTGTATATAGTTGAGGTATTGTAACCATACAAAACTTCATCGCTAAAGTGTCCTAAGTATGTATTACCTTTATTAAAAAAACCTTTCGATGAATTAGAAACTGGTTTTTGTACCCACATACAAAGTGAAAAGTTTGTAGCCCCTTTGGCATAAGGATTATCTCCTAAATTTATTGTGCCTGTTCCATTAAGGTTGTAGGCTTTGTTAGGGTTACCAAATCGGTCTGCCATCAAAGTTGCCCCAGAAACTGTGCCGTTCAATCCTGTAACGACTGTACTTTCATTATCTGCATTTCCATTATTAAATGTGTAAATATACTGCCCATAGCTAAAACTAGCTAGTAGCATTGTTGTTGAAATTAGTAAATGTTTAATTTTCATATTTTGATTTTTAGTTTAAGTGAAAGATGAATTAAAACAACACAAATGTAATATGAAAATTTACACTAAAAAATCAATATGAAGTAATTTTAAAAAAAAATAAATAAAAATATAATTATTTTAAGTAGGGATTATATTTTTTTATAAAATCCCTTATTACAAAATATTATTACTAAATTAAAGTAAGAATTAAGTATATGTATGAGATATTTTTATTAACATTTTCACTAAAGCACCAAAAAAAGTAATTTTTAATATTGATTTACTATTGATATTAAAAAAATGCTACAATAAATGATTAAATTAAAAGACTTTCCAAGTTTATAAAACTTGGAAAGTCTGGCAGTGCTAGAAGTTCCACTTTTTGTAAAAGCGGAACTTCTGTAAAAAAAAGAACACGCCAAAAGGTGTGTTCATATAAAATAAAAAGAACACGCCAAAAGGCGTGTTCTTATAAAAAAGAAAAAAACACGCCAAAAGGCGTGTTCTTAAAAACGATGATAGAACACGCCAAAAGGCGTGTTCTTATAAAAACGAAAAAAACACGCCAAAAGGCGTGTTCCTACGATTATAATACTACAACTTTAATTGGTTTTCCTAAAATGTATACGATATAAATGCCTGATTTAGAAATTGTTAATTCATTTCCAGATAAGGTAAATGCTTGGCTAGAACCTACCAAATCGTACACTTTTATGTCATTTGCTCCAATAGATTGGGTACTAGCAATAGTAAAAGTGCCTGTACTTGGGTTTGGAGAAAGGCTAATGTTGGTAGATTGGTAAGTTGGTATATTGGTTGATGTAGTGTTGCCTTTATTTGTTAAAATTTGTGCATCTGTAAGTGCATAATCAAATAAATATACATCATCAATACCTCCATTCAAAATTGTTGTTGATTTTGATACATCAGCAAAACCTAAAGTTAAATTATCATTTGTATTTCCTAAAGCTCCAACAACTGAATTTACACCATATAAGCTACCGTTCACATAAATTTTTAATGTTCCTGCATTTAATACATAAGCTAAATGAAACCAATCGTTTTGAGGAATATTTCCATATACATTGTTGGTAAAATCTGGGAAGCTAGTAAAACCACTTGGATTGGTATTATAATTATAAGCATACATATCAGCATTGCTATAACTTGCCATGTAAGTTGTTCCTTTTCTAAAGAATCCTCTAATTTCAGAATTTGATGGTTTTTGAGCCCACATAGTAAGTGTAAAAGCAGTTGCTCCTTTCATAATAGGGTTATCTCCAAGATTGATAGTGCCTGTTCCAGCAAGATTATAGGCTTTATTTGCTTTTCCAAATCTATCTGTCATTAGTGTTGCACCATTAACTGTACCATTATATCCTGTGGGCAAATCATTGTTTGCATTTCCATTATCAAATGTATAAACAAAATGACATGGACTGATGGTAGCTAAAGTTGAAGAAACTTTACTTTGGCACACACTACTCGAAACTGTAACACCATAAGTATTAGCAATTGAGGTATTAAAACTACGGTCTGTATTGCCATTACTCCACAAATAACTTAATCCAATTCCAGTAGCCGAAACACTAAGTGTTGTAACTGTAGTGTTACATAAATTTGCATTGGATGGTTGTGTAACAATGGCAATGCTTTCTACAAATAATAATGAAGCAGCATTAGAAACTTGAGGTGCACCACAAGTTCCAGAAACTGTTACAGTATATGTATTGGCAGAAGTGGCAGTAATTGTTGGTGTAATGGCACCATTGCTCCAAGCATATTGCAAACTAGAACCTTGTGCAACGACTGAAAGTATGGCAGAAGTGCCACAAATAGTGGTTGATAGAGGCGAAGATGTAATAGTAACCAATGGGCTGATGTCCAAAGTAGCTATTTCTGATATTACACTGCCACAAGTGCCTGTAACTGTTACTAAGGCATCACCAGAAGTAGATTTTGTAATACTAGAACCTACCTCTCCAGTATTCCAAGCATAAGTTAGACTTTCTCCTACGGCAGTAACTTCAAACATGGCAGAATTGCCTCTACATACAGATTTTGAAACAGGTTGTGTAAGAATTTGAGTTGGTTTTCTAAGAACTACATTAGCAGGAGTAGAAACCCTAGTTCCACAATTCCCAGAAACTGTTACAGTATAGGTGTTGGAAGAAGTAGAAGTAATAGTTGGAGAAACTGCTCCATTGCTCCAAGCATATTGCAAACCAGAACCTTGCGCAATAACTGAAAGGGTTGCAGAAGTACCACAAACTGTTTGTGCTATTGGATGTGAGGTAATAGTAGTGGCTATTCCTCCAAATGTGAGATTGAAACCTGCACTGGTGGAGAAACCACATAAGCCAGAAAGTTCCATTGTATATCGTCCATTATTCGCAGCCGAAGGATTTGTAATAGTATATACATCGCTACTAATCAGACCAATATAAACGCCATTTCTATAGATTGATCTTTGCCCATTATTAGCTCCATTTACTGTAAAAGGAAAATTAAATGCTACTCCCTGGCAAGTATTGATAGAAGTGAAAGGCAAAATTACTGAAGCTACTGATGTACCTGCAACTGTATAAGTAGCAGCTGCACTGCCACAATAATTGGAAGCTGTTACGCTATATACACCCATAGAAGGAAAAACAGTATTCATTCCATCAAAATAAGTTGAATTTCTACCCTCCAAGCCTGGGCTATTTATTGGAACAGAGTTTTGCGAATTTGAAGTTATGATGTTTCCATTAATTTTCCAATCATATTTCAAGCCAAATCCCGAAAAATTAGTGCCAATGTTTGGATATTTTGAGTTACTCGCGCATATTTCTACTGGATTATCAGAACTTGTAGTTGGATTACCAGATAGATTGTTTGAACCATTTAGAAATACTCTTTGATTAACATAGTACAAATCTGTAAGTGTAGGAGCAGAAACAACAGCAGGCGTGGTTGAGATATCAAGAATAGCTGTTGTATATGAATTTCTAAAAGAACACATTCCATTACCACAAGTTTTAATTATAGCAAAATATCCACCAACAGTAAGATTTGACCCAGATACAGTAATTGTTCTTTGATCAGCAAATTGAGTAAGAATTACAGAACCATTTATATCGTTTGTACTTGTATATCTCCATTCAATTTGTGTGCGATTATCATTAAAAGTACTAGCGACCCCAGTAAAACTTGTTGAAAATACAGCAGTTTGATTTGCACAAGTCCCTATAATATAACCATCCAACTGACCATAATGACCATTAAAACCTGGTGTAACTCCATTTGTAAACGGATAATCAGCAATACAATCAATAAGGTTTAAATTTAGAGTTGTAGAACTGGTTGAGGCACAAGTAGCACTTGTAACAGTACAAGAATATGGCCCAGAAAGAGTAGTTACAAAACTTGATGTTGTAATGCCATTATTCCATAAATAATTTAAGTCAATACCAGTAGCCGAGATAGAAACTAAAGGATTTCTACATTTAATATTTGTGGTTGCCATAGGTTGTGTTGCTATAACAGGCGAAATATTGCCCACTACTACAGTTTTAGAAACAACAGTTCCATAACCAGAAACTGTAACTGTATAAGCACCAGCTATATTTGCAACAATGCTTGAAGTTGTAGAACCATTGCTCCATCTATAACTTAAATTTTCACCTGTTGCCGACACCGAAAGGTTGGCAGGCACATTACAAGAACTAATAGGTTGAGTTACAATCTTTGCCACATATTCAGAAGGTAAATTTTTAATAGCCATAATTTGAGAACCACTCAACGTAGTGTTATATAGATGTATATCATCTACGCTTCCGCCAAGCCCAGTACGTGTGCCATCGTTTGGATGCAACCCTACTATCAACCCCCAGTTACTAGAATTATTACATTGATTAGTACCAACCCCTGCCACACTAGCATAAAATATACCATTTATATAGGTAAATAAGTTATTAACTCCATCGTACATATATGTATAATGAAACCAAGTATTAGAATTAATGTTCGAATATTGCGTTCCTGATGGATTCACATAAGCTGCACCACTTCCATTACAAGCTCTGTTGGCATAAATTTGATTTGCATCAGTTTCTACACGAAAAGGATTTACCATAGCTGAGCTATTAAATGTTGAATTCGCATTTTTTGTTAAAATATTATTGTTAGTTACCGATGATTTAGTTAACCAGAGACTAATGGTAAATGGATTATTTCCATCAATATAAGTCTGTAATCCTAAGTTTATGCTACCTGTAGTTCCTAGAGCCATTGCTCTGTTTGGATTACCAAATCTATCTGTTGTTAGCGTTGTGTTTGAGGAAACTCCGTCTAACCCTGTTCCAAGGTCGTTTCGAGCAGTTCCATCGTTGAAAGTATAAATATACTGCCCATAGCTAAAACTAGCTAGTAGCAATGTTGTTGAAATTAGTAAATGTTTAATTTTCATATTTTGATTTTTAGTTTAAGTGAAAGATGAATTAAAACAACACAAATATAATATGAAAATTTACACTAAAAAATCAATTTGTAGTAATTTTTAAAAAAAAAAAATAAAAATATAATTATTTTAAGTAGGGATTATATTTTTTTGATAAAATTCCTTATTACTGAAAATTATTACTTAAAAAAAGTAAGAATTAACTATATTTATAAGATATTTTTATTAACATTTTCACTAAAGCACCAAAAAAAGTAATTTTTAATATTGACTAACTATTGATATTAAAAAAATGCTACAATAAATGATTAAATTTTCCTAATTTTGTAGTGAAAAAAATGATTAAAATACATGAAAAAAATTCAGAAGTTCCTGTTACTCAAATTACTTTTTTAAAAAAATATGACCATTTCAAAAAAAGCAAAAGAATCGTACACAACCATGACAGAAATGGTGCTGCCCAACGATACCAATACACTTCAACATCTCATGGGTGGCCGTATGCTACACTGGATAGATATTTGTGGTGCTATATCTGCCCAAAAACACTCTAATTGTGTAGTAGTAACAGCTTCTGTTGATAATGTATCGTTTCAAGAGCCCATAAAATTGGGCAATATAGTAACTTTAGAATCAAAAGTAACGAGAGCATTTAACTCTTCTATGGAGGTGCACATAGAAGTTTTTGCCGAAAACATTCCCAAAGGCACCAAGAAAAAAACACACGAAGCCTTTTATACTTATGTGGCCATTGATGATAAAAATATGCCAAAAAAAAATATACCCTCTTTAACACCTGAAACTGACATAGAAAATAAATATTTTGAATCTGCCCTCCAACGCAGACAATTAAGATTGGTTTTGGCAGGCCGAATGAAACCCAACGAAGCCACTGAATTGAGCAAAATATTTTCTACAAAGTAATAATATGGCAATAATAAGTTCTAAAATAAGCGATGCCATTGCGTATTTGAACAACCGAAATATCATAGGGATTCCTACTGAAACAGTCTATGGACTAGCAGGAAATGCCCTAGATGTGGATGTAATCTCAAAAATATTTGAAGTTAAAAACAGACCTACTTTCGACCCTCTCATTTGTCATACTTACGACATAGAAGAAGTCAAAAAATATGTAAGATTTATACCAAATTTGGCTTATGATTTGTTTCAAAAATTTTCGCCTGGACCAATCACTATCTTACTACCCAAAAAAGATATAATTCCTGATTTAATTACTTCTGGTCTGCCATCTGTTGCTTTTAGAATTCCAAATCATACCCTTACACTTGAGTTATTAAAAAATATATCATATCCATTAGCAGCTCCTAGTGCCAATCCATTTGGGTATATTTCGCCCACTAATGCCTATCACGTACTAAACCAACTAGGTCAAAGCATACCTTTTATACTTGATGGTGGCGATTGTGAAGTAGGTTTAGAAAGTACAATCATTGGTTTTGAAAACGGTGAAACACCAAAAATAGTAAGATTAGGTGGTATTTCGGTAGAAGAAATAGAATCTGTAACAGGAAAAATAAACATCCAAACAAGTAGCTCAAAACCCACAGCTCCAGGAATGCTCGAAAGCCACTATGCTCCAAAAAAGAAAATTAGAATTGGTCATATTGATACTTTATTGGTAGAGAATAAAAATAAAAAAATTGGTATTTTATCATTTTCAAAAAATTACGAAAATGTATCATTCATAAATTTGATTTTATCAAAAAACAACAATACAACTGAAGCTGCAAAAAATCTATTTTCCTATCTAAGACAACTTGATGACTCAGATTGTGAAATTATTTTGACTGAATATGTACCCCAACATGGTTTGGGTAATGCCATCAATGATAGATTAAAAAGAGCTTGTGCTTGATACAAAAACAATATGTTTTGTGGTATATCAATAGCTAGTTTTGATAATTAAATAATTTTTTTCAAAACTGTTAACATTTAGATTCTATAATTAGAGAAAATACATTACTTTTACAGGATAAAGAAATAGTTGAATTTAATTTTAAAATAATATTACTAAAATCAGCTGTTTTAAATTTTCAAAACCTTAAAAATGAAAAAAATAATTATTGTCATGGCTTTGTTTTTATCCAAAACATTGATTTATGGACAAAAATATGCTATCATGGCCAAACCACTCAATGCCTTAGAAAGTATTTTTGGATTGAGTGTAGAACGACAAGTGTACAAAAACTTTTCTATTGTCATCAGTGGAGAATATATCAACGCTCCAAGATTTTTTTCTGAAACTTTTGAAAATGCCATAAAAGATGGCATGGGTTTGCCCTTAAAACCTAGTTTTAAGCTCGAAGGCTGGGGTATTATACCAGAAATAAGATATTATTTTAAACAAATAGACGAGCGAGAGGTAGATAAAATTTACTTGAACGAAAAGAAAGTAATGGGCTGGTTTCTAGGAGCTTATATGCCTATAAGACACTACAATAAAGTAAGTTTAGATGTATTGAGTACACAATTTTATGCCAATGCTTTTCAAAACGATTATGGTACTGCTACTTGGAACAATAAATTATCCTTAGGGGCTGGTATAGAGGGAGGCAAACACTGGGTTTGGGGTAATTTTTCGTTAGAAATAGTGGCTGGTTTTGCCATTACGACAGGTTTGGGACGAACTGCCGAATTTCAATTTAGTAGACCTGTTATTGGAGAATACAAAGTAACCAAAGAATTAGGATATTTGGGTAATTTCATGCAATACAATCCAAGATTTGGCTTTAATTTGGGTGTAGCTTTTTAATAATCATTTCTTATATTGAAAAATATTAAGGATTCTAAAATTTTTATCATTTCTCGTACAGATAGTATAGGTGATGTAGTACTAACAATGCCTATGGCTGGTATTATAAAAAAAAATATACCTGATTCTTACATTATTTTTATAGGAAATAGCTATACAAAACCAGTCTTGTCGCTATGCAAATATATTGACAAAATAGTAATAAAAGAAGACATAGTCCATAATAAAACACTGCTTTCTAGTTTCAATGCAGATGTTATTTTTCATGTTTCGCCTGATGTAGAAATAGCCAAATTGGCATTTTTTGCTCATATCCCCTATCGAGTGGGCACCTCACATCGCTGGTTTCATTGGATTTATATCAATAAAAAAATAAATTTTAGTAGAATACAATCCACACAGCATGAATCATTATTAAATCTAAAACTTTTAAAACCAATCTTACCAACGATAGAAAACATATTGTTGGATGATATACCCTTTTTTTATGGATTTAATACAAATGAAAAAATAGCAAAATCTGAGAAATTTAAAGTTATTTTACACCCAAAATCTAAAGGTAGTGCAAAAGAATGGCCACTTAAAAACTATCTAGAATTGGTAAGATTATTACCAGTACACAACTTTGAAATTTATATCACAGGCACAGAATCTGAATATAAAAAAATACACTTAGAATGTCCACAAATATTTGAAAACGAGCATGTAATCAATGTATGTAATTCATTTACATTAAACCAATTTATTACTTTTATAGGCCAAGCTGATGCCCTCATTGCTTGTAGTACAGGCCCTTTGCACATAGCAGCAGCATCTGGTATTCATGCCATTGGATTATATCCATCATCTAAAAATATGCACCCACGCAGATGGGGGGCTTTAGGTAAGAATGTTAAACTTTTTTACCCTAATTTTATTTGCAAAGGATGTACTACAGCTCCACATTGCGCATGTATGGAAAACTTAAAACCAGGTCAGATTGCCGATTATTTGAAGTCCTTAGCTCCCTTTTAATACAGACTTAAAGCAATTAATTTATCTTTTAATATATTTTTTGCCAAAAAATTATCTTCTAGGTTTTTGGCATAAGGCACAGGAGTATCTAAACTTGCGACCCTGGCTACTGGAGCATCCAAATTTTTGAAACAATTTTCGGTAATTGAAGCACTTAGCTCTGCACCAATACCCCCAGAGAGGCAATCTTCGTGCAATACCAAGGCTTTTCCAGTTTTATTGACAGAATCAAAAACGGTTTCTTTATCCCAAGGTAGCAAAGTGCGTAAATCTATAATTTCGGCATCTATATTTTCGGTTGTGCATACATCCAAAGCCCAAACTACACCAAGTCCATAAGTAATAATTGTCAATGCAGTACCTTGTTTTATTACAGAAGCTTTGCCCAAAGGCACTGTAAAATAATCAACCTCAACTGCTTGATAATCAGAACGATACAAGAGTTTATGTTCAAAAAATAATACTGGATTGGGGTCTTCAATAGCTGCATTTAATAAACCTTTGGCATCGCTTGCATTGGATGGATAAACCAATTTTAAACCAGGACAATGAAAGAAAAATGCTTCCAGACTTTGTGAGTGAAATGGCCCTGCCCCAACCCCTGCTCCTGTGGGCATACGTAAGACAGTAGCTACATTTTGGCCCCATCGATAGTAAGATTTAGCTAAATTATTGCAAATTTGATTAAAAGCATTGCTAGCAAAATCTGAAAATTGTATTTCTACAATAGATTTATAACCAACCATGCTCAAACCCAAAGCCATGCCTACCAAGGCTGATTCGCAAAGTGGTGTATTTTTGATTTTTTCTGGGCCATATTTTTCAAACAAACCTTCAGTTGTTTTAAATATACCCCCAAACTGAGCCACATCTTGGCCAAATAAAACTAAATTAGGGTATTTTTCTAGATTAAAATCTATCGTTTGCTTGATAGCATCTATCAATCTAATGTTTTCTTTTTGTGATAAATCAATAGCTCTATCTACCTGATTATGAGGCATATACACATCATCAAGTTCGATTTTAGTACTAGCCACTGGGAAAATATCTGCATCCGAAATTTCAATAGCTTTTTCTATTTCTGTGTATATTTCATTTTTTATATCATCAATCGTGTTGGATTGAAGTACAAACTGGTCTATTAAAAATTTCTCATATCTTACTATTGGGTCTTTTAAAGCCCATTTTTGCAACAATTCGTCTGAAACAAAACTATTATCGGCAGATTCCTCGTGAGCTCGCATACGAAAAGTGATGGCTTCTATCAATACAGGACGAGGATTTGTTCTAATATTGGCAGCAATTTGAGAAATGACATCATAAACTTCCAAAATATTATTTCCATCCACTTGCAAAGCATCTATGCCATATCCTGGGGCTTTATCAATGATTGCATTGCAATTAAATTGCTGATTTGTAGGTGTAGAAATGCCAAATCCATTGTTTTCGACCACAAAAATAACGGGTAAATTCCACACAGAGGCCACGTTGAGAGCCTCATGAAAATCGCCTTCGCTGGTAGCTCCATCGCCACACAAGGCTACACATACTTTGGATTTATTTTGCAAAATATGACCAAAAGCAACCCCACAAGCTACTGGTAGGTGTGCTGCTATGTGCGAAATCATTGCTCCAATATGATGCTCTTGAGAACCAAAATGAAAAGACCGATCACGTCCTTTGGTGTATCCATTTTGTTTGCCTTGCCATTGCGACAATAATCTGTCGAGGGGCATATTTCTATTCAAAAATACGCCTAAATTGCGATGACTTGGAAAAATCCACTCATCATCTTGCAATCCAGCTACGATACCAGCCGAAATGGCTTCTTGCCCCCAAGCCGAAAACCATTTATTGATTTTGCCTTGTTTGCAAAGTAAAATCATTTTTTCCTCGACCAATCTAGGTTTGAGTATTGCTTTATAAAGGTTGATGAGTACTTCGTTGGTGTAATTTTTTCTATTAAATATCATTATAATACAAAAATAGATTTTTTTTTGAAATAAGATAAAAATAAGTTTTCAAAAAAAATGAATCGCCTTTAATGTACTTCAAAAACCTCTACTTCCTCGATTGTCATATTGCCTGATGGAGCAAAATCTACCATTCTGATTTGCTTTGTTTCATTGACTAACAAAGGGTCGTATTTGGCTTCTACTCTGATATAATTAGACGTAAAACCATGTATTAAGCCGTTTTCTACATCGTTTTCAAACAAAACTGAGGCTTGAAGTCCTTTGTTTTCTTCATAAAATTGCCTACGTTTTTTATCAGAAAGCGACCTCAACTGTGTTGTTCGCTCGTCTCTTTTGGTTTGAGGTACAGGTAAATGTAATTGTAAAGCATGGGTATTGTCTCGCTCACTGTACGTAAATACATGAAGATAAGAAATGGGCAATTCGTTTAAAAAATGATAAGTTTCTAAAAAATCCTCATGAGTCTCTTCTGGGAAACCAGTAATAATATCTACTCCTATGCAACAATTTGGCATCAATGATTTTATTTTTGCTACTCTTTCTGCATATAACTCTCTCAAATACCTTCTTCGCATTTTTTTCAATATTTTATTACTACCAGATTGTAATGGAATATGAAAATGTGGTACAAATCGCTTGCTTTGTGCTACAAAAGTAATAATCTCATCTGTGAGTAAGTTGGGTTCTATAGACGAAATTCTAAACCTATCTATGCCTTCAATTTTATCTAATTCTTGGATTAAGTGCAAAAAATTTGTAGTTCTTTGTCCATCGATGATACCATAATCGCCAATATTGACACCTGCAATCACAATTTCTTTTACATCAGTTTTGGCTATATCTCGAGCATTTTTTAGTACATTTTCGATAGTATCGCTCCTACTGCCCCCACGAGCGAGTGGTATTGTGCAAAACGAGCATGTATAATCGCAGCCATCTTGTATTTTGAGAAATGTGCGTGTGCGGTCGCTTAACGAGTAAGAACTATTGAAAGTTGTGGCTTGGTCTATGTCTGAAACTTCAATTATTTTTTTTTCAGTTTTTGTAAAATCTTGTAATATTTCGATTAATCTAAATTTTTCGGATGCCCCCAATACTGCATCTACGCCAGGAATTTGGGCTATTTCTTGGGGTTTTAATTGAGCATAGCAACCTACTATGACTATATATGGATTTTGAGAATGTTTTAAAGCTTCTTTTACTACTTTCTTACATTTTTTATCTGCATTTTCGGTTACAGAACAAGTGTTGATGACATAAATATCAGCACTGTCTTCGAAATTTACTTTTTCAAATCCATTTTGTTCAAAAAGTCGTCCAAGAGTTGAAGTTTCTGAGTAATTCAACTTGCAACCTAAGGTATAAAATGCTACTTTTTTCAATAAATTTAGTTCAAGTTTTTATAAATCCAAATGAGATAATTTTTAAATTATTTAGTAATTTAATTCAAAATAGCATATCTATTAATTAAAATAAATATTTGAGTTTAGAACTTTTATAGCTTCTTTAAATTTATCTCTTTCTATTACAAATTGTATATTTACTTGTCGCAAACTATGGCTTATGGCCAATATATTGACATTGTTTTCGCCAAGGGAAACTGCTGCTTTGCCAAGCACGCCTGGTTGGTCTATGTTGGTACCTATTAAGCAAACGATGGCTACTTTTTTTACTATTATCGTCTGATATTTGCTTTCTAGCAATTTTATAAGCTCTGCTTTATAATCTTTTTCCCAAATGACTAACGAGATACTATTGGCAGAGGTTGATTTGCAAATATAACTAATGTCAAATTGAGCAAAGTCTTGCATTATTTTGAGGTCATAACCCACAGAACCTACCATTAATGGGTCGTGAATATCTATAATTATTACTTTATCAGAACCAGTGATTACTTCTACACGCTTTTTCATTCCCACATAGTTTTTGGTAATGAGGGTACCTGGGTGGTCGGGTTCAAAGGTGTTTTTGATACGAAGATTGATGTTGTTTATCTCTAAAGGTTTGGCTGCTTTGGGGTGAATGGCTTCCATACCTACATCGGCCAACTGATCGGCCACATCGTAATTGGTGTAACCCACTGGTACACAATTTTCGATACCTACCAAATTAGGATCAGCAGAGCTCAGGTGGTACTCTTTGTGAATAATGGCTTCATCGGCACGTACAGCTACCGCTACTTTGCTAAATGTAACTTCTGAATATCCACGGTCGAACTCCCTCATGATACCCTCTGTACCTTTGGTGTAGCCTGTTACAAAAGTAATATTATTGGCAAAATCAATATTTCGTAAAGTTTGGTGTACCCTTTGGTCTATAGTCAATGGTTCGCTATCGTGGAAACCGCTCAAATCTACCAAAATGGCGTTAATATTACTATTTTTGAGGATATTTACAGAATTAAATGCTGAGTGAGATTCGCCAATAGAAGCCAAAATCTCTCTTGCAGCTTGAAAAATATTTTCTTGGCTCACATAGCCCGAAGCCAACACATCGGCCAAGCTAGATAGATATTTTTCGGCATCGTTGATACGTGTTTCTATAAAATCATCGGCTACTTTCAAATCTAGACCTAAACCTACGTAAGATTTATTAATTTCTTTGAGCTTTACTATCAATTCGGCAAGCGATTGATGAAAATCTTTTTGATTGATAAAGTGGTGATAAATGCCAGGAGCTCCCGTTTTTTTGTCTTCTAAAAGCCAGTTTGTAACTCCAGAATAGGCCGAAACTATAAAAATTCTGTTATATAGGTCTTTTCCAGTTCTTTTGTAAGTTATTATGTTTTTGACTACATCTGCAAATGCGGTCATGGATGTGCCGCCAATTTTTTCTACTGATAACATATAAGAAATATTCTACTTTTTTTTTGGAATTGCAAATTTAGTTGTATTTCATTTTTAAACTATCATTATTTAAAAAATATTTAAGCTAAAAATGATATATATTATAATAAATAAAAATTAAAATCTTTTTGTTTGAAAACAATATAAATAAAAAAAATAATTATTTTAAAAATATTACTTCTTATTTGAAATTAAACCTAATATGCAAAGCAAAAAGTTGAGTTAATAAAATTAATATTAACAGGAATATGATAACAATAAATGTACCAATCTACGCAAAGACTAAGTAATTTTTGCAATGTTTTTCTTGAGCCAATTTGTAGCACCATCTGTGTTTTGCCAAATCAACTGACCAATTTGAGCATAATAATCTGCTTCGTTCTCATCGCCAATGCTGTAAGTGTTGGATGTAAGTACAATTTCTTTTCTAGATAATAAATTTTTGGCCACGTATTTATTTCTTTCTAAAGCCACTTTTAGGCATTTGTTTGCTTTGATAGAGTCTCCCTCAAGGATGAAAGTATTTAATGCGCGATTAAAAAGAGCAAAAGTAGATTGATCTGTATCAAACATTAAATCATATTTTCTGAATTTTTCAAATTCATCAGTTTCTAACAGCAAAATTTGTAATAAATACCTCACACCCTGATTGTCGTTAGGATTTAGCTCTATCATTTCTTCAAAAATAGCAATCCCCTCTTCTATTTTGTCCATAATCAG
The DNA here is from genome assembly GCA_013297755.1 of Cytophagales bacterium. Classification (GTDB taxonomy): domain Bacteria; phylum Bacteroidota; class Bacteroidia; order Cytophagales; family UBA9547; genus REAG01. The sequence goes on from JAAFIH010000042.1 coordinate 17,865, forward strand.
CAAACAATTAGCAAAGTTGTATAAACAACGCATATAAGGCCTTGTTTTGTGAACTCCCCAAAAAAAACCTTTTGTTTCTTCTAAAAATTTGCCACCAAAAATCTGTCTTCCAATAGTAATTCCTTTTTCAAAAAATACAATAGCAATTTCAGGAGCTGGTTCTTTTGAACCTAAAAACTCGTAAGCTTCTATACAATTTTTGTCGAGTAAAAGTGCCTTTGAAATGTTTAGTTTTGCTTTTGATAGAGGTAGATTATATGCCTCAAAAACCAAATCTTGTGCTTTTTCTTCTAGCGAGAGGGCTTCTTGTGGAAAAGAAGGTATTTTACCACCTACAAGACTATCTAAAAATTGTTGGATTTCAGCTTGAGTTTTGAAATTTTGGGTTTCCAAAAGTCTGTTTAAATCTGTCATCATTTTGTCGTGGTTATTTTTCATATAAGTATTATTGATTTTTGATGGTTTTCAGATATTATTTTTTATTTTATAAAATTCAATTCTTCCAAAATATTCTATATCCTTTAAAGATAAAAATTAAATATTTGGTAATATTTTTCTGAAAATATTGCCAAATTTATTTAAAAGTTATTTTCATTAAATAAAATTAATTAATGGTAACAATATTACTCGAAATAAATTGTTTGAGAGCACTTCCATCTGAGGTCGAAGATCTCAATATCAAATAAAAATTTCCTTTTGGTAATCTACTAGAATAGCTATAATAGTCAGAAATTTTAGTTCCTAAATCAAAACTGATGCTTTCATCTTCTATGAAATAATCATCTAATGTCCAATTTGTATCTGATGATAGATAAACTTTGTAAGTTTTGTAAGTACTCTTTGTAACATCTGATTTGGATGTTAATGAAAATTGTAAACTTGAATTATTCGTGATACTTGTGCTAGTTAGTGCTAATTGAGTGATAGTTGTAAGAGGCTCTATAAAACTTATTTTAGTGCTTTTTTCAATGTAACCATTGTTTGAATAGCCATAATTTGAACTAATATTTGTTTTGGCAATAATATAATAATCTCCATATTTGGTAGAATACGAATAAGGTGTAATTGTATTAGAAAAAATTGTTGTACCTTGTTTGATTGATAAATTTGTACTCGAATAACTTAATGAATTGTCATCGTTTGAATATATGCTATCACTTGACAAATAATAATTTATGTAAGTAGATATATCTTCAGAACTTTCTGATTTGATAATTCCAGACACACTTATTTGGGCATCAGGAAAAACCGAAGATTTTCCTATATTTAATTCTGAAATTGAAAATTGATTAATAAATGGCTGAATTTTAACAGGAATAAATTTAGGTTTAATAGTATATTCATCTCCATTTTCTACATAAGTACCAGTACAAAATAAGTAATAATTTTCATTAGAATTTATTGATATAGTAGGAACATTCACTTTTTGAGTTTCGATTCCAGTCGATTTTTTGAAGGTTATGGATTGAAAGGAATTACTTAAAAAATGTTTTGAACTCATATTTAAAGTATCAGTTGTGATATACATAGACAAATTTCCTTGTGCATCATTAGCTAAACTTGAATTGTAATTTATATTAATTGTAGTACTTCCACCACTATAAAGTTGCATGGGATTGATAGATATTTTTGAAAACTTAATTTTAGACTCTGGAGAATACAATGAATATGATTTGTTGGAGGTTACTGAATAATAACTTGAATATTTTTTTTCACTGGAATAGCTGTAATAGTTTGTAGTTGCTATTCTCATTGAAACTAATATGTAGTAATTACCTTCTGGTATAGTATTGTAAGTAGGCAGACTAAAAAATTCAACCATTTTGTTTAATCCTTTGTTAAGATAAATAGCTGAGATGCCAGAGTAATAAAAACTATTAGAATAAATTTTTTGATCATCAACAGATTTAGTTTTGTCTTTAGATAAGTAAAATTCTCTTTCTAAAAAAGTGATACTGTCGCTTTGTAAATTACAAGTAGATGTAATAGTAATTACACCTCCTAATTTAAAATCATCGTTTTGTACACTAATTTTTAATGAAATAGGATTAGGCTCATCAGCTTGTTGAGTATTATTTACATTATTGATTGGAACTATATTATCTTTTTTGCAGGAGATAATGATAAATATAAACAAAAATATGATTGACCAATTTTTCATAAAGATTAAATTTGAAATTTAAAGCAATATTAAGAAAAATGTTTAAATTTATATTCATTCAATACTTTTTTTTGTGATTTTTTTAAAAATTAATTTTAATTAAAATACTTATAAATAAGCACTTTTATTTTTTAAAAAAAAATCGGTTTAATCTTTTTTTGAAACCTAACCAACCAAATTTTACTACATATCAAGTTAAATAGCTCAAAATCAATCATGTGTATAATATAATTGGAACTTTTTAAGTTTTTTTTGAAAAATAATTATAAATTTGCAAAATAAAAATTAACTGTAAAATAATAAAACAATAACACAGCACATTATATTTCGTATACATTAATTAATTATAAACATAAAAAAATGACAGCAATTGTAGTTTTTATACTATTACATTGGTATTTGAGTTTGTTTAGTCAAACATTCTTTTTGCATAGATATGCAGCCCACAAAATGTTTACGATGAATAATTTTTGGGAGAAATTCTTTTTCGTATTTCAATTTGTAACTCAAGGTTCTTCCTATCTATCACCACGAGCGTATGCTATATTGCACAGAATGCACCATGCTTACAGTGATACTCCCAAAGATCCACACTCGCCACATCACTCCAAAAATTTATTCAACATGATGTGGGACACTAAAAATATTTATAATGATTTTCTAAATTACAAAAAAGATCCTGAAGAGCGATTCTTGAAAAATTTGCCAGAATGGAAAGCTGTTGAAAATCTAGGCGATATTTGGTTGATTCGTTTGGCTTGGGGTACTGCTTACTCGTTGTTTTATATCTATTTTGTGCCTGCTGGTATGTGGTATTTGTACTTGTTGTTGCCTATTCATTTTTTGATGGGGCCAATTCATGGTGCTATTGTAAACTGGAGTGGCCACAAACATGGTTATTCTAATTACAATGCCAATGATAAATCTAAAAATACATTTGTTTGGGATTTTGTATGCTTTGGCGAATTGTTCCAAAACAACCACCATATGTACCCAAAAAGGGTAAATTTTGCTCTTAAATGGTTTGAATTTGACCCAACTTATCAAGTGATTAGGTTGCTTCATTTTTTCAAAATTGTAAAAATGCAGCCCTTACAAATATCAGAAAAATATGGTGTTGGCACGTTTTAGTACCTAATTATCATTTTAAAAAGACATAATTTCTATCAAATCATCATTTTCTTTTAACTTAAGAATAAGATTTGATAAATCTTATGTCTTTTTTGTTTAAACAAATGAAATATCCCACATTGATCTATTTATTCTGTAAAAAAAGTCATTCTTTTGTTCTGATAAAGGTTGGTTTAAATCAAAACAAGTCGATGAATAGTTTTAGGGCTATTCTATAAAGTATGTTAATAATAGGGAACTTTTAATCTTATTTTAGTCAAAATCAAATCTAGTATCCATTGATAGAAAAAAAAATCAAAATCGAAGATGTATCACCCTTAGAGTTGTTTGGGGTTCAAAATTATAATTTAAAAGAATTAGCTGCTACATTTTCGGATGCTAAAATAACTGCTCGTGGAGACGAGATCACACTTCATGGCAAGCCATCAGATTTAGCTAAAATAGCAGATATTATTTCTCTGATGACCCAACAAATTGTAAAATTTGGAGAACTAAAAAAAGAACAATTAAAAGAAATTCTAACCCCAACGCAAGGTTGGGATGCAGGCCAAGAACACACCCCAGATATAATTTTGCATGGCATCAAAGGCCATCCTATCAAACCAAAATCAGCCAATCAAGCCAAAATGGTAAAAGCCATTTTTGATAATGATTTAGTTTTTGCCATAGGGCCAGCAGGTACTGGCAAAACTTTTGTGGCTGTGGCCATGGCCGTAAGAGCATTGAAAAATAAGGAAGTAAAAAAAATAATTGTAACACGACCAGCCGTAGAAGCAGGCGAGAGTTTGGGGTTTTTGCCTGGCGATATGAAAGAAAAAATAGATCCATACATTCGCCCTATCTACGATGCCCTTTCGGATATGATAGAAGCCGACAAATTGAAAGTGTATGAAGAAACTGGTATTGTAGAAATTGCTCCACTAGCCTATATGCGTGGGCGTACGCTCAACAATGCTTTTATACTCTTGGATGAAGCCCAAAACACTACTCCTATGCAGATAAAAATGTTTATGACACGTATGGGGCAGGGTTCTAAAATGGTTATTACTGGCGATAAAACTCAAATTGATTTACCTTTAAAACAAAAATCTGGTTTGATAGATGCCCTAGAAGTGCTCAAAAATGTAAAATCGATAGGTGTTGTTACCCTTGATGCCAAAGATGTAACTCGACATCCATTGGTAAGAGAAATTATAAAAGCGTATGAAAATATATAAAATCTAAGTTTTTGTGTATGTTTCATTTGTAATATTTATTTTTAGTATATATTTGCCCTAGATTGCATTCGTAGTTAAATGGATATAATATTAGGTTTCGGCCCTGACGTTAGGGGTTCGAATCCCTTCGAGTGCACAAAACCTTGTTTAGATATTAAGCAAGGTTTTTTTATTTTTTTGATTTTAAACTATACCTAAAATCATAGTTTAACTAAATCATTATAGTTTTAGGGAAAACATGAGTTATAAATTGGCCTGTTTGGGTTGGTTTAAGTAAGTTTTTTGAAGAATAATTAAATTAATTAAAATAATCTTAGAGATTTTTTTATCCTTTTTTTTAAACCGAAACCAACCAATTTTACAACCCTATTGTTTGTCTACAAACATTTGGTTTGCCCTATTGCCTATAATTCTTAGGAAGGAAATAGTGCATTTTGAATCATTATTTGAAATCTATAAACAGATTTTAAATTAAACGAGCCCTCCTTTAAAATAATATGAAAATTTTAAAAGTTGCGGTTATTCCTTAATTTTGCAAATATAGACGCAATAAAACTATAATTATGATACAATATTATGCCACCATACATCGTGGATCAAAACGACTTTTTTTAAAATTTGATTACAATACCGAAATTATTGAAAATATAAAATCAATAGCTGCCTTTCGTTGGAGTACCACCGAAAAGGCTTGGCATTGCGAACCTTCCAATGCTATTTTTGAAAAGCTGAAACTTGCCTTTCCGAATATGCAACCATTAAAAGATGTTGCAAATGCTTCTTATCAAACTGCAAAAATATCTCAAAAAGTAGAACCAGAACACGAAAAACAAATGATTAAAGCTATTCAATATCAAAATGGCAGATATAGAATTATTGCTTTTTTTGATCCCCTTTTGGTTAATATTTTAAAAGATTTTCCTTATGCTAAATTCGATAAAACAAACAAATGGTGGAGTGTAGCCATTGATGAAAAACAAAAAAAAGCCCTTGAAGATTTTTGTAAAACCCAGAAAATGAACATTTCTTGGATAGACGAACGAGTAAAAAATGTATTAAAACAACGACCACAAGCATTTGAAATACCAAATTACAGGACCTGCCCAGACGAGATGATTCAGAAACTTGAAACGATGAGATATTCGCCACGTACAATAAAAACATACAAGCAACTTTTTGAGGAATTTATCAATTTTTATGCCTCAAAAAAAATTGATGATATATCAGAACCCGATATTTTAAAATATATTCGCTATTTGGTACAAGAAAGAGGCATTTCGTCAAGTTATCAGAACCAAGCAATCAACACAATTAAGTTTTATTACGAAAAAGTAAAAGGTGGAACTCGTAAATTTTACCAACTTGAGCGCCCATTGAAAGAAACTAAGCTACCTACTGTTTTTTCAATAGAGGAAATTCAGGCCATTATCAAAGTTACAGAAAATATCAAACACAAAACTATATTAATGATATGTTACTCGTCTGGGTTGAGATTAAGCGAAATTCTGAATTTAAAAATATCTGATATTGATAGCAACCGAATGCAAATCTGCATAAAAGCGGCCAAAGGCAAAAAAGATAGATATTCGCTTTTGAGCGAAAAATTACTACCAATATTACGAGAATATTACATAAAATATAGACCAAAAGAATACTTATTTGAAGGTGTAAATGGCGGACAATACAGCGAACGAAGTGTGCAAAATTTAGTGAAAGAGTCCATGATAAAAGCCAAAATAAAAAAGGAGGCTAGCGTGCATACGCTTAGACATAGTTTTGCAACACATTTGCTCGAAAATGGCACAGATTTGAGGTATATTCAAGCACTTTTGGGGCATAGTAGCAGCAAAACAACCGAAATTTATACACACGTTACAAGTAAAGCTTTGAGTGGAATTAAAAGTCCATTGGATAATTTGGACTTTTAATTTAAAATATATTACTTTGTATGATTAAAATTAGAAAAAAAAATTATTGTTGTATACTATTTTAATTAAGCCATAGCAAAAGTATTAAATTTGAACTTTGGAATATCAATTTGGGTAGTTTACTAAATTTGAGCTTTGGTTATTTTTAAACCTTAGTCTCGTCAATCCCAAGTCGTTTTGTAGATGTAGCATTTAAAAGTAATAAAAAAATTGAAAGGATTAAATAAAGCCATATTGATAGGTAATTTGGGTGAAAAACCAGAAATAAAAATGTTTGAGAACGGTTCTAAAGTTGCTACTTTTTCGATAGCTACCAACGAAACGTATAAAGATAGTGAAGGTAATAATAAAACTGAAACTGAGTGGCACAAAATAGTAGCATGGGGTAACCTTGCTACTGTTGTAGAAAAATATTTTGAAAAAGGTACTAAAATTTATTTGGAGGGTAAAATAAAAACTCGTAATTATGTAGATAAATTGGGGCAGACAAAATATGTAACTGAAATTGTGGCAGATAATATCCTAATGATATAAAATTTTACTAAAATATAAAATAAAAAACATATCGTGAATTGTTTTGATATTCAAAATGGGACTCACGTTGCCTTAGGCGTTAAAAAAAAATGCAAATTGGAAATTTCATTGTGTTTTTATATCGTATTTGTTTTTTTAAAAGTTAAATTTTAAAGAATGATTTTAAAGAATGATTTTAAAGAATATATATCAAATATAGACGCAACAAAAAAAAAATAGACGCAATAGAAGTTGCGTGATTAATAATGTTACCAGCAATATTAACAGACCTCGTGCATAGACATAAACTTAACGACAGACAATGACTTTTGAAGAATTTAAAAATCGGTTAGACAAGGCAACAACGGAAGAAGTTGTTAAGGCGACCTATGCGACATATTTCAAAATAAAATATAACACTTCGCATCATCACGACCTTTATACACCACAAGTATTTTTTGAGTTTAAGGCTGACAAAAATTTTCACAACTTAAAAGCTCTTGCGACAATTCTTGCCCAATCACTTTATTACATCAGACGACTAAAATACATTGACGTTGAAAAGGCAATTCCATTTTTTATTTGCCTTGCCGACAAAAACGAAGCAACCATAACCGAGACACGTAAGTGGTCAACTTATTACACAAACGAAAATTACGATTGGGAACGACCTGCAAGCAAGCCTGACCCAAAACTAATTGACCACTTAGTTAAAGAACCCGAAACAAGTAAAATTCACGTTTACTCTGTTACCAAAAAACAGGAGCAAGAAGCATTCAAGAAAAACCTTGACAACGCTTTGCATCCTCAAATGATATTGGACTTTGGCGACAAGAAAGTAATCAACGAAGAAAACTTTGAAGCCGTTTTTGACCATTGGAAAGGCGTAATTGGACCATACATTGTAAACGGCTACAAGCCGTCTTTTTATTTCCTAGCAAACATTCAGCGAGACAAAGTAATCATTGACAAAGACAACAGCCGAGTAGTTTTCACATTTGAAGACAAGAACTCTAAAACACAAAAAGTCCTGATGAAGGACTATGATTATTTTTGGAGTGTCTACGACTATGTTACAAACGCTGAAACCATTAACGGTATTCACGCAAAACTTGACCGACTAACAGACGAAAGCCAAAGAAGATTTGAAGGCGAGTTTTACACGCCTTTGCGTTACGGACAAAAAGCAGTTCACTACTTAAACGAAGTGCTTGGGAAAAATTGGTTTAAATCCGGCAAGTATAGAATTTGGGATATGGCTGCCGGAACCGGCAACCTTGAATATCACTTGCCCGCAGAAGCATACAAATACTTGTATATGTCAACGCTTCACGGGAGCGAAGCCGACCATTTGAACAAAGTATTTCCAAACGCTACTTGTTTTCAATATGACTATCTGAATGACGATGTAGAATATGTTTTCAATAAAGCAAGTTTACCTTTTGCTCCCAACTGGAAGCTCCCAAAGAAATTAAGAGACGAATTAGCCGACCCAACGATTACTTGGATTGTTTACATCAATCCGCCATTTGCAACTGCACAAGTTGGCGGAGCAAAAGGCGACAGCAAAAAAGGTGTAAGCAAAACAAAAGTTGAAATTGCAATGGACAACGAAGATGCAGGACACGTAAAGCGTGAACTGTTTGCACAGTTTATGTTTCGTGTTGCACACGAACTTCCGAAAAACACCTATTTAGGAATGTTCTCAAAGTTGAAATACTTAAACGCACCTGACAGCATTGAATACAGAGACAAATATTTCAACTTCAAATACGAGAAAGGATTTTTGTTTAAGTCAACAACATTTCACGGAGTAAAAGGAAAATATCCAATCGGGTTTTTAATTTGGAACTTATCAAAGCCAAGTCAAACAAAAACAGTTGAAATAGACATCGCAAATGAAGATGCTCAAACTATTGGTGTTAAACATTTACAGCTAATTGAAAAGAAAGATGTTTTGAATAATTGGTTTCCAAGACCAAAAAATTCTAACGACTATATTTTACCACCATTGAGCAATGGTATTACTTTAAAAAATGACAACACCGACACAAGACACAGAGCAAGACCAGATTTTTTAGCTTCAGTTTGTAGTAACGGTAACGACTTTCAACACGCAAAATATGTTGTTATGCTTTCCTCGCCAAACGCAAGTGCTGGAGCATTTACAGTAATCAAAGACAACTTTGAAAAAGCGTTGACACTTCACGCTGTGAAGAAAATCCCAAAGCAAACTTGGCTCAATGACAGAAACCAATTTTTAATTCCCCATACAGAACCAACAAAAGAGTTTCTAAACGATTGCGTTGTTTGGAGTTTGTTTGCTTCATCAAACGAAACAACATCACTAAAAAATGTTTCTTATTTGGGAAGCACTCATCAAATCAAAAACAACTTCTACCCTTTCCGACTTGAAGAAATAAAACATTGGGAAATTAAAGACCCCGATTTTAGGCAACAACTAACAAAGGACGAAAACAGATTTGTTGCTGAGTGGCTTTCAAAAAATGACATATCAGACGAGGCAAAACAAGTAATTGAAAAAGCTAAAGTTGTGTATCAACTTTTCTATTTAAACCTTAACCAAATGGCGACCAACAAATGGAAAATTGACACTTGGGACGCAGGTTGGTATCAAATCAGACGTTGCTTGACAGAACACAACTTGGCGACAGACGAACTAAAAGAATTAAGCAAAGCAAACGAACAACTTGCAAACAAGATTCTACCACAAATAGAAACGTTTGGGTTCTTGGACAAAGACGAAGTTTACGAAACAATTTAAATACACTATAATGTCATTAGAACAAAAGAAAAAAAACAGATTTTTATTTCTCAATTGCCTCTACGAATCTTCAAACGGAGAAACTGGGGCAATGTTTAGTATGTGGGAAGTAGGCACAGAATTAAAATTAGACAGAAATGAAACAAGTCAAATTGTAGATTATTTAATTGGAGAAAACTTAATTGAATCAAGAGCATTGGGTGGTGGGATTTCCCTAACACATTGGGGAGTTAAAGAAGTTGAAGAAGCAATTGAAAATCCGAGCAGACCAACAGAACACTTTTTGCCATTTAACGTGATTAATATTGGCACAATGAATAATTCCACACTTCAACAAGGAACAACAAACTCAACAATCAATTTTACTTATAATGCTCAGACAGCAGTTGACATTGAAAAAATTGTTTCACAACTCAATGACATCAAGGAATCATTAAACCTTTCAAATGAACTTCAAAGTGAATTATTAAGTGAACTACAAACAATTGAAATTCAAAGCAAATCAAGTAAACCTAAAAACATTATTATTGCTGAATCACTAAAATCAATAAGGACAATTTTAGAAGCAGTTGCAGGTAACGCTTTGACACCATTGATTATAGACCAAATTTCAAAGATTATTTAACGACAACTTACTGCCCAAATTAAACGAATGCAAATCAACGGGAGAAGAAATACTGCTGGTAACAGCAGCTACAAGAAATTGGCGGTTCAGTGGTTAAATAAAGCTTTGTGCTTCGTATCAAATTTTTTGGTGGCAGACAGTTTAGTGCTTCGAAATCGCCAACTTCTTGTAGCTGCAAAACGTTAGTGGCAACCCTATGACGACCGACAACAGCATGACCTTAACAAATAATATTGACAGCTTTGAAATTAAATAATGGCAGGATTTGACGACATATTAAAATCGGCTCAATGGAGCCAAAATATTCAAAAGTCGTTGGGACTAAGTTCGCAACTTTCAGATATGTTCAAAGCACAAGAACACATCACAAAAAGTTTAGGCGGACTAAGTATGATGACAGAAATTGCAAAAAGTATGAAGCAACAAACAATGTTTGCTCAACCTACTTTATCCGCAATTGATGCAATGACAAAATCAATGAGTTGGCATTCAAAATTCGCAATTCCACAAACAACACTTGATGCAATTACTTCTATAAACAGACAACACGAACAACTATTTGGTGGACTTAGAGCTATGACAGAGGCTCTTAAATTTCAATCTCCTGCATTAGCACAAATAAATAACCTTCAGTTTGCATTAAATGGTATTTCAGGACAAATCGCTGCAATTGCGGCACAGAAAAAAAACTGGTCATTAATTGACGACTTTGAAGAAGTTAACGGGCAAGCACTTGAATTCTCAGAAACACTTACAGAAGAAATAACCGAAGAGCAACAAAGACAATTCCAAATATTAGTTGCTTCAATTTTAGCTTTTATAAATAAGCATAAACAAAAAGGTATCCATGCTTTTCGTGTCCTTGAAGTAATATTGGTTTTTTATAGTGTTTATGATATTTTTTCACCAAAACCTGAATTGGCTTCCAAAGAAGATATAAAGCAATTGAATATCAAACAGGACGCGGTATTACAATATATCCAATTAATCAATGAGCAACTTAGACAAGCGAAAGAATATCGAATAACAAACAAAGTTTGTGAAGTAAAATTAAAGCCGAAATCAAAAACTATAATACTAACCAAACTACCAGCAGACTTTGAAGTTATAGTAATTCAAATTCATCATAAGTGGATTTATGTAAGCTATTTTGACCCAAAGGACAACCTACCGCAGACAGGTTGGATAATGAAAAAATATTTAGATAAGCCATGACAATAGTAAAAAAGCACAACACAAGGACGCTGCTAACTCGACACGACAGTGCATTGACCGAAAGAAGGGCAGCCACTAACAGCACATTTGCAATAGGCGGGGTTTCGTGCTCCGCAGACAGCTTTGTGGTAGCCGAAAGTTCAGTTCTCCGCATAAACATTTGTGGTAAAAATCCCGCCCATCGCAAATCTGCAAACCGTTAGCGGCAAGCGTAGCGGACGACACAGACACCGACAATGAAAAAGAAAATAATCATCGGAACAATTATTTTAGGACTAACAACAACTGCATTTACAATGGGACTTTTTGACAAATTATTCGGTAAGACAAACCCTGAACAACCGACAACAACTTCTGCTACAAAAGCAGGACACCAAGAGGAATGGGAGTTTTATTTCAGCAACGTAAACGACAAATTAGGTTCACTCTTTGTTGACCTTGGACTTCGTAAAGTTGCACCAATCGCAGACAAACCGAATGTTGTTTGGGTTTCTATCAAAATGAATAACCCAAGAGAGGACGGACTTTCATCACAAGAAGAAAGCGGGCTGCTTGGCGACATTGAAGATGCTTTGGTTGACAAAATTGTTTCTAAGCACAACTCTATCTACGTTGGACGACTTACATCGGCAGGCGACAGAGATTTGTATTTTTATTTTGGTGACACCACACTTTACAACAAGACAATTTCAGAAGTTATGGTTGCTTATCCCAAATACCAATTTGACTTCGGGTCAAAGGAAGACAAAGAATGGGGCGGCTATTTTGACTTTCTCTATCCTTTACCACAACAATTTCAAAGCATTCAAAACAGGCGAGTAATTGAACAATTAGAAAAAGGCGGAGACAAACTGACAAAAGAAAGAGAAGTATTTCATTGGATTTACTTCAAATCTGACAGCGACAGAGAAAAGTTTTTGGAGAAAATTAAAAATGACAATTTCTCAATCGTTGACAAGGGAAGCGACAAATCTTGGGGCGAGTTTGCTTACCGACTTCAAATAAAACGAGTTGACAAAGTTGACCAAAACAGCGTTGACGAATACGTTATTTATTTGTGGAAACTTGCAAACGAACTAAACGCAGAATATGACGGTTGGGAAACATCTATTGAAAAGGACTAACAATGACGACAGACAGAACGCCAGCCGCTAACATGGGGTTTGTGATAGCGGGGGTTCCGTGCTTCGCAGACACATTTGTGCAAGGTGGAAGTTCAGTTCTCCGAATGAAGTTTAGTGCTAAAACACCCCGCCATCGCAAACCCCCGAAACGTTGGTTGCCACTTTACCAACCAATGGCAAAACGAAAATTTTAACATATAAACAACAATTTAAAATGATATATATTACACCAGAAAATAGCGAACAATATTTAGAGAAAAAAGTCGAAAATGGCGTTTTTGACTTTATAGAAAAACAACTAAACCAAAACATAGGAACACTTGTACTAACAGGTATTGGTTGCTTTTGCTCTCCAGGCATTGAAACTAAAATTGGCACTAAAATCATATTTGTTGAATATTATTACGAAGTTGTAGGTTCTATGACAGAACAACCATTGATTTTTAAAATTAAACCTAACGAAGTTATCTTATTTGACACTTATCCAAATAAAATTATTGACGACAAAATAGCTAAAGTGAAGAAGGCACTAAGCGAGTATTCAAAGCTAAATTAGTTTTTTTTGGCATAAATTTACGTGGAACATATCCAAACATATTAACAATGGGAGTTTTAGCAAAAAATACATTTTCGCTTAAATTAGAATTAACTTTTTCGATTTTCATCTTACAATTTATTTAAAACATTTACGCACGAAACAGACAGGCATCCGAGCATCTCCTTTGACAGTTTAACCTCTTGACGGAGCAATAAAAGCGACAACCAACACTAGCTTGGCGAGAGCAGGGCAAACGTGCTAAAATTAAAGATTTGTTCTACTAAACCCCTGCCCTCGCCAAGCATCGTCCGTTGGCTGTCATTGTAAACCGACATCCTGCAAACCAGAACATAGACAAACAACAAATGAACTTTCAAATACAGACTAGTAACATTAGCGACATAGACGAAATTTTTCGTCTATACAAAATTGCAACAGACTTTCAGAAGACAAGATTTACTGTTCATTGGCCAATATTTGACAGAAAACTTATTGAAACTGAAATTTCTGAAAACAGACAATGGAAAATAATTGGAGACGGAAAAATTGCTTGCATTTGGGCGACTACTTTTAATGACCCTCAAATTTGGGAAGAAAGAAATGAAGACCCATCAGTTTACATTCACCGAATTGCTACAAATCCAGACTTTCGGGGACAAAATTTAGTTGGAAAAATAGTAGAATGGGTGAAAATTTATGCCACAGAAAATCAAAAGCAGTTTATAAGAATGGACACTGTTGGCGACAATCAAGGACTTATCAACTACTACACCAAATGTGGGTTTGACTTTTTGGGATTATTAAAACTTAAAAACACAACAGGACTTCCTGCACATTATGACAATGCGACAGTAAGTTTATTTGAAATGACAATCAACCCTAGATGAAAAAACAACGAACAGCCAACATAGTGTTTATGAAATGGGGGCAGATGTGCTACTAAACTGCATTTGTGGTAAATTGGAGTTTGGTGCTTCTTTCAAAGATTTGTGGTAAAAGCCCCCACTTCATAAACACTCCTACGTTACCTGCAAGCGTAGCGGACGACACAACAACGACAAACGACAATGAAAAAAGGAATAATCATATTTGCACTTTTAGGACTGACAATTTTCGGTGGACTTTACGCCAAACGAAAATTTTTCGACCCGAAACACAGACTTGAAAATGCAAAAACAGAAGTAAAACAACTTGCCGACAATGACGAAATAAAAAATGGCGACCTAATTTTCCAGACCTCTCTTTCTGGACAAAGCAAAGCCATTCAACTT
>JAAFIH010000043.1 GCA_013297755.1 Cytophagales bacterium
TGGCAATGGCCTTCCAGCCGGCACCTACTACTACCTCATCGAACGCAACGATGGTAGCACCAAAAACAATACCTACACAGGAGATATTACATTGATTAAATAAATAAGTAACAAATCAATATTATATATCCAATATACTACCCAAAAGGCTTCTAGCAATAGAAGCCTTTTTTTGCAAGAAGAGTATAAAAAAAAGTAAGTCAAAAGATACCTGATATTTGTTTTTTTAGTGCTGCTAAAAAAGTATATAAGTTGGTAATAAAATAATGTATTGGAGAGATAGGTTGAATTTTTGAATCAAAAAAATCGGAAATTATCTGTTATTCTACAATAGTTAAACTAACTTTCCGTATAGTAGATATTTTAGTTTCATTCATCTATTTGGTGGGTTAGTTTTAAAAAAGTAAGAGTATCCTAAAAACTTCTGCCAATACCAAGCACATATCTAAATTGAAAGGCTTCTTTGCTTGATGGATTAGGGCTTACGAATACTGGAAAATCAGCTCTAATAGTTACTGGTTTCATATTTAGGTTTCCAAATTTGATTGTAAGGGCTGTGCCAAGACCTCCACTCATATACACGTTTTTAAAGGCTTGATTATTAAGCGATTTGTCAAAACTAATAGAACCAATGTCATAAAACAAATAAGTGTCCAAATGCACATATTTGCTTGGTTTGGCTTTTACAATCTTATCAAAGTCCATTTCTATACTGCAACTAGCCCCTGATCGACCAACATAGTTTGGTAATAAAACATCATTATCGTTTATGTTTGCCAAATATCCAGCCATACCTCTGATGTTTAATCCTCCAGAGGGTTGAAAATGGTTTATATCCTGCCCATAACCTGTCCATGGTGTAGGAACGATGCCAGATGCTCTATATACTCGATTAGAAAATTGTTCCTCTGGTGAACTTGAAGCCAAATATAAAGCACTCTCTAAGGGGGTATTGCCTAAACCATAGCGTCCAAAAAGGCGTGTACGAAACTCAATTTTGCCTAAATTAAAATAATTTAAAGTCGAAAATTGGACATAACTATAATTAAACCCAGAGCCAATACCAGGCATACGAGCTTCTAAAATCCACTCTCCATTGGCTGAATTTTTGGATTCTTTGTAAGTATCTACTTTTGTGAACGAAGTAAGATTTATAGGATAATTTCTTTTAATTCCAATATTCAAAGAATTGTTCCACTTGCCCACATTCCACCAATCTTTGTGCAACATATAAGGTGTTTCTTGTGTTTTTTCACGTTTCATTAGTTGGTGATTAATCCAAATTTTGGTACCTCTTGGATTTTTTAAATCTTGGTTTTTAAATAATTTTTCAAATCCAAATATAGATTTGAAAAGACCAGCTTGATGTTGGGTTTCTTGATGCACAAATAGTTGTTTCCATACATAAGAACTCAAGTTAAAGCGATTGAAAGTGTACCAAGATAGCAAATGATTATTTCTGCGAATATTGTCAGGCACATCTTGTAGCAGTCTAGTATTTAGCCACAAATAATACTCTTCTTCGTAATATTTATTAAAATATTCGCCTCTATAATTTGCTCCAATTTGCAACCCATCAAAGCGATTCCACCATATATCAGGGCGAATATAATTTCGTTTTTGAACCCAATCTGCAGGATTTGAAACCAAATTTTCTATTTGATTTCGTTCAATAGTGTTATATTTTGTGGCATTATCTAACAGATTCATATCTGCCATCTCATGTTGAGGGTCAATAATAATATCTATCAATTTTCCTGAAATAGTAATATTTGCAATATATTCTTGGTTTAATTTATCCCAACCATACCATTTTGGCAAAATTATTGCATCTGTCTTTTTTTCAAACCAAGTATTTGGAATGTAATATTTTTGACTTCCTTTAGTTGTTTTTACGGTAAAATCGATGGGCATTTGCATACGTCCACGTCTTTTAAACTTAATTTTATAAGTTCGTAAAGAATCATTTTTATTTATAATTTTTACATTTGCTATCTGATAATCAATAAATTTGGTGGTTTCGAGCCATTGATCAAAAAACCAGTTTAAGTCAGTTTGAGTGTACTCTGTAATGGCATCTCTGAAATCTTCTGGGTATGGGTGAGCACCATTCCATTTTTTGACATAGTGTTGCATGGCTTTCAAAAATAGCGAATCGCCAAGTACATATTTTAGGTTATACAACATTACTCCAGTTTTGTAATAAACCAATCGGTAGCTGCCGCCATGTCTTATGGCACCATGAAAACCAGAGGAGTGAGTATTGAGCTGCTCGTCATATCCTTGATGCACATCTGCTAAGTAAGGATTGTACAAATTTTCAAATCTTGTATTGATACTGTCCAGTCTTTTTTTGATGTAAGTAGAGGTAGATGGACGTGGTCGCTTTTGACCCACTATTTTGTCCATTGCCCAGATGGTGGCAAACTGAGTAAAGCCTTCGTCAAGGCTTGCCCTATAGGTTTCGTTGCTGCCTACCATGCCATAAAACCACATGTGTCCTACTTCGTGTGCCAACAGTCCTTGATGCTGTGGATAAGTGCCACCATCAAGGGTTAGCATGGGATATTCCATGCCATCTTGGGCATCGGCAACGATGATTTTGGGCCACATATATGTTCCAAAATCAGTACAAAATACTTTCATACATTCTCTTGTATAATTGGCCGAAGGCAACCATTTTGGTACATGATTCTCTTGTGCAAGTGCAATTACACGAATACCATTATACAAAACCTCGTCTATTCTATACAATGGATCGGCTGTAAATGCAAAATTATGAACATTGACAGCGTAATATTTCCATGTTTTCGTTTTGCCTTTTTCTTTAGGAATAATGATGGTTGGTTTGTCGGTTGGTTTTACTTTTGTAAAATTTTTAAAATCTAATTTCTTACGAAGCGTATCAGGCATTACATCGTTTTCGTTGATCAAAACACCAGTGGCCTCTACAATATATTCCTGTGGAAAAGTAAGTTCTACATCAAAACTTCCAAAATTGGCATAAAATTCTTTGTCTAAGTGTTGGTCGGTATGCCAAGCAAATTTTTTGTCATACACACATACTATGGGGTACCAATGTACGCCATCAAAATGTTTTGTTTTTTCGGTTTCAAATGTTTTGTTTCGCCTACGCATACTACCTGTATCCCAATAGGTTTTGAAAGTACAAGTTAGCGTAATAGAGTCTTGAGATTTTAATTGTTCGTTTAAAATAACTTTTAAAATAGTATTGTCTAAAACTGTTTTTACTGGTTGTCCGTTTACTTTCCAGTCTTTGGTAGTTGTACCAAACCCTTGAATTTCAGATTTCCCAAACATTGCTTTTATTTTATTTCCTTGCCATAATTTATGATAATAGCTTTGTGGTTGAAAAGCATTTTCGTATAAATGAAAATAAATTTCAGTAAGATTATTAGGCGAATTGTTATAATAAGTTACCGAAAACTCTGTAGCTTCAATGCTATTTTCGTCATCGTTTACGGTTGCTTTTATTTTGTAAATAACATCTTGTTGCCAATA
This sequence comes from Cytophagales bacterium, assembly GCA_013297755.1. Taxonomy (GTDB): domain Bacteria; phylum Bacteroidota; class Bacteroidia; order Cytophagales; family UBA9547; genus REAG01. The sequence continues at coordinate 3,523 of JAAFIH010000043.1, forward strand.
GCCATCGTAGGGTTTATGATTGATCCAATAATATTTATTTTCTGCTGACCTAAAAGGTACAGTGTATTGTGATTGAGCAAACGCAGAAAATTCGATGAGTAAGATAAGAATAAGTTTTTTCATATTATTATTTAAAATGAATTCTACAAGCATTAGCAATTTCCCATTTTTGGGTTTCTTTGTATAAAATAGTATTTTTAAAATGAGAATAAGAAAAATTTATCCTAAAAACGCTTTCTAATGTAGCTGCTTTTAAATCATTATTTTTTGATTTTTTTCTTAAAAACTCAGCTAGTGCTTTTAGGAAATCATGCCCATTGGTTAGTTGAAAATAATCTAAGTTATTACTTTTTAGTTTTTCAATTTGCTCTAGTGGAAAATCTGTAGTTGAATGACCATTTTTTTTCAATGTTCTATTTAATTGAATCAAATATTGCTCAAAATCTATTGAAAGATTTTCTATTGAAATTAAATTTTGAAATTCTATTTCTTTGAATGGTATTTCTAAAGATTCATTTTCGTTAATCCATTTCCATAAAGATAAATTTTCTACAATTTTAAATATATCACTTTTAATGTTTAAATGTTCTTTTTTTTGGTAATTTGGCAAATACTCATGTATAATAGCACTAAAAATATCGTTTTCTGCAATCATTGACATTTCTATATCATGCAAATCTGTTAAAAAAATATTTTTTTTTGTATAAGAGCTATTACTAAAATATAAAAAATCAGCATCTCTTATTCCAATAATAAACGAATGTAAAGGTAATAAATCAATGACACATTTCTCAAGTTTTGAATTTCCACCTGGCACCCATTCAACTTTGCAGTAATTGAGGTCGAATAATTTTCTGTATAACCGTTCATCTGTAGGGCCTTCAACTAAAATAAATGAGGTATCTTTGTTATTAGGATGCTTCAAATCCATTCTTAGCTCATCGAACTTGTATTGATAAGTTATATCTTTATATTGGTTCATAATACTGCAATTTCTGCTAGATTTAAAGTTAAATCCCATCTGCCATTGACAATAGCTGGAGCATGTGTAGCAATAATAACTTGAATGTTTTGTATTTTAGCTATTTTTAATATATCGTTTAAAAACTCTTTTTGCCAAGTGATATGCAAAGAAATTTCTGGTTCATCAATTAATAAAAGTAGATTAGTGGTTGTATTAAAAATTAATTCGTAAAGTAAAACAACTTCATTTTGCTCACCAGACGAAAGTTGATTTAATTTTAAATCCTCTCCTTTAGATGTAGTAAAATAAAATCCTTTCTCTTTGCTTATTTTTACGGATTTATAAGTAAATCGCCTTTCATTTAGAATAGATGTAAAAAGGGTAAGTTTTTGTAGTAATTCTTCAAAAACAGAAAGTTTATTCTCTAAATCTTTAATAAATACTAACAATGCTTTAGCGTCTACTTCGCTGTAATCTCGATTTTTTTGTAGGGTATTAAAAAGTCCAAATTCAATTAATTTTGATTGAATTTCGTTAATTTTATGCAGTCTTTTGTTGTAATCATTTTCAGAAATTATATTTTTTTCATCTATAAGCCTGTCAATATATGTATTATCAATTTTTTGGGTATTAACAAATGAATCTTGGATAATTTTTGCAATAATTTTTATTAATTCTTCAGAATGTGATTCAATTGTATTTACAATAACAGTTTTTTGAACACCATAAAAGTTATTTTCGTGTATTTCAATTTGTTTGAATAACCTTTGTTCTTTAATAAAATGTATATTAATTGAATTTAGAATTTCATTACTAATACTTTTTTTTATTTCTATTGATTCCTTTTTATTATGTTCTAGATTATTACTTAGAAAGTCATATTTTTCCTCTTTAATTAATTTGAAATTATCAATTTCTAAGTCATTTTGGTAAAATTTAATATTCAAATTAAATATTTGTTTTATTAAAGTCTTATGAATTATTATTTTAATTTTTGAATCAAGCTCTAATTCAATTTTTTCAAATTTCAAATCATGGAAGAAAGCAAAATCTTTATTAAAAAGATTATAAATAATATTTAAAATCATGGTTTTGCCAAAACCATTAGGTCCAGTAATAATGACAACATTTTCGGGGTTATCAAGATCAATTTCGTAATCAAATAAATCAAATAGTTTTTCTATTTTTATAGAAGTAAGTTTCATTTCACTATTTTTTTTTCAAAAATACAATTTTATTGTAAAATAACACCAAAAAATTGGACTTCGTATTTATTTTTAATACCAATTTACAATTTTCTTTTTTTATTTATCTTATTACAAATTGGCACTATATTTCAGAGAATTAAAGTTAATTTTCTTTATTTTTGTGTATAAGTTACCCTTAATTGTGGACAAGTAAATGATTTTGGATTTTAATTTTGGAAAAAAATTACATAATACATTTAAAGCATGTCTATTTTTCATTTTCAACTGATTGCCAAAGAGTTGTCTATTGCAACTCGCCAAGTAGAAGCTACCGTAGATTTATTGGATGGTGGAGGCACTGTACCTTTTATTTCACGATACAGAAAAGAGGTAACTGGCGAATTAGATGAGGTACAAATCACGGCCATACGTGATAGAATCGAACAATTACGAGAACTAGACAAACGCAGAGAAGCTATTTTAAAATCGATTTCTGATCAAGCAAAACTTACGCCAGAGTTGCAAAAATCTATCGAAGACGCCAAAACTATGAGCGAACTCGAAGATATTTATTTGCCTTACAAACCAAAACGCAGAACTAGAGCCACTATAGCTCGAGAAAAAGGCTTAGAGCCTTTGGCTATGCTTATCATGAATCAACCACCCAAAAGCAACCTACAAAAAGAAGCTCAACTTTACCTGTCAGACGAAAAACAAGTCAATTCTGTGGACGAAGCCTTGGCTGGAGCCAGAGATATTATTGCCGAAATCATCAACGAAGACAAAGATGCTAGAGCCAAAATACGTAAATTGTTTATGGAAACAGCCATAGTTTCAAGTCGTGTATTGACAGGAAAAGAAACCGAAGCTCAGAAGTTTAAAGATTATTTTGATTGGAAAGAACCCATCAAAAATATCCCTTCTCACCGCTTATTGGCTTTGAGAAGAGGCGAAAAAGAAGGTTTTTTGATCCTAAATATAGAACCAGAAACTGAAGCAGCTACCGAAATATTAGATAAGCAATTTGTATTGAACAGCAGCGAATCGGCCGCTCAAGTAAAAATGGCTCTCGAGGATGCTTACAAAAGATTGATGGCGCCATCTATAGAAACAGATGTGAGAATGGGTACTAAAGATTCGGCCGATGACGAAGCCATAAAAGTTTTTGCCGAAAATTTAAAGCAATTATTACTAGCTTCGCCAATGGGACAAAAAAATGTGCTTTCGATAGACCCTGGTTTTAGAACTGGTTGCAAAGTAGTAGTGCTTGACAAACAAGGCAAATTGCTGCACAACGATGTGATTTACCCAGAAATGGGCGATTCCAAAAAAATGCTTGCCGAGCAAACCATTTTGGCTTGTTGTGCCAAATACAACATAGAAGCCATAGCCATAGGCAATGGCACAGCTGGCAGAGAAACGGAAGACTTTGTAAGAAAAATAGGATTACCCAATGAAATTACAATAGTCATGGTAAACGAAAGTGGAGCCTCTGTATATTCGGCTTCGCCTATAGCTAGAGAAGAGTTTCCAGACTATGATGTAACCGTACGTGGGGCCGTTTCGATTGGTCGAAGATTGATGGACCCACTGGCTGAGTTGGTCAAAATAGACCCTAAAGCCATTGGTGTAGGCCAATATCAACATGATGTAGACCAAAATAAACTTAAAACTTCGCTCGATGATGTTGTCATAAGTGCTGTAAATGCAGTTGGTGTTGAAGTAAACACTGCTAGCAAGCAATTACTCACTTATGTATCTGGGCTTGGGCCACAGTTGGCCGAAAATATAGTAAAATATAGAGACGAAAATGGGCCTTTCAAAACAAGAGAATCGCTCAAAAAAGTAGCTCGTATGGGCGAAAAAGCATTTGAACAAAGTGCTGGTTTCTTACGAATAAGAGATGCTATTCATCCATTGGATGCGTCATCTGTACATCCTGAGGCTTATAATATAGTAGAAAAAATGGCCACCGACCAAAACTGCACTGTGGGCGACCTTATCAAAAACGATGCTGTACGCAAGGCCATAGATTTAAAAAAATATGTAACCCCAACCTTTGGACTGCCCACACTGCAAGACATTGTAAAAGAGCTTGCCAAACCAGGACGCGACCCACGAGAAAAATTTGAAACTTTTAGTTTTACCTCAGGTGTAAACAAAATACAGGATTTGAGAGTAGGTATGAAATTGCCAGGTATAGTTACCAATGTTACCAATTTTGGTGCTTTTGTGGATATTGGCGTTCATCAAGATGGATTGGTGCATGTGAGCCAACTATCAGATACATTTGTGTCAGACCCAAAAACGGCAGTAAAAGTAGCCCAAAAAGTAATGGTAACCGTTACAGAATTGGACATAGACCGCAAAAGAATAGCTCTGTCTATGAAAGATACATCGGCCAAGAGTAATACAACCACAAATTCAAAAAGTAATAATCAAGCAAAAAAGAAAGTAGAAAAAGAACCCGAAAGTCAAATTTCTTTTCAAGAACAACTATTGGCTTTGAAAAATAAATTTAGATAAAAATAGTATTTCTTAAGTAATGTCGTTTATTCAAGAATTTTTTATTGCCTCAATCTTGGTCTTTCTCCAAAGGAGAAAATTAATTTGAATCTTAGGTAAACGATATTGATTTATTAAGTAATAAAAGATATTTTTTTTTGGTTTTTATCTAATAATTCATTTGTAAATAGAAATTTATTTTCTCTGATAATAGCTCTATTAGCTCTTCGTCCATAAATTCATATTCATCAGGGATGTTCATCACTTCAATCTTAGGTAACTCGAGATGAGCATACAATTCTTGGATTTTTGAACGATGATTGGTTTCCATCACAAAAACAATGTTAGCCCAAAGAAGGTCTTTTTCAGACAATTTTCTTTCACTTTTTGGACTTACTCCAGCCGATTTTATGCTAAATCGTTGGTCGTTTTTAAAAATTGACTCAGCAGTTCTGCTACGTTTTTTGTTTTTTCCACACACTACCAAGATGTTGGGTCTTGATGTCATTTAATAAGAATTTTTAAGTACATCCAAAATACATATTTTATTGCCAAACTACATTTATTTAAGCAAAATTTATTGTAGTATAATTTACAAAAAAGCAGTTTAAATAATGAAAGGCAGGTTTATATAAACCCAAAAGGTCGCTTTATTTTTAAATTTAATTATGCAATTTAAAAAAACTTAAATTTTTTTTTAAAATTACTTTTAAAATTTTATATTATAAAATTTAATAACTATTACAACTGAGTTATATTTTCAATTCTTTCATTTCTTGCCATTTGGCAAGTTTATTTAATTTTTATTGTATTAATTTTGAGTATCTTATTGAAAGCAATTTATTCAAAAATATTAACTATTGTATAATTCTATTAAAAATTTGGGATTGATAAATCGATAATATAATTTGTTTAAGATATTCTAATATTCATTTGTAATAATTTTGTAAAAGTGAATAGTTGATTCAGTAATAATATTATTTATATTTAAAAAAAATAAACTCAAATGATCTCTAGTATTCCTATTTATATAATTTTAATTTTTGTTTGCACAACTTTTGCTACATTAGCACTTTTGATTTCTACAATAAATAAGTCTTCTTTAGAATCTACAAGAAAAAAAACTCTATTTATATTTATTTTATGCCTCATTTGGCTTGGATTGCAAGCCATTTTTACATTAAAAAATATATACAATAGCAATACCAATGAGTTGCCACCCAAAATTTTATTGATAGGAGTTTTACCAAACTTATTAGTAATAATATTGATATTTATTCCAGAAAATGGTCGTAGATTTATCGAAAACCTGCCACTTACCTATCTAACGAGTATACATATCATACGTGCACCTATCGAAATTGTACTTTATTGGTTGTATATACAAAAAGCATTACCTCAAATAATGACTTTTGAGGGACGTAATTTTGATATTTTAGCAGGAATGACTACTCCAATTGTTTTTTATATAGTTTTTAAAATGAATAAATTTAGTAATAAAATATTATTAATATGGAATATATTATGCTTAGGATTATTACTGAATATAGTTATTCTTGCCATATTGTCAGCACCCACCCCATTTCAGGCTTTTGGTTTAAATCAACCCAATGTGGCCATTATTAATTTTCCATTTAGCTGGCTGCCTACTTTTATTGTCCCCGTTGTTTTATTTGCACATCTAGCCAGCATTTATAAATTATTGAAACACAATTCGTAAATATTTATTAAAAAAATAGCTTGACCTTAGCTTAATAAATTAACGTACATAAAACTAATTCATAATTATTTTTTAGGTATGATTTTTTTAAACATTATTATTATAATTAAAATTGGATTTATAATTTTATTAATATTAATTTGTACTTGTGCAACTAATTTTTGTGAAAGTTGTATATATTACTATAAAATCCCAGTTTTGAATCTTAAAAGAATATTTTTAATTCTACTTTTACTTAGTTTGAGCCAAATTTTTGCTCAAAAACTTTATTATTCATTCGATCATATTACCCTAGAGGATGGCATTTCTTCTAATAGCATTTATAGCATTCATCAAGATAAAATGGGTTTTATTTGGATGGGTTCTTCTAAGGGTTTAGACAAATACGATGGATATAAAGTTAAAAATTATAAACAAGTTGCTCGAAATTCTTACTTAAAAATAGGTAATAAAGATAATGAAATAGGAACTATAACTTCTGACAACGACTCTAATTTATGGATTGGTACAACATTTGGGCTTATAAAATTTAATTTAAAAAATGAAAAAATTACTAATTATTTTACCAAATTTGATACTAATGGTTATAATATAAACTCAGTAATCATACATTTGATTTTTGATAGTACTTCTAATAGTGTTTGGGGGGGCAAGGATGGAAATATTTTTAGATTAAATGTAAAAACAGATGAGGTAATAGAATATAAATATGATTCATTAAAAAAAAATGGAGTACCCAAAACAGGTTTAATGAAAATAATTCATGATAAACAAGGTAATCTTTGGTTTACATTTTGGGATTATGGAATTTCTAAATATGATCGTAAAAACGACACCTTTGTTCACTATACTCACAATCCAAAGGACCCAGAAAGCATATTTCAACACGAAGTTTTTGGCATAGAAAGCGATAGTAAAGGTAATATTTGGGTAGCTACACTTAATAACAATTCAGTATGTAAGTTAGATACAAAAACTCAAAAATTTCAACATTTTAGTTCAAATAAATATGCTAACATTTATCCTTTTTGGAATGTAGTAGCTGATAAGTCTGACAAATTGTGGTTTAACAGTGCAGAAGCAGGCATAAGCATCTATCAACCAAATTCAGATATTTTTACACTTATTAATCACGAAAGTAATAATCCTGAAAGTTTATCTGAAAGTAGGGCAGCCACCGCCACTTTATTGGATAAGAATGATAATATGTGGATTGCTACTATGAATAAAGGAGTAAATAAAACCGATCTCAAGTTATCAAGTGTAAATTATTTTCCTATAAATAACAATTTATTAAATAAAACATCTTTCGTTAATTCAATAGTAGAAATTGATAATTCGATATGGGTAAGTAATGCTGATGGAGTTTTTTGTTTAGATTTAAAAACTCATCAATATAAAAAAATAGAAATTAAAAATCAAAAAAGCAATATCAGAAAATTAATAAACTTACATAATGGTAATATTTTAGCTGTTAGTTTAGAAGAGTCTTATTTGATTAATACTACATCTTTAAATTCGATTGTGTGGAAAGTAGATTTTTTGAAAAATAAAATTTTTGTGAGTGCTAGTTACAAAGATTCAACAGGTAAAATTTGGCTTGTAACCAAAGATTATATTTATGTTTTTGAAAACAATAGCTATAAAAAAATTGAAAAAAAAATAAAATTACCAAAAATATCTGTATTTGAATATTTTTATTATACTTGTTTTTTAGAAGACACTACCAACATAACCATAAATGTAGAAACCGAACTCATGGTTTTTGATAAGAAAAACATTAAACCTATCAAAAATAGCAGCATGAGTACAGATTTTTCTAGTTTTAGTAGAGTAACATCAATTAATTTAAAAAATGATTCTACATATTTATTTGATGTGAATGGTTGGCGTAAGTATGATAAAAATTATAAATTTAGTGAACATCAAAAGTATGATTTTTTATACCCAGACGAGGTCAATCCTATTGGATATGCCTATAATGATAGCATGATTTGTATTACAACCTATAGAGGTATTTTTATTTATAACATCAAAAGCAAAAAATACATACATCCAAAAGTTTTTAATCCTGATATGATTAATCCTGATGTTTTTATCAAATCAAAAGACAACAAAACTTTTTATATGTCTGCAGGCACTGGAATAGTTAGTTTTGTACCATCAGAGTTAGAAAAAACATCCTACATTCCAGAAATTGTATTGTCAGATTTTCAGCTCTTTAACCAATCAGTTTTTGTAGATAGTTCAAATTCGCCTCTCAAAGAAGCTATAACTTTTTGCAAAGAAATTGTTTTGAATTATGATCAAAATATATTTTCTATAGAGATGGCCATATTAAATTTTGATGAAGTAGCCAGAAACCAATTTATGTACAAAATGGACGGCATAGATTCTGATTGGAACAATATTGGAAACAGAAGAGTGGCTTCTTTTACAAATTTATCACCTGGAAAATATACATTTAGATACAAAGGAAAAGATAAAAATGACAACCAAACATCTGAAAAATCAATAAATATCACTGTATTGCCACCTTTTTGGGCTACTTGGTGGTTTAGAATATTGGCTTTTGGATTAGTAATCTTAATTCTGTATACAATATATAAAGTAAGAATAAATAATATTAAAAATCAAAAAATTGAATTAGAACATCAAGTTATACTTAGAACATCTGAGATACTTTCACAAAAAGAAGAAATATTAGCTCAAAAAGAAGATATTGAAGAGCACGAAAAACGAATAACAGAACTGTACGAGGACATTAAAGATAGTATCACAACTGCACAACGCATACAAGAATCGATACTCCCACCAGAAAGTTTAATTAAGCAATGTTTGCCTCAATCTTACGTTTTGTACCTTCCCAAAGATATTGTAAGTGGCGATTTTTATTGGTTTCATGTAGATGTAGACCGTTTTTATATTGCAGCTGTAGATTGTACTGGACATGGCGTAGCTGGAGCTTTTATGTCGCTGATAGCTCATAATTTATTGAACAGAATCATCAAAGACGAGCGAAATTTGAATCCAAAACAAGTTTTGGATAGGTTAAATTCTTACGTTATTCAGGTTTTGCATCAAGAGAGCGAACATCCAATTTCTAAAGATGGCATGGATATTTCGATTTGTATGGTACTACCAGAGCAAAAAGAAATTCATGTTTCTGGTGCAAATAATGGTATTTATTATATCAGAAACGGAAATTTAGAACAAATAAGGGCCAACAAAAACTCGGTTGGGGTGCAGCCTATGGGTAAAATGGCCAGTTTTGAAAATTTCTCTATGCCATATCAATCTGGCGATAAGTTTTATATGTTTTCGGATGGTTTTGCAGGCCAATTTGGTGGATTGAATGGAAATGAAAAAATGAAATATAATAGATTTAGAGAAAATCTTACCATGAATAGTCATTTGCCCATGAATCAACAAAAAGAGTCTTTGCATCACTTACTCAAAGATTTTCAGAGAGGCACCGAACAAACAGATGATATATTGGTTATAGGTTTTGAACTATAACATAAAATCCCATGAATTGGATTGACACAAATACAATCAAATTATTACGAATACCTTTTTCGTTTTTTTTGATGCCTGTTTTTTTCTTCGCTTTTTCTCAATGCCCAGACAGCTCTTTAGAAAATACTTTTATTATTTTTTTTATCCTTCATCTATTCATTTACCCTGCCAGTAATGGGTATAATAGCTTTATGGATAAAGATGTAGATAGTATTGGTGGTCTCAAAAATCCACCAATGGCTACACAAAATTTATTTTATGTTTCGCTCCTCTTTGATATTATTGGATTAGCACTTTCTTTGTATATTCATGTATTTTTTTTTTTAGGAATACTTACCTATATGTTGGTATCAAGAGCCTATAGTTGGAAAGGAATAAGGCTCAAAAAATACCCAATTATTGGGTTTTTGAGTGTGGTTTTGTTTCAGGGTTTTTTTATCTATTTGCTAGTTTATGTTTTTGGATCTTCTCAAAAATTTGATTTTAATTTAATAAAATCCCAGATAATAAATGCTTTGGCTGCAACCTGTATGATTGGTGGCGTGTACCCACTTACCCAAATATATCAACACCAACAAGACAAAAAAAGCGGAGATATTACTATAAGTTTGTTGCTTGGTATCAAGGGAACTTTTTTGTTTTCTATAACCATGTTTTTGATAGCAGGTATTTTATTATTTATTGGTTTGATAAATTATCAATTTGTTTTATTTCAGATATTCTTACTGCCAGTTGTTTTTGTATTTGGGCGATGGATGTATAAAAGTATGTTAGATGCTACACAGGCCAGTTATGAAAACATGATGATAATGAACATCACATCTGCATTTTGCATGAACATTTGTTTTTTGGTATTAAAATTTATTTAATATTTTTTTGCTAATAAAATGATACACTGACAATTTAGCTTCTGCTCAAAGAATAAACTATTCATTTACAAGAATTAACTTATAGTCATCAAATTTCATTATTGGAACAAAACCATTATCTTTTTTCAGTCTATAATCTTTTATTACAGTTTCGTTTAGTTTGATTTTTTCGTTCAAAGTAATATTAGCTAAAATATTTTTCCCGTATTTGCCCAACATAGTACCCCAAAATAGCATTAAATTATATCCTTTATAAGTATAATCTGTGGCGTTTAGGCCAGTTTTAATAAAAGTATTTGAAGCTATTTTTTGGGTTTCTTGGTTGTTGTCATCTGTATATTCTTGAAAAATAAAATGCGTATTGTGAAGTAAGAATTGTTCGTAACTGATGGCTTGTGCATCGAGCCACTTACTTGTAACAATAACAGGAATATCGGCAATATTAATTTTTCGTTCAGGTTTTTTCTCATCTGGTTTCTCATCGGTTTTGTATCTAGCAGTTTCTTCGAGCAAATTAGTTTCCAAAAAAGTAAAAATAGTGGCTGACAGCGATGGGTCAGAAGTAAAAATGGCCAAATGACCAATACTATCAATAGGAATTTTTGACATAATTTTTGGTAGTAAATTGGCTGTAAACTTACTTAGTCGCCTGTATAGCAACACTTTTCCGCCATTTTTTTCATACACATTTTTATATGCCTTTGCACTAAGGCTATCGCCCCCATCAATACCATAAATGATAACAGATTTTTTGTGTCTCAAAAAGTTTTGTGATGCAAAAATGGCCGCTTGGCTTCCTAGTGTTTCGTAGCTTGGCATATTAAGATAATAGCCTGATAATGATTGAGACAACGAAGAAAACTGAGATAATGGATTGATGATAGGAATGTTGTTTTTTTGTGCAAAACTTACCATACTATTTTGCTGGTTGGCATACACAGGCCCTATGACTAAATCATAATTTTGCACATTGGGTAGCTTTACAAATTCCAAAATTTTGGTACTATCTTTGCCAGTTTCGTAAGGTATAAGCGAAATTTTAAGGCCAGATTTCAACAACGAATCTGCTGCAAGTTTCATGCCTTCGTACATTTCATAGATAAAATGATTTTGGGCACTGGCCTCAAAAGGCATCATACAAGCGACATTGAAATTGAAGCCACTTTGGGTAAGAATTTCGGTTTTTATATAGCTTAAATTATTAAAATTAGATAGATATTTATCATTTGGAAAACGGTTTTTAAGTATCGAAATTGTGTCATTTGTAATCTTCGTTTGCAAAAAATACCCTTTTGCGGCATTTGATTTGGATAAAAAAGGCTCTTTTGTAATTTTAGAAAATTGAATAAAAGCATCTATATAATTGTGTGATTCGAGTTGGCAAACAGCCTTGAGATAATATGCAGCCGATATATCTACCCAATCTGGATCATGGTTTATTAATTGAAACAATACGAAATTGGCATCTTTGTAGTTTTGTTGCTTGTAAAAGCAAAAAGCCGAGAGATATTTGCTATTGTTGGTAAGTGCGTTTTTGTCTGGCACACCTTTATAAATATCAATAAATATTTTATTGGCTTCTGCAAAAGCATTTTGTGAAAGTAATTCTTTTGCCAAAATATATTTTTCAGGCTCAGTTTTGGCCGATGGGTACAATTTGGTTCGTGCGGCACAAGAGGCAAACACCAAAGCTAGGCTAAAATAAATAGGAAGTTTTTTCATGATATAGTTGAATACAAAAATAATTAAATATATTTGCAAAAATGTAAAAACTTATAAAAATGAGAATAAACAAATTTTCAACAGCAGCAGCAATATGTGTAATTGCAGCACAAATGTCGTTTTCGCAAACCAAAAAACCAGTTTTAACCAAAAAACCTATTCCATCCCAAACCAAAAAAATGTTATCAACAAGTACCGAAAAATTAAGTTACGCTATTGGCCTGAGTATAGCTCAAAACATCAAACAACAAGGCATTGGGGATTCTATCAAGGCTAGTTTGCTCAATCAAGCCATTTCTGATGTGTTGTCAAACAAAAAACCTTTAATGACAGCAGAAGAAGCACAAAATGCAATTCAAACATTTTTTGCAGCACAACAGGCCAAAAACGCCCCAGAACAATCAAAAGCTGCCGAAAAAAATGCTGCTGAAGGTAGAGCATTTTTAGCAGAAAATAAAAAAAGAAGCACAGTGGTAGAATTGCCTAGTGGTCTTCAATACGAGGTAATCAAAGAGGGAACTGGCGATATGCCAAAAGCATCAGACGAGGTTACAACGCACTATCATGGCACTTTAATCAATGGCGATGTGTTTGATAGCTCTGTCGATCGTGGTCAGCCTGCTACTTTTCCTGTAGGTGGCGTAATTCCTGCTTGGGTTGAAGCACTTCAATTGATGAAAACTGGTTCTAAATGGAAACTATATTGTCCCTCCAACTTGGCTTATGGTTCGCAAGGTGCTGGTGGCAAAATTGGCCCAAATACAACCTTAATTTTTGAAGTAGAATTAATTTCTATTGCCAAAAAGTAGTAAAATATTCTTTTAAATACATCAAAAAGCCTCAAAAAAACATTTTTGAGGCTTTTTTGATACAATTTATTGTAATATGTATAACAGTCTATAAATAAATTTAGCTGCTAATATAGCTTACCCTTTTTGGAACTTTACCCATGAAGAGCAATTTGTTTAGTTGTGGCTTAAAATAACTTTTGAAAGCTATAAAGAGTTATTTTATAAAATTATGATTTTATCCAGTTTGTCAATATTGATGTTTAAAAAGGTAACTTCTGATAATATTCTTTTCTTTTCTTTTCTTTACTATTCTTATGTCAAAATTAAATTTTATATTATTGCAAAAAACAATTATTGATTAATAAAGTATTAGATAATAAGTGAAATAACTTTAAAATTTAGTAAATGAAAATAACCGTTTGTCGAAAAGAACATTTCAATGCTGCTCATAGATTGCACAATCCTGATTGGTCTGACCAAAAAAACGAGGAATTTTATGGTAAATGCAATAATGAATATTATCATGGACACAATTACGAACTGATAGTAAAAGTTACTAAAGACATAGACCCTGATTCTGGGTACGCTTTGGATATGAAATACTTGAGTGATGTAATAAAAAAGCATATTACCGATAAGTTTGATCACAAAAATCTTAATTTACAAACCGAAGAATTTATGAAAACAATACCATCTGCCGAGAATATGGCAGTAGTATTTCATCAAATTCTTACCAAAGAGCTTGGAAATGATTGTAAGATAAAAATCGTATTATACGAAACAGAACGCAATTTTGTAGAATATCCAGCAGATTGAGGTTAGTTCTTTAATGCAAAAAATTTATTCAATGTTAATGTAAGTATGGAAAATAATTTTGAATTATTTTTTGAAAAAAATAACAAAACTATAGAAGCATATAAAAAAATGCCTCTACAAAATGTTATTTTCAAAATAAGTGATTCAAAAACAGATGATAAAGAACAAATCTTACTACAAATAGTATCATTGAATAAGGTATCTACAAAGCTACCTACTTGGTGTAATACGCCCAAAATACTTTTTCCACCAAGCATTCATTTAGAGCAAAGTTCGTCTGAAATAGCTGCAGATTTTAAATCCAAAATTGTGTCCAACCAATTACTAATCGACCTTACTGGTGGGTATGGTGTAGATGCTTATTTTTTTTCAAAGCGAAATAAAGATGTAATTTATATAGAAAAATACGAAAAATTATTTGATATTAGTTCTTGGAATTTTATTCAATTAAAATCTAATAATATTACTTCCATTAATATAGATTGTGATACATTTTTAAATACTTTTAAATCAAATGTAGATGCAAAGGAAATAATGGTTTATATAGACCCAGCACGCAGAGATTTGAATAACAACAAAATGGTTTCTTTGCAAGAAACTGAGCCAAATATAGTAACATTATTGCCAAAAATTTTTAAAATTGCAACTAAAGTTTTAATCAAAACATCGCCCATGTTGGATATTGATACTGCTATTAGAGAATTAAATAATATTACTCTTATATATATTGTATCTATCAAAAATGAGTGTAAAGAGCTATTGTTTTTGGTTGAAAAAGATGCGAATGTTGAACCCAAAATTTTAGCCATAAATATTGAAAATGATACAATAAGTGAGTTTTCGTTTTACAAAAATGATGAAGTAGCTGCTATACCAAATTATTCAATCCCACTCATTTATTTGTATGAGCCAAGTGCAAGTATGCTCAAATCTGGTGCTTTTAAGCTAATAGCTACTAAAAATAATTTATTTAAAATAGCACCAAACACGCATCTTTATACTTCAGAAAATATAAATATTGATTTTCAAGGCAAAATTTTTGAAATAGTAGCTGATATATCTCTAAAGCAAATTAAGAAATATATAATAGATAATAAAATTAATGTTATCACAAGAAACTACCCCATGACATCACAAGAAGTAAAATCAAAATACAATTTGATAGATGGAGGAAATTATTACTTAATTTGTTTTAAAAACCAAAAAAATATAACACAAACCTTATTTTGTAAAAGATTAAAATAAAAATTGATAAAATTACTTTTTAAATCTATCCAAATATTGTTTTAGTCTATCTTTGTGGATGGTAATGGTTGTCATTTTTAATTTTATATAGTCTTCATGGAAAAAATAGTATCCAAAATTCTTACTTTCTTTACCCACATTTCTAGAGCCTGAGCCAGAATCTTTTATTAAAAACCAAGTTTTGTTATTTTTTGTAAGATGCCCCACCAAGTGCATTCCATGATCGTCTGTGGTGGTTTTGTTGCTAAATCTAAACTGACGAGCATTTTCGTCAATATATTCGCTTGGTATATCAAAAGTTGGCACTAGAGCTACATTATTGAAAGAATCAAAACCAGCCTCAGAAACATCTCCACCAACCATGTAAGAATAACCATTTTCTATAGACGATTTTGCTATATCCACAAACACATCCAAGGGTACATTATAATATGTAGAATCATGCCACCAGTTGTCTGGCACATCATATTCAGTTTGTGTCCAGTAAGAATTTTGCATAAATGACATTACATCTACAATGTCATCTGGATTGAATTTTAGTATATTAGTCATATATTCGACTGGAGTATAATTCTTACCATTATAAGTAATAATACTTGGTGGTGTACCTATATAATCGTTCATAATTGACTTAATAGTAGCCAAAACTAAGGCTTCGTTCCAGGCACTATTAGATTTTACAGATTGCAAATATTTACTCATCTCTTCATACATTTTAGCGTGATTATGAAAAGTAGTAAAAACTTTAAGTCCAGAATAATCCTCGTATCTTACACAACCATATTGTTTCATAATTCTTCTTACAGCATTACCTTCAGAACCTTCGCCAAATTCAGATTCACCACGTTTTTGTACAAATCTTCTTGCCTTTTCTACATACTCCCAATATACCGTAAAAATTTCTGATAAATCTACCGTTTTTCCTGTTTGTCTAAAAATCTCAGTTTCATAAAATGAGGTTGTACTGTAAGCCCAACAAGTGCCTGCATTGCCTTGAGAAATAGGATTTGATTTCCAAACTGACTTAAATTCTTCTACCGATTTAGGATAATCTATGCCTGATAAATCAATTTTAAAATTTCGCTTTGTTGCAGGGGCAGTAGCTGGTTTTTGGTCTTCTTCAATTCCTTTTAAAATACTATTTTGATAATAACCTGGCTTTACAATTTGAAACGAACCTTTATTACGAACTTGAGAAAAGACTAATACAGATGGAGCAAGAAATAAAATATAAATTATTACTTTTGTATGCATAAATGATGATTTGTTTAAGCAAATTAAATAAAAAAAGGTGTTATAATTACACTTTTAGAATTATTATTTTTATTTTTGAAAAAAAACAAAAACACTTCGTGGGTATCTCAAGAATTGCATATAACACAAAGCGGACAATTCTTAATTTAATTGCCTTTTTTTATGATTTTTTTATTTTTAATTCTGCTCAAAATATTACTGCAAAACCTACAATTTTAGTAATAAAAATGGATGCCATAGGCGATTTTTTTGTTTGGCTCTCTGTTGCAAATCATTACAAAGATTTATTTCCTGCTTCAAAATATAACTTATATTTATTAACAAATCCTGCTTGTAAAGTAATGGCTGAAAAACTAGGCTTTTTTGATCAAGTCATTGGAATAAAAAGAAAAAAATTTATATTAAATTACTTTTATAGACTTAAATTTGTACGGTTATTAAATTCGATAAAATATGAAACTATTATTTATCATGCCAGTAGTAGGGAGTTTGCTAGTGGAGATTTATTGGTAAGAAAATTAAGTTCAAATAATAAAATTTCAATTAAATCAGATACAGCTGTTGATTCCAATTTTTGGATTAATATTTCTAATCGATTTTATACAAAATGTTACAATTTAGATATGTATAGCCATGAAATAGCTAAAAATAATGCTTTCTTAGAGTATTTGGGCAAACCAAAGACTAAACTAGAATTGGTAAAATTGCAAACAAATCCTAACGTAATAGATTCAAAAAAATATATTGTAATAGCCACTGGTGCACGTATTGGAATTAGAAAGTGGCCTATTCATAAATTTATTGAAGTAATAAATTTTATTTTAGATAATACAAATTATGACATAATACTTACTGGTGCCAAAGAAGATGTTAAAGATGGCTTTTATGTAGAAAATCTACTTAAAAATGTAAGAATAATAAATAAAATTAATAAAACATCAGTTTTAGTTTTAGCTGATTTGATAGCAGGAGCAGCATTTTTGGTTGGCAACGAAACTGCCAATATTCACATAGCGGCAGCTGTGCAAACAAAGTCAATTTGCATACTTGGTGGTGGGCATTTCGATAGATTTGTTCCCTATCCAAATGACTTAATTTCTGATTTTAAACCTATTCCTGTTTTCTTTCAAATGGATTGTTATGGTTGTAATTGGCGATGCAAGTACCAAGTTTCTAACGATTCATCGGTATTGTGTATTCAAAATATTGATACACAAAAAGTAATAAATCAAATTAAATTATTATTAATTAATACATAAATGTTAAAAAAAATCATTCTTAGGATTTTAAATCCAATCCACCTGTTTCAAATTATAAAATTAAGTTATAATAACAAAAGAGTAAACAGGGTATTTGCCGATGAGCAACTGAAATTTTATAGCAAAATATTACCAACTGATTTTTTACACTATGGATATTTTGATGATACAACCATCAAGCCTGAAGATATATCAGTAGGAATGATTTACAAAGCTCAAGTAAGATATGCTGAATTGTTACTTCAAAAAATTGAGGATAGGCATAGTTTAATTTTAGATGTGGGTTGTGGCATGGGTGGACTTATAAAGATGATGTTAGAGCAAAACCTTAAACCAGTAGCCCTTACACCAGATGCCACACAAATTGCCCATATTTCTACAAAATATCCCACTCTAAAGGTTTATGCCACCAGATTTGAGGATATTCCTTTGCAAGAAAACATAGATACTTATGGTACAATTATTACTTCTGAATCTCTCCAATATCTTGATTTGGACAAATCTCTGACGCTTATAAATAAAATTTTAAAAAAAGAAACCAATAGTCGTTGGATTGCCTGCGATTATTTTAAGATTGGTGTTGAGGGTGAAAAATCTGGCCATAACTGGGATGTGTTTTTGCAAAAATTAGATTCAAATGGGTTTAAACTTACTTTTCAGTATGACATAACACCACACATTTTGCCTACAATTTCGTATGTATATTTTATGGCAAATAACATTGGCAAGCCATCCCTCGAATTTGCACTAGATAAATTGAAAGTAAAGAAAAAAGGTTTGTATTATTTAATTGAACCAACTATTGATACTATATTTGAAAAAATTAATAAAAACTTAAAAACAGTAAATCCAAAAATATTTGCTTCTTCAAAAAAATATGTTTTGATGGTAATTGAACGAAAATAATTAACTTAAAATTAACTTAATATTAAAAATGAGAATAAAAATAAACATTTGTGTAGCTATTATATTATTAGTAATAAATTTTGGTTTTTCTAAAATTAATAAAAAAGAGTATATTTTTACCATTGAAACTAAATTTGGGCAGATGGTGTTGATTTTGCATGATAGCACACCTTTGCACAAAGCTAATTTTATCAAGTTGGCCACTTCAAAATTTTATGATAACACTACCTTTCATCGTATTATCAAAGGATTTATGATTCAAGGTGGCGATGTCAATTCCAAAGATACTGACCCCAACAACGATGGTATGGGTAGCAATGGATATACAATTCCAGCTGAGTTTAAGCCAAATCTTACTCATACACAAGGTGCAGTGGCGGCAGCTCGCATGGGCGATAATGTAAATCCTAAAAAAGAATCAAGTGGTTGTCAGTTTTATATTGTAGAAAACCCATCTGGGACTCATTTTTTAGACAATAATTATACAGTGTTTGGTCAGGTAATCAAAGGTATAGAAGTAATATCTAAAATAGCCGAACAATCTAAAAATAGTATGGACAGGCCGAATGATGACATAAAAATGACCATAAAAGTTGAACTTTTGAAAAAAAAGAAAATTAATAAAATGTTTGGATTAAAGTTGTAAATGGGTAGTTTACTAATTAAAACTAAATACTTTATTAATTATTATAAAAATTTATTTAGTTAATATTAAAATCGATTTTCAAACAAACAAACTATAAAAGTAATTATTTTGTTAATTTATGAATTTAACTAAAGTTACATTAGAAAATTTTAAATGTTTCCAAAAAAAAGTTGAAATTGATTTTGGAAGACTTACATTATTAACTGGAGCCAATAGTAGTGGCAAAAGCTCAGTTATATATAGTGTTCTTGGTGTCCTTCAATCAGGTGAATTTCCATTTCAATTTTCTACCAATGGTAAATATGTGAATATGGGCGATTTTAAAGAAGTTGTTTATAATCATAATAGAAAAGAAAAAGTAAAACTTTCTTTTTCTTTCAAAAATGGCTCTGTTCATACTATTGAAACTATTTGGGAAGAAGATTTAAACAATAATTTGCCACAATTATTAGAATTAAAAGCTTATTCTGATTATTTCTCAGTTTTTGTATTAAAAAAAGGGAAAAAGTATTCAATAGACTATACTTATAACCATCTTAAAGACCCACAATATGAAATAATTTCAAGTGAAATTCTTAAAAAATTACTAAATGATATTAACGAGGTTTTTGAGAATAATAAAAGTAATAATAAATTTAGTCAATTTAAAGAAGATTCTTCCAAATATAATCTAAGTGAGTATTTTGACGATATTAATTCATCGCAAGATATAAAAGGTTTAATAGTTGATGATTTACCTTTTGTTTTAAAAAAAATAAATGAAAAAGGGATTTTCAAACTTGCACAGATTTTTGATGTTGTTACCAAAGTATTTAGTGAATATGATGAAAATATAAATTTTATCAGTTCTTTTCGCCTTCACCCAGAAAGAACCTACCTAGAACAAACTAAATCAAAAATAAAAGTTAATAATTTTGGCGATGGTTATCTAGATCAAATTCTTATTTGGGAAACAAAAAATAAACAAAAATTTAATAAGTTAATTAAAATTCTTAAAGAATTAAAATTGTTAGAAACAATAAAATCTAAAAGGCTAGAGGGAGGTCGTTATGAGATTTCTGTTCAAATAAAAAAAGGTGGTATTGACTCTTCTCTCAACGATGTAGGGTTTGGTATTTCTCAATTTTTACCAATAATTGTGGCAGATTTACAATTACCTAAAAATTCAACTTTGTACATTGCACAACCCGAAATACATTTACATCCAAGTGTTCAATCTCTCTTTGGCGATTATCTGACCAATCATATCAAAACAACTGAAAAAAGCTATGTAATTGAAACTCATAGTGAATATTTATTAAATAAAATAAGACTAGCAATCGTAAAGGGAGAAATAAATCCAGAAGATGTTAAAATTATGTATATAGATAATCAAGTAAATGATACATTTATTCATAAAATTTCATTTACTAAAAATGGACAAATTATAAATGCTCCTGAGAATTTTTTTAAGACTTATATGATGGATGTAATGGATATTGCGTTAAATGCAGCTCAATAGATATGATAAAAGATATTTTTATAGATAATAATATAGCTAGTAAATTCTCTAATCCTCAAGACAAAGAGTATATTAAACTTACTAAATGGTTGATGTTTTTTGACCAAAAAGATGCTCTCAATAAACACAATTACGCCCATTTAGTGGTTTCTAAAAAACTATTAGAAGAGTATAATCGTTCTGCACTAAATGCAAAAAGTAATACTTCTATTCCAATAATTATTGATAAATTATCGAGGGAAGGCCGTTTAATTATTGTTAGCAATAAGCAAATAAAAGATTTTCAAGCCCTTTATTTTACAAAATCAGTTGTAAACAAACTTAGGTGTAATACTGAGGATAGAGAACATATACCACTTGTACTGCTTTCAGATAGAAAATTTGGTTTGTCTTTGGATATAAATTTCATTTATGATTTAGTTAATTTTTCGGGGTTTAATGTCTTAATAAGAAAACGACCAGAGGAACTACCATATCAATAATAAATATAATAAAAGAGCACAGCAAAATAATGTTATAATTTCATTTTAGGAGTATGTAAAAATTTTTGTTTAAAAAACATTTAATTAGAAAAAATAATTTTTTTAAAGAAATGCAAATTTCATTTTCATGGTTAAAATTTCAAATGAGGATCTTGGCAGACCCAATGTTTTGCAACATTCAATGTTAGAAAAACATAATTTTGTGGTAGTACTCGACAATGTAAGAAGCCTGAGCAATGTGGGTTCTGTATTTAGAACTTGTGATGCTCTTGGAGCCGAAAAATTATTTTTAACAGGCATTTCTGGTACTCCCCCCAACCGAGAATTGCACAAAACCGCTCTTGGTGCAGAGGATAGCGTAGCTTGGCAGTACTATGATAGTGTGGATGATTGCATTTTATATCTAAAAAATCTAGGCTATATAATAGTAATAATTGAACAAATAAATCCGTCAGTACTGCTTCAAAATCATAGACCTGATAAATCCAAAAAATATGCTTATATCTTTGGAAATGAGGTAGATGGCATAACAGATTCGCTATTAGAGCATGGTGATTTTGCCCTTGAGATTCCACAGTTTGGCACCAAACATTCGCTTAATATTTCGGTTAGCGTAGGTATAGTTTTGTGGCAACATGTAATAAATATTTAAAAATAAATTCCAATTTATTTTAAAAAATACTATCTTGCACTAAGTTTAATTATGGCAATTTCTCAGGCAAAATATTCTAAACAACTACATCTTTTAGTAGATTTTTTTTTACTAAATACTGCCTTTTTTTGGGGATATTTTCTCAAATGGGGAGACCTAAACTTGTTTGCCGACAATAGCTATTTTGGATTTATTATTTATTTCAATGCCATTTGGTTTATTGCTGGAAACTACTTGGGAACTTTTGGTTTCAAGCCTCAAAAAGGAGTAGAACACACTTTGGCCATTTTTTTGAAACTCATCATTCTGCACATAGTCATGCTATCCGTTTATTGGGTTTATCTCAAAGGTTTTTACTTTTCGAGATTGCACTTGGGGTATAGCTACATGATTTTATTTATCATCATGTTGTCGTGGAAACTATCGTTTTATTACTTTTTGAAATTTTACAGAAAACAGTGGTTTAAGTTCAGAAACGTACTTGTAGTTGGCTATGGCGAATCAGCACTCGAATTGTCCAATTTTTTTATAAAATACCCAGAATATGGTTTTCGCTTTTTAGGATTTCTTACTGATAAGCAAGTTGATAGCAATGATATCATTGGAAAAACAGATGATTTACAATCTATTACCGAAAATATAAGAATAGACGAAATTTTTGTGTCTGTACCAGATGCTATGGATGTAAACATAGATCAATTAATCGATTTTGCAGACGATAATGTAATCAGATTACGAATTATGCCCGATTTGCGAAGGGTAACAAACAAAAATTATTTTGTTGAACTCTACGAAGGTATACCTATTTTGTCCTTTCGTAATTTGCCATTAGACGATATTTTCAATAGAGCCACAAAAAGGGCTTTTGATGTGCTTTTTTCGAGTTTTGTTATAGTTACTATCATAAGTTGGCTTTTTCCGATATTAGCTTTTATTATCAAAATTACATCCAAAGGACCAATATTTTTCAGGCAAAAAAGAACTGGTAAGGATGGTAACGATTTTTGGTGCTACAAGTTTAGAAGTATGTATCAAAATACAGCATCTGACAAACAACAAGCCAAAAAAGGTGATAGTAGAATAACACCTATTGGTAAGATTATACGAAAAACAAGTTTAGATGAATTTCCTCAATTTTTTAATGTTTGGATTGGAAATATGAGTATTGTAGGCCCTCGACCTCACATGCTCAAGCATACTGAAGAGTACTCAAGGGTAATAAGCAAATATATGGTAAGGCATTTTGTGAAACCAGGCATTACTGGTTTGGCTCAAATCAAAGGATTTAGGGGCGAAACCACCGATCCATCAAAGATGCAAGGACGTGTAAAAATGGATATTTTTTATATTGAAAACTGGAATTTCTTACTCGATGTTAAAATTATTTTTGTTACAGTAATCAATATTTTCAAAGGCGAAGAAAATGCAGGATAATGCCCAAGAATCATTAAAATATGGCATTTCTATACTTATACCAGTTTTTAATTTTGATATTAATCCATTAGTCAATCAATTATTAAACAACAATACAAGCATTGATTTTGAGATTATTATTATTGACGATTGCTCCACTACTCCTATCGATTTTAGTAATAATAGCACTAAAATTAGATATATCAAATTAACCCAAAATATTGGACGCAGTAAAATACGAAATTTACTTGCTAGCTATGCCAATTATTCGTATTTGCTTTTTTTAGATTGCGATGTAATGCCTTTGGATGAAAATTATTTAAGAAATTATGAGCCTAATTTAAAATGTAATAAAGTTATCTATGGTGGAAATATGTATAATGAAATTCCTCCAGAAAATAAAGTTTATCTATTACACTGGAAAGCTGGCAAGTTTAAAGAACAAAAAACGGTCGAAAATAGACGTTTAAGACCATATCAAAGTTTCATAACTTATAATTTCGTAATTTCAAAAGGTATTTTTCTTACTGTTTTATTTGACGAAAAAATAATTGGATACGGCCACGAAGATACAAAATTTGGAATTGAACTCAAAAACAATAATATTCCAATCGTTCATATCAATAATCCTGTGTATCACTTAGGGCTTAATACTAATCAGAGCTTTATAGAAAAAACCATCACTGGTGTAGATAATTTGTGTAAATTGATACTTAATGAAAATATTGGTACAGAAACAAATCTGTATAAAACTTATTTTAAATTAAAAACATGGCGATTAGTATTTTTATTTAAAATAATTTATAAAATTACTAAACCTGTGATTTATAAGAATTTGTTAGGTCAAAATCCATCCTTAATAGCCTTTGATTTGCTTAAATTAGATAGAATGATTCATAATTTTAGTAATAAATAAACTTACAAAAAAGGAAGTTTTACGATTTGGGCTTCTACCAGTTTTTCTCTTATTTTGATAAAAATGGCTGTTTCTACAGCTGCAAAATCCACATTGACATAGCCCATACCTATACCATAACCAAGTGTTGGCGATTGAGTGCCAGAAGTAACATGGCCTATTTCCAAACCATTTATATCACAAATAGGGTAGTGGCCTCTAGGAATACCTCTTTCTATCATTTTGAAGCCAACCAATTTTTGAGAAACTCCAACTTTTTTTTGTAGTTCTAGTACTTCATAATCAATAAATTTCTTACTGAATTTTGTTATCCAACTAAGCCCTGCTTCTATGGGTGAGGTGGTGTCGTCTATATCATTGCCATACAGGCAAAAACCTTTTTCTAGTCTTAGAGTGTCTCTGGCACCAAGTCCAATGGGTTTTATGTCAAATTCTTTGCCAGCTTCTAATATGGCATCCCAAACCATTTTTGCATATTTGTTAGGAATATAAACTTCAAATCCACCAGCTCCTGTATATCCAGTATTCGATAAAATAATATTTGGAATAGTAGCAAGTGTCCCTATGTCAAAATTATAATAAGCAATATTACTCAGGTTGGTTGTAGTAAGTTTTTGCAATACTTTGGTAGCATTTGGCCCCTGTATTGCAAACAAACACAGTTCGTCTGAAATGTTTTGCATTTGAGCTCCAAAGGTATTATTTTTTGAAATCCATTGCCAGTCTTTTTCTATATTAGAGGCGTTTACAACCAAAAAATATTTGTTGTCATCTAATTTGTAAACCAGCAAATCGTCTACAATACCACCTTTGCCATTGGGCAAACACGAGTATTGAATTTTGCCATTGGTTAGTTTAGAAACATCGTTTGAGGTAACCCATTGCAACAAATCTAAAGACCCTGGACCAGAAATAATAAATTCGCCCATGTGAGAAACATCAAAAACACCTACAGATTGGCGTACGGCATGGTGTTCGTCCATATCAGATGAGTATCTTACAGGCATATTAAAGCCTGCAAAAGGTACAATTTTGCCACCTAAGGCTATGTGAGTTTCGTGTAATGGAATATGTTTTATTTCTGACATTTTTATAAGTCTTTTTAACCTTACAATTATAGTGAATCGTTTTAATTATTTATAAAAAAAAACAACTCTTTCATTAAAATGGTATTTTCAATATAAATATTCAGTTTTGAAGTTTACTTTTTGAATGGATACATAAATTTTGACTATTTAGAATATTTTATATAACATTTATAGTTCATTTTCAATAATTTATCTATTAAAATTACCTAAATTAAATAGTTTTTATGAAATAATTTCGAAATTAATACTAAAAAACTTCATATACATTCGCAATACCTTGTCCACCTCCAATACATGCAGATACTATGCCATATTTTGCTTTTTTTCGTTTCATTTCGTTGAATAACTGTATTGATAGTTTAGTACCACTACATCCCAGTGGATGGCCCAAAGCAATGGCACCACCATTTACGTTTACTATATCTTGGTCTAATTCTAAAGTTTTGCATACAGCCAAAGATTGAGATGCAAATGCTTCGTTAATTTCAAATAGACCAATATCAGATTGTTTTAACCCTGCTTTTTTTAAGGCCAGTGGTATGGCCTCAACTGGCCCTATGCCCATAATTCTTGGGTCTACACCTACGGTTGCATTGGATACTAATCGAGCTATTGGAGTAAGATTTAATTCTTTTATCATTTTTTCTGACATTACCATCACAAAAGCAGCTCCATCAGAGGTTTGAGATGAATTGCCAGCTGTTATACATCCATTGGCAGCAAAAACAGGCTTCAATTTAGTCAGAGCTTCTATGTTTGTATCTGCACGTGGTCCCTCGTCTGTGTCCACTATATATTGTTTGTTTTTTTTCTTTCCAGCTTCATCAACATAAGTTTCATTTACTTGAATAGGTACAATTTCATTTTTGAATAAACCAGATTTAATAGCTGCAGATGCTCTTTGATGAGAACGAACTGAAAATAAATCTTGTTCTAATCTAGTTATATGGTAGTCTTTGGCGACAGCTTCTGCTGTAGCTCCCATACTTGAGTAATATTCAGAGTTATTTTTTGCAATTTCATAGTTTAGAGCCAATTTCCAACCTGTAAATGGCACCATACTCATAGATTCTACTCCACCAGCAATAATACAATCGGCCATTCCAGCTTTTATTTTGTAACTAGCCAAAGCTATTGTCTCCATTCCAGAGCCACAATATCTATTTACTGTCATACCAGGAACATTTTGTGGTAAGCAAAGCAAAGCAATCATTTTACCCATTTGCATACCAGCTTCTGCCTCTGGTACTGCATTACCTACGATTAAATCATCGATTTTTTTGGGATCTAGTTGAGGAATAGAAGCCAAGAGAGCTTTTATTACTTCAGCTGCTAAGTCATCTGGTCTTGTAAATCTAAAACCTCCTCGAGGTGCTTTAGCCACTGCTGATCTCAATCCTGCTACTATGTATGCTTCCATATCAAAATAAATTTCTTACACACATTTACGATATTTTATACAAAACGGTTGAAAATTAAAAAATATTTTTTTTGATTTATTTAAAAGCAGTTACTTTAAAAATGCAAAAATGGAAATACAAATGAGTGATAAGATACCTTTTAATTTAATTTTTCTAATCTAGTTTCAAGTTCAATAATTTTGTTCTTTAGATTTTTGATCTCTTCATTATATTGAACCTCTTTTTGAAGTAGCATCTCTTGGGTATGGTTTAATTCGTCTAAATTTTGTCTCATGTTTTCTTCATAAAACTTAATATTTTCTGTTACTAAATTAGACTCATCGAGTAATTTTTTATTGTATTGATTTTTATTTATTGTATTTATTACAGTAGCTATGCTTTCACAAACTTTTTCTACAAAAGCTATTTCATGAGGCTTAAAATGATTAAATGAAGCAATTTCTATTACACCAAAAGTAAACTGATTTGATTTTATAGGAACAAGCAACAAAACAGATGGGGTAGCACTACCCAACCCAGAAGTAATTTCAATATAATTTTGAGGAACATCTGAGAGATAGGTTGTTTTAGAATCAAAAAAACATTGTCCTACCAGCCCTTGCCCTTTAGCGAGTATTTTTTCGGCATATTTTTTTCGATCATAAGCATAGCATGCTGTCATTTTTAATGTATCTGAATCTTGGTCGTACACAAACATACCAGCTTGATTCGCATTAAGATATTTTACTATATTTTTTAAAATTATATTACTTAATTCTTCTAAATTATACTCTGAGTTATGCAAAATTTCAGAGAATTTAGCGTAGCCCACATTACTCCAATTGGTTTCATTTTCTTTCTCTGCATACAACTTCAACTCGTTTCTCATAACCAAAAGTGCATTGCCAAGCACATCTTTATTTCCTATTGGTTGGTATTCAAAATCAAAGTTTCCTTTACCTATTTCAAGCGAAAAATCAGTAGCTTTTTTCAAGTTTATTACCAATTTGTTTGAAGCATTAATGATGGCTGTGAGTTCGTTTTTAGAATTATCATTTTCGACTGTTAATTCGCCTTCGGCCAGTTTTTCGAGGACTACAACTGGTTTTCGCATAGAATTTTTGATTGATTTTACAAAAACTCGCCATAGATATATGTATAGCAAAGCCATAACTATCGAAAAAACTACTATTGTAAAAACCAAATAATATAATTCTTCTCTTAAATTTTTGGCTACATTTTCGGCTCCATATCCGATTGGATACACTAATTTGTCAAAAAAATCCACCCAAAATGATAGTGTCAAGGTTTTCATTTCGTCAAAATAAACTATGTTTAATAGGCTATCTGATTGGATCAGTGCTGGGTCTTTTGATTTTAAATAATTTATACGATTATAAACCTTAATTTTAACTTGATGGGCTTGTTTTAAAATTTTTTTGAATTGATTTATTGGCGTTTTGTAATCAAAATCTACTTGCATAGAATCAAGTGGGTTCATAAAATTTTTATTCAAACCACTTACATCATTTGAATCATTGAAAATAATAAACTTACTATCTACTTTTCCGTTATGGAGTGCTTCCAAAATACTAGATTGTATCATTGTAAGTGATGATGCTGTCGTAAAAAAGTTTATTTGTAAAGGATGCCACCTGTTTTTGTATAAATCGAATTGTTTACTTATCAAATTACTCTTCACATATACGTAAGAGCAAAATAGTAATAAAATAAATAAAAAACTACAAACTAATAGTGCAGTTCTACCTCTAAAGGTATTTAGATAAACTAGTATTCTTACAATCATTTTTGCTTTTGATAACTTTTAAAAACAAACTCAAACATTAATTACGTAACTGATGTTACGCAAAAATATTAATTTATTGGATATTAATTTCTAATTTTAATAAAAAACTGTGAAAAATAGAGAATTATTGTTAGATACCTACACAGACTATCTGATTGGGTCTACCTTATCAG
>JAAFIH010000044.1 GCA_013297755.1 Cytophagales bacterium
GGGCCTATCAGATGAATCGCCTCTGTTTTCGTAAGGTTTTTTGAATCTGCCCTCGCTGCTGCTGCCACCGCCAAATCCGCCAGATGATTTAAAATCACGTTTGGGTCTGTCAGATGAATCGCCTCTGTTTTCGTAAGGTTTTTTGAATCTGCCCTCGCTACTGCTGCCACCGCCAAATCCGCCTGATGATTTAAAATCACGTTTGGGTCTATCAGATGCATCTCCTCTGTTTTCGTAAGGTTTTTTGAATCTGCCCTCGCTGCTACTGCCACCGCCAAATCCGCCAGATGATTTAAAATCACGTTTTGGTCTGTCTGAAAAACCTTCTTTTTTGAACTTACTACCAGTACCAGAGTATTCTTTTTTGCCAAAACTAGAGCCTCTTGTCGAACCACCAGACTCTTTTCGGTTTCCTTCGTATTTTGCCATGTTGTTGATACTGCATCCCTGCAGGATTAAATGAATGAAATTCTATTTATCAAAAATGTTTAATTTTTTTTTAAGCATCTATAAAACAAAAAATCCCAAATTGCTTTGGGATTTGATATTAAAAACTAAAATAAAATTAAGCAGCAATTTTATTTACAAATTTTGCTAATTTTGATTTATGGTTTGCAGCATTTTTCCAATGCACAATATTTTTCTTTGCTAATTTATCAAGCATAGAAGATACTTGAATAAACAATGTTTGAGCGTCTTTTTTAGACTCGGCAGCTTTCAATCTTTTAATGAAAGTACGAGTAGTTTTCAGTTGGTATCTGTTTCTAAGGCGTTTTGCTTCGTTAGAGCGTATTCTTTTGATGGATGATTTATGATTTGCCATTTATCTAATTTCTTTAAAAGGATTGCAAAAGTATAAAAAATTATTAACATCAACAATTATTTTTTTATTTTTTTTAATAAATATAATATAATGTGGTTTACTTAATCATTTTTTATTGCCTTTATCTTAGTCTTTCTCCAAAAGAGAAAGTTAAAATGACTGTTAAGTAAACGATAAATATAATATAATGTCGTTCACATAATCAATTTTTAGTACCTCTATCTTAGTCATTCTCCAAAGTTGAATGAATTTCTAATTCGTAACTAAACGACATTGATTTTAAAATCCTTAAATACAATAGTTTTAAATTCAAAATAGTATCTTTGTGCACATTTAAGACTAAGATAAAAATATTCAAAAATGGATTTTATCACTACAAAATCGATAGCAATTATAGGATTTGGTCCTTTTTCTCAATTTTTTGTGCCACACCTCAAGCCATTTTTTGAAAATATTTCAGTTTGGAATCGTTCTGATAAACAAGCAATAGCACAAGAAATGGGCGTTTCGTCTGTAACATTGGTTGAGGCTCTTAGCAAGGATATTATTGTACTATCAACGAGTGTTTCTTTTTTTGAAGATTTATTAAAAATACATCAAATTGATATCAATCCCAATGCTTTAGTTTTGGATGTGGCTTCGGTCAAGCTAAAACCTGTCGAAATTTTAGAAAAATATTTACCCAAAAGTTGCCAAATAGTAGCTACACACCCCCTTTTTGGCCCACAAAGCGGAAAAGATGGAATTGAAAATAAACGAATAGTAGTGTGCCCTGTTCGTACAACCCAATTAGATAAGATTATTGATTTTTTTTCAAATAAATTGAAATTACAAGTAATGTTAAAAACACCCAAAGAACATGATTTGCAAATGGCTTACGTTCAGGCACTTACCCACTTTATAGCTAGGGCTTTATCAGAATTAGTTATACCAGAAACCGACCAAAAAACTGATGCTTTTAAAGCACTTTTAGAAATAAAAAGACTATTGGGTGGCGATTCCTTTGATTTGTTTTTGGCCATCCAAAACGACAATCCTTACGCTAAACAAGTTAGATTAGATTTTTTGGAACAACTCACCAAATTACATAGTAATCTTAATTGATGGTTTATTACTAAAAATTAAATTTATAAAGCCAAATTCTTTTTAAAATTAAGGTTTTAACAGGGCTGTAAGATGGTTTTTCCTGTTCGATTGTGTAGGAACACGCCTTTTGGCGTGTTCGATTTATTATTCAGAACATGCCAAAAGGCGTGTTTCTACGGACGTGTTCGATTTATTGTTCAGAACACGCCAAAAGGCGTATTCCTACGGGCGGATGCCAACTTTTATGGCTGGATTGCCTCTATAAATGGTATTTTTTTCTAGGTCTTTTGATGCAACACTTGCCATAGATAAAATTGAATTTTGAGCACATATCACGCCAGGACCTACCAAGGCTTTTGCACCTATCCATACATGGTCTTCTATGATGATAGATTTAGTAATTAAATCAAAGTTTTCGGATTTGAAATTGTGGTTGCCAGTAAGCAACATGGCACCTTGAGAAATGCAACAATTATTGCCAATTCTTACCTCTATTAAGTTGTCAATCCATACTTTTTCGCCTATCCAGGTATCGTTGCCGATATGCAAAAACCACGGATATTTAATGTTCACAGATGGTTTTATTATGACAGACTGACCTATTTTAGCACCAAAAATTCGTAATATTTTAATCTTTAATCCATTAAACGGAAACAATCCATGATTAAAAATAAGTACATTTATATAATACCAAAGCGTTCTTTTGACAAAACCAGCCCCAGTATTATACCAATCGTTGTTATATAGTTTTAGATTTTGCATGTATTTTTAATTCATAAATTTTGGCATCAACCAAAAACCTAAACCATAAACATTGAAGACCATGAAAAATTAAGCCAATTTTACCATCACGAAAACCCATTTTAAAAAAATATCTATATATAAAATAAATAAAACTGCGTAAGAAAATGGGATATGTGTAATATTTCATTTTCATATATCTGCGTTGCTCTATTGGATTTCCATTTTTATTAGGTTTTATTAAATTCTTACTATCAAGGTTTTCATTGATGATTTCTTGTGCCTCCAACTTTGCCCAATGGTTGTGTCGAGCAATAAAAGTATCAAGCGAATCAGTAATAATATCTATCATATCAGATTGCAAAGCCATTGTTTTGCCCTCTATTACAAAATGCTGATCATAATTTTTGGGTTCACAAAAACCTTTATTTTTTCTAAAAATAATGGCATGATAAGTGGGATAGTGTCCTCCATATTTAATCCATTTTCCCAAGAAAATTGTTTTACGAGAGACCAAAAAACCATTCAAATCTTGAGGAATAGATGTCGAAAATTGATTTTTGAGGTCTAAAATCAGTTCTGGCGTAGCCCTGTGGTCTGCATCCATATTCAAAATCCATTCATTTGCTATATCAGGTAATGCAAAAGCCCAATTTCTTTGTTGGGCGTAGTTTGTAAAAGGATTTTGTAGGTATTTTATTCCATATTTATCTAAAATAGAAAGTGTTTTATCAGTAGAAAATGAATCTACAACTAATATTTGATTGAAATGAGGCAGTATGCTTTCGATACAATCAACTATATTTTTTTGTTCGTTAAAAGTAAGAATTATTACTGTTATTGGTAGTTTCAAATTTTAAATTTGATTTTTGGGATTAGTGTTTTTCAATTTTATGATAAATGTAATAAAAAGAACCTAAAAACAAATATTACATTTTTATGGGAACTTCTAAAAACCCCAAATATATTTTTAAAAACCCCACCCAAACCAATTTCTGTTTCGATGCCACAGAATCCAAGTGGGAGGGCTTCAAAGGAATTGAGGTTTTTAGAAGTTCCCTTATTTTAAAACCCTCTTTTAATTTCTCCCCAATTGGGAGAAAAAAATATAGGATTGTAATTATAATTTTTCAGTTTGAAATAAATAGTCTTGAATATTATTAAATTTAATGAAAGTTAGCAATAAAATATGACTAAACATGGATTACTTTTGCTGCATTTGACACAAAATATCTTTTGTTATTAATGACATCAGTACAAATCGATCTTGAGCGATTTACTTTATCTTTTCTAAATTTTTTATCTTGTAATATAAACATTTCGCCAACGCTTAGATTGGCCAAAAGCATAGTATTATCTGGCTCATCGTGCATCTGAAGGGCTTTTACTAAATTAATATCAGCACAAGAAGAGGCCTTAGGATTGGTAAGATATGCAGAAAATACACGCAAAACATTGGTCGGAAAAACTTGTTCGTTGAGTATAGGTTTAGCCAAAATATTAAATTCATGTTTCCATTCTATTCCATGGGGTTCTGGTTTGCTACCATGTTTTAATTGTGTGGTTAGGTGAGCAACCTCGTGAATATAAGTAACCAAAAAAGCATAAGCATTGAGGTTTGCATTGACAGTGATGGCATGCGACTGACTAGAAAAAGTATAACGATAATCGCCCAATTTAGATTGTCTTTTCTTAGAAATTTTGAAACTAAAATTATACGTTTTCCATAAATAAACACAGTATTCTACCGCATTTGGTGGAAAATAAGTTTTAAAAATTTGCAAAGGATTAGGTTTTAAGGGCATATTTTGCAAATATCTAAAATAATTAAAAAAAACCAAATTATTTAATTCCTTATTCTTTGATTTTATTACTAATGATTTAAAAAAATAGAAATATCGCTTTTTATTGGTCTATTGGCAGCTTTTCTCTCTTGTTGCAAATCTAAAACCATTCTTTTGAGTTCTGGATTAATTCTTGTTTTAAGACCAATGATTTGTGTACTATTTTTGTCATTAAATATTGTTTTTATTACTAATTGATTCCAAGCATTTTCTGATAAATAATTTACTGGAAAAGAATTATTGAATGCCAAAGCATCAAAAACTAAACTGATATTTGTAGATATGCCCAGAGCAAATTTTGAAGCAAGTTTTTCTTTGAATGGTAAGTAAGAAAAGCTAGAATAAAGTGCTATCTGTTCTTGGCTATCTGCTGTATCAAAAAGCATATTGAAAGTCTTATAAAATGACTCAAAATTATCTTTTGGAATATATAAAAGCAATATTATCCTTGCCAATGTCAAAGAATCCCAATGTGTGATTGAGTCATTTGGAAATAATTTTTTAAAATTTTCTATTTGATTTTGCGTAATATTGATTTTTTTTTTTTCGATAAATTGAAAGGCACTAGAAAATGTAAAAAAAAATGTATTTACCTCAAAATTAAGAGTAAGATTTGTTAATACTTCTTCAAAGGTATCAAATTTTTCTTTTTTTTGATTTTGCTTTAATATATCAAAAAAAATAGAAGTAATATTATCATTCATTATTAGAAAATTTAGTCTTCAGTATCAAAATCTTTGAAATCTTTTATTTTGCCATTATCATCATAAAAATACCATTTGCCAACAGTAGCATCGTTTTCATAAAAACCTTCAGCCTCCATTTTTCCATTTTTTTGATAATAATACCAATAGCCATCTTTTTTGCCCTCTACCAACGAGCCAGTAGATGATAATAGGCCGTTGTCGAAGTAATATTTCCAGATTCCAATGGCCAATCCATTTTTGAAATTACCTGAAGCAGCTATATTTCCATTTTGAAAGTAAGTAATTCTATTGCCAGAACCATTCTTAAAGTTGCCTTTATTGGCTTTCTTTTTATTTGATAGATAAAAATCGGATATTTGCATTAATTTTCCCATTTGCCAGATTTCTTTTTGAGTAGTGTCGCCATTGGGCCAAAAATCTACCCAAATGCCATGTTGAAGGCCAT
This sequence comes from Cytophagales bacterium, assembly GCA_013297755.1. Lineage (GTDB taxonomy): Bacteria > Bacteroidota > Bacteroidia > Cytophagales > UBA9547 > REAG01. The sequence continues at coordinate 5,647 of JAAFIH010000044.1, forward strand.
TTTCGTACAATCCAATGGAAGTAAGTTTGCCTTCAAAATCGTATTCTTTCCATTCATTTTGAGCCATGCCATAAGTGTAGAGGCCTTCATACTTTAAATTTCCATTATAATGATACATTTTCCAATATCCATTTTCGAGGCCATCAACAAAATCGCCCTCCATGGCTATTTTTTTGGTTAAATGATAGCCAACCCAACGCCCATTTTTTTTTCCATTCATGAAATTTCCTTGAGATGATATGGTGCTGTCGTCATAAAATTCTGTCCATTTGCCATGTTCTAATCCATTGAGATAAGCTCCCAAAGAAGAGGGCGTTCCATTGGAATAAAACTCATACCAATCGCCTGTTTTCTTACCCATGTTGTATTTTCCTTGAGTCATCAACTGACCATTGTCATAAAATTCAGACCAAAGACTATCTTCTTCTCCACTTTTATAAAATCCTTTTCTTTTGACAATTCCATTGGAATGATATTCAATATAACTACCTGATTCTAAGTCGTTTATAAAATCAACTTCTTCTCTTTTGTTTTTATTTTCGTAATAAAATATAGCTTTTCCGTTTTGAAGTCCATTTTTATTTTGCTTGGTATATAGTAAGTTTCCATTTTTGTAATAGGCTTTTTCAATAGAGTCTACTAAGCCATTTTTGTAATAATATTCGATATATTTATTTCCATCAACATAGTATAATAGTCGAGTACCATTGCCTTCTGAAAGAGTGCCTCTTGGTAATATTTTTCCTTTTATGTCGTAGTAATCGCTTATTCTTATCAATTTTCCATTTTCTCTTACTTCAAGTTGCCTAAGTTGGTTGTTGGCATAATAAAATTTGACTTCGCCATGTAGTTTTCCATTGAGGTAAGTTCGTTCCGAAATCTTGTTTCCATTTTCGTAATAAGAAGCCCAATTTCCAGTTTCGACACCATCTATAAAATTTCCTTCTTGTTTTAGTTTGCCTTTGGCCGTAAATTCTTTCCAAATTCCAGTTTCCTTACCATTGTCAAAGTAAGAAATTGTTTTTAATTTTCCGTTTGTATGATACAATTTGGCCACTCCATGCAATATATTTTTACGATAGTTTTTTTCTGATTTTAGTAATCCTGTTGGATAAAACTCCACGAATGGCCCATGAAGAAGGCTGTCTTCGTAAACACAAATGAGTTTTTTTTTAGTATTTGGATAATATTCTGTGAGGGTATCATGTAGTTTATCGTTTTTATAAAAACAAATTTGTTGTATTGCACCACTTTCGTAAAAATCTTTCCAGGTACCAAAAGCAATGCCATTGAGGTAAGAATATTCGTTTTTCAATTTCCCATTTATATAGTAATTTTTCCAAACTCCTTGTTTTTTATTTTTCTCGATTAATCCTTCTGAAGCCACTACATTTGATGAATCGTATTTGATTTTTGTGTATTGACTAGTGCATAAAAAAGGTAATAAAAATAGTAAATAAGTAAAATTTTTCATTGATTGCGTTTTTGTTTTACAAATATATCATTAAATTATGTCATTAAAATATTTACAAATTTATTTTTTAAAAGGTCCTTTTCTGATTTTCTCAAATCAAGAAGTTAATTAAATCTTGTATATATATAATAGACTTTATATATTATGTATATTTGCAAGATAGGTGCAAACTAAATAGAAATCAAGCAGACAACAAATTAACGAAATTAACTTTGAAAAATGAGCATAGAACTTCGCCAACATTTTGAAAAAATAACCCCACTTACAGACCAAGAGTTTGACTATATTCTTTCGCATTTTACGACCAAAAAACTCAAAAAACATCAATTTCTCGTTCAAGAAGGCGATAATGTAAGCAACGATTATTTTGTACTAAAAGGACTTTTGAAAGCCTATCATGTGGATAGCGAAGGAAAGGAATATATTATGCAGTTTGCCATGGAAGATTGGTGGGTAACGGATTATCAAGCCTATTTTAACCATACCAAAGCAACGCTAAACATTGATTGTATTGAAGATGTGGAGCTTTATTGCTTATCGCTCCAAAACCGTGATAAACTTTGTGCCGACTTACATAAAATAGAACATTTTTTTAGACGAAAATCTAATATGGGTTATGTGGCTTTACAACGCAGAATTTTATCTATGCTAAATAGCAATGCCAAAGAGCGTTACGAACAATTATTATTACAATACCCAGCTTTGTTTCAACGAGTTCCCAAAACTTTAATAGCCGCTTATCTTGGTGTTTCGAGAGAAACTTTGAGTCGTTTTTATTCTTAAAAAAATCAGGGTTATTTTATTTTAATATTTCAAAAATACTTTTTTAGATTTACCAATTTTGGGTAACTTTGATAAAATTTCAAAGAAAATGAAAAACACATCGATTTCTCTTGGCAATTATTTTGACAATTTTGTAATCAATCAAGTTTCGGCAGGTCGTTATAAAAACGTAAGTGAAGTAGTAAGGGCAGGACTCAGGCTTTTAGACGATGAAGAAAGTAAAATTAGTGCTCTGAAAGCGGCAATACAAGAGGGGTTGAATAGTCCACTCATTGAAAATTTCGATTTTGAAGAAAATTTAAAAAAACTAAAAGCCGAAAAAAGAAAAAATGGCTAAAGTTATTTTACGACAAGAAGCTATTGATGACTTAAACGATATTTGGGCATATACCTTTGAAGAATGGTCTGAAAAACAAGCAGATAAATACTATGCAACTTTGGAGTTTGCTTGCGTACAAATTGGAGAAAACCCAGAATTAGGAAAAAAATATGATGGCATAAGTAATAGCTTGTTTGGATTAAAAACAGGTAAACACATCATATTTTATCATATTATTTCTGAAGTAGCGATAGAAATTATCAGGATTTTACACGAAAGTATGGATTTTCAAAACAGGCTGAACGACTAACTATAATCTTTAAAAATATTCGAGATTATATTAAAATATGCAAAGCCTAATATTTTAAAAATACTTTTTTAGATTTACCAATTTTGGGTAACTTTGATAAAAATTCATAGAAAATGAAAAACACATCGATTTCTCTTGGCAATTATTTTGACAATTTTGTAAGCAATCAAGTTTCGGCAGGTCGTTATAAAAACGTAAGTGAAGTAGTAAGGGCAGGACTTAGGCTTTTAGACGATGAAGAAAGCAAAATTATAGCCCTAAAAGCGGCAATACAAGAGGGAATTGATAGTGGTATTGCACACGATTTTAATCCAGAAAAGCATCTTCAAGAAATAAAAGCCAAAAGAAAAAACAATGGCTAGTTATCATCTAACAAACAAAGCTGTTGAAGATTTGGGAGATATATGGGAGTATACTGTTGAAAAATGGTCCGAAGAACAAGCAGATAAATATCATGCTTTATTAATTGACACTTGCCGATTAATTGGAGAAAATCCTAGTTTAGGAAAAAATTATTTTGGTACTAATGCAGCATTGTTTGGACTGAAAACCAATCGACACATTATTTTTTATCGAAAATATTTTGATAAACCCATAGAAATAACAAGGATTTTACACGAAAGTATGGATTTTCAAAACAGGCTCAACGACTAACTAAAACTTTCACTTCATTTTTCATATCACTAATAAAATAGGGCTAGAAAATTATATTTTAAAATCGCTTTCGCTGATTTATTAAAACAAATTTAAGTTTAATGATTACTTTTGTAAAAAATATTTAAGATATGGTAGCAACATACAAATTTTCAAAATCAGAGCTTACAGCCGAAATTTTGGAATCCATCATACATACTTTCCAATCAGAAAATATTACGCTTAAAATTGAGGCAAAGAAAAATGCTTTAAATGAGCCTGCAGCTTTAGTAAAGAAAATTAAAGCCCTTGAAAAAGATTTTCAAAACGGAAATTCAATAGTAAGATTTGAGTATAATGAGTTTTCAAAAAATTTTGGAAATTTATGAGACATATTGAATTTCATGACCAATCGTTTTCTGAATTTCAAGAATGGCTTAAAATAGACAAGAAAATTTATGCAAGAATTATCCGATTAGTAGAAGAAACGCAAAGAGACCCTTTTGGTGGCATTGGTAAACCCGAGCCTTTGAACAAACAACAACAAAATCAGTTACTTCATATAAAATTTAACTCGTAATAAAATGGTAGAATTTAAAATACAATTAGAAGAAAGTTTTGTACAAACTGTGGGACACAAACAAATTGAACTTTATTTGCAAGAATTTATGCAAAAAACGCTCCTTAAACTTTCTGCACAAGATGTACTGAAAGATATAAAAGCTATCGACCTGGAAAATGACAAAGAGTGGCAAATGTCGAGAAATTTGGCTTGGCAACAAGAAAAATACAAATATGTTACTCAAAAGTAATGAACTTCGTTATTGATGCAAATATATTAATGAGTATCTTGATTAGTGGAAAAGCAAGCTATAAACCACTTTTGACTTACTACAACTTTATACTTCCCGATTTCGTTTTGGTAGAACTTGAAAAGCACAAAGAAGTTTTAAAAAGTAAAACGAAAATGACAGAAGTTGATTTTTTGAAATGGAGTTACTACGTATTTTCTCAAATTACCATTTTACCCAATTATATACTGAGCTTAGAAGGTATTGAAAAGTCTGAAAAATTACTTAAAAAAATAGACTTGAAAGACATGACTTATGTAGCCTTAGCGATGCAATTAAATTTACCGCTTTTGACAAGAGATAAACTTTTGTACGAAGGGTTAAGAAAACAAAAATTCAAGAAAGTTATATTATTTGAAGAATTTTTGCAAACTCTTTAACAAGCGTTAAAATCCAAAATCTGCATTTATTCTTGTAGAGATCATTATTGAAATTTCAAAATAAAATATTCCCCTCTTTTAACGTAGTATTTTTTCTATATCGTCCCCTTTTAAAGAATTTTATTAGCAACTTCTGCTAACCTATTTTTTATATTCTTGTTTAACATCCTCTTACTTTAGTGTTTTCAGAGAAACTCTGAGCCGTTTTTATTCCTAAGTGTGACATACATCACACCAAACTTGTGATTTAGTTCCTGTGCCAATTTTTTGATTGTTCTGACATTTGTATTGTAAAATTTAAACAATCACAAAAATGAAAAAGACAGTTTTATCAATCACATCAGGAATTATGGCTATCGCAGGTTGCGCCCTATTTTCTGCTAACAATCAAGCAACTGCACAATCTTTAAAAACAAAAAAAATGAAAAAAGTATTATTTGTGGTTACGAGCCACGACAAAAAAGGAAATACAGGGCAACCAACAGGCTATTATTTAGCCGAAGTTTCGCACCCTTGTGATGTGTTGCACCAAGCAGGTTATGAAATAGATTTTGTAAGCCCCAAAGGTGGAAAAGCTCCCGTAGATGGTTTTAATTTGAACGACCCCATCAACAAAAAGTTTTGGGACGATGCAAAATATCGAACTAAAGTAGAGAATACCCTAAAACCAAGCGAAGTAAAAGCAGAAGACTACTCAGCCATACTTTACGCGGGTGGGCATGGCACCATGTGGGATTTTGCAGATAACGCAGAACTTGCTAGTATTGCTACCAAAATTTACGAAAACAATGGTGTAGTAAGTGCCGTATGCCATGGGCCAGCAGGTCTTGTAAATATCAAATTGAGCAATGGTAAATATTTGGTTGATGGTAAGAAAATAAACGCTTTTACCAACGAAGAAGAAATTGCCGTAGGTTTAGAAAAAGTAGTACCTTTTATGCTCGAAACAAAACTGATAGAACGTGGTGCAAAATTTGAAAAATCCGGACTTTGGCAACAACACGTAACCACCGACCAACGTGTGGTAACAGGGCAAAATCCAGCTTCGGCATATAGTGTAGGCGAAGCAGTTTTGAATGTTTTAAATTCGATTAAATAAATATTATTCTCCAAAAAAAATCAACTATTGGAAAGTTTATAACTTTCCAATAGTTTTTTCAAACCATTAAAAAATAAAAAAATCATGAAAAAGTTAGTATTCATTTCCGTTTCTATGCTGATGAGCAGCATATCGTTTTCGCAAAATATAGTGTTCAATTCCAGCGAATTGTATCCCGAAGGTGTGGCATTTAGTGCCAAAAACAACAGCTATTATGTAAGTTCGTTGCATTATGGCAAAATTGGTAAAGTAGATGCCAAGGGCAATTATACAGCCTTTGTGGATGATGCCGATTTGGTTTCGACTGTAGGTTTAAAAGCCGATGACAAACGCAATGTATTGTATGTGTGCATCTCTGATCCTGGGGTTTCTACCAAAACCAATCCTGCCACACAAGGCAAATTGGCAAAGCTAGCTGTGTATGATTTAACCACTGGCAAACGTAAATTTATAGCCGACCTTGGTGCATTAAACCCCACAGGTGGTAATTTTGCCAACGATATAGCCCTTGATAACGAAGGCAATATATATGTAACCAATAGTTTTTCACCAGTTATTTTCAAAATTACCCAAGCGGGCAAAGCAACTGTTTTTGCCACATCCGATTTTTGGAAAGGCGAAGGTTTTAACCTTAACGGGATAGTGTATTTGCCAAATGGATTTTTGCTGGTGGCACAATCTAATACAGGTAATTTGTACAAAGTAAGCATCAGGCAGCCTACCGTAATTACAAAAGTAGAAACCAAAGCCATAGCTGGTGCCGATGGCTTGGTAATGGGCAACAAAAACGAACTTTTGGTAATTTCTAACAGTGCACAAAAAGTGTTTAAATTGAGTTCTAATGATGCTTGGGCAACCGCCAATCAAACCCAAGAAACTGCCACTGTAAATACTTTCCCAACAACAGGCGTGTATGTAAACGGCAATTTTGTGGTGCTTAACGCCAAACTAAACGAACTATTCGACCCAAAAGCCGTAAAAACTTCGGATTTTGTATTGCAGAAAATAAAATAAGGGTTGATACTAAATTTTAACCCAAGGTTGCTTTTGCAACCTTGGGTTTTATATGTTTAGACAACACTAAAACTCCTTACAATAATTTCCCAATCGCAATAACTCCCTCCTCCAATTGCTGTTCAGACAATGAGGCATAGCCTAACCGAAAACCATTAATAGCTGTTGTATGACTAAATTTATCGGGGGTAATAATTTCTATACTTTGTGATTTCAATTTTTCGGCTATTTCAAATACATCAATAGCTACTTTTGGGACAAGCCAAAATGCTAAACCTCCTTCAGGCTTTACAAAATTTACCTTATCTGCTAAGTGTTTGGCTAATAAAGTTTCAAAATAATCTCTTTTGGCTTTATAAACAGCCGATGTTTTTTTCAGATGACGTTTTACATCTCCATCATTTATTAATTGCAATACGGCTTGTTCCATAATATTATCGCCTTGTACGTCAATTATCTTACGAAGACTACCCACTTTTTCTATAAAATTAGCATTGCTTACCAAAAAACCTATGCGTAAAGCTGGTGCAATAATTTTGCTTAATGTGCCTATATAGACAAAGTTTTTAGCCTGCTCAAAGCTAGATATGGGCAATATAGGTCTAGGTCCGAAATGAAATTCATTGTCATAATCGTCTTCAATAATTGTAAAACCATATTTATTAGACAAGGTTATTAGCTGCATACGCCTTTGCAAACTCATCGTAACTGTGGTAGGAAACTGATGGTGTGGCGTTGTGTAAATGGCTTTTATCTTTTTGTGTTTTTGTAAATATTGTTCTACCTCTCTCATATTTAAGCCTTCGGCATCAACCGAAACAGGTAATAGTTTTGCCCCTGCACTTTCAAAAGCTTGCCAAGCTGGTTTATATCCTGGGTTTTCTATCATTACTAAGTCGTCTTTTTCTAACAAACCATGTGCGGTTAAATACATTGCCATTTGGCTACCTCTGGTAATACAAATTTCATTTGCACCAGCATTCATTCCTCTGTTAAAGTTGAGCATCAAAATCATTGCCTTTCTAAAATCTACATCGCCAAATTCGTTGGCGTAACCCATCATTTGCCAACGGGCTTTGCGGTTAAAAATCTGTCGGTAAGCCCTTGCCAATTCGGTTATAGGTGCAAGCCTACTATCAGGCAAGCCATCGTCAAAAATAATTTTGGACTTAATAGATATTTCTTCCTTTAAAATAGTTTTAGTTTCAATCCTTTTAAATTGATGATGCGTAGGCAAAACATCGGCAACAAAAGTCCCTTTACGTTCTTTCGCAACTATCCAACCCTCGGCAAGCAATATATCCAAAGCATCAACAATAGTGTTTCTGTTCACTTTTAGTTGCTGGGCCAATTGTCTACTTCCTGGCAAGGCTTGGTTTTTTTCTAATTTCCCACATTGTATAGCTTCAATTATGGCATCGGCAATTTGAAAATAAACTGATTTTTCGCAGTTAAAAATCAGTTCAATTTGGAGTTTCCAAGGTCTAAGCATCTGGACTATTAGTTTATAAATTTACTGGACTATTTAGATGGTCCAAATGTAATATAGTTTTGCATCGTAATCAAATCAATAGAAAAATGGAAAACAACGAAATGCAGTTTAGTTCAAAGGATTTTCATAAAACCTTTGCAACACCCAATTTGGTAATGCCCGAAAAATTAATCCATAAAAATGTGGAACAGGCAGGCGAACACAATCAGTTTTCTGCTGAGCGGAAACACCCAGTATTTTTTGTGGACTTGCCAAGTAAAAATGTGAGTATGACCATTGGCGGTTTATTGCCCGACCAAATGACCAACAAACACAGGCATACCTACGAAACCGTAATCTATGTAATTGAGGGAAAAGGCTACACCGAAATTGAAGACAAAAAAGTGGAATGGGAAGCTGGCGATGCCGTTTATATACCCAGTTGGGCTTGGCACAGGCATAAAAATTTGAGCAGTAGCAACAACGCCAAATACATTGCTTGCGAAAATGCACCACAACTTCAAAACTTGGGTGTAGCCCTTCGTGAAGAAGAAGGAAGAGATTTATAAACCATTTAAACAAAATAAAAATGAAAAATAATATATTCAAAGGCATCATTGCCTATCCAATAACTCCGTTTGAAGAAAACGAAAAAGTAGATATAGCCCTGTTCAAAAAACTATTAGAACGGTTGGTTGCAAGTGGTGCTCACGGAATTGCCCCATTGGGCAGTACAGGCGTTTTGCCCTACCTTACTGATGAGGAAAAAGAGGCGATTACAGAAGCAACCATAAGCCAAGTAAAAGGCCGAGTTCCTGTGTTGGTGGGGGTTTCAAACCTTACTACCGAGCGGACAATTTATCACGCAAAGTTTGCAGAAAAAGCTGGTGCTGATGCTGTAATGATTATTCCAATGAGTTATTGGAAACTTACAGATAATGAAATTGTGCAACATTACGATGCAGTTGCCAAACAAATTTCTATACCTATAATGGCATATAATAATCCTGCAACTGGTGGAGTAGATATGTCGCCAACATTATTAAAACGCCTTTTGGAAATACCAAACGTTACAATGATTAAGGAAAGTACAGGAGATGTGCAGCGTATGCACTATTTGCGTAAAGAATTGGGCGAAGATGTGGCATTTTACAACGGCTCAAATCCGTTGGCGTTGGCTGCATTTGCAGCAGGTGCAACAGGTTGGTGTACAGCAGCACCCAATCTTATTCCCGAATTAAATATTGGTTTGTACAACGCCATTCAAAAAAATGATTTGGCAGAAGCACAAAAAATATTTTACAAACAAATGCACCTTTTGCAATTTATTGTAAACAAAGGCTTGCCAAGAGCCATAAAAGCAGGTTTAAGCATTTTGGGCGTAGATGGTGGCTATTTAAGAAATCCGCTAAAACCAATGAGCGAAAGTGAAGTAGCAGAATTAAAAACAATCATTTCAACAATTTAAACCATTATAACAATGCAAAAATCAATTTTTTATCACGCAGGATGTCCTGTATGCATAAGTGCAGAGCAAGACATCATAACCCTAATTGGAGCTTCAAATGTAGACATCGTAAATATTGGGGAGTACAGAACTCGTATTGCTGAAGCAGAAAAAGCAGGTGTAAAATCTGTTCCAGCTTTGGTAACTCCAAATGGAAATGTGCTACACATTAATTTTGGTGCATCAATGGCAGATGTAAAAGGATAAAAAGAGTATGATTGGTTAGCAAAAAAAGTTGCATGATATAGGAATTTATAAAACTTAGTCATATAATATTTAACGCAAAGCTAAACGAACTCTTCGACCCAAAAGCAGTAAAAACTTCGGATTTTATGTTGCAGAAAATAAAATAAAAACTTCATTACCAAAAAAATTAAGGTTGAGTGTGCGACCTTAGTTTTTTTTTGGCGAGTGAATAAATATTTTCACAAAAAATTTTGCAGTATAAATTTTATCTATACCTTTGCGACTGATTAGTCAATTATAAAATAAATGGATAAAAAAGATAAAATAATTGAAGCTGCTTTAAAGCTCTTTGTAGAAAATGGTTTTCACGGTACAGCCACAAGCAAAATTGCTCAAGAAGCTGGGGTAGCCAACGGTACACTGTTTCAATATTTTAAAACTAAGGACGAATTGGTGATGGCTTTGTATGTTTCTGTAAAGGAAAATATGGCAGAATATATTGAAAAAAACACCGCAAAGTCCGACAATGTAAAAGAAGTAATGAAATCTCAATTTTTGTCTTCCCTGTTTTGGGCATTGGATAATGTGGTTAAATTCAAGTTTATTCAGCAGTTTCACACTTCGCCATATATTGGAAAAGTTGAGCAAGATGTTATTCAAAATCAAGTGATGCCGCATTTATCTTTAATCCAAAATGGAATCGATAAAGGCTTAATTAAAAATTTACCTGTTGATTTTGTTTTCTCCCTTATAAGCAGTCAAACTTTTGGGGTGTACCAATATCTCACTTCAAAACCATTTACAAAAGTGCAACAACACGATACCATCGAACAAACTTTTGATTTGCTTTGGGATATGATAACCTAAAAAAATTTATCAAAAAAATGATTGACCAGTCAGTTTATATTTATTAGCAATTTTAACCTTTAAAAAATGAGAAAAATTAAATCAACAATCCTAATGCTATTTATAGCAGTGAGTAGTAGCCTAATGGCTCAAACAAACCAAGATGCTATAATTGGCACTTGGGAAACAGACGCAAAAGATGCCAAAATGGAAATCTTTAAAACAGGAAATCTGTATTATGGTAGATTACTTTGGGGCAACAAAGTTTTAGAAGCAGATGGGAAAACATCAAAAAAGGACAGTAAAAATCCAGACGAAAAATTAAAAACAAGAAACATTATTGGTATGGTAAACCTGCAAAATTTAAAGTTTGACGATGGCAAATACGTGGACGGAGAAATTTACGACCCACCAAGTGGCAAAACCTACGCCTGCAAAGCGTGGTTAGAAAACGGAAAACTTAATTTGAGAGGATTTATTGGGTTTTCTCTGATTGGACGAACAGCCATTTGGCATAAACTTTAAAATCATAAAAAATGAACAAAACAATTTTCATCACAGGTACAAGTTCGGGTATTGGCAAAGCCACCGTTGAACAATTTGCAAAACAGGGCTGGAATGTAATTGCAACCGTAAAAAACAATTACATTGCAACCGACTTATTCAAAAACTTACCAAACGTAACCGTTTTTGAACTAGATGTTACAAATTTTGAACAAGTAAACGCAGTTGCTGAAATGGCTATTAAAAAATTTGGCACAATAGACGTTGTGGTAAATAATGCGGGTTATTGCCTTATGGGACCAACAGAAACCTCTACAATGGAACAAATAAAAGCCCAATACGAAACCAATGTGTTTGGTGTTTTTGCCGTAACCAAAGCATTTATACCTCATTTCCGAAACAATAAGGAAGGAATGTTTATCAATATAGCCTCATCAAGTGCGCAACTTAACTATCCATACATTGGTGCGTATGGCAGTAGCAAATGGGCAGTTCGTGGCTTAACAGAGTGTTTGGGCATAGAGTTAGCACCCTTTAACATTGTAGTAAAAGCCATTTATCCTGGCACACACGCCACCAAAATTTTCACCAAATTAGACGATGGTACTGGCGAAATCAAAAATGCCTTTCAAGCGTACAAACCCTACTACAAAAACTTTTTCTCTGCACAATCTTCACTTTCAGAAGTAACATCACCTACCAATATTGCAAATGAAATATGGAAAGCCGTAAACGATAGAAAAGGAAAACTTCATATTATTTCTGGGGGAGATGCCAAACTTTTTGCATTTTTAAAGAAAATCCTCTCACAGCGGCTGTTCCAAAAACTACAGATCAGAAGCATTATGCAACCTGCAAGTAAAGGCGAAATCAGTTTTGCAAAATGGTTAATGGGAACTAAGACGGGAAAGTTGGAGGTGGTTATGGATAAAAATTTGCTTGAATGATAAAATGGCTGTTAGTAAAATGGTTTTTGGAAAATTGTGGTGCTACTAGATACTTAGTATAACAATTTCTGCTAATATTAACATTTGAAACTCCATTGAACAATTATGGTTTATTTAACATTTGTGTAAATATTACCACTCTTCATCAATCTCCAATCTGTTAAATCTGAAGTAATTTTAGTATGAATTATTTTATATAAATATTACTTTTACTTATAATAAGTTAGATTTATTTTTTGATTAATTTCGATAAAGTTTTGCGAATAAAAAGTAACTTTAATGGCAGCATTTTCAACTTTGGCTTCTACTAAATAATGCCCACCTCTAAAACTGGTTCTTAGCACAACAACTGCCAAACCAGTATCGCTTATTTTTAATTGTTCGGGCCTTAAAAATACTATTTTTTGCTCAAAATGATGTCCAAAATAGGTGTTAGCATCTTTTTGTTTTAGAATCATACAAAGCCCTGTAATCTGGGCAACATAGTCATTAATAGGATATTGATAAACAGTTTTAGGACTATCGTTTTGAATAATATTTCCTTGTTTTATTACTATAAGTCGTTGCGATACCGACAGTGCGTCCTCGGCATCGTGGGTTACAAAAATAGTATGAATTTTCTCTTTTTTTGTAATAGCAACCATTTGTTTTTTCAAAATTTCACTATTAAATACATCTAAATTACTAAATGGTTCGTCAAGTAATAATACATCTGTGGGGGTGGCTAGTGCACAGGCTATGGCAGTGCGCTGCTGCTCACCTCCAGAGGTTTGGCGTGGTAATTTGTGTTTTACGTTTTCGAGATGACAAATATCTATTAAGTAAGAAGTTCTTTGAATTTTATAATCATTGGTATAAAAACGTAAGGAATATTTTATGTTTTCTTCAATACTAATATTGGGTTGTAAATTATAACTTTGATGAATTAATTTGATGTTTTCATGGCCTGCCACCAACTTGGTGGATGGACCCAAAATTTGGGTATTGTCTAATAAAATTTTACCATGAGTGGGTTCTATCAAACCAGCAAGCATTTTGAGTAATGTAGATTTCCCAGAGCCATTTTCGCCCAGAATAGCCATTATTTCGCCTTTTTTGAGTTCAAACGATACATCGTTCACTGCCAATTGCCCATCGCTAACAGGTAATTCAGGTTTTATTTCGCAACCAGTGATAATACCTTTGGATATTTGTGGCGAATATAGTTTATTTAGGTTTATTGTTTTTAACATGTAGCTTTAACTTTATTGGCATTACTTTTGTTATAAAATTTGTTCAATTAATGTAAATTTTGGAGTAATATAATGCTTAAAATTATTTATATAAAAAGTAATAAAATATAAAATCAATTATAAAGTAATACCCAAAGTCCATTCAATAGTATCAGCAATATTAGTATGGGTTCTCAAAAATCCGCCAATGTAAAGTTGTTTTAGAATAGAATATCTAAGTCCAATTCGAGTATAAATTTTACTGGTAAGTTCTGGTGGTTTGTGTAAATAATATCCAAGACCAAAGACTACACCCAATCTGTTAAACATAAATTCATGGCCTGTCCAAATACTTACTCTATCAATTAAAAAAGGCGATCGGCTGTATTTTTTATACATATTGCTATGAACCATGTCGATTCCTAGTAATATTTTTGAGATTGCTCCAATTTTTCGACCATACGAGGCATCAACTTTGTAAGTTGAGTAATGCTCATAATTATCGTTGGCATCTTGCATAAATCCGTAAGAAATACCCAAATGTAAGTAATTTTTATTTTTAGTCATTTTATCAATCACACTTATATTGGAGGGTTTAGTATTATTTTGATTAAAATAATTTCTTACTCCAAAAGCAAAACAAGGAATATTGGCACCCCAATTGGGCATGACAGTAGCTCCATTAGAATAATGAACAAAACTTGGTGTAAGAAGTATCTGAAAATTTGGTAAAACTTGAAAAGCATTCTCAAATCCTAGATTTACAGCAAAACTCAATGGAGAAGTAATAAATTTATTTTCTTTATTCGTATTTATATCATAAATGGAGTTAAAATAAACTAAACCAACGCCCGTTCGCATTTGCAAAGTGTATATTTTTGAACGAATTAATTTTATGGTATTATTTATTACAACCGAAAACCCCAAATGTCCATAATTAGGATTATTGACATGAATAAATTGTGTAGAAACGCCCCATTTGGGATAATTAAATTTCTTGTGCCAACCACGTTTTCCTTTGGTTTGCCACTCAAACAATAGTTCTACAATCTGTAAATCTGATACATTTGAGCCAATAGCGGCAGCTTGTTTTTTATGTTTCCACAAAAAACCATGATATACATTGCCAGAAACCGACAAAAACTCTGATTTTGTACTATCTTTTTGGGCTAAAATTACTGATTGGGTAATCAAAAAAAAATACAAAAAACTAATAATTTTTTTCAAAATATTATTTTAATTACAGCGTTTTAATTTATTGGAACTTCTAAAAATCATATATTGAACCCAAAAACAAATATTACAATTTTATTTTAAACTCCTCTTTTAATTTCTTCCCAAGTGGGAAAAAAATTATAGGAATGTAATTTTAATTTTTCGGTTTGATATAATTCATGTGTTTTCCTCTCTATTAAGGAGGGTTAGCGTAAGGCTTTTGAAAATAAATAAGTAGTTTTTAAAAGTTACCATAAACAATATTTTATTAGATTTATTTTACTCTTTCTGGGTTATCTTTCAGAAATTGTTTCCAAGAGCTTGCACCGCCAGCAGATTTAGAAAACGTAGTTTTGCCCTGATAATGATGACACAAAGCGACAGCCAAAGCATCTGTGGCATCCATAAATTCTGGAGTTTCTTTGATGTTAAACAGCCTGATAATCATGGCAGCTACTTGCTCTTTTGATGCATTTCCATTGCCAGTTACAGTTTGTTTTATTTTTTTGGGTGCGTATTCTACTACTGGTATACCTCTTTGGAGGGCAGCAGCCAACGAAACCCCTTGTGCACGACCCAGTTTCAGCATAGATTGTATGTTTTTTCCAAAAAATTGTCCCTCTATGGCAAAATAATCTGGCATATATTGTTCTATAAGCTGAGCTGTTCGGTCAAATATTTTTTTTAATTTCAAAGCATGGTCGTCTTTGTCGTATTTTCCAATATGCAAAACCCCAAATTGTAATAATTTGATGGCTGAACCCTTCACTTCTATCACCCCATAACCCATTACGTTTGTGCCTGGATCTACCCCTAATATTACTTTTTCTGTTTCCATTATCATTTAAAATTAAAGGCTAAACTTACCAATAGAGAAGCCTCGAAAAGTATTATTTTTGAATTTCCATTTCTTTCAATAAACAAATGTGTATCTGTTAATATTTCAGTAATTCTTACAATAATATGAATATTTAGTATTTTTGAAAAATTTTCGATAAACGCAATATCTTCTGGGCTTTGCCTGATTAGTTTAGTAGCACCTTGGGTATGAAGCATACATCCACGTAATTTTTCTAATCCATGTAGAAGTACATTTTTTTGATTTTCTCGCCCAATCTTACTTAGGTCTTCGGCAAAAGTAAGCATTTCGGCATATTTTTTTCCATAACAAAGTCGCATCCAGGTAGCAAATGTATTTTGACTGGATTCTAAGTTTTCTTGGGTCAGTTTTATGGCTTTGTTTAAACTGCCATCGGCTATAAAGGCAATTTTTTTGGCTTTTTGTGCATCACAATCATATATATTTATGAGTTGATTTTCTATATCTTGGTCTTCAAATTGAGGGATTTGTAAAATCTGGCATCTTGAAATAATGGTTGGCAATAATTTTTCGACATCGTTGCATACCATAAAAAAAAGTGTTTTTACGGGTGGTTCCTCCAAAACTTTAAGTATCGCATTTGCAGTTGTGATGTGCATCAGTTCTGGTAGCCAAATAATTACAATTTTATATTCTGCCTGAAATGATTTCATGGCAATTGCTTGCATGAGTGAGCGACCTTCGTCTACTGGAATCGAAAACTGCTTATTTTCGGCTCCTATAAAATGACCCCAATCGTGAATATCAGAATAAGGATTTTGTAAGATAAAACTTCTAAATTCTTTTAATAAATAACTTTTAAGTTCGGATTTTTCTACTTTTTCGATAGAAGCCATCGGAAATACAAGGTGTAAATCTGGGTGGACAACTTTTTTGAATTGTATACAAGACGAGCATCTGCCACAACTGTCGGTGGGTTGTGGGTCTTCGCAATTTATAAATTTTGCGTAAGCCAAAGCAAAAGCTAAGTTGGGGCCACCCTCACGACCTACAAAAAGTTGGGCATGAGCCACATGTTTTTTGTCTACGGCCGCTAGCAGTGTATTTTTTATAAAACTCGAACCTGGTATATCAGAAAACTGCATTAAAATTAATTTATATTTTTGTGTTTTATAGTATACATATCAATGTCGTTTACTTGAGCATTTTTTATTGCCTCTATGCTCGTTTTTCTCTAAAAGAGAAAGCTAATAGGACTCTTAAGCAAACGACATTGGTATACAGATTTTAATTTTAATTTTTTATTAAAATTAAAAAAACTTACTAGAAGTTAAGCTAATATTTTATAATAATTTTCTATTTTTATGAACATATTTGTGGTATCTTCTAAAATTAAATGAACATTTCTATAGATTTATTTCAACGTGTTATGGTGCGATTCTTTTGCAGCTAGATATCTTTCGGCATCAAGTGCAGCCATGCAACCAGTGCCAGCCGATGTTACTGCTTGCCTGTAGATATTATCTTGGGCATCGCCAGCAGCAAATACGCCTGCTATATTGGTTTTTGTAGAGCCTTTTTCGGTAATGATATATCCTGCACTATCGAGTGTAAGTTGCCCTTTGAAAATATCAGTGTTTGGTTTGTGACCTATTGCTACAAAAAAACCTTTCACTTCAATATCTGAAAGTTGATTTGTCAGAATATTTTTAATTCTTACTCCTTCGACTTCGGTTTTTCCTAAAATATCTTCTGTAATGCTATTCCAATGAATTTCAATATTTGGAGTGTTTTTAACTCTGTTTTGCATAATAAGCGAAGCTCTCATTTCATCTCTACGAACAATTAAATGCACTTTCTTACAAAGTTTGGCCAAATATGTGGCTTCTTCGGCTGCTGTGTCGCCAGCACCTACTACTGCTACATCGAGGCCTCTATAAAAAAAACCATCGCATACTGCACAGGCTGATACTCCACTACCATTTAGCCTGGTTTCGGCCTCTAATCCTAGCCATTTTGCCGATGCACCAGTGCAAATCACAACTGCTTCAGTTTCGATTTGGTGAGTATCGTCTATGGTTACTTTATGAAATCCATTTTCGCTAAATTGTACAGATGTGGCCATGCCATATCTGATGTCTGAACCAAATCGTTGGGCTTGTTCTTTAAACTCTTCCATCATTTCAGGGCCTGTGATTCCTTTGGGGTAACCAGGGTAATTTTCTACATCGTTGGTCGTTGTAAGTTGTCCACCTGGTTGCATTCCTTGATACAAAACTGGTTTTAACCCAGCTCTAGCTGCATAAATGGCTGCTGTGTAGCCCGCTGGCCCAGAACCAATAATAAGGATATTTACATTTTCTGCCATTTTATTTTATGATTTTTTGAATTAATTTTCTAACATTTTTTTAATAGATTTCATTCCAAAAAATCTATTTTTGCAAATATAAAAAACATAATTTTAATATTATTGAAAATTAATTTTGAATAAAGTGGCAAATCATTTGCCCGAAAATAAAATGAATAATTATATCAAAATCAATGTTGTTTACTAATGAATCAGACTATCTTTCTCCTTTGCAGAAAGTCTAAAACAGAGTCCATACAAAATGTATAAGTCATCGACATGGATACTCAAATTTAAAAACGTATTTTTTTATTTTATAATTATGATAAAATTAAATATACTAGGATAGATTTTGATTTTGAAAAGATTTAGCTAATATTTGTAGATATTACAATTTTGAGAATGGCTATCAAACGCAAAATATTAGGAACATATCCATTTTTTTCGGTACTTTTTAGTATCACTATGGCACTTTTTGTGATTGGTCTTTTTGGGACTTTAGTAATATTTACCAACAAATTATCCACTTTAATTAAAGAAAATATCGAAATCCATGTGTATCTAGACCATGGCTTGAGCCACAAAGAAGAGCAGGAGGTGCTTAAACGATTTTATTATCAAGATTATATTGCAAAAAAAAACAATGTAAATCAAATATTTTACATCCCCAAAGATAGTGCAGCAGCTCGATTTACAAGAGAAACTGGCGAAGAGTTTGTGCAATTTTTGGGCGAAAATCCCCTTAGAGATGCTTATAGATTGCGTATAAATTCTGACTTTTCTGATAAAATGTTGCTAAGAAGAATAAAATCAGAAATTGAACAAATCAAAGGTGTATACGAAGTGGCCTACACCGAAAGTTTGGTAGAATCTATCAATAAAAATTTTAATAAAATTACTCTTATTCTGATAGCATTTGCTATATTATTGCTGGTAGTAATTTATATTTTAATTAATAGTAGTATAAAACTAGCCCTATATTCACAAAGATTTTTGATTAGAAGTATGCAGCTGGTAGGTGCTACTGGATTGTTTATTCAAGGGCCTTTCTTGATTCGTGCATTGTTGCATGGTGTTATTGGTGGTGTATTAGCAATTGCATTGTTATTTGGACTTTTACAATATTCTTATACCCAAATACCTGAGCTTATCATACTCGAAAATTTAGAGCAAATGCTATATTTATCACTTATGTTGATTGTAGCAGGTGGGCTTATTGGTTTTGTGTGTTCTTTTATAGCAGTAAATAAATTCTTGAAAATGAGTCTTAGTGAGTTATACTAGACTGATTGCTTGCCATTATAATAACTAATTTTAAAGCTCAATTTTTTTTTAAAAAATTAGATAAAAAAAGAAATATGTTATACTAAAGTTATACTTTAAAAAGTCAGAAAATAAGGGTTTTAAATGTGAATTGAATGTTAATCAGTGCTTATTTCAAAATTTCCTCTATATCTATTCCATATCGCTGAATTAAATTTAAAAAGCGAGGTTCGTGTTTAAATTTTTGATATACTTCTTTTTCTTTGCTTAATTCTTGGGCAGAAATTCCTCTGTTTAGTGCTATTGATAGATTTAGATAAAACACTTTCCCCAAAAATCATCCTAATTTATTAATAGGTAATGTTTATCTGCATAATTTATTTTAAATTTTTACTTTTTGGGAATCACTTTTTACATATCTTTTCAAACTTCTTTTTGGCGGTCTAATACTTTCTTTTGATATAGTAATACTTTCAAATTTCAGATTCAAATCCAAAGCCAAAGCTACATCTACCATTTTTGAAAATGAAGCCCCTGCATAATCTGTACTTTCATAGCGTTGAATTTGTTGTTCGGCAACTTCTAATTTTTCTGCTAATTGTTTCTGAGTCAATCCTTTCGCAATTCTTGCCATGATGAGTATATCAGAAAACTTTGTAATATCTTTTGAATCAATTTTTACTATATCTTTTAATAGGTTTTCATATTCTGAAATTTGAGATGATAAATCTGTTATAAGTCTGTTACTATAAACTAATTGAATTTCATCAACAACATCCTTTTTTTCAAAAATTTCTCTACTTTCTATAACATTATTCAAAATTTCTTTTGTATTTGTTAATTGCTTATTAGTTTTTAACATTTTGATATCAGTTTAATAATCCCTTTTGGTGTTTTATAAATTTTTGATATTTGAAAGAAATCTATATAAAATATATTTTGAATATCTTGAGTCCAAGCATTATAATAAGCAGGTTGAATATGACATTTCCCAAAATAATCTATTTCATAGTGAAGGTCTGGTGCTACTTCTTTAATGTATTTAAAATATTCACTTGATGCATTTTCTAAAGTTCCCCAACAAACATCCACATCATTCGGAAAATCTATATTTGAGGTAAAACTTCCGTCTATGTAAATATCTTTACAATCAATTTTTTGAAACTCTTTCATTAGAAGCAAAAAGTCTCTGAAAAGTTGTTTTCTTTTAAAATTAATACAAAATCTGTCTTGTACTTCTTCTAAAGTTGCTTCATGAATCCCTTCTGGCAACTCTCCATTTTCATTAAAATCTGGAATCATTTAGTTAATAAACGCTAAAAGTAATACAAAAGTTCGATTACACAATAAATTTGTTGTGTAAATTTTTTCTACACCAACGCCTCCCACAAAATCTCCACAGGATGTTTAGCCATTCTACCAGTTCCATCATGGATTTGGTGGCGGCAACTGGTGCCTGGAGCTGCTATTTCATAATCTGTAGCTTTACGAACAGCTGGGAAGAGTACAAGTTCTCCTATTTGCATACTTACATCATAGTGTTCTTTTTCATAGCCAAAACTTCCTGCCATACCACAACAGCCTGATGGAATCATTTCTACTTTATAATTAGTAGGGAATTCTAACAACTTTTTGGTAGGAGTTACACTCGACAATGCTTTTTGATGACAATGTCCATGCAGTTTTATTTTTTTCTCAGCTTGGGTAAATTGCTCTTTTTTTATATTGCCTTTGTCTAATTCTTTAGCTAAAAACTCATCTACTAAAAGACAATTTTTGGCTAATTTTTCAGCATCTGCTATCAATTCTTTGGGCATGAGCTTTAGATATTCATCTCTAAAACTCAAAATACAACTTGGTTCTATGCCTATCAAAGGCATTTCAGCTGTGATGATATCTTTCAATATTTTTACATTTTCAATAGCTAGTTTTTGAGCATCTCTAACAAGACCTTTTGATAAAAAAGTACGTCCACTTTCTTTGTGTTTAGGAATAATAACTTGATAGCCTAATTTATTCAATAATTGAATGGTTTTTTTACCAATTCCTACATCATTAAAATTTGTAAATTCATCTAAAAACAAATACACTGTCCCTTTTAGTGCATTACCAATAACATTTGGAGTTTTAGAATATTCAATAAATTTCCTATCCACTATACTCAGTTTATCTCCTTTATTGATAGTTAAACATTCATCAGAAATAAAATTATTTTTTATACTTTCTTTCAATGTTTGTTTATGCAACAATGGAAAACTTCTTTTTGGGTGAATGCCCATTACTTTATTTGCAATGGCACCTGTAATTTTATTGGTCATCAAAAAATTGTAAACATTTGGAATTTTTGAAGCCAGTTCCATCATATTTACAAAATTTCCAATCATTTTGGTTCTAAAAGGAACCCCATTGGCATCATAATAGTGTTGCAAAAATTCTGCTTTCATGGTGGCTACATCCACATTACTGGGGCATTCACTTTTGCAGCCTTTGCAGCTCAAACACAAATCGTAAACTTCTTTTATCTCTTTATGGTCAAAAGCATTTTCTTTGGGAGAATTGGTCAAAAACTCACGCAAAATATTGGCTCTTGCTCTTGTAGTTTCTTTTTCGCTTTTGGTAGCCATGTAGCTAGGGCACATGGTTCCTCCTATCACACTGCTTTTGCGGCAATCGCCTGAACCATTGCATTTTTCGGCTAATCTCAAAATGCCTCCAGTCTCATCAAAATTAAAAACAGTTTTGAACTGACGTGTTTCTTGACCTGATTCATACCTCAATTGTTCATTCATTTTGGGAGAATTCACAATTTTTCCAGGATTGAATATATTATTAGGATCCCAAGTATTTTTGATATCAAGAAAAAGTTGATAGTTTTTTTCTCCTACCATTTTTCTTACAAATTCTCCACGCACACGTCCATCTCCATGTTCGCCACTCATTGAGCCTCCATATTTTTTTACCAATGTGGCTACATCATCAGTAATCTTAAAAAATAGGTCTCTGTCTTCAGCCTTTTTCAAATCCAAAATAGGACGTAAATGCAATTCACCATCGCCTATATGGGCATAATACACACTACTTTTGCCATATTTTGCCATGATTTGAGCAAATTCTGCTGCAAAAGCAGGTTGATCTTCTACTGCTACTGCTGTATCTTCAATACATGCCACAGCTTTAGGGTCGCCAGGCACATTTGCCAATAAGCCCAAGCCAGCTTTACGCAAACTCCAAGCAGCTCCAATTTCGCTTCCCCACAATCTTGGAAAATGATAGCCAAAACCTGCATTTCTCAATTCCTTTTCTAGTTCTTCACCCAGTTTTTCAATCTCTTCTTTTGTTTCTCTTGCCCATTCTACAATGATGACAGCCTTTGGGTCGCCTTCTATAAAAAACATGTTTTTTTTCTGTTCTATATTTTGGGCTGACGCATGAAGCACAATATCATCCAATAATTCTACTGCTCCAGGTTTGTATTTCAATGCAATAATGGTGGCTTTGCAAGCATCATCTATTGAATTTAAATGAATGGCTAATGCTCCTTTGGTCTTAGGTGGAATATCTACCAAATTCAATTTTATTTCAGTAGTAAATGCCAAAGTCCCCTCACTACCTGCCAAAAGTTTTGAGAAATTGAATTGTCGAGATTGGATTCCTATGCCATTTTCTTTATAAATGAGATAGGGTTTATCAGTAAACAACTCTGTATCTAATAATTCATCTGTGGCATAGCCTGTATTTCTTCTTTTAATATTGGGCTTAGGAAATTCTCTCATGATTTCTTCCTGCACCACTTTTTGGCTCAAAGTTTCTTTGATATGCTGATAAATGTTTGTTTCTAAGTCAGATACAGAAGTTCTGCCCAAACATTTGTCCATAAATTCATTTTGAGTCATGGCTTTGAAAACAGTTTCATTACCATCTGCCAAAATAGTTTTGAGTTCAAGTAAATGATCACGTGTAGTGCCATAAATCACAGAATGAGAGCCACAAGAGTTGTTTCCCACCATGCCCCCAATCATACAACGATTAGAAGTACTGGTTTCTGGTCCAAAAAATAATCCATATTGTTCTAAATGTTTATTGAGTTCGTCAAGCACTACACCTGGCTGCACTCTCACCCATTTTTCCTCTTTATTGACTTCTAATATTTGATTCCAGTATTTAGATACATCTACAATAATACCTTCACCCACTACTTGCCCAGCCAAAGAAGTGCCAGCTGTGCGTGGAATGATAGAAGTTTTGTGTTCAGTTGCAAAAGCAATGATTTTTTTGACATCTTCTACTGATTTTGGACGAGTAACAAACAATGGTTTTTGTTTATATACAGATGCATCTGTACTATATAGTGTACGTTGTACTTCATCTGTATAAATATCGCCTTCAAAAGTTTCCTTAAGTAGGTTGATTGCTATCGCTAATTGAGTTTCCATTATTTAAATCACTTTTCTAACTGCAAAATTACGATTAAAAGAGGATTTATAAAAGAATGGTTTTGGAATATGAGAAAGATTTTAAAATTTGACAAATTATTTTTAAGAAATACTACTTCATGTTGTTACGTTATGTAAAATAATATTTATATTTGTAAAAAAATAAAAATATATGTTTGAAACTCTCGCAAAAAAGGAGCAAGAGTTACATAGTTTATTAGAATTTCTTGATGTTAATGGGGTTTATTACGAAGATGATGAAGAAGTAATGAATGCCTTTTTAGATCAAGTAAATGAATTAAAAGATGTAATTTACCATTTAAAAACGCAAGAATAATTTAAACATTTGTAGAATAAGAAAATGGATACCAATATAATAAATAAATTTGAATATTTTAAAATAGCATTTGAAAATGCTAAAGGAACTCCTGCAAAAATTTCAGAATTAAAAATAGAAATAAAAGCATATTCTGAAACACTTAGCAAAGAGGAAAAAAAAATATATGCTAGTTTAGTTACTAATGTTGTAAATACAAAACTAAACAGCATCAAACATGACTTAAATGAGCTCAAAAGGAACCACAAAAGAGAAGGCTATTTAGAATATCATGGAACAAAATATTCACTTAAAGAATGGTTACCAATATCCACTTATGTTGCAATTTATCAACTTTCAAGTACAAATTTGGTAAGTATGTGGATTGAACGAGGTATTATTCCTTCTACAAATGTTATCATTATTCCTGAATTGAATTATCTAAAATTAATAAAAAATATAAAATATAATTAAAAAAAAGGGTAATCAAATAAAAAAAAGCACCGTTGGGTGCTTTTTTTATTTGATAGATTTGTACAAAACAATGTACGGTGAATGTCCGTATAAATATCTCCTTCAAACGATTGTTTTAATTGCTCAAGGGCAATTTGTAACTGAATTTCCATAATCTAAAAACTAATTCACAACCCAACATCTTGTGAAAGTGCAAAGTTAAAAAAGAATAGGATTGTATTGAAAAAAATAGGATTTTTATTGGGCTAAACTATTAATCTTTTCAATAAAACATAAATGTCAGTTGTTGGATTTCTTAGTGGATTACGTTCGTTTGACTCTTGTAATGCTGCTTTTTCAAGCCTTTTTGCAAGCATAATTACCTTTTTTTTCATCTCCTTTAGTATTTATTAATTCAAAAATAGATTTATCACCTTTATCATAATTTTTACTCATGATTGCATCCAATTTCTTATAAATATCATTTCTATGAATGTATGCACTAGAATATTCAATAAAATGCAACAAATACCAAAGTTCAAAGGCTTGATTTGAAATTATCGGTATTAAATCATTGTCTTTAGCTTGTTGAATTGCACTTTTCAAGTTTGGATGATCATCAACATCCATCACACAATAAAGGCTTTCATATTCTTCTATACCCTCTTTTTTAGCTTTTCGTTTTTGTTCTTTTTTTTTCTTTCCATGGCATATTTCACAACAGAAACAGGGCTTGAATCTGAATTTCCATCTACTTCTACATCAATTGGGTTGAGATAAAGGTGTTTAATTTTACTTTTAAAATATAGTACAGAGGATTTACTATCTTCACAAACAATTAAAACTGGCTTTTTAACCTCTTTAAAATTTATTCTTCTATTTTTTATTCTCATATTAATCATTTAAAATATGAGGAATACCACCATAAACACCCTGTAAATACGAATTTTCTAACACTTTACCTTTTTTAATATTAAAATCAGATAAAGACGACAATTTTGAGTTACCAGTTTTATCGGCTCACTTGCATATTGTGGGGATTAGACTATCTTTGTAGAAAAAAAAAGATGTTAGAAATGGCTTATTTATCTAATTACTTTCCTTTGGGATTGCTTGAACATTTTACGATTAAAGGATTTATAGA
>JAAFIH010000045.1 GCA_013297755.1 Cytophagales bacterium
AAATTTAAAAGTTATATAAAAAAAATATAAATAAAATATTTATTACTTAATTTATAATATTTAAAATAAAATAAATTGTACTATTTCTATATCTTAAAAATGAAATTTCTTAATTAAATAGTGTTGGTGTTAGCACCACTAACAACAGCAGATAGGGTCAGAAACATGATTTCAGCTAGTGGATGCCGTATATTTCCTTTTATAGTTCTCCTATGGTCTTTGATTTGTGAAATTAATTCTTGAAATAATGCTATTTTTTGATTTTTATCCGAAAAAGTATCCATTTTTTTTCGGATTGTAATCCTGTTGTAAATATACTAATTATTTGTAATTTAACAAACTTTTTAAATTAGAATTCCCTGAAAATTTTATGATAATCTAAATCCAATTTTTAAAATTTGATTATATTTGCAATCTTTTTAAAATCAAAGAAGATAAATTAGAAAAAATACGTAAAAAATGAAAGTAGCTTTAGTAGGTGCCACTGGTTTGGTGGGTGGCGAAATGATGAAAGTTTTAGCAGAAAGAAATTTTCCAGTAACGGAGTTTTATCCTGTTGCATCCGAAAAATCGGTTGGAAAAGAAGTAGAATTTCAAGGTAAAAAGTGGAAAGTATTGAGTGCAGACGATGCCATTTCAAAAAAACCTCATATAGCTATTTTCTCGGCTGGCGGTAGTACATCGCTTGCGTTGGCTCCAAAATTTGCAGAGATTGGTACTTTTGTTATCGACAACTCTTCGGCTTGGCGTATGGATCCTACCAAAAAATTGGTAGTGCCAGAAATCAATGCACATACTATTACTAAAGAAGACAAAATTATAGCCAACCCCAATTGCTCTACTATACAAATGGTTTTGGTGTTGAATCCTTTACACAAAAAATACAAAATAAAACGTGTTGTTGTATCTACATACCAATCGGTAACAGGTACTGGCAAAAAAGCCGTAGACCAAATGATGAACGAACGTAACGGCATCAAAAATGGCGAAATGGCCTACAAATACGAGATTGATTTGAATTTAATACCTCAAATTGATGTGTTTTTGGATAATGGCTACACCAAAGAAGAAATGAAAATGGTGCACGAAACTTGCAAAATCATGATGGATAATGCCATAAAAGTAACTGCTACTGCTGTAAGAGTACCTGTGATGGGTGGACACTCCGAAAGTGTAAATATAGAGTTTGAAAACGAATTTGACCTAGCCGAAGTAAGAAAAATACTTTCTGAAACCGAAAATGTTGTTGTTGTTGATGACAACGCCAACCAAAAATATCCTATGCCAAAAGATGCACATGGCAAAGATGATACCTTTGTAGGCCGCATTCGTAGAGACGAAACCCAAGTCAAAACACTTAATTTATGGATAGTATCAGATAATTTAAGAAAAGGTGCCGCTACAAATGCAGTGCAAATAGCTCAGTATTTGGTAGCAAACAAATTGGTTTAAACATTTTTTGAGGTTAATTTAACTTATTGAATCACTTATTTTTACCACAACTTATTACCTAAATTAATTTAGGTAATAGGTTGTGGTAAATTTTAAAAAAAACACTGATTTTAGTGTCCGCTAAGACTAAAAATAAAAAAAACACTTTATTAATAGTAAATTCTTATTTTTGCCTAATTGAAAATAAGTTATATTTGTCATATTAAGCAAACACTTCATATAAAATAGTTCTAAGCGGAGGCTAAGAACTGTTTGGTTTAATTTATCAAAAGATGATGTTTTAGGTTATATTGATTTTCTTTTAGAATGAAATAATTATGGAAGCACTTATATTTGCACCACCAATTCTTCTTATTTATTTTATGTTTGGTTACATGAATGGGAAGTATGCTTCTGATAGAGGACGCTCGTTTTGGTTATGGTTTTTGTTAAGTTTTATTTTACCAGTTATCTCTACTATTATTATCATGAATTTGAAAATAATTACTAAAACAACTAACATAAAATCTTTATAAAATAATGGATTTACCCCCACTATCCGTAGTGTTCGCAAAGTGGCACTACGGATGCGTAATAAATTGTAGTTTCCAACTACATAATGTTAAAAAAAAAGTCCTTATGTTTGTTTTTAATTTAGTCAAAGACTAAATTTTATTTTCTAATCCTTAGTGCCGCTTTGTGAACACTACGGATAGTAAGGAATTGATTATTATAGCGATAAAAAAGGATTATTGGAAATAAATTTTGTATAATTCAATAATAAGGACTTTTTTAAGTAATTATTTAGTCAGAGACTAAAATTTATTTGCAAATCCGTAGTGCCGCTTTGCGAACACTACGGATAGTTAGGGTTCAATATTTTAAAATAAAAACAGAAGATATGAAATATTTAATCATTAGCGTAATTATACTTTTTAACTATTTTTCATGCAAAAAAGAGTCTCAACAAAAAAAAATAATCTCAATTATAGATACAGTTAAAAAAAAATGTAGAAGAAATTCAAGTTGAAAAAATTTGTTACAAAACTGTTTTTTTTGATTGGAACAAAGATGAAATTTTAGATACTTTTTGTTTAGTAAATGATTATGCACAAGTGCAATTTGCTACAAAGTCTTATAAAGATTTTTTTAAAACAAAATCTACTGTATTTACTTCTTTTGAAGATTCATTTGTATTAAATAAAAATGAAATCAAAGACTCAATCTTTATATTTTTTGATATTGCACCAAAAATAAAAATACTTCTATTAAGAGATAGAGGAGATTTTGAAGGTGAAGTAATTATTGCGTGGATGTTAAAAGACAATAAAATTAAAGAAATTTGGAATAATACTGGACAATTAACTTCAGTTGAAGATTTTGATAACGATGGTGATTTAGAATTTATTTTTCATAATTTTACTTCTGAGCCAGGTTCTATAGGAGATTATTATTTTGTAGATTATATTTTTTATGAAGTATTCAGTTATGAAAATGAAACAATTAAGATTGATAGTATACTAACTGAGAAATACAACTTAAAATATGATTCTAACTATAGAAAAGCAATATCTATGAAAAAACCAGTATTAATTTCAGGGAAAAATGAAAAACCCATGAAATATGATAGTTTAATTGATTTCGAGATTTACGAAAAGGTAAAATTAAATCTGAATAAAAAATAAATTATGATTTATCCCAGTTTTCGCCTTTGTTGGTCTTCTTGACCAACAAATCAATGAATTTAAGCAAAATGTTTGTTAAAAATAGTATAATTGCTTAAAGGTGAAAAAAATACCAAAAGTTAGAATGGGTGGCTGTTTCTTAGAGGCCTTTGCCACAGTGGCTATTGTAAGTGGGTTGAATCATGGGTATTCTAACTTTTGGAAAGTTTAAAACTTTCCAAAAGTTGAAAAAGATGCCAATCATGCTATTGAAATTGGTGGTTTTATAGATATAGAAGAAAAAATAAACTATATACACCAAAATCCAGTAAAAGCTGGTTGGGTGTATCAAGCAGAAGATTATGTGTATAGCAGTGCCATTGATTATTGTGGTGGCGATATTAAAGGTTTAGTAAAAGTTATGGTAATTTTAAAAAAAGACTTTTTTTGTTTATTAAATCGTTCCAAACGATTGTCTCAACCGCCCCCGTTGCAAACGAGGGCGATTAGGGGGTTACCAATCAATGAATTAAATATCCCTAATTTTTCTAAAAACGATTTATTAAATTTAAAAAATGGGTATTATAAAATTATAAATGAAAAAAAATTATTTCAATTAATTTGTTACGACACTTTAAATCATTTTATATATTACTATTATGAAATAAGATAAATACATCTGGCTGCAAACAAACTAGGGTTTGGCAAACAAATGAACTCGCTAGTAGGCAGTATGGCCTTTGGAGGGTTTACAGGTGGTGTAACCTCAGTGGCTATGGGCGAGAGTTTTTGGCAAGGCTTTGCTACAGGAGCTATTGTTGGAGGTTTGAATAATGGGTTGCATAAGATGGTAGAACCACCAAATGATGTAGAAAAAGCATTTAGAAAAAGTGCAAAAGAATTTATTAAAAACAATAAATCTAAAGACAATTTAGTTGATTTTGACGATAGACCAAGAGCAACTGGGGCAGTGGAGCATGTGTATCCTGAAGGTTATTTTATGGGAGGTGGTGCTTTAAATAAAAGTATTGGTGGATCAAAACAATGGATAAGATTTGGCAAAAGTTATAGTATAAAAGGCAAATTTAATGCATTTTCTTTAAGATGGGGTGCAGGAGGTAAACATTGGAAAAAAATACCTTTTGAAAATCTCCAAAAGTTAAATAAAAATCTTCGACAGTTAAAATTTCCATCAGATAATTGGAGAACAACAGACCCAGGTCATTTACATTTTTTTAAAATTAAATAAAAAAACTATGATTTATATTAAATTTATAGATAAAGATTACTTTTTAAAAAACAACAACATTTCATTTTTTCAAAAAGCAATAACTAATATATTTTATTTTATTTTACCAAATGCTAACCTTGACTATGATAGAGTAGTAGGTAATGTTTATTATTGGTTTCTAGAATTTGAAGACATCTTATCATGTCCTATAAGAGAAATTGGGCTTGATATAAATCTAAACATAATAGTAAAAACACCAGATAAAAGAAATAATGGCTACTGGACAGATTTAGAAATAAAATTAGATTATTTTTTAGAAAAATTTCAATGTAATAAAGTAAAGCAAGAAGAGTTTGAAAATTTATGGAAAGTTATACCATAACCACCACTATCTAGGTTTTTTCGCTTTTGATTTCTATGGTTTAAGCAACTAATCCCAATCGCCAAGCCTATACTGCCTGGATGGGAGCAAATTTAAAAGGACAAGATTTTACATTATCAAATTTTGCTGTTAGCTTTGCCACAGGAAGTTTGAGTAGCTTGGCAAGTAGTGGCTTGGGTGCCATTGGCAGCAAAGTAAATGCAGTAGGCAAGTTTTCAAACTCCTTGGTGGGCAACATGGCTTTTGGGGGCTTGGTAGGTGGCACCACCAGTGCAGCCATGGGTGGCAACTTTTGGGAAGGCTTTGCCACTGGGGCTATTGTGAGTGGGTTGAATCATGGGTTGCATACGTTAGCACAAACAACAATACCTCTGGGTAGATTAGCAGCATCTTACGCAGCATCCAAATCTGGCGAATATTTTAACAAACGTGGCGTACAATACAAATTAGTAGCAGCAGAAGATGGCGATTATCCTGTATATGTAAGAGGTAGAAAAGACCCTATTAAAACCATGCATTTAAAAAAAGGAGATACCTGGAAAATTGGTGAAACTACGCGGTATAACGAAAGTACTCGTAAACAATGGCGATATACACATGAAGAATTAAAAACAGGGCTAGGACAAGGAAAACCATTAGAGTTTTTACCAGAAGTTACAGGTACAAGACACCAAATAAAAGTAGCAGAAATAAATAAACTTTATAATTATTACAATCAACATGGCTAACTTCCAGCAGGAAACAAAATACTTAGATAAATTTATTTTAGGTAGTATGATAGAGAGAAGTGAAGGAATTTCTTATGATATATCAGACAGATTTCATTTAATCGATAAAATATTAGAAAAACTCACCTTTTCAAGCAAAGTATATTTTGGGTTGAATTTTACAGTTTGTATATTTAATACTAATTTTTTTAATATTCACGAAATAGAAAAAACAAGTTATAGTGGTTCAAAATATTTTAGAAGGAGCAATGAGCTAGATGTTTCGTTTCGATTAAGCTATATAGAAGTAGAAAAAACACCAATAAAGGATTTAGTTTTGTTGTTTTTTGATGGCATTCGTCTCATAAAATCTGAAACTGAATACCGCAAAAAAGCACCCAAAGGCTTTGATTGGGATGTTTTTTGGCAAGAGTTTGAAGCATATTTTCCTTATATAGAACAAGAGTATTTAAAAATGTATGAAAGTTTTAAGATGTAGATTTTAAAGAGCAAATTTAAAAGGGCAAGATTTTACATTATCAAATTTTGCTGTTAGCTTTGCCACAGGTAGCTTGAGTAGCTTGGCCACACATGGCATTGGCGAGGCTGCAAACAAACTAGGGTTTGGCAAACAAATGAACTCGCTAGTAGGCAGTATGGCCTTTGGAGGGTTTACAGGTGGTGTAACCTCAGTGGCAATGGGCGAGAGTTTTTGGCAAGGCTTTGCTACAGGAGCTATTGTTGGAGGTTTGAATAATGGGTTGCATTCAGTAGCAGAAACAATACGTGTAGGTAGATTAGCAGCATCTTATGCTTCATCTAAAGCAAGTGAGTATTTTAACAAACGTGGCGTACAATATAAATTAGTAGCCGCCCCCGTTCACCGTAGTCTTCAATAATTCAATAGTAGTTCGGCATAGTCTCTGACTATGTCGCGGTGTGGGCAAATCTCTGATTTGCAATATTAAAAAAAAGTCCTATTTTTGTAAGAAAAAAAGGAATAGTATAAAAGCAAATCAGAGATTTGCAACCGCTTCGACATAGTCAGAGACTATGCCGAACACTACGAAGAGCGGGGCTTGGTATGGGAAAAGAACTGAAGTTTGTACCTGAAGTTACAGGCACACGCTATCAAATAAAAGCAGCAGAAATTACTAAAATTTATAACTATTACAATCAACATGGAGAACTACCTCTTGGAAATAAAATATTCAGATAATTTTTATATTAGCTGTGCTACAGAAACTAGTGATGGTGTTAGTTGGGATATAATTGATAGATTCCATACAATTAGCGATATACTTGAAGAACTTACATTTTCAACCAAAGTATATTTTGGGTTGAATTTTACAGTTTGTATATTTAATACTAATTTTTTTAATATACACGAAATAGAAAAAACAAGTTATAGTGGTTCAAAATATTTTAGAAGGAGCAATGAGCTAGATCTTTCGTTTCGATTAAGCTATGCAGAAGTAGCAAAAACAGGAATAAAGGATTTAGTTCATCTATTTTTTGAAGGAATTGATTTAATCAAATCAGAAACAGATTACCGCAAAAAAGCACCCAAAGGCTTTGATTGGGATGTTTTTTGGCAAGAGTTTTACGCATATATTCCTTATGTTATTAAAAGATATAATTTTGAATTAGAAATAGGTTGGAACTGGGATGATAACTCTATAAAATTATTAGAGAAAAAAGATTCTATAAACACTAAATTTGTAAACAATTTATTAGTAAAAGGATATGATAAAGAATTTATCAAATTTATAAAAAACGAATTTAGTAAAAATGTATTAAGAGTAAGAAAACAATACATTGATTCTGTTACTAAAATGCTAGTTCCCGAAGAGTTTACTTGTAGTATAACATACAAATACAAAGTAGATATTTTAAATAAAATTATTGATATTTACGGTAACCTTGGCAGGGAATTCTAATTTAAAAAGTTTTGAGCTCAGCCACATGTAGTATTACTTAATAAAGTTGTAATTAGAGCAAATGGAAGAAACCCAATCGCCCTCGTTTCCCCAATCGCCCTCGTTTGCAACGGGGGCGGTCGAGATAA
The DNA here is from genome assembly GCA_013297755.1 of Cytophagales bacterium. Taxonomy (GTDB): domain Bacteria; phylum Bacteroidota; class Bacteroidia; order Cytophagales; family UBA9547; genus REAG01. The sequence continues at coordinate 7,484 of JAAFIH010000045.1, forward strand.
TCGTTTGCAACGATTATAATAAACAAAAATAGTCCTTATATTTACACACAAAAAAGTTCTTTGAAATTTCAGCTACACCTTCCACGAACACCCCAAATCGCCCACGTTTGCAACGAGCGCGGTCGAAATAATCGTTTGTAACGATTATAATAAACAAAAAAAATCCTTATATTTGCATCATAGCAGGCGATAACACCACTATCCGTAGTGTTCGCAAAGCGGCCACTAAGGATGCGTAATAAAATGTAGTTTCCAACTACATAATGTAAAAAAAACTCCTTATATTTGTTTGTAATTTTGATAGAGACTAAATTTTATTTTCTAATCCGTAGTGCCACTTTGCGAACACTACGGATAGAGGGTCAACATAGTTTGGCGATTATTCAGAACACAACCAAAAACAAGAAAATTTCCTCAATCTTTTTTTAGAATAAAATAAAATTTTAAACATCTAATTTTCTATAATTTCAAACAAACATAAAATAAAGTAGTTATTTTGTAGAAAAAATGTATTATTCCTGAAATCAAAATTTTAGTATAATTTTGATCTTAGGGAACTTCTAAAATCCTCAATTCCTTTAATGCCACCCCACTTGGATTCAGTGGTATCGAAACAGAAATTACTTTGAGTGGGATTTTTGAAAATAAATAGAAGATTTTAAAAAGTATACTATATTTATACTCAATTTTAAAACAAACAATAATCAATAATTAATTTGCTATACCCTCAAAATTTAGAATCAAAAATCGGATTTGATAAAATCAAAGAACTTATCCAAAAAGAATGTTTATCAGAGCCAGCCCGTGAAAAAGTAAGTAACATAAAATTTCAGACTGATCTAAAAAAAATTACAACTCAAATTATTCTTTGTGATGAGTTTTTGAAAATTCTTACCGATGAAGAGGTATTTCCTCACGAAAATTATATAGATGCATCTACATACTTACATACCTCCAAAATTGAGGGTAGTTTGCTCAACGAAGAAGCATTTTATGCTATCAAAACATCATTACAGACCATCAACAGATGTTTACTATACCTAAATAAACGAAAAATAGAATTGCCTCATCTCTATTCTTTAACTACTGATATAGTAATAGATGCACAATTATTAAAAGATATAAATAGAATAATAGACGAAAACGGAAGAGTAAAAGATGGTGCATCGCAAGAATTATTTGCGATTAGAAATGACATAAGAGATGAACAAAATTTTTTAAGAAAAAAACTTGAATCTATACTCAAAAATGCTATTAATGAGGGGTTTTCGCCCGAAGATATGAGCCTTACGGTAAGAAATGGTAGAATGGTATTGCCAGTTTTGGCCGAAAGTAAACGAAAAATCAAAGGGCTTATTCATGGCGAATCTGCCACTGGACAAACTGTTTTTATTGAACCTATCGAGGTTTTTGATGCCAACAATAGGGTTTATGAACTTGAATTGGCCGAAAAAAGAGAAATAAATCGTATTTTATTAGCTCTTACATCACAATTAAGATATTTATTACCTGAACTTCAAAAAGCATATCAATTTTTGGCAGAAATTGATTTTTTGAGAGCTAAAGCTAAATTTTCGCTTAAAATAAATGCTCAAAAACAACAAATAAGTAGTCTTACTGAAATAAAGTGGTACGAAACATATCATCCACTTTTGTATCTCAATTTAAAACAAAACAATAAACAAATCATACCACTGAGTATTGATTTATATGATAATCAAAAAATTATAGTAATCTCAGGGCCCAATGCTGGTGGCAAATCTGTGGTGCTCAAAACTATTGGATTATTACAATATATGCACCAATGTGGCCTATTGATACCTCATGGCGAAGGATGTGTTTTTGGTATATTCAATGATATATTTATAGATATTGGCGATGAACAATCTATGGATAATGATTTGAGTACATATAGCTCGCATCTTACCAATATGCGAGAAATTATGAAATATGCAAACCAAAAATCTCTAGTTTTGATCGATGAGTTTGGCACTGGTACAGATCCTCAATATGGAGGAGCAATAGCTGAAGCTATTTTAGAAGATTTAGTTCAAAAAAATGTATTTGGAGCAATAAATACCCATTATTCTAATTTAAAATATTATACCGAAAAAACCCCTAATATTACCAATGCAGCCATGCTATATGACTATCAATCGTTGAGTCCACAGTATATTTTGGCCACTGGCAAGCCTGGTAATTCATTTGCCCTAGAAATTGCTCATAAAATAGGTCTAAAAGATACTATTATTACTAATGCTAAAAGTAAAATTGGAGAAAAGAAATTAAATCTTGACAATATTTTGATTTCGATGCAAATTGAAAAAGAAAAATTAGCTTTAGAAAAAATTGAAATTGCTAAATCAAGAAAAAATTTAGAAGTATCAGTAGAGCAATACGAGGAATTAAAAAAACATATTACTCAAACCAAAAATCAGGTATTGCACGATGCTAGAATTGAAGCTAAAAAAATTGTGCAGCTGGCAAAAATAGAAACAAGCAATATTATAAGAGAGTTGAAAGAGGCTCAAAAATTTGACTTAAAACAAACCGAAAAAGCTAGGGAAGATATACAAAAACAAGAAAAAAACTGGGACGAAACCATAGCTAAAAACCCAATTCCACAACAAAAGAAACAAATTGTAGATACACAAACTCCTATAAAAGTAGGAGATAATGTAGCTGTCGATGGCCAAGATGGCATATATAAAGTAGTGTCTATTTCTGAAAAAGAAAGCGAATTAAGTTTAGGAAACTTCAAAATGATGGTAAAAAACGACCGCCTAAAAAAAATTAACACATCTGAAAAGTTCAAAAAAGATACTTTTGTTGCACCCAAAATAAAAGGAATAGATTTAGTAGAAAAAATGTCTAATTTTAGTACCAATTTGGATATTCGTGGCAAACGAGGCGATGAAGCAGTGCTGATTTTGGAGCAATACTTAGACTCTGCCTTACTTTTAAACCAAACAGAATTAAGAATAATTCATGGAAAAGGCGATGGAATACTCAGAAAATTAATTAGAGAAAACTTAAAAAGAACAAAATTTGTAGAAAATTATAAAGACGAAAAAGTAGAATTTGGTGGAGATGGAATTACAATAGTTACTTTAAAATAGATTTAAGTTATACTTGGTATGATTAATTAAAAAAAATAAATACATTCCTCAAAAGTAACTACATTGTAAATAAAAAATACCTCTAAAAAATTAATATTTTAGAGGTTTTCTTTGTAAGATATTTGAGGATTTTAAAAATTAATATATAAAAATAGAAATTATTTTTATGCCAAAAATGAATAAAAAATGAAACTTATAAGTACTAATTAAATTAATCAAATGACTCTGAAAAAAACTCTGCCCAAGTAATATTATGAAAAGTAACAATTTTTTGGATGCTAGTCATGGTCATATTTGCACCTTTTTCGTATCTTGCATACTGAGCACGTGGTATTCCACACTCGTAAGAAAATATTTCTTGGCTTGTGTACCCAGCTTTTATACGTAAATTTCGGATTCTAATGCCCAATTTCTTTACTAAGTCTTTGTCTAATTGTTTTGATTTCACTTTACTTAATTTATTGTTGATACAAACTTAATAAATTTATCTGTAATATATAATACAAAAAGTTAATTTTTTTTAAAAAAAAATTAACTTTTTGTATGTATGGTAAATTATTTAAAAACCAATTAAAATAAAATTACAAATTTTAACCAATTTTGATTTATTTTGTTGATATTGTGAACAATTAATTGAATTATGTTAAACTTGTCTGATAAAAGCGTTGAAAAATATATTGAAATAGATCGTCTTTATGCTATAAAACTTGTAAACAGCACACAAAAATCTAAACTTATTTCAAAGTGGATTGCTTTTATATTTTTATTCTTTTTTGCATCTTTGCTTTTGCCTTGGCAACAAAACGTAGATGGCACTGGTCGTGTTACAGCATTTTCGCCACAAGAAAGACCCCAAAACATACAATCTATGATTGCTGGGCGTATTGACAAATGGTATGTACAAGAGGGACAGTTTGTAAAAAAAGGCGACACAATAGTAAGAATTACAGAAATAAAAGAAAAATTCCTAGACCCACTTTTGCGTGAACGACTTCAAGGACAAATCAACGCCAAAGAACAATCTATCAATGCTAAAATGATGAAAGCCAACGCACTGGGCGATCAAATAAGAGCTTTGCAAATGAGTCGTAAACTTAGTTTGATTAAAGCTACCAACAAAGTACAACAAAATCAATTATATGTACAAATTGATTCTTTAGAACTACAAGCAGCAAAAGCTGATTTAGATATTGCTCAAAATCAGTACGAAAGGCAACTCAAACTGTTTGACCAAGGGCTTGTTTCGCTTACCAATTTAGAACAACGCAAATTAAAATTTCAACAATCTAGTGCCAAGTATCAAGCTGCTACTAATAAATATAATGCAGAAAGAACTGATTTTAGAAATGCTCAAATAGAATTAAACTCCATTGAGGCCGAATATGCAGATAAACTTGCCAAAGCAGAAGGCGATAAAGATGCTACATTAGCTGATTATTTTGATGGCTCGGCAGGTGTACTCAAACAAAAATCTGACCTTTCGGGACTCGAACTAAGAAACGACCTCTATATCATACGTGCCCCACAAGATGGAATTTTGGTAAGAGCAAAAAAACAAGGATTGGGAGAAACCGTAAAAGAGGGCGATGAGATAGCTTCTATCATGCCAGACAAGTCTCACTTAGCCGTAGAATTGTATATCAAACCTATGGATGTTCCACTTATTCACAAAGGATGCAAAGTAAGATTACAATTTGATGGGTGGCCTGCCATAGTATTTTCGGGTTGGCCTGGTGCCTCTGTGGGTACTTATGGAGCCACTGCCGAGGTAATTGACTATATTAATAGTGATAATGGAAAAGTAAGAATATTGCTAAGCCCTGACGAAAAAGACCACGAATGGCCAATAGAACTTAGACAAGGTACTGGTGTAAGAGGGTGGGCAATGCTCAACAATGTAATGCTTGGATATGAAATTTGGAGACAATTTAATGGATTTCCATCGGATTTTTTATCTGAATTTTCGCCCAAAAAAGATAAAGAAAAATATGGTAAAAAATCAGATAAAGATGCAGAAGAATAAGTTTTTTGTTTTTATTTGCCTGTTTTGCTATTTTAATTCCTCAGGCCAAACAAGCCCTGATACAACAAAAATATTAAAATTGGTAGATGTATACAACATCGTAGTAGCGTATCATCCAGTGGCAAAACAAGCTGATGCTTTGGTAAGATTAGCTACTTTTGAAACACAGTTTGCAAGAGGCTTAGGTTTCGACCCTAAAATAACTTCTGAGCTACAATCCAAAACATTTGCTGGCAAAGAATATTATCGCCTTTGGGATAATTTTTTGAAAGTACCTACATGGTTTGGGGCCGAAATCAAAGCTGGATATCAAGAGGCTTACGGAAGTTTTGTAAATCCAGAAAACTTACTTCCAAGAAATGGATTTTCGTCTATTGGAATCACTGTACCCATAGGGCAAGGTTTGTTGCTCGACAATAGAAGAGCCACACTAAGGCAAGCACAGCTTTTTCAAAAAATAAACGATGCCGAAAAAACCAAAATCATCAATAAGCTATTTTTTGAAGTCTCTAAAAATTATTGGGATTGGTATTTCAAATATAATCGTTTTAAACAACAAGAAACGGGTATTCAACTGGCCGAAAATAGATATAAATTTGTATCACAACGCATAGAACTAGGCGAAGAACCAGCCATAGACTCTACAGAAGCACTTATTTTGCTGCAAAATAGACTTGTAGCCTACAACCAAGCCAAATTGGAAATGCAAAACTCGTTCCTAGAACTTTGCAACCATCTATGGACAAAAGATGGCCAAGCAGCCGAAATAGATGTAGATTTTGTACCCGAAAAATTTTCGTACTTAGAAATTTCGCAAGACACTACGCTACAAGAATCTATGCTACAATATGCCAATCAATACCATCCAGAAATATTAAAATTAAATTATAAAATCAATCAACTACAAATAGATAGAAAAATGGCCATAGAAAGCCTCAAACCTACTATTAACTTAAGTTACAGCTATATTGCAAAAGGTATTTTTAGCGAAGCCAAAACAAACGCAGATTATTTATTAAACAACAACAAATTTGGGTTTGACATACAAGTGCCACTCGTATTTAGAAAAGAAATGGCCAAAATGGGTATCACAAAAGTCAAAATAAATAGAACAGATTTTGAGAAAACATATACTACAAGAGTAATAAATACAGAAATTATACAAAATAGTAATGAGTTAAAAAACACTGCCTACTTACTAAATATTCAAAACAAATTAGTAAGAAACTATATTACATTAAGAAATGGAGAAGCCGAAAAATTTGCCAATGGCGAAAGTTCACTGTTTTTGGTTAATACTCGCGAGTCTAGCTTGATAGAATCACAAATCAAACTAGCAGAGCTCGAAAGTAAATACAAAAAATCAAAAGCAAGCCTTTGGTATTCTTCAGGTAAAATGATAGAATGGTAATAAAATAAAAAAATAATGAATATTCTTCCCATCAATTTATTAATCGAAAAGTACGCAGAACTATCTGGTGTACCTATTAATCATTTTGATTTTCATACTCAAAAAGGTAGAAACAAAGACCATGGTTTCAAAGACCACCAATTTGAAGCATTTTTTGGCACTTTGTATGATTCTGGTAGCTATGCTAACCTTATTTTTACAAACAATAGTTTGTCGATGAATAAAATGGAAAATTTATTCAAAAATATTTCTTACCCAATCATTACTTTTATCAATATCAATCAGCCTGAGCCAGTACTTATCCACAAAGATGGTGGCGTACTTTCGTGCTACCATGTAGATATTCTAAAAGATGCTATTTATGTAGAAATTATTGACGATGTTTCGTTGCTGTTGGCCAATATGCTTACCGTAAAAGATGTTGATAAAGTATCTTATGAAAAATCGAGCAACACTTTTTCGGGAATTGATAAGAAAAAAGCAAATGATATGTTTTTTATTACAGGTATACCTGTGAAATCAAACTTTTCGTCTAGTGGCGAACACAACGAACATTTATCGCCTTCTCAACGTCTTTTTAGATTAATGAAAGGCGAAAAAAAAGAAATAAGGTACATCTATTTCTTTGCAGTATTGATGGGAATTGTCAATTTGGCACTGCCCTTGGGCATACAATCAATTATTACCTTACTTTCAGGTGGTATGATTATGAGTTCAATTATTGTACTTACCATAGTTATAGTCGTAGCAACTGCATTTGCAGGATATTTGCAATTACTGCAATTATCCTACGTAGAGGTACTTCAGCAGAGGGTTTTTGTGAAAGCAGCTTATGAATATAGTTATCGAATACCCAAAATAAAACTCGAATCTATCAGTAAAGAATATGGGCCAGAATTAGTAAATCGATTTTTTGATGTATTAAACATACAAAAAGCATTGCCTAAATTTTTAATAGATATTACATCTACAATACTACAAATATTTTTTGGTTTATTACTACTATCTTTTTATCACTCCTTTTTTATTTTATTTGGCATATTCTTATTTGCTACATTGTTTTTAGTGGCTTATTATTCGGCTCCTAAGGGACTCAAAACAAGCATTATGGAAAGCAAATACAAATACAAAGTTGCCAACTGGCTCGAAGAATTGGCCAGAAATGCCATCACTTTTAAACTTGCTGGATACACTAATCTTACTATTGATAAAACAGATAATTATCTATCAAACTATCTTAGTGCAAGAAAAAAACACTTTGATGTACTCAAAACACAATATATAAGTATCATAGCTTTCAAAACATTTGTAACAGCAGGTATTCTTATTTCAGGTGGATTTTTGGTTTTTAATAATCAAATCAACATAGGTCAGTTTATAGCTGCCGAACTTATTATAGTTTTAATTATTGCTTCAGTCGAAAAATTGATTAATACCTTGGACATTATATATGATTTACTCACTGCCCTTGATAAAGTAGGTCATGTTACAGATATTGAGCTCGAAAATAATAAAGGTGTAGAGCTTTCGGCTATACCAGATTTTGAAAACTTTACGATAGAAATGAAAAAATTAAGTTATAAATATGAAGGCAAAAACGATGCTATTCTCAAAAATATAAACTTTACCATCAAAGCTGGAGAGCGAGTGTGCCTTGCTGGCCACAACGATGCTGGCAAAACATCATTAGTAAGAATTCTTACAGGAATACACCATAACTACGATGGCATATTCTGTTATAACAATGTGCCTGTGCATGATATAAACATTTATAGTTATAGAGATATGATTGGCGAAAACCTATCTCACCATGAAATATTTGATGGAACGATTGAAGAAAATATTACTGTTGGCAAAAAAGGAATTTCTACTCAAGACTTACTTTGGGCCATAAGTGAGGTAGGCCTCAAAGATTTTGTAAACCTTCAGCCAGAGGGTTTAAGAACCAAACTGACAAGTGGAGGTGGCGACTTGTCAAGTAATATTAAACAAAAAATAATCCTAGCAAGGTCTATTGCCGAAATGCCAATGTTAGTAGTGATGGATGACGAGTTTTTTTCAGAACAAAACGAAAAAATACATTTAATTGATGTACTGTTTAATAAATCCAAAAACTGGGCTTTATTTACTGTTACCAACGACCCATTACTTTTGATGAAAGCCGATAAAATACTATATCTCAACAATGGAGAAATAGAACTTACTGGAAAATACGATGATTTAATTAAAAACCAAGATTTCAGAAATTTGATTGAGGCAATATAAAAAAAGAGGATTTTAAACCCTCTTTTTCATTATATTTAACTATACAGCAATTAATTATATTTAAAAAAAATGATATTTGTTAATAATCAAAAAAAATAATGTATATTTTGATTATTCTTACTTTAAATTATCTATGACAGAATTATTTTTTCGATTTCAATATTTCGTTGAATTTTTCTATGTCTACTTTTTCTTCAAGCAATGTTATTTTTGAAGCAATGCAATCAACAACTTTTTCATTAAAAACGGCATCAAAAATTCGTCTATATTCTTTGCCCTCGTCCTTTTTTACAAATTCCTCTGTCATAGGCACCAAAATTTTCTTCATATCATCGGTTAGTGAGTAAGGCGATAATCCAAACTGCGATACTACTATGCCCATGGCTTTGTTCATGACCTCATCGTTATCAATTTTAATATTATTTGATAAACCTATTTTGTTTTTTATCAAATCCCATTTCAAGCCAGCTTCATATTTTGGATATTCATTTTCTATCGTTTCTTTTGGTATTTTTCCATTATTTGAAAAATAGACATGTTGCTTTAGAAATTCATGTGGAAGCTCCAAAGTAGTATTATTTACAAAATAATCAAAAAAAGTATTAAAGAGCTCATTTCTGGCTTCCATTTCATAAGACTTATCAATATTTTCGGCTAATTTTTTTTCAAAGTCTTCAAAACTTGCTATTTCTTGTCCTCTAAAAACTTTAGCATAAAACTCTTCATTGATTTCGGCTAATTTTTGATGGCTTATTTTTGTAATTGTATATGTAATGTTACCATTTAGGAAAGCGGCTTCTTTTTTATCAATAGCAAAAATATGAGCTATGGTGGCATCGTCTACATAAGTTGCTCTTACATCTTTGGTAAACTGTTGACCTTGAGCTAAGCCTATAAAATTATTTTTTTCTTGTTCAGAAACCCTGTATTGTGGAATTATAGCTTTATATTCTTTACCATTTTGATCTATTGCGTCTGCATAAATTATATCATCAACGTCTGAAATAGTAGCGTCTTCGTAAGTTCCAAATTGCTTTCTAAGATTTTGTGTAGTTTCTTTTAAAATCTTATCAGTGTAAGAAATTTTATAATTTACTAATTTTATTTTTTCAGACAATGCTATATCAAATTGAGGTGTAAGTCCAATTTGGTACACAAACTTAAATTCTTTTTGAGTATCCCAATTGATTGATTGTATAGATTTTTCTTCTGGGATTGGATCTGTAAGAATATCTAGTTTATTGTCTTTTATATAATTATTTAATCCATTGGCTACAAGTGAATTAATCTCATCAACTAAAATTGTTTTGCCGTGCATTTTTTCAATTAAAGAAGCTGGCACCATTCCTGCTCTAAATCCTTTTAATTGAACTTTTTTGCCATATTCTTTTAGTTTTTTTTTATAGTTTGGGCTGTAATCTATCTCAGTAATATTAATAATTAATGACGCATTTACATTGTCTTTTTTCTCTAAATGGATATCCATGTACGCTTTATTTTTGTTTATTTATAAAAAAGGAGTGCAAAAATAGCAATATTAAATGAATTATAGAAATGAAATAAAATTTAATTAAAAAATAAGAATCAACATCTTTTAATTTTGTAATTTTTATTGCCTCTATCTTAGTTTTTCTCCAAATGAGAAAGATAATCTGATTATTAATTAAACTATATGAAAAAAAAATGCCTTAGAATTTATAAGATATAAGAGTACATATTACCTAAGACCGACCAGCATTTAGTTCGTCTTGTAATTTTTTTAACTCTTCCATTTTGCCATCTCTAGCGAGTGCTGCCTGCTGTGGCCACGTTTTGGGATCGTGCATTTGAAACCTAGAGCCAGCTTTGGTTAAAATTTCTTTTAAAGTTTCGTAATTAGAATTTGACAAATCCGAAAAGCTATAAATGTTACCATTGTTGAGCAATTCCTCTATTTTAGGTCCAATACCTTCAATTATTTTTAAATCACTTTTTTCTGGTTTGATATTAGCTAAAGCTGCTTTAGAGATATTTTGATTAACAATATTTTCTGTATTTTTTTGAGCAGATTCTGTATTTTTAATCGATATAGACTGGCCTCTTTTGTTGCACTCGTCTAATTTTATAGACAAATCTGTATTCGACCGTTTGGCATTGCCCAATTCTATCATTAAATCATTATTTTTCTTTTTCAATCTTTCAATCTCTTCATTTGTATCGGTTGCAGAGCTGTAAGAATGTTCTTTTTTATCTTTAAAAATAAGCCAAGCAAGTATGAAACCTAAAATGGCAGCTCCTAAAAGCATTACTATTATTTCTAAAATGGCTGATGATTTTGTCATATATATAAGTATTATAAATATTTCTGGTTAATTAATTTTCTACTATTATCTGTACTCTACGGTTTTTTATCTGTCCCTCAGGAGTACTGTTATCTGCAATGGGTTCAGTTTCACCTTTGCTAGAGGCTTCAATCTTATTTTTGGTTGCACCATAAGTGTAAATGCTTTTCATTACAGATTCTGCCCTACCCTGCCCCAATACAATATTTGTAGGTGCAGAACCTACATTATCTGTATGGCCTATTACTTTGATGGTTGCATTAGGGTTAGATTTTGAAAAATTGGCCAGTTCTTTTAAATCTTTTTCTAAGTCTACAGTGTTGATGTATTCTGTGCTTTTGTACTTAAATTTTATATTGAATGATTTGTTGTAACTTATTTTTTTTGTGGTAGCACTATCAGGCAGTTGAGATATCACTGGTGGTTTAGAGGTATCTATGGCCAAAGTTGGTGTGGTGTCTTTGATAATTTCGGTTGGCATCAGTGCTATATCAACTTGATTTACAGTGGTTTCTACCATAGTATCATCGCATAAGAATTTTATTTTGCACACATACCAGTAAGTAGAGCCAAAACTCCATACTAAAAAAGTTAAAATCGTAATTACTATTTTCATGTAATGATATTATTTTCTAAAATTATATTTTTTTATTGAAATTACAATATTTTTTAAAAAAAATATTTTTTTATTTTTTTTAAAAAATTGTTTGGTTGAATAAAAATAAATTCCTAATATTGCAACCCGATTGAAATAAAGATTCTTCCTTAGCTCAGCCGGTTAGAGCACTTGACTGTTAATCAAGGGGTCCTTGGTTCGAGCCCAAGAGGGAGAGCAATCGCAAAAGCCTATAAAATTTGATTTTGTAGGCTTTTTTTGTTAATTTATTTGATAATTTCTTTTTTTACACATTTCTAATATGCACTTAATGTCTCGTTTATTCTTTTTTTTAAACTTTCTACTAACGTAATAGGTGCCAAAATCTTGATTTGCTCCCCAAACGATAGCAGTTCTTTTTCTAACTCAAAATTAATTTTTACTCGTAATTCAAATTGAAAAACACCATCTCCTATTGATTTATAGGATTGAGAATGATGAATAGGCTTAGTTATAATGTATTGTGCATTTACAGCATGAGCCTTAAAAACCACTTTTTCAAAAGGTACATTTGGAACGGTAACTCCTATTACAGGACTAAGATATTCTTCTAAATCAAAGGTTTCATCCTTATAATAAGCCTCATTTTCAGCTATAGAAACACTATGGATTCTGTCTAAAGCCAAATTTACAACTTTTGATTCATTGTGTTTGATTACTCCAAACACATACCATCGGTTGCGATATTCTTTCAAATACCAAGGGTAAAAAACATAACTTTTCTTTCGGTTTCGCTGAAAAGTTCTGTAATCCATCCAAACTGATTTTTTATTAATAATAATTTTATGGAATACATCTAAAAATTCTAAACCTTTCAAAAAATCGTTTTTTTCAAAATAAATAATGGGCTTTTCGTTTCTATGTTCGGCTATGATTTTGTCTTCAAGTTTATTGACTAAGGTTTGCATTTCGTCAAAATATCCAAAGCCTTTGAATTGCTTGAGCAAATCTGTAATTTGTTGCAGTTGGGATAAATCTCGTTGCGAAAGGGCTTTTTTAGTAATCGAATACGTTGGGTCTTCATATGTGTAATATTTTCGATTTACGACAATTATTGGAGCTTCATAGCCCAATTTATCGCTACGCATCATCTGTATGTCGCTCTGAATAGAACGTATGCTAATGTCTATATCTCTGCCTTCGTATTCATACAAAGCATTTGAGCATTTTTGGACTAAATCTTCGAGCGTCCATTTCCTAGCTCTGTTTTGCAGACATTGGTCTATGGTTTTGTAGCGAATCAAGGCATTTTTATTGGCTGGCATTTGAAAATAATTTTTACTACGCAAATATACTGCGTAATTGCGTTTTTGTTTTGTATCAATATTAAATAATTACAAAATGGAAACAGAAATCGAATACATCACAAAAGAGGAAATGGCTTCTTGGGGAATAGTGAGCGAAGAAGTGCAGGAGAAATTTCTTCGTATTTCAAACGGATTGGTAAACAATGGTGTGATGCCCAAAAAGCAAATCATACGCCAGTTCTTGTTAATTATTGATAATCCAAAAATGTTTAAAAAAGCGAAAAACAAGTTTTTTAACATTACGCAATACATAATAAATTTAGAAGAAAAAGGAACGCCAATTACGTTGAGCGAAGAAGGAAAAAATTTACTCAAAGCATTGGATACTAAAATAGAAACTCCAGTAAGAGAAAAGCTAGAAAACCAAGACAAAGTAACACATACATTGCTAGAAACAGGAATTTCCTATAAAGTTTGGGGTAAAGATGATATTGAAGATGGAGCATATAACCAAATGAATATCGCTTCTAAGCTACCTATTTCTGTAGCAGGAGCTTTAATGCCAGATGCTCATCAAGGCTATGGATTGCCCATTGGTGGCGTTTTGGCTACTACCGAAAATACCATTATTCCATTTGCTGTGGGTGTGGATATTGCTTGTAGGATGTGTATGAGTATTTATGATTTTCCAGCATCTGTATTTGAAAAAGAACATGATACATTAAAAAATATGATATTGGAACATTCGCATTTTGGTATTGGATGCACCACTCGCAAAAAATTTAACGAAGATTTGTTCGATAAACCAGATTGGGAAGCTACCAAAGTAATTCGTGATTTGAAATACAAAGCCTACGAACAATTAGGAACTTCTGGTACAGGAAATCATTTTGTCGAGTGGGGAATTGTTGAGGTGTATGCTCAAGATGATTTATTGAATTTACCTGTTGGCAAATATTTGGCTTTGCTTTCGCATTCAGGTTCTAGAGGTTTTGGAGGAACTATTGCCAATCATTATTCAACATTAGCCATGAAAAAAACTGTGTTGCCAGACGAAGCCAAACATCTGGCTTGGTTAAATTTGGATAACGAAGAGGGCATGGAATATTGGATCGCTATGAATTTGGCTGGAGAATATGCTTCTGCCAATCACCACGAAATTCATAACAAAATCTCAAAAGCCTTGGGACATCAACCTTTGAAACGCATCGAAAATCATCATAATTTTGCTTGGAAAGAAAAATTAGCAGATGGTAGAACAGTAATGGTACATCGAAAAGGAGCAACTCCAGCCTCGAAAACTGAACTTGGAATTATTCCAGGCTCGATGACCGAACCAGGTTTTGTAGTTCGTGGAAAAGGAAATGTAGATGCTATTTCGTCTGCCTCGCATGGAGCAGGCAGACAAATGTCTCGTACAAAAGCTATAAAAACCATCCCAAAAGACGTTTTTCAAAAAGCGATTGACGATGCTGGTATTACTTTGATTGGTTCAGGATTGGATGAAGCTCCTATGGCGTATAAAGACATTCATAAAGTAATGGCTCATCAAAGCGATTTGGTAGAAGTGTTGGCAAAATTTACACCAAAAATTGTACGTATGGCTGATAGCAAAGAAAAAGCGGAAGATTAATTTGTTTAATGCGACCTTAAAAAAGTCGCATTAAATTGAAAAAAATGTAAGGTTTAGGTCGAACTCTATAAAAAAATATATTGACATCATTTGTATTAATTCAAAATTTAAAAAAAATACTGTTATCTCTTTTTTTAGCGAAAAGGGTTTGGATAAAAGTTTCAAAAAAATTATTAGAAATGACTTTGCTTTGAAAATATTAAATGAAAAAAAAATTTACATGAGCTATTTTATATTTAATACCTACATTTGCAACTAAAGTATTAGGATATTTTAAAAGGTCTATTTATTTATAAATCCCTTTATTAATACCTAGAATTACTTTTAAATGTTCCATTCCCTACCCTATTGTTCTTTTATCGAACAAAATTTGATTTTTGGAATGATTTTTAAGTAGATTGACACTTGTATAATTTTACTTTGAAAATATCAAAAAAAATATGATTTCAAATAAGCTGTTTACATGACTAATTTTATTCAAAATAAAACTGTAGAAATAATTCAGTTAGGACTTATTTCTTACAAAGATGCTTGGGAGTATCAAGAAAAATTACTACATTCAATTGTTGAAATCAAAAATAAAAATCGAGATAATAACGAGAATACAATTACTCCTAATTATATCATTTTGTGTGAGCATCATCCTGTATTTACGATTGGTAAAAGTGGCAAAATAAACCATTTATTAGTAGATAAATCTGAACTAGAAAGCCAAAAAGTAGACTTTTTTGAAACCAATCGTGGTGGTGATATTACTTTTCATGGGCCTGGGCAAATTGTCGTTTACCCAATTATTGATTTAGAAAATTTTTTTACAGATATTCATAAATATTTAAGATTTTTAGAACAAGTAGTCATCAATACACTTTTAGAATATGGTATTGTGGCTGGTCGCGTAGATGGCCTAACAGGCGTATGGGTTGATATAGAAAGTAATAATCCAAGAAAGATATGTGCTATGGGTGTACGTACAAGTAGATGGGTAGCCATGCATGGCTTTGCTCTTAATGTTACTACTGATTTACAATATTTTTCAAAAATAGTGGCTTGTGGTATTGCCGACAAGGCTGTAACTTCAATTGAATGTGAAATAAACAAAAAAATCACATTAGAAGAAATATCACAAAAAGTAATAAAAAATATGATTGATACTTTTGAAATGAAAGTAAATTAATGAAAAAAGTTTTATGTATAAAACATTAATATAGTTGTTTTATATTTTAACTACTTTTCATAACCTGGTATAGTTACATTTTTATTAAATTCTCTATTTTCCCATTCTTCTAATAACGTAAATTTCATATAATGAGTTTTATGGTATTTCCACCACTTCCAAGCATTTTTACTTGTAAAATACTCTTTAGATTCATTGTCTAACAAAATTAGATTTAGTGAAATTTCATTTAACAATTTAAACAATTCAGAATTAGTCTCTAACTCATAAAAATAAGTTAAAAAAAATAAAGATATAGCTCTTGGAAAAAATAAATCAGGCGACCTTTTTAATCCTAAAATTAATAAACTATCAAATCTTGCCTCATATTTTAATTTATATAACTTATACTCAGCAATGTATTTGTCTGATTTTAAAGATTTTTGTTCATAATCATCAATTTTTAAAAGATATTTATCTAAAAAATCAATATTGGAAATATCTAACCCAGATTTAAAATTTATTGGAATTGTATATTGTACTGAACAAGGTCTTCCGTTTTGTGTACCTGGTTGCCACATAGAATCTGATAATTTAAGAACTCTAATTCCTTCTTCATCTATTTCTTTTGACACACTTTTGATAACCTCCACATTTTCAATTTTTCCAAATTTATTAATTATAAAACTTAATACTAATTTTCCACTTATTTCAGAATTAAGTGCAGTTTCAGGATATATAATATTTTTTGAAATAAAACTTATCAATGTGGTTTGGCCATTATCAAAAATTGGCATCTCTTCAACGACCAAAAAGACTTCCTCCTTAGTATTTGTTTTGGAACTGAATTTTTGAGCAAAAATAAAATGGTGAATACAAAAAAATAAGAACAGTAAAACTCTAAATCTAAAATTCATAATACCTTACTAATAAATAACAAAACAAGTGGTAACATTGCTGCCACCACTTGCTTGAAACATATATAAATAATTAATTTTATGCTTTTACAGGTACCGCTTCATTAGCTTTTGCCTTTAATATTTTTGATAAATCAACCACTATTGGCGAAGCTATAAATATAGATGAATACGAACCAAACAATACGCCACAGAGCATTACAAAAGAGAAACCTTTGAGCACTTCTCCACCAAAAATGTAAAGCACTAACACCACCAAGAATACTGTCATGGCAGTAATAATAGTTCTACTAAATGTGTTGTTGATGGCTGTATTTATAGTCGAATCCATGTTTGCTTTTGGGTTGTCGTTCAAAAACTCTCTGAGCCTGTCAAATACAACCACAGTATCATTGATAGAATAACCCACAACAGTAAGAATTGCTGCTATATAAATTTGATCTATTTCTATATTTAAACCAAACAATCCTACTATACCTGTCAAAGCAATGGTTATCAATACATCGTGCATCAATGCAATAATTGCACCTACACTATACCAAAATTTGCGGAATCGTATAAATATATATAAGAAAATACCTCCAAGAGACAGCAACATAGATACAACAGAAGTATATTTAATATCATCTGCAATTGTTGCTCCCACTTTTGAAGTACTCAAAATTTGTGGATTTTTGGTACTAAATGCAGACAAACCTTCTTTTAGGGCATCCATAACCAATTTATCGCCATTTTCGGTTTCGTCATCAGTAAGATAACTTGTGGTTATTTTAAGTTTATCATCAGAACCATACGTTTTTACTTCAGTACCCATTCCTTTGAATTTAGAAATCACTTTTTCTCGTACATCGGCAGCAGGCATGGCCTCATTGAATTGTACCACATAAGAGCGACCACCTTTGAAATCAACCCCCAAATTGAGGCCACCTTGAGCAAAAATGCAAACAAAACCTGCAACTATCAATGTGATTGAAAACATGTATGAAAACTTACGAGAACCCACAACATTGTAATTGGTGTTTTTGAAAAATCCACTCGACATACGAGTTGAAAAATTCAAAGCTGAAGCGTTTTTGCCTTTGGCCCACCATTCAATAATCAACCTTGACACAAACACAGATGTAAAGAAAGATGTAACTATACCTATCATCAAAGTAACAGCAAAACCCTGAACTGGCCCAGAACCAAATGCTGCTAGGATAATACCTACCAAAAAAGTAGTTACGTTACCATCCACGATAGAGCTATTGGCTTTGTTGAAACCATCGCTAATGGCTTGCATCAAAGATTTGCCTTTGGCTATTTCTTCACGAATACGCTCATATATAAGTACGTTGGCATCAACAGCCATACCCATCGTAAGGACGATACCTGCAATACCAGGCAATGTCAAAACTGCTTGCATTTGAGTAAGAATACCCAAAATGAAAAACAAATTGACAAACAAAGCTAAATCGGCCACAAATCCACCTGAGCTGTAATAGAAGACCATAAAAATAATCACTGCTACTAAACCAATCAAAGAAGAGTTGATACCAGATGAAATGGCTTCTTTACCTAACGAAGGACCAATAACGGCCTCTTCTACAATTCTAGTTGGGGCAGGCAGTTTACCTGCTTTGAGGATATTAGCTAAATCTTTGGCTTCTTCAACCGAAAAATCACCAGAAATATTACTACTTCCGTTAGGTATTTCGCCCTGAACTACGGGTGCCGAATACACATAACCATCTAAAACAATAGCAATTCTACGGCCAATACTTGTACGAGTGATGGCACGCCATTTTTTGGCACCATTAGGATCCATTTGCATACCCACCGACCATTTTCCAGATTGTGGATCTACATCGTGGTAAGCATTTGTAATTACATCGCCATCCAAAGCAGCTTTTTCGCCTCTCGATTTTTTTACAAAATACAAAGGCAAAAATTCGTTTCCATCCTCTGCCCTAATTCCTTTTACAGCCCATAAAATACGCATATTTGAAGGTAATAAACCTTTAATTTCTGGCATACTAAATAGTTTGTTTACTTTGGCTGTATCTACAACATTGGCACCTACACCACCATACATTGGTACAAAAAGTTTACTGATTGTCTTACTTTGTGTTTTGGAGGCACTATCAGCTTTGGCTACTTCTTTAGACGATTTCGACCCTGCAAGCCCTATTGAATCTGAGGGCATCTGACCTGGTTTTGTACCTGTAAATAACTCGTTTGAAACTGTGGCTTTAGATTTTGTAGTATCCACTGCTGGGGTTTCTTCAGCCAGAGATGTAGTATCTAAACTAGATTTGAAAACATCAAAGTTTTTGTCTTTTTTCTCTAATTTAACCAAAAACTTATTCATAGTTTCAAAATATGGCCCAAATTTATCGCCTTCATATACTTCTATAAATTCAAGTTTTGCTGTACCAGAAAGCAATTTTCTTACACGCTCAGGGTTGTCTACACCTGGTAGCTCTAATTGTATACGACCAGTTCCTTTCAATCTTTGAATGTTGGGTTGCGTAACCCCAAATTTGTCGATACGAGTTCTTAAAATGTTGAACGAGCGACCAATAGCATCTTCTACTTCTGCCTCTATCACTTTAATTACATCTTCATTAGAGGAACTGCTTGTGATTCTTGATTTATTGACACTGCTGCTAAAAACTTGAGCGAATTGAACATCTGGGTTGATTTCTTTGTAAGAATTAGCAAATAATCTTACAAATGTTTCTTGACTGTTTTTAGATTTTTCTAAGGCAGTATTGATAGCTGTTACAAAATTAGGGTCGCTTGTATTACCTGCCATAGTACGAACTATCTCTACTGGCGAAACCTCAATCACTACGTGCATGCCCCCTTGCAAATCTAATCCTAGATGCAGTTCTTGTTCTTTTATTTCTTTGTATGTCCACGAGGCACCCAAAAACTCGAATGCAGGTTTGGTCCAAAGACTGTCTAGGTATAATTGTTTTTTGTTGTAATCAATATTGCCTTTCATATCTGTGGCAAAAACTTCTGCATCAGCTTTTACAGAATTAGAAATGAGAGTAAACGATAGAAAATACAAACATAATGCGGCCACGATAGACCCAATCGTGATAATGGCTATTTTATTTTTCATTTTTTTTTGATATTTTGTTTTATTGGTTGTTTTTAAAAGATTACTTTAAATAATAGGTATTTGAAATTTTAAATTAAATAATTATTATTATATTGAGATGAATGTATAATAATAGATTAATTGAATAAATAACTAAAATAGAATCATGTTAGGGTGCATTTGCAGGTATTAGTCGAGTAAAAAGTATTTTCAAAAAGTTATTGGTATAGAAAAAATGATACTTAAAAAAAGATTTAATAGCATCTGTATTTATAATTTTAAAATTATTGATGATATGAATACAAGCAATTTGAGATTGAGCCAAGTTGATGGTGGCTTCAATAGTCATTTTTTTATACGATGTTTCTGATTTAGATTTTTCAGATGATTGACTAGCGATTTCTTTTGAATTTTTGTTTTCAAAAGATACTTGTTTTGTGATTGTATTGGCAACAAATACAGACAAAGCCAAAAGAAAAATAAATGATTGAAATAGTTGTTTTTTCATTATTGGATGCAAAACTAATTCATTTTTTTAATACTGCAACCCTTTATATATGAATAATTAAGTTTTTTTTACGATAAAGTTCTGACTTCTTAACATTATTTTTTAAAAATAATAAAATTAAGTCTTTTTGATGACTAAGATTTTTACTAATTTTGCAAAAAAATACTATATTACATCAAAATCATGTTTGAAAGTTTAAGCAACAAGCTCGATAGTGCCATCAAAACCCTCAAAGGACAGGGTCGTATTTCTGATATTAACATAGCCCAAACAGTAAAAGAAATTCGTAAGGCTTTGCTTGATGCCGATGTCAATTTTAAGGTTGCCAAAGATATTACAGATAGAATTAAAGATAAAGCCATTGGCCAAAAAATATCCATTTCGGTTTCTCCTGGTCAATTGTTTACAAAAATAATTTCTGATGAGCTAACCCAACTTATGGGTGGGAGCAAAGTAGATATCAACACCAAAGGCGACCCAGCAGTAATTTTGATGTCTGGTTTGCAGGGTTCTGGTAAGACTACATTTTCGGGCAAGTTGGCCAAAATGCTCAAAAGTCAGGGCCGACAAGTGCAACTAGTAGCATGCGATATTTATAGACCAGCAGCCATAGATCAACTAAAAGTACTTGGAGAATTGATTGGGGTTGATGTATATGCAGAGCCTGAAAATAAAAACGCAGTTCAGATTGCAAAAAACGGTATTGAATTTGCTAAAAAGAATAATCGAAAAATTATCATCATAGATACTGCTGGGCGATTGGCGGTAGATGAGGCCATGATGCAAGAGATTGAGGCGATCAAAAAAGCCGTTAATCCTTCAGAAATATTATTTGTGGTTGATGCTATGACAGGTCAGGATGCCGTAAATACAGCCAAAGTATTTAACGAAAGATTGAATTTTGATGGCGTTATTCTTACTAAACTAGATGGCGATACACGTGGTGGTGCTGCACTTTCTATCAAACAGGAGGTAAATAAACCTATCAAATTTATTGGTACAAGCGAAAAAATGGAAGGAATTGATGTATTCCATCCTGATCGCATGGCACAACGAATTTTGGGTATGGGCGATGTAGTTTCGTTTGTAGAAAGGGCTCAAAATGTGTACAACGAAGAAGAAGCTCGAAAAATAAGTAAAAAAATAGCCAAAAATCAATTTGATTTTGATGATTTCTTGACACAATTAGAGCAAATCAATAAAATGGGGAATGTAAAAGATTTGATGGGAATGATTCCTGGCATGAGCAAAATGAAAGATGTGGACATAGACAACAACACATTTGTACCCATGAAAGCAATGATTCAATCTATGACCCCAAAAGAAAGGGCAAATCCAGATATAATAAATCAAAATCGTAAATTGCGTATTGCCAAAGGTTCGGGTACATCAGTTCCTGAACTCAATAAATTTATGAAACAATTTGAAGATATGCGAAAAATGGTAAAAATGATGAATAATAAACATGCCATGAAAGATATGATGAGTCGCATTGGGATGCAATAATTGAGAATTGAGAATTGAGAATTGAGAATTGAGAATTGAGAATTGAGAATTGAGAATTGAGAATTGAGAATTGAGAATTGAGAATTGAGAAATGAGAAATGAGAATTGAGAAATGAGAATTGAGAAATGAGAATTGAGAATTGATTATTTTTTTTAGGAGTAATATTTCTTTAAAATTATTATTTTTTACATAAAATTATTAATTCATATCAAATTGTATTTTATTACTTTTTTTTAAAAATAAATAGTAATAATCAAAAAAAAATATTTGCTCGGTTATAAAATATATTTTTTTTAGTTAGATTTTTAACAACATTTCAAAAAGATATTTTTCTGCAAATAATCTATAAAACTAAATTTGATTATACAAGAATTAAGTATATATTTTGGGAACATTATTTTGAAAAAAAGTAAAATTTATTTTTAATTTATTTGATTAAACCCTAACCCCGAAACAAATTTACGGAACAGATAATTTGAGTTGGACTAGCATGGTTTGGATTCTTTTGATGATAGGTTCTGTGTACCAAATTTCATTTATGCGTACCTTTTTGATTTCTACTAAGAGCTTGATAAAATCAGTAACAGCATATTTTTTGAGCAATTTGTTTTC
>JAAFIH010000046.1 GCA_013297755.1 Cytophagales bacterium
ACTATATTTTTCTGTTTTTTTAGCTTTTTAGTCATTTTTGGGTCTATTTTTCTATTTTTCTTCTATTTTAAAGCCCTTTGGGCTTATTTTTTCTCTTTTTTGCCCCTTTTTCATTGATTTTTAGAGGTTTTTTGGGCTTGTTTTACTTGATTTTCTTTTCGTATTTTTTTGTACTTTTTGGGGTTTTGTATTTTTGTTTTGGGCTGGGCTTGTGGTGTGGGTTTTGGGCAGCCCCACCCACCTTAAAATGCTGATTGGATGTGATTTAGGCTAAAACCCAAAACACACCTAAAGCACTGATAATGAGACACTCTTTAGATGTGGATATGTGGAAAACTTTTTGAAAATATTTTTGATTTGCCTAGATTTTGCTTTGCAAAATGATAAAAATGAAAAGAAATTTACGGGTGTGGCGAAGCCACTTTTGTTTTTTTGCCCCCCTTTTTTTTATTTTTTTTATTTTCGTGTGAAACACGAAAAGTGGTTGTTTTTGATAAAAATATAATGACTTTTTTTGTTTTATAGCAAATCTCAGATTTGCATACACCATGACGAAGTCAGAGACTTCGCCAAACTTTTAGCATTTTTTTATTCTTCGCCTAGCTGGGAAGTGGCGAAGCCACCACTTTTATTTTGCCCCCTTTTTATTATTTTTTTTTGCTTTTCGTGGAACACGAAAAGTGGTTGTTTTTTTGTAAAAATAGATGGATTTTATTTGTTTTATATGTAGTTGAAAACTACTTTTATCTAAAATTCGTAACCCCCTTGCTTTTTGACCTAGCACTAGACTACAAATAGCTGGGGAACTAACTGCAATTTATTTTTTCAATTTTCTGATATAATAATCTTAAATTTTTCTGTAGTTTTTTATCTTTTAACTTTATCATATCAAAATATTTATAGTAATCTTTTTTCGTTTTAAAAATATCATCTATATTTAAATTAAAGCAGATTTCATTTAGTAGTACCCTTTCTAACACTTTATCATTTTTAACAACTATAAAACTAATAAAAGTTGCAGGGTTTTGTTTAAAAATTTCAAATACATTAACTGAAATAAGCTCCATATTTTCTTCCTTACCAACTGAAGCTATTCGAGATAATAATTCATAATTATACTTTGATTTTTTCAACTCTGTACTTTTTTGACAACAATCTAAAGTTTTCTTTAGGCAACTATCAGTAGATATAAAATTCATTAACTGCTCCTTATTATACTTATGTATTAATTCACAATTGTCATTTTGACTGAACAATTGAAAAAATAACAATGACATTAAAAATATAGTTTTAATTTTCTTCAGTATCATTTGCTTGAGGCTGAGTAATAGTTTGATTATTCACACCCTTAGACTTTGCATTACTTATTTGTTCAAGACTACCAGAGAAGTCTGTACTCCATACCATATTGCGTCTAGCATTACCTAACTCTTGATAATCACTAGGAGTAAAATAACTTGAAGACTCTCCATCAAAGATTAAATCATTTGAAACATTTAAATTTCCCATTGATTCTAATGGGTCATTAGCTTGAAGTTGGTCAGTTAGATTTTTTAATTCAGATATTGAGTTATCAAAAATACGTATGCAACCATATGTGTTCTTTAAAACTGGATTTTCTATTGAACTCCATTCTTTCTGTTTAGAATCATATGATTCTTGCCTTCCACCATGTACAAGAATACCTGCTCTACCTGATTCTTGAATTTCGCCTGTTATCCCATTCAATCTAATTACCTGATTAGGTCCATAACTCTTTCTACTTTTAACTGTACCACTCTTAGATTCCCAATTGGTCATGTCATAAGTTCCTGTTGGGGTATCTGCATTTGTTAATGTACGATCTCTTGGATTATTTCCATTTAGTGTATGAGCACTACCCTGTACTTTTACAACTGTTCTAAACACTTCATTCCCATCACGATTTTTTGCAATTAATATTGCATATCCAAATAAAGCTCTATCGTTAAAAGCATGAACTTCAACATCCCAATTTCCATCAGCATCTAATCTTGAAATTGGGCTATTAGATGCGAAAACATAACTACTTAAATTGGGTAGTTTTTTAAATTCAGGCTCAATATTCCAACGTCTGCCTATTCTTGGGTCATAACCATAATCCCCAAAAGACAAGTGATTTCCTGCACCTTTTACTTCATCATCCTTTTCATGTCCGTTAAACCCGTATCTATACGCCAAACCAGCACTAAAACTTCTGCCTGGCATAGGTGCTCCAAAGGGATAATAGTTGGCGGCATAGCGTATGTCTATTCTATTGTTGGCTACTGTAGGGGTTACAGCTGCATAGCTGCTGCCTATTCTAAATTCGTCCATACTTCCTTTGCCTTTGCTGTTGCCTCCATAGAATACTACATTGCGAAATGGTTTTGCAATTGCAGTTACTCTATCGCTTGGGTTTAGGGTTATGGTTTTACCTAGTGTTGAGGCATCTGGGTTGAGTATGGCAGTAATAAACATGGGTCTAAAACTTGGGTCTATTGAAATAGGTGCCCCAAAATATTCTAGGCTTAGCACAAAAAAAGCAGTTTTGTTAACTGTCAAAGGGCCAAGATTTTTGTATTTATATCCATATACAAAACTTCCAAACCCACCAGAAATCACTGCATTGTATTTGATAGCCCATTGTTTTTCGCCATTTACTATTGCAAAAGGGTTTTCACTAAAATAACCTATTTCGACACCTGCATCGCTTCCATACCAAGAAATGTTAGCATTGGCAAGTTTAAGGATTACATCTTCGTTATCGTCTGTTTCTTTGCGAAGCATAAAACTTATCCAAGGTTGACCAATTGAAATACAATTTGTGCCATTGATTACACCAATAAAGGCATTAAGCTGCCCTGCAGATCTAACTTGTATGGAACGACCAGCGTTTTGCCACTCTGCTCCACCTCTCAAATATCCGCCATTGGTTCTCAGATTGGCATAGCTCAATGGTGCAATATTAGAGATATGATAGTCTTCCTCGCTCGTAGGATAAGTAGTCAATTCAGCATTTTGTCTCCACCAAGCGTTTTCGTTTTGTTGCGAACTATTAGTTTGCCATCCTATGCCACCAACTTGACCATGTACCAGACCTAAAGTTTCAAAACTTTCATATACCAAAGGTGCAACTACAGTACTTGTTGGATTTGGGTTGACCACATTATCTCCCACAACCACGCGTACATTGCCTAGATGGTCTTTTAGTTCGTATTCTTTGTTGCCTACAGTGCGTTTGGCTATAAAATCAGTAGGGTCTTGTTTGTACACACGCACAGGTGCACTCGAGAGCAAACCTGCATATCGCATGGTTGTACCCGTAAGGTTGCTAGTTTGGGCATTAAATTTGGCATCTACAAATTTAAACGAGGTGTTGGATAATGCATATACAAATGTGTTTTGGCTTCTCGAAAGGGCTATATCGCTGAGTATGTTTGTCCATACAGGGCTAGTAGTTTCAGAGGTGCTTGCCACAGGTTTGGCAAACACATCGTTTGAAGCCCCATTGCGTTTGCGGTAATAAATGCTAGGCATATTTTTATCATAAGCCAAACTGGCTTTGCCCAAAACACCACTAGCTACGTTTGTTTGTATTGGATTTGTGTTTTCAATGGTATAGTTTGGAAGCAAATTATAGGTATTGATACCTGCGTTTTTGATTGGCAAAGAACCCATGTTTTTGCCTAAAACATACACTGATAGTGTTTTAGCATCTGGCGATATTGCCATTTCTGCATCGCCATTAATATCTGTGGTGGTATAAGTAGGCGAATATGCCAAATTGGAATTATCGAAACCTGCTACACCATTGTCTTTGGTTTGGAAACGCACAAACGTAGAAGTATTAGCGTTGTATCTTGTAAAGAAGATGTATGATTTTTTGGCTATATAGTCTTCTATTGCCACAGGGTTTCTGCCAAAAGCTAATGTAGAAGGCATATCACTTACTGCACCTACAACTTCACCTGCAGGCAAAGCAGCTGTGCTATAGCCCATAGCATCTGGGTTGATGGTAAGGTATTTGTATAGTCCAGATGTGGTTCTATACAATAAATAATATTGATTTCCAGTGGTACTAAAATCTTTGACAGCCAATAGTTTTGCATTAGCATCGCAAACTAAGTTTAGGTTGCTGCTTCTTTTCATTAAAGCCCCATATTTATTGTAAATATTTAATCTGCTAATATTAGTGCTACCAGAACGACTAATAATAGCACTAAACATACGTTGCCCTTCTTTGTTTTCTACATCCAACACACCACTATTGATGCCTGCAATGTTTGTTAAATTGGCAGATGCAGGTGTAGTAGCTCCTGTTTTAGGATTGATATCTACCATCGAGAATCTATTTCGACTTGGGTTAGCAACATCTTGAGTGAGTACAGTTCTAAAACCACTCAAACCAGCCACACGAGTGTCTTCCATTAGTTGCAGAGAAATAGCGGCATAGTCGAAAGTGGCATCATTGGTATAATATTTCTCAAGCAATACTTGTTCTGGTTTATACATACCCAATCTATCAGAACCATACATAGGCGTTTCGTTTGCTTTGAGTATTGTTTTGTAAATAGACTGTTCATTATTGATTTTTTTGATAAACTCATCTGTACGTTCATATACATGCATCACATTGCCTGATGCATCGCGTACATAGTAAGTTGTAGTAACCTGCGATGGGTCAGATATGGTGATAGTATTAGTGCCATTATAAGGTTTTCTATTCACTTGTTTTACAATTCTATTACCAGAGGCATCATAATAAAAAATGATATGAGGTTTGTCTTTTTTATTAGTTTCAGGTGCAAATGGTATGATTTCAGCAATTTTGCCATATACATTCCATTTGATATTAATGCGTTCTTTAGCATCAGCAATCAAATTACCAATGGCATCGTAGGTATATGCAGAAGTGCCAGATATATCATTTAAAATCGTATTCATGGGGCTTTGGCTATTATCTGTAACACTAATTAATTGATTACTTATCAATTTGCCACTTATATCTGTTTTATAAACATAACTTAAATTATCAAACTCGTTTAGCGTTTGGTTTCTACCTGTGCGTTTTAAAGTAAGTATGTTGCCATTTTTGTCATAAGTCATTTTTTCAGAGAATGGTTCGTTTCTTTCTGCTACAAACTGGTCGTTGGCATTTGCTACATACATTTTGTTTGATTTCAAACGATTGAGTTTGTCGTAGGTATAGCTAAAGGCAGTTGGCACATTGTTGTATTCCATAGTTGAGCTTACGTTCATGTTCGAAGCCCAAGCTGCAATATTACCATTGTATAAATTTTTACGAGCAGATGCAGTAGCTCCATTATCGATTGGCAAAGCACCTACATCGCCTAAATTAGAAGCAGAAGTAGAGTGGAAAGGAGAATTTGGTTTTACAAAATCGCCTTGATAATAACCCAATTCCATACCAAAAACATCTTTTTCAAACCCTGTACCACCAGCACCTCCATCTTTGCCTGGGTCTATGCTTGGCAATAACGAAGCAGTATTGATACCTTTGAGCCAACCTTGCAAGGTGTAGGTATAGTCTATACCTTGTACTTTGTCTTGCCCTAGGCTTACACGTTTCAATGGTCCATGAGAGTAGTAATCATAACTAGCATCTTTATCCCAAATCACATTGTCTTTTGATGTTTCTACAGCAGTAATTCTGTTGTCTTCGTCATAAGAATATCTATGATAAAACTGGTTAGGTTTTGATTTATTGAATACAACAGCGTTTACTTTTCCAGAGATCAAATCGTAATCATATTCTATGGTGTTTTTGCCTACCATTGGAATATCCTGAATCAGCCATTCTACATTTCCATGCACATCGTAGCTATAATATGTAGCCGATTTTGCACCACCCACTTGGTTTTCGGTAGTGGTATAACTTACTCTGTTGAGTAAATTACGTTGTGGGTTGCCCAAGTAGGTTACACCATCAGTGTTCGGTTGTGTGTAAACAGTTTTTGTTTTCTCTTTGGATGTAATAGAAGTTGCCCTTGGGAAATCAGCAGGCGTAGCGTTGGCTTCAGTTTCAGAATCAATTTCGGTTGCCAAAGTTGTGAAAGTACCAGACTCCTCTCCTACCTCAGTAATTCTATTCAAATCATCGTAAGTAGTATAGCTATATTTGCTTTTGATGGGATCGGCATTATTTTGTTTTGCATTTTGAGAAAAACGTAATTGACCTCTTCTGTTGTAAATAAAAGCAGAAGTGCCGCCATCTGGTGTGTTTTGGGTTAATAACTCGCCAATAGAGTTATATGTATATATTGTTTTAAGTTTGTGAACAGTAGGTACTCTACTAGCAGCTAGTTGAATCCCTTGAGGTGGTACAGTTTGTACTAATCTACCAGCTCTGTCGTAATAATAGAGTGTAAATTGTTTGTGTTTACCCATATCAAATTCAATCCCTACATTATCTTTTACTTTGTCGACATTGCTACAATTTTGGCTAAAATCTCCTTTTACTTTTCCAATAACTGCCCCCATACATTTGGCTTCTTCATCTTTTAATTCTTGTTCTATACGTTTTACGTTAGGACCTAATCCTGCCTGAATGGTATTAGTAATATCAATTGGATTATCTGCAGGATCAGGCCTTGATTTCCAAGCAAAACAAAGATTATATGTTCTTTGCAATAATGGGCTTTCGAGCATAGTTTTCTCACTTTTTTCAGAAAAACAACCGTTTATATCTTCGGCAATAACATAGTATTCGCCAAGATTTACTTTAACTTTTTCTGGTTTTAATTCACTTTTTTCATTTTGTGCTATATTTTGGTCTACAAACAACTCTGTGGTAACTGTTTCTTTCACGTAAGGGGTTCCTGGTATAATATTACCATTTCGGTCAAAAGTTTGGCGTGTAGATTCGTAGATGTAGTACCAATGGAAATTATAATTTGGAGTTCCACCACCAGTCGTAAAACTTGAAATTGAACAATTTTTGTTTCCATCTATCAGACCTTGTATAGGTTTATTAGGTGTAGCAATTGGATCTGGGGCAACAAGAGTCGTAGATAAGGTCTTTAAATCTGCACAGATGGGGTTAGCTAAATCAGTAATTATTACTTTATAATCGCCAGCACCTAAATTCCTAATTTCAGCTCCATATTCATTCATTTCCACATTGTATTTGTACCATTTGTATGATAACTGACCGCTTCCACCTGTTACTAATACAGAAATTATGCCATTTGAAGAATTAAAGCATAGAGGATCTTTTTTCGACAATGAAGCCGAAAAATTTCGTATAGGATCAACTTTTATACTTAGAGGCTCACTTATACAATAGCCATTGGGCGAACTTAGAGAAATCACTGTAGTACCACCTTCATCTGGACTATCTATTTGGATGATATTATCGCCTTTCGAGAGCACACCAGAAGCACCAGGCCTAGCAACACCATTTGTTGGTGTAAATAGACTTGTATATTGAAAATTTCCAGTTGGTTGAGCCTGACCACATTTCATTTCAAAATTCAAATTTACTTTTGAATTGATGGTATTTCCATCGCTTGGGCATTTGGCTATAACAGGTTTATCTGTACTTAAAGTGGGTTTAAGAGGCTGAGTATTGAACCTATAGTCTAAGTCATTACAAGCAATTCCTCCAGAAAGATTTGAAATTGATAGCCTATATTCACCCACTATTGGATTGCTTACTGGTATGATAAATTCTGTACCAAAACTAGCGGTTTGAGAAGAGAATATGACACCATTTGGGGCTTTGAGATTTGCCGTAAATGTTTTACCACTATAAATTGAACTTAGGGCCGAAATTGTAAATTTAAAATCAGCAATATAGTTTTGATTACTACATAATACATTAGGAATACAAACATTGCTAACTTGTGGTCCTCCATAACCAATATTTAAACTTGTACCTGCTGTGCATCCAGTAACTTGTTGCACTACATTAATCATAGAATTGATACTGTATGGCATGTTAAGCACTTCTATATCGCCCTCTGGCGATACACCAGACTTGTTTGTACCAGTTATATTCCAGTTAAAATTATTTTGATATGCACCACTAAAATTATTAGTAATTTTAAATTTCACTTTTCCATCTGATTGTCCCCAACAAGAAATGGGTTCTGTAGAAAGAACAGACACTGTAGGTTCCTTAATCTCAATTGAAATGGGCTGCGAATAGCTTACACATCCGTTTTGATTTTGAGCTATTACTTTTACACTATAAATTCCATTGTTAACAAAATTATAGGTTAAGGTATGCTGAAGTGTTCCACCTTGCACTATATTTAACCAAGTTTGAGGTGCATCATTAATAACTAAAGCTATTTTATTTGCATCAGCCACAGTTGCAAAAGTAGAAGTAAAG
This sequence comes from Cytophagales bacterium, assembly GCA_013297755.1. Taxonomy (GTDB): domain Bacteria; phylum Bacteroidota; class Bacteroidia; order Cytophagales; family UBA9547; genus REAG01. The sequence goes on from JAAFIH010000046.1 coordinate 8,357, forward strand.
TTTACATTTGAACCTCTGCAATATCTGTCTTTTAGGCTCGAAATACTATGTGCACTTGGCAGTGGATATATGGTAACTTTAAATGATTTAACTAGCAATCCACATTCATTTGTACGTTTTATAAAATATTCTTTGTTACTAACAACTTGGTTAATGATAGTACTTGTTAAAGGTGTTGCAGATGGATTTGTAATAGGATTTACATCAAAAGCACTAAACGAACCATCAGTAAATACACCTCCAGTAATTTGATTAGCTAAATCTATAGGTGGAGTATTATTTAGACAAACTGCATTTGGTTGGGTTACTCCAAATGTAGGCTGTTGTTTTATAAGCACTCCAACAGGTTTAATATCTTGACCATAAATTGTATACAGCTTGATATAGTATGTGCCAGATGTTGCAATTGCTTCTGCTTCTGCTTGGGTTAATGGCTGCGATGTAGCAGCTGCATCTTTCCAATATGTAACTTGCTGATTTAGAGCTCCAATAACACAAGAACCATTTGCACTATAATTTGAGCCATCTACCCATGTTTTTGTAATATCTACTTTTAATGGTGCACAAACACCAGCAGGATCTGTAACAACTAATTTTGGAGAAGGGAATACACACTCATCTGTCGAAAAATTACCACAACTACATTCTGAAACCAAATTTGATACATTTACTTTATACACAGCAATTGCACTTTCAGAAGTAAAAGTATAACTGGAAGATGTGGCACCAACAATAAGCTGGTTGTTTTTATACCATTGATATTTTTTGCCAGAAACAACAGGAGTAGACAAGCTATTATTGTTTCTGGTTACTAATGGATTTACAAGTGCATTGTTACAATTGATAAGCGCATTTATTTCATTAGGATTCAATAATCTATCATAAATTCTAATATCATCTATACTTCCTTTAAAAAAAGAATTATTTAAAACTCCACCCACAATTAAATCTGAAGATACATCAGCATCAAAACTATTTGAAAAAATAAATGGTTGTGTAACTTTTGCCGACCAAGCAGAATTTTCAAATTTATATCCATCTACCAAAACGCCATCCACTCTAATAAAAACTTTGTTATTTTCTGTGCTTACGCAAACATGATGCCAACCTCCACTAAAATTAGTTATAGGAATGGCTACATCGTTCCATCCAGTCCAAAAATGCAAACCTTCTCCTGTAATATAACCAGGATTCAAGTATACTGAACCATTTTTAAAATAACTTATTCCAAAGATTTTTCTATCATGTTCTGGTGATTTTGTTAGGTTTACATCTTTGAAATTTGAAAATATCATGGCATTATTCTGTGCTTGGGTGGTAGCTATATTAATCCACATTGATACAGTTTTTACTTTTTTGTTGGGAAACAAAATGTGTTGCCCAATGCCATCAAAATTAAATGCACTTGACTGATTTCCAAAACGATCTGGTGCTAAGGTAGCTCCATTTACAGTTCCATCGTTGTTGTTTACAGTTGCATCTTTTGCATTTCCACAAAAAGGATACGCTGCCACTGGACCAGAGCAATCGTTAGGATTTGAAAGATACAAATCAGAAATCTCTTGTTGAGACAAAGCTCTATTGTATATTTTAATATTATCTAAAGAACCTTTGAATTTAGGAGAACCAATGTTAAAATCAACCGTAGAAGAAGCATTAAGGATATAACCAAATTGAATATCTAAATCATTATCAGGGGTTACTGTACCAAAGGTTTGTACAGACCAACCTCTACCACCAACTGTATGTTTTGATATTGATTGTTTATTGCCATCAACATAAATACTAATTTTTTCATTTACTCTATCTACAACTGCTGTAGCCAAGTGCCATACATTGTCTCCATAAGTTGCATTTGTCATTATAGAAACTGAATTTCGTATATCAGAGCCCTGTAATTTGAAACATATCTGCTTTTGAGGATTAAAAAACGAACTACCAAAAGCATAAGCTCCATTTGATAAAAATGCTTCATTGTTGGGAAATCCAGGACCAGAACTTGAAACATTATCTAATTTAAACCAAGTTGAAAGTGTAAAACTACTTTTACCAAAATCAAGATTTGCTTTTTGGGGGCCAGTCAATGTTGCCATAGGTACTGTAATGGCTGAACCATCGTTGTTTTTTCTATTGAGCGAATAAGTGCCAGACACATCTGTTAGTACATTATTATTTCCACTTACATCCTCAAAATCACTACAAATAGGAAAATCAGCAACTGGGTCTATTACTAAGGTAGTACATGGAGCAGATTGGTTGTAAATAAAATTCATTTCTGAATCTGAAATTGCACGATTGTAAACTTTAAAATCATCAAAAAGTCCAGTATAAAATGAATTTGAGAGGTCTTTCTTTTGGCCTACATAAAATAAATTAGTGTTAGATATAAGTGGGGTAGTAAATGATTTTGAATTATCTAGTTGATTATTGATATACAATTTCATTTCACCTTTGTCCCAAGTAGCCATAATATGATACCAAGTATTGGCTTGCAAAGTGGTATTTGATTCCAATATATTATTTGCGGCAAATCCATTGAGCATGTATTGAATTTTGCGGGTGCTTGTCAAATCTATAGTTATAGGAGTAGAAGCTCCATCCCAATTGCTTACTAAAGCAACATTTTGTGAAGAAATATTAGTCGATGGATTTATCCAAAAGCTAAAAGTATGACCATTCGATAGGTCCATTACAGATCTAAACTTTAAAGAATTTGCACCTGATAATGCTAAGGCTGTATTAGGATAATTAAATCTGTCTTTATTTAGCTTTAAAAAACCCTGAGCCTGAACACCATCAATAATAAAAGGTGTATTCATGTATACATTACCACAAAAATTATAATCAGCTATTGGACCAGAGCAGGGTGATTGTTCTTTGAATAAATCATCAATTTCTGTTAGTTTTAAGGCTGTATCATATATTTTGACTTGATCTATATTGCCTACGAAGCCATCAGGACTAGATTTGGTATTCCCAATTTTAAAATCAGAAGCACTTGAAGCATTTAAACTGGCGTAAATTCCAGTAAAATCTAGCTCATTTCCTATCAAAATACCACCAGAACCACCATATTTTTGTATGGGTTGTTTTTCTCCATTTACAATTATATATGCTCTTTTTGTTGCTACATCAAGTACAGCCACTACATGGTACCATTGATTAACATCAAAAGTATTTGTAGTAATAATATTGACAGATGTACTAGGCGAACCACCACCTACCCCAAAACTTATAACACCAGCTTCTCCCCAATTATAACCTAAAAAATAGCCATTAACGGGTGCCGATTTATTTATAATATTTTGAAACAGTGATGACTGAGATTCTGGTTTAATCCAAACTGACATTGAAATAGCGTTTTTTCCTAAATTAAGTAATGTAGCATTAGTTGATAAAGTACTATTGGCTGAAAGTTTTATTGCAGAATTATCATTACTAAATTTATCTTTATCATATACCACATTTGTACTTAAAAGTTGTATGCCATTTCCACTTTTATCTAAAGCATCGCTACAAAATGGATAATCAACAATGGGACATGATTTTGTGCAGCTATATAAATTGTTTATTTCGCAAGGGGTTAGGGCTTTGTCGTAAAAACGAACTTCATCTATTAGACCATTTACTGGGTATCTTATGCCATTATCCCCTTCATGAAAGCCAATACCTAAAGGATTGGTACTTGACATGATATTACTTAAGTTTGAATAGGTTTTTTTGGCTAATAACTGACCATCTATATATAAATATATGGTTTTTGATTTTCTATCTACCACACCAGAGATATTTTTCCAAACTGATTCAAAATTTGACAATGTGCCTGCTGCTTCATAAACGGTAAGATTTCCATTGTTATGAAAAAAAGATAGTCTTCCTGTGCTTGGTTTTAGGGAAAGGCCATAGCTATTGTTTACATCTCTACCTTTTGAAAATAGCATTTGATAGTCATCGCTATTGTTGGCATTGTATTTAAACCACAAGCTAAATGAATAAGAATCATTGAAGTTTAGGATAGGGTCATGATTAACCAAAACCCCTACACCATTGAAGTTGCCTGAACCTCCTGGAAAATTGAGTGAGCCATTGTCATAATTTTTCCTTCCTTTTGAATTTAGAATACCTGATTGTATGGTTCCATGAAGTCCATTGCCACTCAAATCATAAGCATTACCATTGAACGGAAAAAAAGCTTTGAGCCCTTTTTCTGTGGCACAATCTGTACATTCAGCATTGCAATCATACATTTTCTTAATTTCACATTCGTCTAGCACTCTATCAAAAAGTACTACATCGTCTATGGCTCCATCCAAAACTGACGGAATATTTGAACCCCCATGAGCTACAGTTTCGCCTCCTATCACAGAAGTTTTTGCATTGTATTTTAAGTTTCCAGTAAGTCCAGTTGTAGAATTATCTAATTTGCCATTGATGTAAATACTTGATTTTGAACCATCGTATTGAGCTACAATATGGTGCCAAATATTTCTTGATAATGGTGCTTTTGTAAAAACTTCACCATAATTGCCACTTTGCCCCTCAATGACAGGTCTAAATAATATACGATCGTCTATTCCATCTGCTTTTGTAATGGTATATTGCTCGTTTACTTGTCCACCTAAAAATATACGACCCCAATTATAGCCATTGCCAGTAATTTTTACCCAAACCGAAATAGTAAGTTTGTCTCCACTTACTTTTTGAGCTTGCGTTGGGCTTAGTTCTACAAAATGTGGCTGTGCTTGTGTACCTCCCGAAAAATTATATGAACTATTGGCTACCCCAAATCGATCAGCTGTAAATGTAGCTCCTGTAACCACGCCATTTACATTATTTGGACTAGCATCGCCAGCACTTTGTAAAAATGCATAATAGCCTTTAAGGTTGGTGGTAGGTACGCAAAGTGGTGGTGGTGGTGGTGGAATATTAACAGTAGCCGTTTTTGTAGTAGTGCATCCATCTGGAGTAGCGTAAGTTACACTCAATGTGTTGCCCACAAACTGAGCAGGATTTATATTCAATACACCATTGGCAATACTTACGCCAAGCGTAGGTGTGAAGGTAAATGTGCCACCTGTAGGAGTTGGGTTTAGTGGTATTGGATTAGAGCTAACTATATTTAAAGGCAAATTCAATATTTCGCTATCTCCATTAATTGTCCAACCTTTTGTTGTTAATAAAGTGTTTCTTGCAGAGGTGTTAGCGAATTTCAATCCACCTGCGTCCATTTTTCTGCCTGTAACAATGCCATTGGCAAAACCTTGAAGTGTAGCATCGTAGTTGCAAACTGATAAGCCAGTATTGTTTAAAAACTCTTCTAAATCAACATCAGTATTTAGTATTGATCCCCAATTAGCTAAACTTTGATTAAAAGAAAAAGCATGACTAAACATAGCACCCATTCTTTTTACTTTACGAATATCCCAATTATTTAATGGTTGATTAAAGTTATGGCAACCTTGAAACATTCCAGACATTACAGTTACCTTTTCAACATTCCAGTTATTAATAGGCTGATTAAACATATAACAACCATAAAACATACTGTTCATACTTTCAACATTATGAACTTTCCAATTACCAATTGGTTTATCAAAAATACCACACCTAAAAAACATTAACGCCATAGTTTTAACATTACTTACATTCCAATTGCTTATATCTTGATTAAATGACCAACAATGCTCAAACATTGCCCCCATTGATGTAACATTATTAACAACCCATTTATCAATATTTTGATTAAAATTGTAATTTTTAAAAAAAAGAAAGCTCATATCTTTTACATTACTTACGTTCCAATTGTTGATATTTGAAGGTGAGTTTAATGATTCACAACCTAAAAACATCATACTCATATCTTCAACATTATTCATATAAGGTATATCTTTTGCAGATATTTTTAAGTTGATAGCATCCATGAACATTTGATTCATGTCCGACCAATTTGTAGCTCCCCATTGAGTAACATCTATAAGCTTTTCTACAGACATTAAATCAGTCTGAAATTGTTTAAAATTAGAAGATGAGATACTTAACTTAATTTTTGAATTAGCTGGCAAGTTTTTAATTTCCACTCTAAACGAATTTTCACTATTAAATATGCCACTGCCATTTAGACCAGCTGGAACTGTTTCCCATCTGTAACTTACATTACCAGATGTATTTGCATTAAATGAAATTTGATTATTTGAACCTAAACTAGGTATAGATAAATCCCAAATGGTTTTGAAGGAATCATCTTTAACATAAAGTATGGTAGCACTTGGCGTGCCTGAATTTGAGGTAGAAATATCATTTAAACCATCTCCGTTCAAATCTCCAATGGCAATTTTATAGGGATTAACATTTCCGACTGGATAATTTTTGGCTGTTTCAAATGTACCATTTCCTAAATTATTGAATACAGATACTGATTTGCTATTATAATTTGTAACTGCTATATCTAATCTTCCATCTTCTGTTAAATCGCCTATTGCTATTGTGCGAGGCGATTGCTCTGTGGCATAATTAATAGCTGGGTTAAAGATACCATTTCCAGCATTAATTAATACTGAAATAGTGTTGCTTGAACTATTCACTACAACTAAATCTTTTTTTCCATCATTGTTTAAATCAGCTATTGAAACATCACTAGGGTCTAACCCAGTAGTAAATGTGTTACCAAAACTAAAACTTCCATTCCCACTCTTAAAGAAAATACTTAATTCTCCATTAATTTTAGTAAAAGCAATGTCTAACTTCCCATCACCATTTAGATCACCTACATCTATTCCAGAAACATTTCCGCCTGACTGATTTCCTATATAGCTAAAAATATCTCTTGGTCCAACATAGTAATTTATAACACAAACCTGACCATTACTAGTGGGTATCAAAAGTTCAGGAATAAAATCACCGTTTAAATCACCTGTTGCTATAGTATTGGGCTGCAAACCATTTAGTGTCGTGTATGAAGGACTACTAAAAACTCCTAATCCTTGGTTTATAAAAAAAGATGTTCCTGTTTCACCTAAACTACCAGAAGTATTTCCACAAATAATATCTAGCTTAGTGTCTCCATTTATATCTGCAAGTTTTATAGTAGAAAATTGAAGTCTTGGGTTTAAATTAGTGTATATTGTTGGAGACACATTTAAGTCAATTCCATTATTAATATAAACTAAAATTTGACCTGAATTTGATACAACCATATCTTGTTTACCATCGTTGTTTAAATCTCCAATAGCTATTCCATTGCTGTAGTTAGCAGAATTACCAACAATTGCAACTGGTGGTAAAAATGTACGCTGCGAGTATAATTTAGTATGGCAGTTAAAAATTAAAATAAGTAACAATAAAATAGATTTGCAACCAATTAACTTAAGGTAACACTCTAGTCCTAACAGTTTATCAAAGTAATAAACTTTACAATCCAAAAAATCAAAGCTATTATGTTTCAAATTAAAAAATAATGAGATTTTCAAAAATGCTTTTAAATACTTTATATATTTCAATAAATAATTAATCATTTGCATAAGAGTTATGATTATAAGTTTGTATATTTTTAAAACAAAAGGTTATGGTGCTGTATTGGTTACTTTCACTTCTAGCTTTATAGCAGGAGATATTATTTGCCCATTGATAATTTGATAATTTTGAGCTGGTGTAGCTGTATGGTTATTAAACGAATCTTTATTCATATTATTCATATCCAAGGGGGTGTTTACATTTTGTTCGTACACGTTTTTTGGCACAAAAGTATTCGTTGCAGCAGGATCGCAGTTTATTAAACTTCTAGGTACCTGTCCTACAGGACACTTTGAAGGTAAGTCAATAGCCACATCCCACGAAGAGGCTTGCTTCCATAGCATATATTGTTCGTAAGTATTGTTGGGTGCATCGCCTTCGTAATTTCCATTTTCACATATAGGGTCGCTGGCCAGGAAATCGCTGTAATCGTATAATCCAAAATCAGAGCCTAGACTTTTATTGTATATATACTCAGAATTAGGCATAGTTGCAAGATTGGGCAGTGGCTGCCCAGTAATGGGGCTGTTAGGGATAATATTATTACCAATACCAAATGTAATATCCATGACATTGCCATCAATACCAGGGTTGATTACATCTACGTTACGTGACCTACAGCTCAAATTTTTGCATGTAAAAGACTGCAATTTACATTGGCTTTTGCATTGTTTTACCATTTCATCAATCATGGCATAGTAGTCTTTATCGGTAACAATATTGGTTTGTTGGGACTCTTGGCAACAGTTGTTTCTTTCATAACAACGGTCTTTGAGCAGTTGGTCTAGTTTTTGCTGAAATGTAGCACGTCTTATATCGCAATAGCTAAGGCATTCTTTATTCTTTTTGAACACATCAATATCAATTCTAGAAACTTTGGTAATTTTTCCAGTCCCCTCTGGATTATCCCACTGCACTTCTGAATTACCAATTATAGTTAATTGATCGTCATAATTATTTCGTATGGGTCTTGTTATAGATATGACCTCTGCTGGTCCTTGAGTAAACTCAAGCATTTTAGCTCTAACACACCTTCTAAGAGATGAACCAAATTTACCTTCTAAAGTACATTGTTTAGTAACTCTATCCGTTTCGTCACTAAGTTGTTTTTTAGTCTTAGAACCTTGGTTAGAGTAAGTAGCCCACTCATAAGGAGTAATATAGTCAGAGCATTGAGTTACTTCAGGAGGATTTTTCCAATTTGGGGCATTGGAAGGTGGGGTATATGATTTTAATAAATAATAAAAAGATTCCCTTTGTCCAGAACTCCAAAATTGATTATCATACATACATTTGAATCTTGATTCGTAGCCACAGAAATTACTAACAATGTATTTAAAGGCTTTAGTAGGCTTTCCATTACTGTCTCTTTCTTTTACACCACCCATAATTGGTTCATTAGAATTACAAGAATTAGCAATTTCGTCTGGAAACTGGTTAGGTTGTGTTTGAGCATAGATTAATACATTAGGGTATTCATAATCTTTGTAACATTTAGAGTAATTAAAAATTCCACCATCGTAAGTAGCACAACATGGGATTTTTTTGCCCACATTTTTTCCATTTTCTAGTACAAAGGTGTAGCAATCATTAGGATCTCGATAGCAATTAGAACGCTCTAGGTCAGAGTATTCAGGAGTTGCAGGTTTGGCATAAGTAAAGTACTTAAATGCATAAACAGGGTTATGAATAAATGGGAACTCATTAAAAGTTTTATCTTCTATGTTAGATTGGCATTTCCAAGCATTAAATGGCACATAGTAAACATCGCCATTTGGTTTTTTAAATTTATCAATATCAAAATTATCTTCAAAAGGATTATTTTCTTGATGAAATTTTATAGTTCCAAATAAATCATTGTCAATATTATTTTTTTTACTTTTTTCAAAGTAAGTAAAATTTGGGCTGGTTTCTTGAGGAAAAAGGGGTTTAGCCATTTCTTCTTTTTCTGGGCTAAGTATTGCTGCAAATTTATAACCAACGCATCGCAGAAAGTCGCTAGGTATATTCTCGTTATAAACAGAGTATACAGGAGGAACACCAGCTCCCACATTTCCACCAGCTTTTTTAGCTTCTTCTTGAGCTTCTCTTACTTTTTTTGAAGTACCTGTAGCCCAGTCTAATATGTCATTAGCCATAGAGCAAGGCCACCAATCACAGTCAATAAACTTTGGTATTTTGTCATCAAACTTACTATCATGCTCTTCATTAGAGGTTCTTTCAGAGTAAGCATTTGAAGTTCCATTATTTTTTCCATTAGCTCCAATTCCATTTTGAGAATCAGTACAAATATTAAATTTAGCTTTAGAAATCAAAGCCAACCAACAAGTTATAAGTTGGTCGCAAGTATATTGAGTACAATTTGTGCTTTCGGCAGGGTTACATACTGCACCTTGTGGTTCAGGTGTAGCTGTATTTCCACACTCATCATAAATTGGATTTGGATCTGTATTCTTAATCTTAACGGGCACCAAAGGTTGATTATCTATTGGGTTTAAGCCCACACTACGGTAACTATCGGTAAGCATGTGAAAAATCATCAAATTAAATGTGCCTTCACCTTTGACATAACCATCTTCTTCAACCCTAGCCCATATTATACCTCCATTATCCTTGTTAGCATATTTATCTATATCAGTTGGATTGTCATCAGTAACAAATGGATTATCAACATCTAACTTTACTTTACGCCAACCGCGCATAAGACCATAAAAAAATGATTTTAAAAGTTTATGGTCTGGTATATTATCTAAATTTTGGCCAGGGAAAATTTTATTTATAAAAGCGCTACCTCCTCCACCAAATATACCAGCTGCAATATATGCTTTTTGAAATCTTTCTCTAAGATAACTAGGACATACACTTAAATAGTTTAGTGCATAACCTTCAAAATCAGGTACTACATCTACATCATTGTTACTAACATCTTCATCGCCATAAAGAGGATTTACATCTATTCGATCATTTGAAAGCCCTTTAAACTTATTTTGATCCACAAGCATTTCATCAACTTTTGGACATCTAAAAGGTGGTGTCCAATCTAAACTAAGGTTTAAATCACAACAAGGAGTCTTAATATGTACTTTATTAAGTTTTGGAACATTTTGTCCCTTTGAATTTGTATATGTACGTGGCGGATTATGTCTAAATACAATAAATGAAAAGTTATGTTCATCTTTTTTTATCTCTTTAAAATGTACTAAAACAGAATCAGTATAGGCTTTAAATCCTTGCAAAGGTCCAGGTTTGCCATCTTCTCTAGGTAAAGCTAACATTTTATTTTTAAAAGTTATTTTGTCAGGTAAAGACTTAAAAGCGTCTTCTATGCTTTCAATAAATTCATAAAATTTTACCAATTGAACTTTGCATTTTATATTCTTGAGCCTTGAAGTGATTTCTGTTGTTAATGGTTTTATTTGTGCTCCAGTTCTTTCTTCTGCACTTGTCAAATTAGCAGTTACTTTACCTGCAGTTAATTTTTTAGATATGACATAGCTTCCTGGTTGTAATGTTATAGGAGCAATAGAATAACAAGTATATCCACCTTTGCAGCCAATAGAATTTACTGTAAGTTCTGATAATTTTTTGTTATTGACGGGAAATGCAACTTCAGATAAGTCATCAGCATTAAAAACTTTTATAGAAAGCGTATAGCCACAATCAATATTAAGATTATTACAACCTGCGGGTATAGGTTCTGAATTTAAATTGTAGCTTAAATTGACAATAGTATTGTCTTTGCTTACAATAAATCTTTTCACACTAGTCAGGCTTCCGTCACTCACAATATTTAATGCAGAAGCCCCTTTGTATTTAGTAATTTCATCATCAGAATTCCCAAGAGATTCTAATGTAGATGCTTCATTGTCATCAATCATACCAGTAGCAATCACCTGTCCTTCTTTGCTTGTATATTGTACACTTTGAGTACCATTAGGATCTTGGTTAATAGTTTTGAAAACAGTACCATCTGCTGGTGCTTCGTCTCCAAAAAGTTTAATCAATTCTTCATCAGAAGCAGTTCCAAAAAAAGTTTTGTTAGTATGATTACCACCTATCATGTGCGTTTGGCCAACCCCAGATTGTTCTGCCACTCTATTAGAGCCATCAGAGCTAAATTTTGTTTTTGTTAAACTAAAACCTTGAGCATCTGGAATACTTAAATCTAAATTTGTTGGTCCATAATAATCTTTGTCAGTTTTTATTTTTTGAGGTATGCTACTTGAATTATTGTCAAAATCTTCAATATTATATGGTTTATCAGTAGCTTCATTTTTTATATAGTTTTCTTTATATCCATTTATTTTTCCAGTGTTTGGCTCAGGCATTGTAGAAAGAGCATTTCTACCTGATTTATCTTGGAAATTTTGGCTTATAATATTGCTTTCTTTACTAGTTCCGTCTATATCTTTTGATGGCATATATACTTGGGTTTGTTTTACTTGTTGCAATCCATCAGCATAAGTAATGCTTTCTTTAATTTTTCCTCCTTCGGTAAAGTAACGTGTATAAATATAATTAATATTTTTGTTATCATCTACATCATCAAAATAGAAAAATGAATTTTCATTAATAGCTCCTTTTGTTAACGATTTGCTTATTCTTACAGAAGGATACGACCATTGATTCTCGTTTTTATTAAGTGAATTAGCATACCCACCTTCGTAATAATTAGCTATTGGTCTTACTCTCCAAGCATAAAAACCAGTTCCTTCAGCTAAAGTCAAACTCAAAAATGTATTTGCATTTTTAGTTTCGAGGGTCATTGCTTTAGACCAATCTATTTCAGTAGAAATAGCAGATTGAGAAGTTTTAGATGGGTCTGAATTGTATAATTTTAATAATTGAAATTCATAGTTTACAGGCACAATTGGAGAAAAAACATTATTACTCCACGAAAATTTTACTTGTTTTGCACTTATAACAGGTGATCCATCCAGTTGTGTTGTATTATTCAATAAATTATTTCCATAAATCAACTCGACTCTTGCTTTAAATTTCTTGTGCAAAGTATTTACATTGGCAACATCTGATATAGAAATTACATCTATTTTGAAAGAGGAAGACAAAATACTTTTCCCGTGTTTTGTCAAATCTAAGTAATAAACTGATTTTGGATTATTGGCATCAATTTCTAATTTAATAACATTACTGAAATAAGAAATTGTCTGATTTTCAATTTTAAAATTTGCGATAGAAGATTTATTAGATTCTATTCTATATACTGAATTATCATCAAGATTAGCATCTAAATAAACATATAGCTTTGCAGAAATAATTTCAGTATTGAATACATCAAGGCGAAAGGGAGCTATTTGAGATGCAATACTTAAATTGTTTACGCCAGAATTTAGAATTAAATCAAAATTTTTGAGCGTATATGGTACATCTTTAATTATTTTAATTTGCTGCGAAAAAGAAGCATTTATAATAAAAATTAAAGTAAAAAATAATGTTATTGATTTATTAAATTTTTTCATTTTTAATTTAGTTTAATATTTAATCCCTTTGAATGACTAATTTATATTTTCTGTATTTAGAAAATAATTTATTGTTTGAATCTAAAAACATTGATTTTACACTTTTGGGTACTTTTCTAGCTGAATAATTCAAATCCAACTTATTGTATCTAATAATTTGCTTTAAGTATTTGTGCTTATAATTAAAAAATTGTTCAACATTACACAATTGTGAAGTAGCATCATCGAATTCATAATTTATCATAATATTTCCTGACTTTTCCATTATTTCCTTTGGTAAAAATACTTGTATAACTTTGTATTTTTTTTGGTTTTTAATAACATAATCACAATTAAAACTTTCCATTTGATTAACTAAATCTATTTGATATTTAATATTTTGATTTATATCATATTTTTCTTGCTTTAAATTATCAGGTAACATCCAAATTATTTCATTTGAATTATCTAAAACAATGATTTTATCATTTTTATCAGCATAAATCGCCATATATTCGGATTTTAACTCCATGTATTTTTTTGTATACCAGGCATTAACATTTGAGCTTACAACTTTACCACCAAATAATGAATTGAAATGTGTTGTGGTTGTTATATCTACAAAAACCTTATTATTGCCACTTTTATTGGTAAAATTTTCAAAACTTTTTAAATAAGAAACTAAAAATTCTTTACAATCAATTTGTGCAAACAAATTATTGAAAACAAAACAAAAAATAAAAACTAAATTCAAAATAAATTTCTTCAAGAAAAACAAATATTAATTTTTGCTGACTTTATGATTATTATACTGCGTTTCTTGTATAGTTTTACTCCCACGCTCAGTTTCAACTTTTTTGCGTATCAATTTGCCTTCGTCATTATATTCATAAAACATACCATAATGTTTATCATCAAATTGAGCAAGTAACCTAAATGATTTTAAATCATACACATAACAAGTGGCAGCTGAATTGGTAGGTTGTACTCTAAAGTCATCTATCAAACCAGTTCCATTTATTGTAAAATCTTTATTAGTCAAATTAGATTCATAAAGTTTCCATTCTCCAGATTGTGAAACGAGGGTCATATTTTGATTTGCTCCAATATTTGGCACATCATTTCCTAAATACCATAACCTTAATAAAGATCCTTTAGCATCTACATCCAAAATTCCAGCTTTAAGAGAAAATGAATTAGCATTTTTAGACAAATCATAAGATTGAATCCCAGAGTGAGCATTAGATGAAGGATTTGATATATCTTTTTCAAAATCTTCAAAATATATATTTTCGTAAGATGTATTTGTACCCATTATTTTAACAAATCCATATTTTATGTCATATCTAGACGCATTTGCAATTCCATCTCTATTCCTATCTGCTAAAGGGGTTCCATTCGGAGAATAGGCTAGAATTTCATTTTGAGTTATCCATTTTTCTACTGATAGATTTGAAGGGTCTATATCATACCATTTTTTTTGAATACCCAAACCACCTGTAAATCCAGTATTGTAGATTTTATTATTATTATTTGAACCACCTATAGATCTAACATTTTCTTTTAAAACAAAAGAGCGATATGGACGATACTTGCTTTTGAATTTTGTCATACCTGTTGTAGCAAAACCAGTGCCCAAATCATATTCGCTTTGGATAACTGGACTCAATTCCCAATCTTTTTTGTATGATTGGACGGTAGCTGATAGAATATTATCTAGTTCAAATTTTTCTAAAGGTGTAAGTTCTGCATTACTTTCGGGGTTTTTGCCTAGACTTCCATAAGTAGAAAAAGATGCCATTTGAGCACTCAACTGATTAGTATAATTGGGATTGACTTTAGTGATAGGCCCCATTTCAATATATCTCCAATAGGCTGGAACATTGATATTATAAATACAACCTAAATTTTTTTCAGTATCTGATATTGGTATATTATGATAACTATCAAAAGTTTTTGTTATAATAGGATTGCCAGTATATTTATCAAAAGCTATATTTTCTGTTGAACTACTTATTCCATCTTTGTATTGAGTTATTTTCTTTAAGATTGTAGGATAGCGAGTAATATTTGAAACACTATGAGTTGATATTCTATTGTTTGTTAAAGAAAAATTTGGAATTACCATGGGGAAGATAGGAGGAGGTAAAACCAAGCCTATTGTGATTTCTAAATCTATACCAAGGTAGAAACTTTTATCAGTTATTGATTTTTCTTCAATAGCTATTTCATTTTCTTTACCAGGAATTCCGTATTCGTATATTTTGCCAGTATTAGAAATTAGCGATGGATGACACAATTTTACATGCTCACCAATGTTAAAATACTCAAAAGATTCTTGCGAAACTAAAAAAGCATCTTTTGAACCTATATATGTTGTTGTGTTATTATCATTTGGAACATATACACCTCCGTAAGTTGAGTTACTTTTTGCTGTACCATGCATATTAGAAACTATAAAATTAAAGCCTTGTGTAGCCCAAACCTTTAGCTCATCATAGTTAAAAATGCCAGCTGGAATTTTTAAATTTGTTTCTTTCGAGTGTTCTAAATCAGATAAACTAGTGTACGAAATACCAGGCTTTGGTTTTGAAAAGTCTGATTGAGAATTAGTTCCTAAGTAAGTCCTATCATAAGGAAATTCTTTGTAAGTATAAAATTCATTAATAGAAAACCCAACGTTAGATTTGCCTGTATGAATATTTTGAACAATTACTCTAGAATAACCAACAGAAGGACTTGGCAGCATATTTTCTCCTATTGGTCCTTCTGATTGTTTCATGTCTTCTCCAGCAGTCATTCTGCTAAACCATGTTTGCTCTTTGCGAGGTAAAGGTTGAACTAATGGATTTTCTTCTCTGTAAGCCATTGGTTCATTAGTAGCTACTCCACTACTAAGTCCATCTTGGTTTTCATAAAAATATTCAGAACCATACAGAGTTTGTTGCCCAGTTTCAATACCTCTATCGTACATCAAAAGTCTTTTAACCCTAACTCCAGCACCTTTTTTTGGAAAAGGAAGTGGTATTCTAAGATAAGAGTAAGATGGATTAATTGTTTTACAGTAGGTTTCAAATTGGAAAGCCTCGCTTAATATTTGTACTAAAGCACTTGAGTTTTTTTCATTATTTAGAGCATCAAACAAAGAAAAAGTATCGAAATTATCAATTTCTTCGTTTTTCTTATGTGATAAATCATCATCAACAAATTCGTATAAGCTAGAAAAATCTCCACAAGCACATTTACCAGATTTAGCTGTTTTCCTAAAACTAGGTTTTTGAGTTTTAAGATATTGTCGACACAAAGAGGATGGAAGTTTTACTTGACCCTTTTCTGCTGGCTTCAATAACACAGTAATTTTACCATTAAAATAGATTACATCATTTACTTCACTATACCCTGAAATATACTCAGAAGCACAATCATCGATTAAAGGTTTGGTTCTATCAACTAAGTTATATAAAAACTTAAAATAGATTTTATTAGACGTGCCTACATAATATTCTTTAATTCTTTGGGCTAAATCAATACATTTTTTTTCTAATATAGTTGGATTAGGAATATAGTCAGATGTTAAGCCAAGTGTTGATAAATCTAAAGTTGCTTTACCATAAGTTACACCTGTCATATTTTCTTCAACGTAACCTTGTTGTTCTAAATTTGTTAAAGACATGGCTGGTCTGTCTTGTACATGAGTATATTCGTTTTGTTCGTATTGTACTAATATTTTACCACCAGAAGGAAGAGTAATACCCTTTAAATTCCAAGCAGCGGGATCAAAATTCTTTGCAATGGCAGATTTGTTTTCGCTTCTAAATTGGCTTCTCCAATCGTCTGTTGTAGCTACAACAGGCAGAACCATCGGTCCTTGGTATCTAAAAGGAAAATCGAATTTATTTAAGGTTTCTCCATAAGGCTGAACATTGCCCCAACCATCTAAAACAAAAGGATTATAATCAGGATTCTCAGAATCATCAGTAAAATTTTGATAATAATTTAATATATTTTTATATTTCTCATTATTTTTGAAATCATCAGCTAATGTTTTAGGATAATTATATTCAAAAATATAAGGACTTATTCTAGCATTATAAACTCCTTCGTATTCAACCCATACTTTTTTTAAGGTTAGTTTTCCAGATGAATTATAACCTAAGATATTGCTTGGAACTGAAATATTATTAGGCAATTTTTTACAAATAGAATAGTCATAACTAAAATTTATTGTTTGAAGTGGTTTTTCAGGCCTTGATTTAGAAATTAAAATTATTTTCTCTAAGTATTCCAATTTAGAAAGATTAGCTTTAATTATATTGCCTACTGCAGCAGGATCTGTACCATTTTGGTCATCAGTACTCAAATCTGGAGCACCTAAACCATCTAATCTATCACTACCCGAACCTTGGTATTTGGTCAGAACTTCGTCTTTAGTTGCAGTGGGCAAATTAGAAAATACTGAAATTTCATTAAGATTGGATTTACTTGTTTTGTTTGTAACAAATACGGCTAAGTGGGTCTTTGTTTCAATAGTTTTTAAGTATTTTACCTCTTTCTCGCCAGTACTAAAACTACCAACATCATCTTTGTAATCAGAAATTTGATTTTTATTATAGTTAAGACCAACAAAAGGCGATCTATATCTATACCATTTTGTTTGACCGCCAAACCTCTGGTTGTATTGGAATTTTGTCCATCCGCCTAAATCATCATCAGATACACCATCATTTTTCAAATCAATATAATCAGTATTAGTAATATTAGACAATAAAAATGTACTTGCATAGGGTACATTTTTAATATCTCCAACTACCGTATAATGTTTTCTTTCTTTTAAATTCATAGCATAAGCCCCAGATTTATTATGTAAAAAAACTTCTTTCATTAATAAATCTCCATCTGTTTTAGTAATGTCAGATTGTAAACCCAATTCATTAGCATTCACTTGTATATTTGTTTCGTTTTTTACTTGAATTTTTTCGTCAAAATGATATTTGCGTCCATCTTGGTTTGTAATTATAATTCCTTTGTCTGAATACTCAATATTAGAAGATGAAATGGCTTTATCAAGGTTCAATGTTTTAGCAAGATTATTATAATTCAACTTTTTATCTGATAATTTCGCAGCTAATAATTCGTTGTTTGAATAAGTGATTTCTCCAGCTTTATCTCCAGAAAATCTAAAAATACCATTTTCAAAAGCACCAAAATTAGGTTTTTCTCCTATACCACCATCTGCCCAAATTGGTTCAAAAGTAACACTATTAGTACCAACACCTATACTCAAACCTACTCCAACATCTAACCCAACAACACCAGAAACACCAATATTGGAATTTCCAATCCCCCCCTCAACCTTATTTAATTTATGTGTACCTGTTCTTTCATTATAGTAACGAAATCCACCACTTATTCCCTCACACATCACATTAAAGTTATCTTCTGCATTGAAAGGTATACCCAAAAACAAATCTCTTTTTTCAAAACCAGTTGCTTTTTCTGTGTAAAAATCGCTAACACTTCTTGGATTTGTAGTAGCATTGTTATTAAATGCCCCGCAAGCAGCAACAATCGTAAATGGCTCACTTTTTTGATAACTAAAAAGAACTGATTTACCAGTAGATAAACCTAAAGGAGTTTGAGCAGGTGTTACTCTTAAATTTTTGTTACCAGAAATAGAAGATCCAGTATATGCACTTTGAATTCCAGGATAGCCATCGTTTGCATTAGTTTTTATTTCGTAAGCACTACCTAGCATACTTAATCCAAGATCCCCAGAAGATTGCTTTAAATTATTTCTATCTTTAAAATCTTTTAACTTTTCAGCATTAGTTTTTTCTGATTCTTTTTTTGCAGGAGGTTTTGATTTATCTTCTGCTTTCTTTTTAGCTTTATCACTTGCCTTTTTAATTGTTCTAAATGTAGCAACTGGATTTAAATTTGCTGCAAAAGTAATTCCTGTTTCAGATTTTTCTATAGTAAGGCCTATGCCTGCAAAGTCAAGCCCTAATCCAACAGATTTTGCTAAACCCATATGATTATTATATCTAACAGAAGTGAAACCTGATATGCCAAGAGGACCATAAGAAAATCCTAAGTTTTCAGTAACAGCCACAGTCCAATTTGGGCGATTTTTATTATAACTTATTACTGGAGTATTATTATACTCATCAGGAAAGCCTCTTACATCTCTGTTTATTTGTCCAGGATTAAGATTCCATCCAAACCCTACCCAAGATGCTTCTTGTTCTGAAGTTACACCACTATTATAACTCAAAGACATAGAATATCCGCCTCCATGTGGGCCAGGTACGTTTAAAATTGGTAAATTATAATTAAAACCACCTGTGAAAGGACTTACCATATCTGTTGTTGCAACTGGAGTAAATGTTGAAAACTCTGGTGAAGTTGGACCTCCAGTAAGTGCCAAGGCGTAAACTGGAAACACAATTTGAAAAAATGTATTTAAAACTAACGATAATGCTATTATTCTAATAATTTTTTTTCTCATAATATTGTATACTAACTGATTTCTGGAAAGTTTTTAAGCCCTTGTAAATTAAATTTAAACGAATTTATGCCAGTATCAAAAATGGTATCATCCCATTCTAAAATAATTTGATTATTGTTTTTTACAATATTTTCAAAAACAATATTAATTGTTTTTGATTGAGAAATATTGTACAAATTTTCAACAGAAACAATAACAGGACTCAATTGAATTGGCTCCTTATCGTTATTCTTTAATCTGATTTGGTTTTTAATTTCAAAATTCAGATTTTGAACTCTAGCCTTTAGTTGTGCTACTGAGTTTATATTAATTTGAGTCAAGTCAAAATCAATGTTTTTTTTAGACTTTATAATCATAATAAATGTCAAAGAATTTTTATATTTTTCATGTATTAAACCAAATTCAGACTTAGATAAATGTTGATTTTCAATCTCTTGCAATGCCAAAAATTGAGATGGTAATAATTTAACATCAATTAAAAACAAGCCATTTTCTTTACTAGATATGAGCATATTTTTAGGGTCGTTGAGCCAAGAATAGGCTTCTTTTAAAGTGCTAATCTTAGGTTGACAATGAGAAACAAGCAATACTGTAAAAAGTCCATATATCCACCTTTTAAAACTATTCATTATTTAATCCATTAATGATTTCTTCTGTTATATCTAGTGCTTTTTGTCCATACAAAATATTTCCACCATTAGCTACCCCTAAAACCAATTTATATCCATTAAGTTGGCTGTATTTTTCTATGTAATTATTTATTTTATCAAGTTGAACTTTTACTACATTTTGGTTTTTATTCTTTAAGTCTTCTTGCAATAGAGACACTTCTTTTTCAAAATAATTATTTGCCTGCTGTGATTTTTCGCCCTCTTTTTTAAAAGAAGTCATTATTTTGTCATACTCTATCTTAATGCTGTCTAATTTCATTTTCAATGCACTACTGTTTTGTTCAACTAAGCTGTGTGCGTATTTCATACCTTTATATTGCTCTAATACTTCTGAAGATCTTACAAATGCTACTTTATTGGAATTATTTGAATAAAAACTATAACCAAAAGAAAGCAACGCCAATAATATGCCTATAATACCTATCCAAAATTCTTTATTCATCTCTATTATTTATCTGTAAATAAATTGATTGCTAAATTCTATTGCTTCAGAAGTAACTCCAATATTACCTGTAATGGTATATTTATATGTGCCTTCTGAAATAATTACGTTATTGGTATTCTTCTTATCCCAAGTAAATTGATTTGCTGTCAAAGCAGTGATTTCTTTTACTGGTTCAATTTTGTCTGCTTCTAACTTATAAATTTTAAGACTTGGATTACTTAGGATTTGTTAAATATTAAGTGATACGTTTTATATTTTTTTTCTATTTTTGTAAAAAGATATAAAATGTCAAACGATTCATTATTGATAGAAAAGATTACCAAATTTATACCAAACTTAGATGAGAG
>JAAFIH010000047.1 GCA_013297755.1 Cytophagales bacterium
AATGGCACTTAGTATGTTAGATGCCGAAAAAACTAAAAATAAATCCAAGCCCTTAAAAAGACAAACTGCCTCATTATTAGATAGTTATAGAGAGTTGATTTTGGGAGTTTAAATTAGAATTCCCTGCTATTTTTCCAAAAGCTAGTATCATATATGTCTTGATCCATTTTTTTTTGAATCGTTGATATATTAATTTCTTTCATACTTTTGATACTATTTTTATCGAAATTGACAGGTTTTTGAGTTGTAAAATTATAAGTATATGAAATGCTTTCTGATTGGTTTTTGATAGTACCTAAAAAACTTTTAAAAGTAACATCTGATTTATTATGACAAAATGAAATCATAGATAGAGAGTCTTGTATAATTTCAAATCCTACTTTTACTTGCAATTTTCCTTTGATTTGTCCTAAAGATATTTTTGAATCAATAATTTCTAATTGTTCAATAGATTTTATCAGGAATTTAGAGCAATCGATAATAAAAGACATTGTTTGTTTATTATCTTTTGAAGTACATTTTATTATGGCATGTTTTTGATTAGCAATAGAGATAAATTTATCAATTTTCACTATAAAATTATTTTCTAAAGAATCGCAAAAATAGCATTTTTTAGGTATCCACCAGGGATTGAGTACCCTATAAAAACCATGCATAAGTTCACTTGGGTTGCGATTGAGTTTGTTCATGAATCCTTTTTTGAGCATATACCTGCCTTTGTCGAAAGCAAATCCCCAAGGTCCAGATGAGTTTACACTAACATCAAAAAACACTTCGTTGATTTCAGAAGGATTTTTATCGTTGTAATTATAAATCCTAGTAAAATTAGTAGCATACAAGAACGTAGATTTTTGATCTCTGAGCTTATTTCCAGCTTGTATCATTAAAAACAGAGCATAATTTAAACCCACTTCAACTTCGGGCAATTCGTTAATGGCAGATTGAAGTTGCAATACTTGTTGGTCTTTGGTCAGCTTAAATGTATCTGTTTTGTAAGCAATATTTGAAACAACAACTTTTGATGGCAAAGTGATATTAACAAAAGTATAATCACCATTTTCGTTAGTGAAAGTTCCCTTTGTGGGTACATCAAGCAAACGAACACTGATATACTCCAAAGGAAGTTTAGTTTGAGCATCTATCACTTTGCAAGTAATGGTTGTGGCAAAAATATGATTCGCAAATAAAAATATAGATAATAGAATAAGTTGAAGGTTTTTCATGACTTAATAAATTGTGATGTTTATAAAAAGATAATTAGTTTTATCTGATAATTTTGCTTTTTTTAATAATAAATTTTTTATATTTAGACTTAAAAACTGACATGATTTCTAAATTTGATTTTTGCAAATAGTCTGAGTCATTTTTAACTATATAATAGGTAAATCCATCCAAATCTTCTGGTTTTACTTTTAAAAAATCGTTGAGTTCAATTATTTTATTTCGAAAATTATCGTAATAAATTTCATCATTTACTGTTGAATTATATTTCTTTATTTCTCTTAGTTTTTTATTAAATTTTTCATGAATAAAAGTTAGTGGATTACTCAATGTTGCTGGTTTAGAATTGAGAGGATAACGATATTTGTATTGATATTTTAATGGATTTCTTTTTTGGGGTATAATTATTTCAACTTGAGGTATATAATTTACAACAAAATGAAGATGAATAATTTCTAGGTCTTTGGTCAGCTTAAATGTATCTGTTTTGTAAGCAATATTTGAAACAACAACTTTTGATGGCAAAGTGATATTAACAAAAGTAAAATCACCATTTTCGTTAGTGAAAGTTCCCTTTGTGGGTACATCAAGCAAACGAACACTGATATACTCCAAAGGAAGTTTAGTTTGAGCATCTACCACTTTACAAGTAATGGTTGAGGCAAAAAGGTTTGAAAAACACAAACAAATCCACAAAATTAAATTAAAATAATTCATAATTCATAACTCATAATTCGTAACTCATAATTCATAATTACTCTAGCCTTAAACTTTCGATGGCATCTTTACGAATTGTTCTAAGCACATGGCCAGAAATAGTAAGAATAGCCAATAATATTACAACAATAATAGGCAACACAAACCACCACCATTGTATATCAGTATGGCGCGTAATTTGGCTGAAAATTCCTTGAATAGTTACAAATGCTATGGGAATGGCAACAAATAATCCTACTGCAATTTGTGTCAGAAACTTACGATTTAGCAAAATTAAAAGTTGATTTTGTGTAGCACCCAACACTTTTCTTACGCTAATTTCTTTGGTTTTGCGAGCCAATATAAGCATCGAAAGCCCATATATGCCCATACAGGCAATAAGCAAAGCCCAAAACGAATATTGAATTAAATTACGATAATAAATTTTGCTACTAAATGTGTGTTGCTCATAAACCTCTTCAAAATCTTGCACATAAAACCAACTATTGGGAAACAATTTTTTGAACTTCGATTTTAAGTTTAGTAATATATTAGTTTTATTTTCAGTGGTGTTTAATTTAAAGTACATGCTTTTTTCAGTCCAATCTGTTGCCAAATAATTGTTGGCATTTAGTAAATTGTAAATCATTGGTTTGGCATCTGATTGTGGGTTTTCGAGTACATTTGCCACTATGCCAATAATGGAATAGCGTTTTTGGTCTTTTACAATTATTTTGCCAAGAGCCTCAGCATCTGATTTGTAGCCCAACTGATTTACACATTTTTGACTAATGACGACAGACTGGGTGGCATCTGTTTGTAGTTTTGGGTCAAAATTCCGACCTAAAATCAGTTTTATTTTCCAAAAATCAAAATAATTAGGAGCAATCAATGATTGAAAGTAAGTATTGTTGTCATAATTATTGTCTTCTAGTTTTTTGACCCTTCCACGCAGTTCACCAGCCTGAAAAAACCCTGGTTTGGATGTACAATAAGTAATATTATCAATATTTTTATTGCTTGCAAATTCATTTTTTATGCTATTAAATCGTAGTTTAAAAAGCGAATCTGTGGTAGTATTTTTGGGTAACTCCAAATAAAATACATTTTTATAATTCATACCAATATCTGTATTTTGCACAAACACAGTTTGCCCCACAAATGCCAAAGTAATCATTAACAAAAAGCCTGCAATGGCAAATTGCATAACTACACTGATACTGGCAAGATTTATTTTTTTGTTTCGTACCATTGGCATTTTACCTTTGAGAACTTCAGTAGGTTTGAATTTTGTAAGCACAAATGCTGGATATAAACTACAAATAAGAATAGTAATAATAGATAATTGTATGATTCGTTTCCAAAACGAAAATTCATAGATATATTCCTCTATTTCAGGCTGTTTTATAAAAGGCATATCATAAAATAAAGCGTTCAAAATATGAGGACCTACAAATATTTTTAGTAAGATAGCAATGAAAACAGAAGCGAAAACTAAAATAACATTTTCTAATAAAAATTTGGCTCTTAGTTCCCACAATGAGGCGCCTACAATTTTGCGAATTCCTACTTCTTTGGCTCGCTCGCTGCTTCGACCAATCGAAATATTGATAAAATTAAAACAAGCAATCAGTAATAAAGCTAATGTTAATGCCCAGATAAAAATTTTAAATTCACTATCGACATTCCACATTCTTTGCATAATATCTTTTTCGTAAGCCAACTTTGAAATTGGTAATATATGCAGCTCTTCTGTAATGCCAGGCTCTGAAGTAGCTTTGTTTTTTTGAAGTAAAGGCGTAAGTTTTGCATCAAATTTTTTGAAATCTATATTTGGTTTTAGCAGCATCAAAATACTGCATTTGTTGCCATTCCAATCTTCTTGCATATCTTTGCCAAAGTGATGGTATGGAAAAATGGCTTCAATAATGCTAAACATACCCATTGTTTCAATTTTAAAGACAGCTGTTACAGTAAAGTCGCCCTCACGATTTCGATTTATAATTTTACCAATAGGGTTTTCGTTTCCAAATAGTTTTTTGGCCAATTTTTCGGATATTATGACAGAATTTTTGCTTGTCAAATAGCCTTTTTGCTGCCCTTTCAGTA
Source organism: Cytophagales bacterium (assembly GCA_013297755.1). Classification (GTDB taxonomy): domain Bacteria; phylum Bacteroidota; class Bacteroidia; order Cytophagales; family UBA9547; genus REAG01. The sequence goes on from JAAFIH010000047.1 coordinate 4,027, forward strand.
TTTTTATATCAATCATAGATGTAAATGTTGTGTCCACAAACATTACATTGGTGCCGTCAAATGATTTGGTTAGGGTTTCTTCTTTGGTATCGCCTTCTAGGTACAAATTGGTATAATGAAAATTTATTCGAGCCGTTTTTTCTACTTCTTGATAGTTGCTATCGATTTCTTTTTTGATGGATGGAAAAACATTGATGGTTTTCCAAGTAGACACTTTGTTGTATAGCTTGTCATAAATAGTGACGTACAAACGGTCAGATAATCGATGATCGGTGTCTATATTTTCATTTTGTGAGGCATAGTTGAGGGTAGTCCAACTGATGTAAATACCAAAAGCCAAGCCCAAAACCATAATGGCAGTGTAGGTTTTGTTAGTAAGAATATTGCGAATAAAGGAAGAGAAGAACATAGTTTTAAGGGGTTATGAGTTATGAGTTATGAGTTATGAATTATGAGTTATGAATTATGAGTTATGAGTTATAAATTATGAGTTATGAATTATGAATTATGAGTTATGAATTATGAATTATGAATTATGAGTTATGAATTATGAATTATGAATTATGAATTATGAATTATGAATTATGAGTTATGAATTAGGAGTTATGAGTTATGAATTATGAATTAGGAGTTATGAGTTATGAATTATGGATTATGAGTTATGAATTATGAATTATGAATTATGAATTATGAATTATGAATTATGAATTATGGATTATGGATTATGGATTATGAATTTGTTTTAAGGGTTATTCTTTTTTGTTGTGATAATGATAGAACGAATAATTTTAAGTAATTCTATGGCATCATTATTGATGCTTTCAAATTCAGAGTGTGTAAGATATTCGGTTTCTTTTAATAACTCAAGCCAGTAGATAGTTTCGTCCGTTTCTTTTTGAGCAATAGCTAATTTGTGTATAAAATCTTTTGATGATTCCCCATTTAACGCTTCCCTAACATTGGCACCAATACTTGTACCAGACCTTAGCAGTTGTTTGCTTAACACAAATTCTTTTGAAGTTATTTGTAAATATTTGCATAGTTTGACTATTCTTATTGCAAACTGAAACGATTTTTCTTTTATGATACTCATTTTTGTTTATTATTTAAGATTCTTAAATTTTACTTTATTTTCATTTAATATTACCAATATTATTTATCTCATAACTCATAACTAATAACTTTTAATTCATAATTCATAACTAATAACTTTTAATTCATAATTCATAAGTAATTATAATATTTAAACTGTGGTTGCATATAGTTGAAATGAAAGGGTATAATCATAGTTTGTTTTATTTTTTTGCCTTTGTGTTGAGCGGCTATCCAATCTGGAGAGCTTTTTACAGCTTCTAGTACTCTGTCGTTGAATTTTGGGTCTGTGGCACCTTTAAAGATACTTACATTGGCCAAAGTTCCATCTGCATTGAGGTCGCATTGAATCCAAATCATGGTATTGATTTCATAGTCTATTTCATCAGAACCATCATCATGGGGATTGACTTCGTTGGGATTAGCTTTAAAAGTGATATGATTTAAAATATGTTCGTACAGCTTATCATAACCACCTTTGTAAGAACCTGCTTTTTCTGGCACAAAATCTTTGCCAGTTTTAGGGTCTATGGCATATTTCAAAACACCTTCTTCGAGTACACGTCCAGCATGTTTTTCTACCACATAATCATAAAAATCTTTGTCTTCATGGATAACCCAGTTTGCAACCAATGGCAATTCTACAGATATAGTTTGCTGTTCTTGTTGGGCTTCTATTTGTTGCTTTTCGAGTTGTGGTTGTGGCTTATTTTTATCTTTGAGCATTGCTTTTGGTAGTACAAAAACTTTTTCTATGGCTTGGTCTAGTACTATTTGCTGCAAGCCAAATAATACTATCATTAAAAAAATAAAAAATATTACTGATATTATTAAGGCTTTAGACTGAAATCCTACAAAAGACAATCTCAATTCATAAGCACCATAGCTTTGATTGCGGTTTTCAAAAATCATTTTTGTCCAATTATTATTACTAATCATAGATTTAAAATTGTTATTTATAACTAGCCTTTCCCAGTTTTAAAAACTTGAAAAGGTTTACATTTTTATTAATAATTTATTTTTTTATATTTGTGTTATAAACATCAAAATCATGTATATAGAAAGTTTTGTTGCCACAGCCGAAAACCATACTATCGAAATTCCTAAAGAGTTTTATGGAAAAAAAATAGAGGTTGAAATCAAGGAAAATCCTGTTTTTAACAGTATTGTAGAAGAACCATTTTTGAGGTATGGAAGTAAACCTTTTGACAGAGAAGCTGCCTTGAATGAACTTAGGAACAATAAGTATAGTTTGCCTCCTGATTATAAATTTGATAGGGACGAAGCAAATGAAAGATAAGATTTTTATTGACTCTAATATTGCAGTATATGCTCTATTTGAGAAAAGCCAAAAAGGAAAAATTGCTTTAAATATTCTAGAAAAAACACCCATAATCAGCACACAAGTAATTTCAGAAACCATTAATGTAGCTCTTAAAAATATAGAAACTTTTTAAAGAAGCCACCTTTAGTAGAGCTGTGTATTTAATGAATTTTGCAGATGTAGTTACTCTTGACAAAGCCACATATTTCTCGGCCTTTGAAATTTCCATCAAATACCAATTCTCGTTTTGGGATAGCTTAATAGTAGCTGCTGCTTTGCAAAACAACTGCACTGTTTTATACAGCGAAGACTTAAAACATACACAAATCATAGAAAATACTTTACACATTATTAATCCTTTTACAAACTAGACTTTCCAAGTTTTTAAAACTTGGAAAGTCTGAAAACCTCATCTTACAAACTAGACTTTCCAAGTTTTTAAAACTTGGAAAGTCTGAAAACCTCATCCAAACCCTCTTCAAAAAAGAAGGCTTTCAAGGGCTTTTTATTCATTTCTTAAACTCTCCACAGGGTTTGACATAGCTGTTTTGAACGTTTTTAATAAAATAATGAAAACTGAAATTAACAGAGACATTGCACTTGATAGCACAAAAATCCACAGATAGGAAACTAAGTCTATTTTATATGCATAATTATTGAGCCATTGTTCTATAAAATAATAGGCAATCACCCAAGAAATGACAGTGGAGATTACACCTAATTGAATAAAATCTTTGGAAAGCAGTAGATTAATTTTCCAGACAGAAGCTCCCATCACTTTTCTGATTCCAATTTCTTTGGTTCTGTTTTGAACAGAAAAAATAGTAATGCCAAGCAAACCTATAACAGAAGTAACCACAGCTAAAAATGCCACCAATACTGCTAAAATGGATAAATTATAATCTGTTTTGTACATGTCTTTGAGTTCATCGTCCAGCCATTTGATATAAAAAGGTTCACCATTCGAGAATTTTTTATAGGTAGATTCAAATAATTGTAATACTTGTTTTTGATTAGATTCTGAGGTTTTAACTAAAACTAAATTGAACCACCTTTTTTGATATTTGATAATCAAAGGATCAATTTTAAACCTCTGATGTGCAAAATGAAAATCTTTGACAATGCCAATGATTTTTCCTTTTTTTTCCCAAACAGTGATTTCTTGATTCAAAGCAGTCTTTTCTCCTAGTATTTTTGCCATGGTTTCATTGATGATAAAATTGGCAGTATCAGATTTGAGGTTTTTGTCAAAATTTCTTCCTTTTAGTAAAGTCAATTGCATGGTAGGTAGAAAATTTTCATCAGTTTGAAGTATATGATATGACCCACCTATTTTTCCCTTTGTTTTCCATTCTACATCCCCAGTATGGTTGTAAATACCTAATGGTTGTAAATTTGAAAAACATACTTTTTCTACTCCCTTGATTTTTGAAATTTCTGTTGAATAGGCATCCTTATGTTCACGTTGATTGTCTGTAAGCCAAGCATAAAACACATGCATTGTCTGCTGACCCAAATCTTTTTCTAGCATATACTTGGTTTGTAGAAAAATGAGTAAGCTAGAAATCAAAAATACACTTCCAATAGTCAATTGAAGCAATACCAATATTTTTTGTAATATGCTCAAATTCAATGCTTTATTCGTATTTTTTGAAAAAAGTGAAATAGGTTTGAACGATGCCAAAACCAATGCAGGATAAACAGAACTGAGCAAAATAGTAATGACATAGACTACTAATCCAAGCCACAGAAAATGCTTGATTTGAAAGAATAATCCTAATTCTATATTCAATATGTCTTTTAAAATATTCCAAGAAAATAGAATGATTAGACCACTAATAACAAAAGAAATGGTGATAACAGTAGCAATTTCAATAATAAAACGCAGAAACACTTGCCATTTTGTAGCTCCCAATACTTTGTTTAACCCTATTTCTTTGAATTTTAAATTGGTTTGAGATATGGTGAGATTGATAAAATTAAAACAAGTCAATAGCAAAAGAAAAACTCCTCCTATGGTCAAAATATTTACTATATCTATCAAACCTCCAACAGATTTTCCATTTTCAAATTTTGAATGAAGATTGATGTCTGCAAATGGAAATAGCATCAGACTTACTTTGAATTCTTTATTATTAATTAAATAAGGATGATTTTTTTGTACAATGGGTTCAATCTTTTGGTTAATGGAACTTAGAATTGACTTTTCATTTTTTAAAATGAAGATACTATAATTAAAATTTCCCCATTGATTTGCAACATCTTTTACATAAGGCTCATTGATCAAAAAGTTTTCAAATGGTAAAAGTATATCAAATTTTATGGTGGAATTGGCTGGCATATCGTCTACAATAGCAGAAATATGGTAAGCATTGGTTTTATCTATCATTACCAATTTGCCTAATAATTTAGAAAAATCTTTAGTTTCATTCCCAAACAATTTTAAGGCAACTTTTTTTGAGATTACTACATAATATGGTTCTTTCAAAGCTGTTTCTCTATTACCAGCCAATAATGGAAAATCGAAAATATGGAGAAAATCAGGGCTAACGTAGATTGAAGATTCGTTGTACATATTCTTATTAATCCCTATGTAAGTATTTCTATTTGTGGTAATAACAGACTTTTCAATTTCAGGAATTTCCTTGAGTTTATCCATAATAGGGTATGGAGTGTTTTGCCAAGTTTCTATTTTCCCATCTGGAGAATGATGATTACTAAAAACTTGATATATCCTATCTTTTTTGGAATGAAATTGATCAAAAGAAGTGGCATAGCTTATCCAAAGGAAAATAAGAAAACTACCTGTGGTTCCAAGTGTCAAGCCCACAATATTAATAGCAGAAAAAACCTTGTTTCTCCACAAATTTCTAAAAGCAATAAGGAAATAGTTGCGTATCATAAATACAAAATAGTTTTTTAAAAATTACTAAAGCTCGTGGCCAATTATCGTATTTCGGCTGCTACTTTTCCGTCAAACAATCTTACTACACGTTGAGCATAATTAGAGTGTTCGGGCGAGTGTGTAACCATAATAACAGTAGTACCAACTTTGTGCAAATCAGTAATCAATCTCATTACTTCTTCTCCATTTTTAGAGTCCAAATTTCCTGTGGGCTCATCGGCCAATATCAATTTTGGTTTTGCCACAATGGCTCTACTTACGGCCACCCTTTGTTGCTGCCCACCCGAAAGTTGTTGTGGAAAATGTCCTCTGCGATGAGCAATTTCTAAATTTGCCATCACTTCTTCAACTCTTTGTTTTCGTTCAGCTTTTAGCATTTTCATGTAAATAAGTGGCAATTCTATGTTTTCGTACACTGTAAGTTCGTCTATCAAATTGAAACTTTGAAATATAAAACCTATGTTTGCTTTTCGCATTTCGGCCCTTTGATTTTCTGTAAACTTACTTACATCTGTGCCCAAAAACTCAAGCACACCCTTTGTAGGACTATCCAGTAGCCCTACCAAATTGAGAAATGTAGATTTGCCACACCCAGAAGGACCCATCACGGCCACAAATTCGCCTTCAGCAATTTCTAAATTAATATCAGACAATGAATGTGTTTCAATATCGCCTGAAGTGTAAATTTTGGATAGATTTTTTGTTTTAAGAATCATTGTTTTAAGAATTAAAAGTTATAAATTATGAATTATGAATTATGAATTACGAACAACGAACAACGAACAACGAACAACGAACAACGAACTCCCAACAACGAACTCCCAACAACGAACTACGAACAACGAACTCCCAACAACGAACTCCTAACCACGAACAACAAACAACGAACAACGAACAACGAACTCCCAACTACGAACTACGAACTACGAACTACGAACTACGAACTACGAACTACGAACTCCCAACTACGAACTACGAACCACGAACTCCCAACCACGAACAACGAACCACGAACTCCCAACCACGAACTACAAACTCCCAGCTACTTAAAACTCAATCACATCAACTTTTTCTAAATTATCATATCCCGAAATTATTACTTGTTCGTTTTCAGACAATCCACCTGTTACCTCCAAATACTCTGGGTTTTGTCTACCAATCGAAATATCTCTTTTTATGGCTTTGTTGTCTTTTAATACAAAAATCCAGTTGCCACCCGTTTGATTATAAAATTGGCCTTTAGGAACAACCAAAGCATTTTTAGAATCACTTAAAGCTAGTTTTATATAAAAAGTTTGTCCTTTTTTGACCCCTTTAAAAGTAATATTATCATTTTTGTCTGAAAAATATAGTTCAATATCAAATTTTCCATTTTTTACATTAGGATATATTTTATTTACTTCTATATCCACGATTTTATTTTGCAAAGTCATATTTCCTTTTTGGCCTTCAGTTATTTTGTTGATATAAAATTCATCTACGGCAGCCATTATTTTAAAATCGTTGGGTAAATCAATTTTTGCCAAATGGCTTCCTTGCTGTTTTAATTCGCCCACTACAGCATCAAGCGAGGTAAGTTTGCCTGTCAAAGGGGCTTTTATTACCAAATGACCTAGCTTAGTTTTCATTACTTTCATGTTTTCGTGCATACGATCTATGCCATCTCTCATTTGCTTGACGGCCTCCATAGCCGATAAACTATCCTGAATGAGTAGTTTTTTGGTAAGTAAACGCTTGTTTTTTAAGTATTTATATTTATTTTCTATATCAAAACCTTCTTTAGTAGATATTACTTTTTCTTGAATCAGCGATGCGCTTATTTGCATTGATTTTTCGGCTTCCAAAAACTGATAATCTAAGTCAGATAGCTGCAATAGTAAGTTTGTTCTATTTTTTTCATAATTTATTTTTGTGGTTTGCAACCTATCCATCAATTCGTAGAGGCTAGTTTGTCTGGCCATAATATCTAATTGTAAATTGGTGTTTGATAGTTCAATCAAAGGCTGATTTCTTACTACTAATTCGCCATCTTCGACTAATACTTTTTCTATAACACCACCCTCTATGGCATCTAAGAATATAGATTTCATGGGCAAAGCCTTACCTTCTATGGCAATATAATCATTGAAAATGGCCTGTGTAACAGTAGCAATCGTAAATTTATCAATCGAACTTGTATATTTTCTCTGACCAGAATCTTTAAAACTAAAAACCAAAACCAAAACAACAACTATACCTGCACCTATAGCTATTAGTTTTTGTCTTTTTCGTTTTTTAGAGTTGTCTATAATTATGTCCATTTTTTTAGGTTTCTTTTATTTGTACATACGAACTTGTAAAAACCATCATTGGTATATTTTAAAAGTTACCTTTCATTCTAGCTTTCACTCAAGACAAATTGTTTTTAAAAGTTCTTATAAAGCATTGCAAACTATGTGCCATATTTCTTAAAGTATTGACAATCAGGTGTTTATACTTATTATTTCAAATCATAGTGTTCGATTTCGAGCAATAAATCGTACATTTTCGTACACAAAATTAGCCTTTGATAATTATAATCTCAAAAAAGTGTAGTTTTGAGTACAAAAATACAAGCCATGACAAATGCAAAAATTCTTGTTGTAGACGACAACGAGGATGTATTAATAGCAGCGAATTTATTGCTAAAATTAAATTTTTCTTACATCAAAACTCTGTCTAATACAGATAAGTTATTGAACATACTTACCAGAGAAACTTTTGATTTAGTACTTTTGGATATGAATTTCAGCAAAGATACTGAAAGTGGTTCAGAGGGATTTTATTTGCTTAGAACCATAAAAGCATCGTTTCCTGACCAGAAAATTGTAATGATGACAGCTTATGGAGACGTAGAAAAAGCCGTAAAATGTATGAAAATGGGTGCATTAGACTTTTTTCTTAAACCCTGGGAAAACGAAAAATTGATAAAATTAATACATCAAATTTTACAAAACACTCCATCTATTATTCCTCCCAAAAATCAGCTCTTGCCTCCTGCTGATTTACCTTTAGTACCCTTCATTTCGCTATCTGAATCTATGCGAAATATTGATAAAATTATACAAAAAGTTGCTCCAACAGATGCAAATATACTCATCACAGGCGAAAATGGTACAGGAAAAGAGCTCATAGCCAAAAGTTTGCATGATTTTTCTAATCGAAAAAGTCAAAAATTTGTTTCTGTAGATATGGGTGCATTGAGTGAAACTATTTTTGAAAGCGAACTTTTTGGTCATATCAAAGGTGCTTTTACAGATGCCAAAGATGATAGAATAGGCAGATTTGAAGAAGCTCACAAAGGAACTGTTTTTTTAGACGAAATTGGTAATATTTCATTACATCAACAATCAAAATTACTTACGGCCATTCAATCCAAAAAAATTGTTAAATTGGGTTCAAACAAAGAATTTTTGATTGATTGCAGAATTATTGCTGCCACCAATGCCAATTTGCCAATCTTAGTTAGTGACAAATTATTTAGACAAGATTTATTTTTTAGGCTCAATACTATCGAAATAAAAGTTCCATCATTGCGTGAACGAAAAGAAGATATTATTACTTTATCCATATTTTACAAAAATTATTTCGAAAATATGTATAAAAAATATTACGACAAATTTTCAAACCTCGACCTTAAAAACTTACAAAAACATCCTTGGCCTGGCAACATACGAGAACTCAAAAATACCATCGAAAGGGCAGTTTTGCTTAGCGAATCTACCAACTTAAATATTGTTTACTCCTCAGAAAATGAGCAAGAATTATCCATCAACGATTTGCAACTGACCGATTTAGAAAAATCGGCCGTCAAACAAGCCCTTCGCAAGGCCAATGGCAATATTACTAAAGCTGCCCTTGAACTTGGCATTACAAGAGCATCTTTGTATAGAAGAATCGAAAAACATCAATTATAATGAAAAATATTACCTTTAATTTCAAAATTTATTTATTTGTATGTACTTTTTTTATTCTTGGTGCTATATGTATCTATTTAGTAATAAATCAGTATTATGTTTTTTTGTTTTTTTTCCTACTTTTATTTTTTTATTTACTTTATAAATTTATTTTAATAATCAACAAATCAACAAGTGATTTGCTTTTTTTGTTGGAAGCTTTGCAAAACAATGATTTTGGGATTACTTTTAAATTGCCAAGTATTAATGATAAAATATTACTTAAATTATATCAAAATTATAATTCTTATATTGAAAAAAATAGAGATTTTAGAATCAAAAATGAAGCAAATGCTTTGTTTTATAAGCAATTGATTGATAAAATTCCTTTTCCAATGGTCGTATTCAAGGAATATGGACTGATTGTATTTTGTAATAAACAATTCCTACAATTAGTAGGTACTTCTACAATCAATAACTTGAATGACTTAAATTTAAGAGTAGATAAAATCAAGCATATATTACTACACCAATCTCAGACTAGAACTTCTATTGAATGGGATAGCAAACGTAACTTTATGCTTCAGTCCAACGATTTTATTGTAGATGGTATTACCAACAAAATGGTAAGTTTTTTGGATGTTTCTCTCGAAATGCAGCAACAAGAACTACAATCATGGACTGATTTGCTCAAAGTGCTTACACATGAAATTATGAATTCTATTACTCCCATTACATCTTTGGCTGGCACTGCATTGCAACTTATCCAAAACGATGATTCAGATTTGCACTTGGCCATCTCTACGATTCATAAACGAGCCAATGGGCTTAATACCTTTATCTATTCTTTTCGTAATCTTACCAAAAAAATTGAGCCTCAAGTAGTGGCTTGTTTGGTAAGCGATTTGTACTCTGAAATGAAATTATATACCTCCACCACTGATTTGTTTGACAATATTACTTTCGAATATCAAATTGATACAATTTCGCCAACTATTTTTATTGATAAGTCATTGATTGTCAGTGTTTTGATAAATTTATACGTCAATGCAGCTGAGGCACTTTACAAAACCGATTATCCAAAAATTTGTATCACAACGACAAGAAAACCCTATAATAAAATCGAAATTAGTGTCTCAGATAATGGTTGTGGGATTACAAAAGAGGCTTTATCAAAAATTTTTATTCCTTTTTTTAGTACCAAAAAGCAGGGGAGTGGTATTGGGCTTAGTATTTCAAAACAAATTATTCAGGCACACAAAGCCGAAATTTGTGTATCATCGACCGAAAATATGGGTAGTATTTTTACAATTATTTTTTAAAATTGTTTCAATAAAAAAAGGTCTCAAAAAGACCTTTCTTTTATATTCCAACAAAAACTTATTTTTTTATAGTTAGTTATTTATTCACTTTATTGATTTGATTGTGCAGAAAAAGTAGATATTTTTTCTGAGCAAGTATTTATTAATGCTGACACATCATCCAACGTTTTTTCCATGTGTATTCTGTTGTTATCATTGATTGCAGAAGCTGGAATCGAAAATTTGAAATCATTTTCAGCCATATATTCAATCAGTTGAGTTTTGTAAGAAGTAAGATAGTTATTAGCTTCTTTGTAATTCCCAGCAAGCATATAAGAGCGACCAATATAGTAGTTTATCACAAAAGAACTTGATGGATGAACCATAGCAGACCTAAAATATGGCAAGGCTGTATGTTTGTTTTCGGTACTCAACAAGCACATACCAATCATGTAATCATATCTGATTTTGTCTTTAGATAAATCATCTAATTTAGTAAAAAAAGACAATGCTTCAGTATAATTTTGAGCTACAAACGATGCATAAGCTGCTTTTTCAAGTTTTTTTAATTCTTTTTTTGATTCAGCTCTTGCACTAAAAACGATAGCTGCTACAGAGGCAACTAAAGCTAGATTTTTGATTGAATTTTTCATTTTTTGTATAATATTTATATTGTAAGACTTGGTAGATTAGATTTGTTTCCCTATTAAAATCTGATGCAAAATTACAATGGTTGAATTATTTGCAAAAATATATTTTCAATTAAATTGAATTATTTTATAAAAAATGCCTATTTATTGAACTAATCGAATATTTGTATAGGATTATTCCTATAATTTACTAAAAATAAATTTTCTTTTTTAATTTCTTAATTATGTCATTTTCTTATTTATTGTATTTTATATTTACTAAATTGTATTATTTTGAGAAGTATAAATATACCGTGAAATAGGAATTGGGTAAAAAAGATAAAAAAGGTAAATGGTAAAAAATAAAAATTAATTATATATTTTTCAGTATAGGTATAATTTTAATTTAAAAATAGTAATTATTTTTCAAAAATTGATTTATGGATATTATATGATTTTATCCAACTAAACTTGTTTGCTTGAATTAATCCTTTTTGTTTTAATTCAATTGTTTTTTTTGGGTTTGTAAGTAAAGTTTCTATTTGAGAAATAAGCTCTAAGCAGTTATAAGGATTGAAATATAAAGTTGCATCTTCACATATTTCGGGAATTGATGCAGCATTTGAACAAATAGTTGGGCAACTAAATATCATAGCCTCCAAAGGAGGAAATCCAAATCCTTCGTATATTGAAGGGAAAATAAAAATTTTTGCGTTTTTATAGTATTCTACTAGCTTAACATTATCAATATGACCTGTGAAAATTATATCTTCTTGTGAATTTTGAATATATTTTTCGCCATTTATAAATCCATCTTTTTTACCTATGATTACAAGTTTTAGTTGTGAATGTTTAATTTTTATTAAATTAAATGCTTCTATTAATGTCTTTAGATTTTTATGAGGTTTAACATTACCTACATATAATAAATATTCATAATCAATTTTACTTTCAATAACAATTTTTGTTTTTAAATGTTCAATACCATTATGTATTACTTTTATTTTATTTTGTATTTTAGGATAAAATAAAAGTATTTCATTTTTAGAAAATTCAGAAACTGTTATGATGACTTGGCTGTTTTTGATAGTAAAAAAAAAAATAATTTTTGAGTAAAATTTTTGAATTAAATTTATATTTTGAGAGTGTCTTAAATGATAAATATCATGTATTGTTGAAATTTTTTTTTTTGCACGTGTGGGAAAAATAGGTGCGTTGTAATGTGGACACCAAAATATATCACATTTTGGGATTTTTAAAGGAATTTCAATTTGTTCTTTTATGGTATATATTTTTGATTTAACGGTAATAATTCTTGCGTTTAATTTTAAAATTTCTATGTTTGAAATTTGTTCATGTGCCACTAATAAAATTAAGTTAAAATCTATTGTTAAACACTTTAAAATTTCTTGTATGTAAACGCCAATACCAGAATGATTTATCATTCTAGCATCTACACAAATTGATTTTTTCATAAAGACCTTTTTTGTATTAAAGAAGTAGTAAAACTAAGTCCCATAAGAGTAAAGTTTAGAAAGTAAAAATTTGAAAATCCTACACTTATTTGAAAGCAAGAAATTAATGTAAATAAAAAGATAAATGAATAAACAGTATAAGCATTTTTTGAACTTTTGCAAATCAATTTAATATTAAAATCAATATATCTAGAAACAAATCCTATAACTAAAGCTAAAATTAAAACACCAATAAATCCAAAATTAAAATACATCTCACCAAAAGTGCCAGGTCGCATACCAGGATGGTTTTTGGTAGTTATACCCGGACTTTGATTTTTTTTTCGAGGTCTTAATTTATTTTCAATTATTTGTATATCATCGTGAGTATTAATTGTATTAACTGTAAATACACCAAGTGCCCAATCATCTCTAAATTTAGACATAGATCTTGGAATAAAAGCTATAAAACCAGCAAAATATGTTTTTCCAAAGAGCAATTCTTTGTCCCATTTAGAATAAACAATAGCAAAATCCCTTAAATCAGAAAAACTATTACCATAAGCTAATTCAAAACCGATATCATTAAATTTTTCAAATGATAATTTTTTTTCTCTTAAACTTTGAAGACCTACAATAAGCAAAAGAAAACAAATGAAAACTATAGCTATATATTTTATTTTTATTTTGTCATAGTTCAAATAAAAGTATATTATAATAGTACTTAAAAGTCCACCTAAAATTGCACCACGTGCACCTAAAAAAACTCCAACTATGCACAGAACAACAAAAATAATTATATTTTCGATAGATTTTTTTTCTAAAATTCTAAGACCTGCTAAAATATTTGTAAGACTAAAAATAAATAACGTAGCATTATAAATTGGGCGTATATTATTATCTGCATGAAAAAATGCTCTAGGATTAAATAATACTTTGTTTTCTATTTGAACATAAATCACATATAACAATAATATTAACGTAATCATTAATAATTGATAAAATACTATTTTATTAGAAATCGTTTTTTCTACAAATTGTCTGTAAGTTTCAACAATTATTATTTTTTTATTCATAAAATATGAATCAAAAATTTGCTTCCCCAAAAAAGCAAATGGAATAGTTGTAATATTTAAAAGATAAATATAGTCTATATCATTGAGCATACTATCATAAAAGGCACTAATTGCACTTTTGTTGTATTTTGAGGCACAAAAAGGATATAAAATAATTACAGGGATTATAAAGGAAAATAATAAGAAAACATTCCAAAAATCTACAAGCCAACCAGTGGTTTTATATTTATGATAGATATAAAACCATACAAATAAGCCAACAAAAATATTTAATAAAAAAAGTAATGGATTTACATTAACAATACCGTCAAAAAATTCAATTTTTTCCATTTTAAGCTAAAAAAACTAATTTTTAAAAGGAAATAAATACTCTTGTAGCAATATGTATATAAACCCGGCTATACTTGCAATAAGAACATATTTTAAAACTAGATAAAATAAAGATTTTTTTGCAACTTGTTTAGAAAATGTGTAATCCTTATTAAAAGTTATTGTTTCTAGGTATGCTAATTTATTTTTAAAACTTGTACTTTTTTCTTGACTTTCTATAAGGAACTTATTAAGATCAGTTGGATTAGTTAATGAATAATTTTTAGGGTTTTTTTGATAATCATTTCTTAATTGCTCTAATTGAACAATTTCTAAATTTAAAATTTGTAAAATTGGCTGAAGATAATTTTTTTCTTTGTAAATAATTTCTTTCACAAAAACATCATTTAATATATAGTTTTTTATTCCTTTTTCTATTATTGAATATAAAAGTGTGTCTTTTGAGTAAATCTCAATTTTAAAAAGACCACCTTCAAAAGGTGTAATAATTAGTTCATTAATTTTAAACACCTCTTTAGTGTCAATATTAAGCAATTTAGAAGCCTTTTTAAAATCATTTTTTTTAAAAATATAACTTAAATTATCTCCAAGAGTTACTGCATATTCCTTAGAAATCAAGTCTGTTTTAAAAACAAAAACAGTTGTATAAGTAGTTGGATTTAGCTTAAACATTAAAAAGCCAGCAATAGCACCAAACACCATAAAAATAAGTAATTTTTTATAACCATTTAATACTAATGAAAGTAATGTATCTTTAGAAATGTTTTTTAGAAATGAATCCATGTTAATTTTAATTCTATAATTTTTTATACAAATTTATTGTTTTTTTTTAAAATATCATTTTTTATTAACTCATTTAGCAAATTTGATGAATTAGACCATGAAAATTTTTTTGCCCTTAATTTACCTTTTTCAATAAGATTTTCTTTAAGTGAATAATCTGTTAACAAATTTGAAATTTGATTTTTTATTTCATTTATACTTTTTGGGTCAAAATATAAGGCGCCATCACCACAAATTTCAGGCATGCATGATGTGTTAGAAACTGCTACTGGGCATCCACATTGCATGGCCTCTAGTGGTGGTATTCCAAAACCCTCCTCAAGGGATGGAAATACAAATAATTTAGCATTTTTGTAATATCTTAAAAGTTCGTTATCAGAAACATATCCAGTAAAAATAATATCATTAGCTCTTTCATTAGGGATTTTAAAATCAATTTTAGCAAAAGAGGTATGTTTTTGACCTATTAAAACAAGCTTAATGTTTTTGTTATCTAATTTTAAATAGGCTTGAATTAAATTGTTTAGGTTTTTTCTTGGGTCAAGAGAACCAACAGCAAGTATAAAATCATAGTCAATTTTTTCTGTTGTTTCATTTGTATTAAATACTTCTGAAACACCACAATAAATAACAGTAATATTCTCTTCTTTAACTTTTAAAAAATTCATTAAATCTTGTTTTACAAATTCACTAATTGTTAAAACTTTTTTACATCGTTTTGAAATTAAAGGAAATAATATTCTGTAATAAAAAGCTGCTTTTTTTGAGTACCACTCTGGGTGTTTTAAACTAGTAATATCACAAATAGTATTTATTTGGTTTGAATAAAAAATTGGAGCTGTACTTGTAAAGTTAATAAGCAAAGGATTTCCTTTTGACTTTAAATATAACGGTAGTTCAATTTGTTCCCATAATGCACCATTTAAAAATCCTATTGATATTACTTCAAGTTCTTTAGCTATATCTTTTAATACTATTTTAGTAGGTGCTACAAACCGAATATTAGGATTTTTTTTTTTTAATAATCGAGAAATTTCTATCGAAAGTCGCCCTATGCCGGTAAGATTTTCTGCCAAAAATTTTGCATTTATATAAATATACATTTATTTAGATTAATTTTTAGATTTTTTTTAAAATATTTCAGTAACTTTTAAATTGGTATAATATCAATATAATCAATTTCAAGTTCATAACCACCCGTGTAATAACATCTTGTTTGGATTATGTCGGAGTTTGATTTTACACTAAAGAAAATTGATATTATTTCAAAATTATCTTTGTTTAATGATTTAGTAATATTATTATCTAAATAAAAGGTTCTTGATATATCTTTGTTTTCTACAAATACATCTAAACTTAATTTTTTAATAGGTATATTTGAATTAGATTTTACTTTAAAATTAGCTTTATAATTACCTTTAGGTAAGCTACAATAAGGGCCAAAAATTACAACATTACTTTGACTGGTGTTAGTAGATTGTGTAACTTTACGAACATTTGCTTGATTTAATGTACTGTCATTAATTAATGTAGGCATTTTTTCAGCTTCATATCTAAAACTTAATTGAGGATATTTTGCAACACTATCTTTAATAAATTTAATAAAAACATTCATTTCTGCATCTGTATAAAGTTTAGAATTAATTAAATAATTTTTTGTATCTTCTAAGTCTGAATTTTGGTATTTTGAAGCATTTTTCATTAAATCGTTCATAAGTTCTTGAAAATGATTTGATTTAATTCTATCTAAAGCAAGGTTTTCTAAAAAAGTGCACTCTTTTGAATTTTTATTTTTAAAATCGTTTGAGTAATTTAGTTCATATATTTGATATTCAAACTTAGGTTTATTGATGTATTTTGTACTTAAAATTGATTGATTTAATCCAAATTCATTCATAGTTGAGTTTTCGCCCATTCTATACTGATTTGGCATCGCAAAAATATTTTTATCGTTCCAATAAATATAGTCAATTTTTTGAATTGAGTTAGCATAAATATTTAAAGCAAACTTAGCAGGATTTATACAATCTTTAAATGATTTTACAAATTCAATTCTTTCTTTAATTCTTGATGCAGGAGATGCATAATCTATATTTACTGGGGTAAACAAGTATGCTGGTGTAAGGGCTCCAATTTCAACAGCATCATGAAAATATGTATTAAAAATTACTTTGTTTTTTAATTCATATTTGTTTTGAAATCTCTCAATAAATTTAACTTTATCTGCATGATAGGATTCTACTTTTGTTTCAATAAATTGTTCTATCCATTTGTTGGTGCTGTAAATTCCGACCAAAAATATAATTATGCAATACCCTAATTTAACATTGATAATTTTATTTTTTTGAAAATTAATTAATCCTAAAATAAAATCAATAGAAAATGGGATTACAATTAATGAAAAAACATGAATTACTTTTAATACTGATAAATCGCCACCTATTATTAATTCGCTATAAAAATTTAAGACATAAATTAATGATACAGAAAGAAAAATAATAATAGTATCTTGAGATTCTTTTGTTTCGATAGTTTTTAGAATTTGAATCAATCCTATAATTATGATTAAATCAAATAATGGCCAAAACAAATTTGATGTTGCCAAATAAAATATCGAATTACTACTACCTGAATTTTGAATAGCTATTATATGAGGTAAAATAAATAATGCACAACCTGCTGCTGCAATTACAAAATATATAATGCTATTTTTGATGGTTTTAGAATCAATTAAAGTTTTATTTTGATAAAAATTAAAAACACGTTCTACAAAAAAAGCAATTGCTAAATATACAAAACTGTAGTAATAAAGCAAAAAAAGTGTAATACCAAAAACTATGGAAATTAAGTATTTCTTTAATGTAAACTTATTTTCGTTACAAATAATTTTATAATAAAATATTAGCGAAAGCAATGCAGCAACAGTTTGATATGGTTTCATTGCAACCTCATAATGAAAAAAAACTGGAATTACTAGAACTGATATGCAAATAACTATGTCCGAAAATCTATTTTTAAGTAAATAATAAACCAAATACGGTGTAATAAAAACACCAACACAGCTTCCTAAAAGCAAAGCTGTGTAAGATGGAATGTTAAATAGTTTTGCAATATTACCTATAATAAAAAAATATAGTGGTGCTAAATAAGAAGGAATATCTTTAATTGTAGTATCTAAAAGCCAACCATTATAATATTTATACTTCGAAACAATAGCATTCATATACCAATAATCACCATGAAAATTTATAAAATGATTATTGTTATAAAATATTATTGTAAAAACAAAACATAAACAAATTGTCCACAAACTTACAAAGTATATTTTTGAAAGATTTAAGAACGAATATATTATACCTAAAACAAACAAAAATGCAATCGATTTTAATAACAAAATTTTCTTAAAAGAATACTCAAGGTTAAAATATTGAAATTTAATATTTGTGAGATTCCAAATATATAAAACTGCAATAAAAAGGGTCATTGTAATTAATAAATTTATTACTTTTCTTTTCATTTAATTTATATTTATCGAATGTTAATTTTTTTTAAAACTTATTTAAAGCAAACGTAGTATATTTTTTTTGAAATCAGTTTTGTAAATTCAAAACTAAATCTTATTATAGGTCTGTACAGTAATTTTATTAAATATAAATTGCTTTTCTTTAGATTCAAATATTCAGCTATAATTCCCTCACATTCGTATCTAATTTGGTTAAAAGTAGCACCAGAAGTGCCAGCATCGTATTTAATAATTGCAATATTGTGAAATATTATTTTTGTATGTGGCAAAGTTCTTAAAAAAAAATCATAATCCATTCGGATTTTATAAGAAATATTAAAAGCTCCAAACCTATCAAAAATTGATTTATGAACAAATGTAACTTGATGGTTTATTAAAGTGCGTTTTTTTATGTCCAGGTGTTGGGTTACATCTGCATATTTTTTATGAAATTTTGAATTTGATTTGTCTAGTGCAAAAGTTACCATTTTTTCGGTAAGTTTTTGGCTTATTTGTTGCAATATTGTGCTGTTTACAAATATATCTCCTGCATTTAAAAAGCAAATATAATTACCAGATGCAATTTTTAAGCCTTTATTGAAGGCATCTGATATACCAAAATCTTTTTCTGATAAAATTTTTAAATTATTTCTTTTATATTTTTCAATAACTTCTAAGGTTTTGTCGCTTGATTTTCCGTCTATTATAATGTGTTCGTAGTTTTGAAATTCTTGAATAAAAACACTTTTTAGTGTAGATTCTAATGCTATTTGAGCATTAAATGTTATCGTAATTATTGAAATTTGGATATCCATTTATTTGAAATTTTTAATTTCTTCTTCCACAATCAAGTCTAAAACTTCAAAGAAATCTAAATTATATTCCCACCCAATAATTTTTTTCGCTTTTGTATTATCACCATACATATCCTCAATATCTACTGGCCTATATAGATTTGTATCAATTTGTAGTTTTGATTTATCAATTTTTAACTTTTCAAATATATAATATACAATATCTTTTAATAAAACAGATTTGCCCGAGCAGATTGTAATATCTTCGGCAGTATGATGTTGCAACAAAAGCCACATCGCTTTTACATATTCTGGCGAATAACCAAAATCTCTTTTTAATTCAATATTACCTAATTTTATTTGGTTTTGTATTCCTTTACTAATGCTAATTGATTCTCGAATTACTTTTTTTACAAAAAAATTATTGCTGCGTAAGTACGATTCGTGATTAAATAAAATACCATTACATGCAAATAATCCGTAAGATTCTCTATAATTTACGACAGTCCAATAGGCAGTAGCTTTTGAAATTGCATAAGGACTAAGTGGATGAAATGGTGTATATTCATTTATTGGTAGCTGGTTTACCCGTCCAAACATTTCGCTACTTGAGGCTTGATAAAATTTAATTTTTACATTTACAAGCCTGATTGATTCTAATATATTTAATACAGAAGTAATATTAAATTGAAGAGTTCCTATTGGCTGTTCAAAAGATAAACCTACTGAGCTTTGGGCCGCCAAATTATACACCTCGTCTGGCTGATATTTATTAAGCAGCTTTATAATGCTAAAAACATCCAACAAATCAACTTCTTCAATATGAACATTGTTGTCAATTTCTAAATATTTAAGACCAGAATAGCTAGAGAGTGTATAGCTTCTGGTTGTGCCGATTACTTTATAGCCTTTGCTATTTAATAATTGAGCTAAATATGATCCATCCTGACCTGATATTCCTGTAATAATTGCTGTTTTCATCAATTTTTAAAATAATGATTTATAACCATTTAAAGTTTTTTCTGCACAACTTTCCCATGAGAATATTTTTTTTCTTTCAATTCCTTTGTTAATTAATGTATTTCTAATTTCTTTAGAATATATTATTTTTTCTATTGCATTTAAAATTGAAGATTGGCTTTTGGGGTCAAAATATAAAGCCGCATCTCCACCAACCTCTGGAAGCGAACTGGTATTGCTTAATGCACATGGACATTCTGAACTAAAAGCTTCTAAAATGGGTAATCCAAAACCCTCATATAAACTTGGAAAAACAAATAAAAGTGCTTTGTTATAAAATGTATAAAGCTCATTTTCATTATATTTGAAATAGAGAATTTTATCTTGTATATTTTTAGATGCAAAAAAGTCCTTCTCTGATTCTGAAAATCCATTAGCCCCAAGGCATACAAGTTTTAATTCATTGTCTTTTGCAAAAAGTGGAAAAATACTTTTAACAAATAAATTAAAATTTTTATATCCTTCTCTATGTCCTACAAAAAGTATATATTTGGTAGGTAAATTTAAAATAAATTCACTTTTTTTATATACCTCGGCATTAAGAGGTGTTATAAAAATTTTAGTTTCTGATATTCCTAATAATTTTATAATATCATTTTTTGTGCTTTCAGATATTGCTAAAATCACATCTGCTTTTTTGATTAATATTTTTTTTTGTAAAATTGTTGAATCGTTTTTCATAAACAATTCAGGATAAAGTTCGTGATTCATATCATAAACTGTAACAGCAATTTTTGCGTTTTTCTTTATTGCAAAATTGTAAATATTAGGATATTTATAATATGTTGGATGAAAAATATCATAATTATCATTAGTAAGTTTTAGCGATGTATTTAAAGTATTAATGGCATTTAAAAATCGGTGTTTGCCTTTAAATTTATGATTTTTAAAAAATGTATTTTTTCCAAAGTTATTAATGAAAGCTAAATTTTCGTTATTTGAAAGTAATAACGGCAAACTGGTTTTCACATTCATCATATTCAGCGTTGGAATCAATTCTGAATAATATTTTGAAATACCGCCAAAATCTTGAAAAGTAAACGCTTGATGGTCAAAAAATATTTTCATATTAAAAATTCGATATTTTTTTAGTTATATTTATTGAATCTTCCATTGTTTTAGAATTTTGAGTTTTTGCTATTAGTTTATATAGTCCTTTTGAAGCCAATTTAATTATAATTTTGTATAAAAAGCTATTTATTTTATTCTCTGATATTAAATGGTAATTATTGTAAGATGATAGATAAAGACCATTTTTTTCAGCTAATATATTTAAACTTCTATGGGTATGAAATGCAATATGTTGCCCGTGTTCAAATCCCCAATAAAACCAATCAGAACTCAATCCTATATTTATGGGTTGAAGCTCTGTAGAAAAAAAAATATTTTTCGAAACTTTTAACATTTTTTCAAGTTCCATTACTGGATTTTCAAAATGTTCAAAACTTTCAAATGTTGTAACTAATTCATAATTTTCTTTTAAACTACCCTCAAAATTATTAGCAAATAAATTTTTGGTGTATGGGTCGTTCCAATAAAAGTTTAATCCAAAATCACGCATTAATCTTGTGAAAACACCGTATCCACCGGCTACGTCTAAAAATTTTTTACTTTTATCGAAAAAAAAATAGATTATGCATAGTACTATTTTTGCAGCATGGTTGTTTCGTGCTAAAAGTCCAGTATCTGCCAAGTTAATTGGGCTTGCATAGGCTTCTGAAAGCCAATATGGCTTTTCTGTTTGAATGAATCCACATTTATTACATTTAAAATAGGAAATATCATATTTGTTAAGTATTTTTTTTGTTCCAAATAATATTGTGCTTGAAGTGCAAATTTTACAGTCCTTTAAATACATTTTTTATTATTTTAAAATTAATTATTGAAACTAATACAAATTTTGCGTGTGGGCTTGATTTTTTAAAAAAAAACACTCCAAAACTTCCGAAAAAATATGTAATAATAGTAGAATAAGCGGCACCAAAAACACCATAATTTTTAATTAAAAATAAATTTAAAATCAAATTAATTAAAGTAGCTAAAATAGTTCTGTATAAAAATATGACTGTCAATCCTTCTGCCAGTAGATATTGCCCTGTAGCACCTCCCATAAATACAAACATAGTAGACATCGAATACAATTTTAGTACACTCTTAGATTCTATATATGCAACACCATAAAGCAAAGCTACAATTTTATCTGCCATTAAAAACAAAATTATTGTAGCTATTATAGATAACCAAAATAAAATAAAGTATAACTTTCCCAAAGAATCCTTGTATTTAAAGTCGCTTTCAGTTTTATCTTTTAAGATTTTTGGATAAAAACTGGCACAAACAATTGATGGAATTACATATACTATTTCTGTAATTTTTACTGCAGCAGCATATATTCCAACTTCTGCATTTGTTCTTATTTTACCTAAAATTACTTGATCTATTTTCATATAAATCATTATTGTTATACCTGTAAGTAGCAATGGAAGTCCATTTTTAAACAAATCTTTTGCAATTGGTATATCAAAATTTCTAAATAAAATTATGTTAGATTTTATTTTGAAATATAATATGATAAAAACAATTAAAAACTCAAAAGAAATAATCAAAGCAAAATAAGTCATCGGTAAATGATTTAAAATTGCAAAAACTCTAAAAATTGTGATGACTAAAAAGCTAATACCACGAACTATTACAGTCTTTTTTGCTTGCATCCTTGATTGATTATAATAATCAACTACATCCATAGCCGTAAAAATAGTACCTATACTAAGTATGACAGGTAAAGTAATTTGCTCATTTGAAATTAAAACATACAAAATCGTAATAATCACACCAAAAGCTGCTCCTAAAAGTTTTATATAAAATGCAGTTGTTAAAATTTGGGTTTCTTGTTCTGGGTTTTCAATCAATTTCTTTACAACCAAAGATTCAATCCCCATAGTTGCAAAAACTCCCGTAATAGCTGTTATAGCAATAGCATAATTTAATGCTCCAAAATCTTGTACTCCCAAATACCTTGCTACCCACACACCTACCAACAAGCCTACGCCCATACGTAATACTTTATCAAAAAACAACCAACCCATATTGTTTACAATCTGGGCGTGTTTGTTATAAAAATCAGTAAGTTTTGTGGGTAAATTAAATTCCAATGACTATTTATTTTTTTAGGATAGATTAGCAAATTTATTGTATCAAAGCTATTTGTAAATCCTAGTTACAAATATAATACAAAAAAATTACTTTTGCCAAACCACACCAATTCTTAGTGCAAGATTATTTATAGTTTTTCTATTTCCTCTTTTGTCAAGCCAGTTGAATTTATAATTATTTCGATAGATACTTCGCTATTTTTCATTGATTTCGCTATTTCCATTGTTTTTTTGAGTAACCCTCTGCGTAATGCCAGGTCCATTCTGCCTATTTCGTCTTGTTCTTTTATGCTGGCTCTTTCGTAGTCGTCAAGTTCGGATTGCGTCCAGTTATGCTTGTCGGCTTCTTTGTATGCTTCTTTTAAACCCTCATCATTTACATTTTCGGGAATTACGTCAAGGTTTTCTGCATTTTTTATAAAATAAGTCCATTGGTCGATAGGTGTTGATAGCTCTTCTAATTTTTTTGTGAATTTGGGTAGTTCAATAAAATTAAATTCTACATCTTGTATGATTTGTTCGTTTGTTTCTACATCCATTACTTTGTGGCAGCTGGTATAGTTGGGGTTGTTGCCTATTTCAAATTCTAAAATACCTATAAAATAAACGGGATTTAATTTGCTAAAGTGCTTGCCTTCACCAATTTGGCTTACATAGATTTGGGAAGTGTAGTATAAAATGCGTTTATGAAAATAGTCAGGTTCTGCAATTTGCATTTCTACTATAAAAGTGTTGCCTAGCTTGTCTTTTGCTTTTACATCTACAATAGTTACTTTGCCTGTCGAAAGTTTAGCCAATTGATATGGGTTTAATATATCCACATCCACAACAGTATTGTCAAATGGTAGTTTGATAACGGCATTTAAAAATGAAATCAAAGATATTTTTTTGTTTTCGTTTCCAAATATTTTTCTAAAAGCAATATCGTTTGTTACATCTACAAATTTCATAATGCAAAAGTAATAAAAAGTTATTGATTATTGATTATTGATTATTGATTATTGATTATTGATTATTGATTATTGATTATTGATTATTGATTATTGATTATTGATTATTGATTATTGATTATTGATTATTGATTATTGATTATTGATTTTTGATTATAGATTATTGATTAATGATTAATGATTATTGATTATTCATTATGATTTGTTGATTAAAATTCGTGCATTCGTGGCGTTAGCATTAAAAATTAAAAAAATCTTATTTCCCCCTCCATTTGGGATGAGGGGGTAGGGGGTGGGGCTTTTTGAGATTATTGATTAAAATTCGTGCATTCGTGGCGATAAAATTGCGAATATCGCAATTCTACTTTGTAGTTTTGTAGGCATTTAAAACAAATTGGGCAATTTATCGGCCAATACATCTATTAGTTTCAATATTGTAACTAATAGAGCAATCAGCCCTATGCTCCAACGCATATTGCTATTGATGGCTTTTTGTATTTTAAATTCAATGTTAGCTTCAAAAGTGCTAAGTCTAGCATCTACTTTAGTTTCTAATAATTTAAAATCAGTTTTTAGCGAACTTACATCGGCAGTTACTTCATTGAGTTTTTCGTCCAAATGGTTGATATGGTTAAATTGAGATTTGAGCAAAAGTGTATTAATATCATCGCTCCCCAGACCTTCGCCACGGCTGAATCGCTCCTGAATTTCCCTCAATTTGGGTTCAATCATTTGCAAAAGCATTTCGTCTACATTTGTTTTGTTCATAATTTTATCAATTATATTACAAAGATAATAAATAGTTAGGAATTAAAAATTTAAAATTAAAAATCGAGAATTGATTATTAACTCATGTTACGCAAAATCAAATTTGAGTTGGATTCCCAATTTATTATTTCTAAGTTCATTAATAGCTAAAGCCATTGCTTTAGTATAAAGCTGAGCTTTAAAGGCAAAATGATTTAGTCCATTTT
>JAAFIH010000048.1 GCA_013297755.1 Cytophagales bacterium
TTGATTATTGATTATTGATTATTGATTATTGATTATTGATTATTGATTATTGATTATTGATTATTGATTATTGATTATTGATTATTGATTATTGATTATTGATTATTGATTATTGATTAAAATTCGAGCATTCGTGGCGATAAAATTGCTAATATCGCAATTTCCCTTCGGGGGTTAGGGGGCTTTTATTCGGGGGTTTAGGGCTTTTAAAAAAATCTTATTTTCCCCCTCCCTATGGGATGAGGGGGCAGGGGGTGGGGCTTTATTGAATATTGTTTATTTTGAATTATTAGTAATAAAATATCTTAAAAAAAAATAAAATAAATTATACACATTAAACAAATAAATCTTTTTAAATATGAAAATGAATACCAAAATTATTTTTGCAACAACTTTTGCACTTTTGCTATCTTTGCATACACAAGCTCAAAAATTTATGGGAATTGGTACTGATAAACCTAACCCAAAAGCAGTATTAGAGTTGAAAGTAGAAGACCCTACCAACTTCCAACAAGGTTTTTTGCCTCCAAGATTATTACAAAGTGAAAGAATTACTTTTGGAACTTCTTTAGGTACTATTCATAAAGGTATGACTGTATATGATACAACTTTAGACAAATATTTTGTTTGGAATGGTTTATCTTGGGATCAATTAGCATTGACGGCAGGTACTCAAAGTTTTGTTGGTGTAGGTGGTATTACGGTTACAACTACTGGTCTTACCATCTCAATCGATGGCAGTAATTTTGTTGAATTTTCAGAATTAATTACTCCAAAAGATATTAAAGGAAGTTATGCAGATGGTTTTACTGTTTCTGGTTTAAGTTCGGTTTCTATTGTTGGTGTACCCACAGCTGCTGCTCCAATATTAAGTTTTAATGGTACAAATTTTGTGTATGCTTCTTTACCAATGGCACAAATAACCTCTGTTGTAGGAATAAATGGTATTATGGTTGGTGGTTCAGATATTTCTGGGTTTACCATAAATGGGCAGAATTTTTTAACCACAGCCGATGGACTTAGTTTTGTAAGAACCATAGTAGGGCTTGGGGGCATCAATGTAGGCACGATTGCAGGTGGGGGATATACCATTGATGGCAGTAGTTTTGTTGCTACATCTATTTCTGGCACCAACGGCATATTAATAGGTGGTACCAATGCCACAGGGTTTACAGTAAATGGGCAGAATTTTTTAACCACGGCCGATGGACTTAGTTTTGTAAGAACTATAGTAGGGCTTAGGGGCATCAATGTAGGTACGATTGCAGGTGGAGGATATACGATTGATGGCAGTAGTTTTGTCGCCACATCTATTTCAGGTGCCAACGGTATATTAATAGGTGGTACCAATGCCACAGGGTTTACAGTAAATGGGCAGAATTTTTTAACCACAGCCGATGGACTTAGTTTTGTAAAAACCATTGTAGGTCTTGGGGGCATCAATGTAGGTACGATTGCAGGTGGAGGATATACGATTGATGGCAGTAGTTTTGTTGCTACATCCATTTCAGGCGCCAACGGCATATTAATAGGTGGTACCAATGCCATAGGGTTTACAGTAAATGGGCAGAATTTTTTAACCACAGCTGATGGACTTAGCTTTGTCAAGACCATAGTTGGGCTTGGGGGCATCAATGTAGGTACGATTGCAGGAGGAGGATATACCATTGATGGCAGTAGTTTTGTAGCCACATCTATTTCTGGCTCTAATGGCATATTAATAGGTGGTACCAATGCCACTGGGTTTACAGTAAATGGGCAGAATTTTTTAACCACAGCTGATGGACTTAGTTTTGTCAAGACAATAGTCGGTCTTGGTAATATAACTGTAGGAACTATACCAGGTGGATATACCATTTCTGGTGCAAATGCAGTCAATACAGTTGTAGGGGTTTCTGGTTTACAAGTTGCTCAAACAGGTCAGTCAGTGTCTGTGAGTGGAGCTAGTATGGTTTTAGCCTCTCAGTCGTTGGGAAATCCCATTGGTACTTCTATTGCATCGTTTGGGGCTAACCCTCTAAGTAGAGCTGTATTGCAAATTCCTGCTGGAGTTAAAAACATAAAAGTTGTCATAAGTGCGTATAAATTATTAAATGCTGGTACTGCTGCCATAGGAATAAAAGTTGGTGCATTGGCCACACAATCTGTAACAATAACTTCTGATGATGTAGAATTAACATATACATCATCCAATATAGATGTTTCTGCAAATACTGGAACTCAAACACTCAAAATTTTTGGCGAGGCCAATGCGGCAGCCACAGGTGTAATGCTTGCAGGATATACAGTATATGTAGTTGATTAATATTTTTATAAATAATCAAAATACCCTTTAAAGAAACTTTGATTTTTATAAAGGGTATTTTTCCACATATCTACATTGATTTATATACAATGTTAGATTCAATTTTTTACTTCATTTTTTTATAAAACACTTTATTTTAAATAAATCATTGTATTGTGGATAAAATTGTATTAATTAGCATTTCGCAAATGGGGAAAACTTTTGTATAACTTTACCTCCATTAACAGTATTATTGTACTAGAATTTCAAAATTGTATATATATGGGTAAGACCATTGCCATTGCCAATCAAAAAGGTGGAGTAGGAAAAACAACCTCTGCCATCAATTTAGCTGCTAGTTTAGCTGCCTTAGAATACAAAACATTGTTGGTAGACGCTGATCCTCAGGCCAATAGCACCTCTGGTTTTGGGTACGATACCAAAATTAAAGATAACAGCATTTACGAATGTATGATAAAACAAGTACCTGCTCGTGAGGCTATCAAATCTACATCAATAGAATATTTAGATATTTTACCAGCCCACATGGATTTGGTAGGAGCCGAATTTGACCTTACAGAACTCGAACGCAGGGAAGAACGCATGAAAGATACCCTAGAACAAGTAAAAAAAGAGTATGATTTTATTTTGATAGATTGTTCGCCATCGCTAGGATTGATTACTGTAAATGCCTTAACGGCAGCTAATTCTGTGCTTATTCCTATTCAATGCGAATATTTTGCACTTGAGGGGCTTGGAAAATTGCTCAAAACCATACAATTGATTCAAAAGAGATTGAACATACACCTCGAAATAGAGGGAATGTTGCTAACTATGTATGATTTGAGAGTAAGATTAAGCAATCAAGTAGTAGAGGAGGTTAGAAGAAATTTCCCTAAAATGGTTTTTGAAACGCTCATTCCAAGAAATGTCAAATTATCAGAATCGCCTAGTTTTGGGGTGCCAGTGATAAGCTACGATGCCGAAAGTAAAGGCTCTATTGCTTATATGAATTTGGCTAAAGAAATAATTGTAAGAAATAAAAAATCAAATCAGATATAGATTTGATTTACAGGCACTTATGTGCAAATAAAGGATAGATAAAATGGCTTTTGATAAAGATTATAAAAAAAATAAAAACGTATTAGGTCGTGGTTTGGCGGCTTTGATTGATGAAGCCGAACCCGCCAGTAGTAGCGAACTTGGTATTCCAGAGCCTGTAAATCATATCAATGAAATAGCTTTAGATAAAATTGAAGCCAATCCGTTTCAACCAAGAAATTATTTTGATGAAACTGCCCTTGCCGAACTGGCCGATTCTATCAAAATCAAAGGTATCATTACGCCAATTACAGTTCGCAAATTATCCGAAAATCAGTTTCAATTAATAGCAGGGGAGCGTAGGTGGAGAGCCTCAAAAATTGCAGGATTGGCCACTATACCTGCTTTTGTAAGGATAGCCGATGATCAAGATATGCTCGAAATGGGGCTTATCGAAAACATACAGCGTGAAGATCTAAATCCTATTGAAATATCTATTTCTTACCAAAGATTGATGACAGAATGTAATCTAAGGCAAGAAGATTTGGGCGAAAGAGTAGGTAAAAATAGAGCCACTGTGGCCAATTATTTACGATTACTGAAGCTCCCACCAGATATCCAGATTGCTGTACGTGATAATCAAATTTCGTTTGGCCATGCTCGTGCTTTGATTGCTATTGAAAATACAGAAATGCAGTTGTCTATTTTCAAAAGAATCACAAACGAAGCACTTTCGGTAAGAAAAACCGAGGATATTGTAAGGCAACTGTCCGAACCAAAGATTAAATCCCCAAGTTCGACACCCAAAAATAGTGCCATGTATGAGTACAAAAAACTACAAGATAAACTTGTAAGTCATTTTGATACTAAAGTTTCTTTGAAAGTAAACCCTGATAATCAGGGAGAAATCAAGATTCCATTTTACTCTGTCGAAGATTTTAATAGAATTTTGGAGATTTTATCAATCATCTAAACATTGTTTGATAGTTGATTTTTTTATTTGGCTACTTAATTTGTTATATTTGCAACATTCTATGTTAAATATATACACTTAGACTATTTTTTAATGTTTTATTACTTTAAATTTTTTGTTTTATTACCTTTTTTTGTGTTTTCTCAACAGGCAGATTCTACATTTTGGGATGATTTCAACGATAATCAACGGCAGTGGCCAGTTGATATGTCAAATTCGAGCGATTACAAAAGAGAAATCTTACAAGGTAAATATAACATTTCCTATCTTAAACAGTCAGATAGTTTTGCCTCTTTCTTACAAATAAATGTAGATTACAATCAAGATTTTATGATAGAATCTAAAATGCGTCAGGTGGCTGGGTTTGATAATTATGATTATGGATTATTATGGGCTTATCATGGCTTGGATGATTTTAATTTTTTTGGCATAAACGCAAATTTACATTTTTCTATTTATAAATTTTTGGATATAAAAAAATCCGAGAAAATTACTTATCCTTTTTCTGATAAAATACTCACTAGCAAACAATGGAATGTTTTAAAAATAGAAAGAAAGCAAAATATGTTACGTTTTTTTATCAACGAATCGCTAGTTCATTCAATAGCAGCTGCCTCAAATCATATTTGTAGTGGCAATCAAATAGGTTTTTATATTCAAAATTACAAAAAAATAGAAATAGATTATTTGAAAGTAAAAGGAAAGTTTAAAAAATTAAACCTTGTAAAAAATCCAAATAATGGCCATAATTTAGAAAATTTAGGCCAAAATATCAATTCTGAATACCATGAACTAGGCCCAGTGATTTCGCCTGATGGTAATAAATTGTATTTTTTTAAGAAAAATCATCCTCAAAATATAGGGGGAAGAAATCAAACAGATGACATTTGGTTTTCGGAACGAACGACTGAAAATACTTGGACAAAAGCCAAAAATGTGGGTTATCCGCTCAATAATAGAGAAAGTAATTTTGTGATTTCGGTAGGGGTGGATAATCATTCTTTGATGATTACTAATAAATATAATCCTGATGGATCGTTTAAAGATATTGGTATTTCGGTGGCTACAAAAGATTCTCTTGGAAAATGGAAAGTTCCTCACGATGTACAAATTAATGATTATTATAACAAAAATAAATATGTTTCAAGTTCGGTCTCTTCAGATAAAAAATATTTGATTAGTAGTATAGAAAGTGAAAATTCAAATGGAAATATGGATTTATATGTATCACAAAAATTGGATGATTTTACTTACTCAAAACCTATCAATCTTGGAAATGTAGTTAATACTTATTCTAATGAAATATCGCCTTTTTTGGCAGCTGATAACAAAACTTTGTATTTTAGTTCTTACGGTCATGTAGGTTTTGGTAGTGCAGATGTGTATATTACAAGACGATTGGATGATAGCTGGCAGCATTGGACAGAACCCGAAAATTTGGGACCTGAAATAAATTCTCCTGGTTGGGAGGCTTATTTTACTCTGCCTGCTTCTGGCGAATATGCTTATTTGGTTTCCAATAAAGCCTCTTTTGGGTTGAGTGATATTTATAGAATTAAGATGGTCGAAAATTCAAAACCTACTCCTGTTTTGTTAGTAAAAGGTAAGGTTTTGAATAAAAAAAATAATTTTCCTTTAGCATCCACAATTTCAATTTTTGATTTAGAAACAGGTACTTTGGTGGGTATGGCTACCTCTGATGCAAAAGATGGAAACTACGCTATTGTATTGCAAACTGGAAAAAAATATGGCTTTGGAGCAGAAAAAAATGGTTTTTATCCTATAAACGAAAATGTAGATGTAAGTCAATTAAAGGAGTACACTGAAATAGAAAAAAATCTTTATCTAGTACCATTAGAGGTAGGCCAATATATTCGTATGAATAACATTTTTTTTGAATATAATAAATCAGTCATAAGTAAAGAGTCGAAATCTGAAATATTGAATTTATCTAAATTACTTAAATCTTACTCAAATATGACAATAGAAATTGGTGGGCATACAGACGATACAGGGTCTGAGGCTTTTAATATTACATTATCACAAGCTAGGGTAAATGCTGTAAAAACAGCTTTGATAGCGTTGGGTATAGAAAACAGTCGATTAATCGCCAAAGGGTATGGTAAATCTAAACCATTAGTCCCCAATATTACTGAACAGCAAAAGGCTCAAAATAGAAGAGTAGAGTTTATGATAAAAAGTTTGTAGCTATTTTTAAAAATTAATTACTTACTTTGATATTACAATATAAATAATACGAAAACCCAAACGACATCGTACCCAAAACCAAATGTACGGGTTGGATAGCTGCCGGAAATTGTAGATAAGTAAGCACAAATCCAGTAAGTATTTCGCCAATGATAAAAAAAGCAAGCATTTTTCTATAAAATTTTTGATTCATTTGGTGAAGTTTATAAATCAAAAAACCATGTAAGCCAATGATAATATAGGCATATAAGCGATGAATGATAAAAATATTACCCAAATTTTCTATCCATAACTCACGGTGAGCAAAGCCCATCGATTTTGCTACAACATCAATATTTTGCCTTACTTGAGTACCAATTAATATTTGAAAAAGAGTAGCTATAGTAGTAATAATCAAAACTAATTTAAAATTATTTGTAACTTTTAATTCTTTATTTTCGGACAAAGAATAAGCATAAATCAGTAAACAAACAATAATAAGTGCCACAACCATGTGTATACTTACCATAAATGGCAACAGATTACTAGATACTACTTTGGAGCCTAGCCATCCCTGAAATCCAACCAAAACAAAGGAAATAAAAGTTAAACTAAAAATTATTTTATTAGATTTGTAGTAAGAAAACGAATAAATGAGCGTAAAAAATATTGCAAACCCAATCAACACACCAATAAGCCTATTGATGTACTCGGTCCAAGTTTTCCAAACATTAAATTCCACTGTAAGGTGGCCACCTTTAGAGTAAATTTCGACATAATTGGTTGGAAGTTCAGATATTTGAGTAGGTGGTATCCAACGACCGAAACATTTTGGCCAATCAGGACAACCCATGCCTGAGCCTGTGCAACGCACCACACCACCAGCAATGATTACAAAATAAATTAATAAAATAGTCCAAAAACTTGCTTTTTTGTAGTTATAAGTACTTATTTTGAACATATTTAATGTAGATTTTTTTGCAAATTTACATATTACAAATTACAAACAAGCATTAATTTTTATTTGATTTTTAATTATTTGAGTAAATAATAATCATTTTATTGGTATTTTTGTAAAAAAAATTGACCTCATCTGCTAGCACATTATTTGATTTTTCGAGTACATTATTTGCCGATTTGATTATTCCAAGGCCATTTCCAAATACATTTACTTATCGTGTAAGCGAGGAGCATACGTCTCAAATCGCCATTGGATGTAGGGTGGCTGTGCCTTTTGGTAGGGGAGCAGGCCAAGTTTTAACAGCCTTGGTGGTAAATATTCACAAAAATCCACCCAAAAACTACGAGGCCAAATTTATCATTGATGTATTGGATGAAAGCCCAAGTGTAAACCAAACTCAAATCAAGTTTTTTAATTGGTTGGCACAATACTATATGTGTTTTGTTGGCGATGTGTTGCAAGCGGCTTTGCCTTCGGGACTGAAGATTAATTCTGAAATCAAAATTCAACTCAATCCTCAATTTTTTATTTTACAAAACGATATTCATTGGCAAGATAAATTTCAACTTTCTGATCTTGAATCGTTATTGGTTGAAGAGTTGAAAGCCAGAGAAGTAATGACTTTTGTGGAAGTTTCTGATTTATTGCAAACCAAAAGTGCTTTTAAGATTATCCATACTTTAGTAAAAAAAGAAGTCATATTGACTTTTGATGAAATTAAAGAAAAATATAAACCAAAAATAGTAAAAAAAATACGATTTTCTTACAAATATTTAAAAGATATTGAGGCATTAAAGTCTCTTGTGGCTGAGTTAGAAAAATATCCTAAAAGATTAGAAATTGTATTAGAATGTTTGCAAATTTTAAAACCACAACAAGCTCATAATCAATCGAATAACGAGATTGGAATGGCTAAAAATCATTTTAATTCTAATTTTTCATCTAGTGCATTACAAACACTTATTCAGAGTAATATTTTAGAAGAATTTAGTATAATTCAATCACGTTTAGAGGAGTTTGATAACGATGTAGTTAATAATTATAAAATTCATCCATTATCCAATCATCAACAATTAGCTTTTAATCAAATTATTACTCATTTTGAAAGTTATAATACTGTTTTATTGCATGGAATTACAGGAAGTGGCAAAACAGAAATATATATTCAACTGATACAGAGAGTTTTATCACAAGGAAATCAAGTATTGTTTTTGCTCCCAGAAATAGCACTTACAACTCAAATTGTGAGAAGATTACAAAAAGTTTTTGGTAATAAAATTGGTATTTATCATTCAAAATATTCTGACAACGAGCGTGTAGAAGTATGGAAAGGCATAAAAAATGGGAATTTAGAAATTGTAGTAGGCGTAAGATCGTCTATTTTTTTGCCTTTTGATAATTTAGGGTTGATTATTATAGACGAAGAACATGAAAGTTCTTACAAACAATACGATCCAGCACCAAGATACAATGCACGAGATGCAGCCCTGATGTTGGCTAGTATGCACCATGCCAAAACATTGCTAGGTTCGGCCACTCCTTCTTTAGAATCTTACTATAATTGTAAAACAAATAAATGGCAGTTGGTAGAACTGTTACATCGTTTTTCGGATGCTCAATTACCTCATTTTCAGTTGGTTGATATGAAAAGAGGAAAGACTAAAACTACTTTTATAGACGACTTTTCTGAAGAGTTGATTTCTAAAATGGAGGAAACAATCTCTAAAAAAGAACAAGTCATATTATTTCAAAACAGAAGAGGATATTCGCCATATATTTGCTGCGAAAGTTGTGGTTTTGTGCCAGATTGCAAAAGTTGTGATGTAAGTTTGACTTTTCATATACACAACAACGAAATCAAGTGCCATTATTGTGGCCACCACGAGCGTGTACCTACACATTGTCCACAATGTGGCGTAGCAAAATTCAAAACTGTAGGTTTTGGCACACAAAAATTAGAGGAGGATGTGCAATTAAAAATACCATCTGCACGTATCCAACGCATGGATTTGGATACTACTAGAACAAAATTTGGCTATCAAAAAATTATCAATGCTGTAGAAAACGAACAAATTGATATTCTGATTGGAACACAAATGGTTACCAAAGGTTTAGATTTTGAAAAAGTAAGTTTAGTAGGTATTTTTGATATAGATAGGATGTTACATTTTCCTGACTTTAGAGCAAATGAAAGGGTATTTCAGCTCATAACTCAGGTGGCAGGTAGGGCAGGTCGCAAAAATACTACTGGCCATGTAATTATACAAACTGCACAACCACAAAACCCAATTTTTTTGAAAATTATAGATAATAATTACAAAGAATTGTATCAAGATGAAATTTTTGAACGTGAAAAATTTATTTATCCGCCTTTTAGTAGAATTATAAAAATTATAATCAAAGACAAAGACCCATCTATTGTTGATGATGTATCTATTTTTTTGGCACAAAATCTTAGAAATATATTAGGTTCAAAACGTGTTTTGGGCCCCGAAGCACCCATTATTGATAAAATTAGAGATTTTTATATTCGTGATATTCACCTCAAAATCGAAAAAATAAATGTAGATATAGCCAAATGTAAAAATTTGATTTATTCAGAAATCGAAAAAATTTATCAAGAAAAAAAATACAAATCTTGTATCATTTATGCTGATGTTGATCCAACTTAATTTCATTGAATTTAACTCAAAAATTATTTTGAAAATCAAATATTAAATATCTTATTTTTTACATTAATATTGCACAATTTTTAGAATTTTAATCAAATAAAATGAATGTATTGGTTACTGGCTATCAAGGCTATATTGGCACACATTTGGTAGATTTATTGAAAAAAAATAACCACCATGTAGTAGGGGTTGATGTTGGGCTTTTTGATGGTTGTGCATGGGAAGATTATACTCAACCAGATGTAATCATTCGTAAAGATATTCGTCAGTTGCATATTTCTGATTTTAAAGGAATAGATTGTGTGATGCACTTGGCCGCTATTTCTAATGACCCAATGGGCGATTTGAACGAAAATATTACTTATAGTATCAATAGAGAGGGTAGTATTGAGCTTGCAAAAATGGCCAAAAAGGCAGGAGTTAGCCGTTTTTTATTTTCTAGTTCTTGCTCTATTTATGGCAAAAGCAGTAAACCTGACATGGTCGAGTCAGACCCAACTGTACCCATAACTGCTTATGCTATTTCCAAAATTGCTTGCGAACAAGCCATAAGCCAACTAGCAGATAGTAATTTTTGCCCTGTTTTTCTGCGAAATGCAACAGCTTATGGCCACTCTCCTAATTTAAGAATAGATTTGGTGGTAAATAATCTTTTGGCATGTGCCATTTCTCGTGGCGACATTCGTATAATGAGCGATGGAAGCCCCTGGAGGCCACTTGTTCATTGCAAAGACATTGCACGTGCATTTGTGGCTTTTCTTACTGCTCCTACACATGATATTTATAATAAAATAGTAAATATTGGTGGAAATTCTCAAAATTTTCAAGTAAAAGATGTAGGAAATTTGGTACAAAAATTAGTTCCTAATGCTAAAATTGTGTACACTGGTGAAGCTGGGCCTGACAGCAGAGATTACAAAGTTAATTTTGATTTATTAAAACAAATATTACCAAACTTTGAACTCGAATATACCCTAGAATCTGGTATGAAAGAATTATTTCAAAAATATTTATCTTACAATTTTAAAGTTTCAGATTTTGAAAGCGAACAATTTGTAAGATTAAGAACTTTAAAAAAACGACTTTATTTGATAGAAAATAACTAATTATATTTTTTGGAGATGCAAATATATACGATTAATACAGGATTTTTTAAGTTAGATGGTGGTGCCATGTTTGGTGTAGTGCCAAAAACTATATGGAATAAGCTCAATCCTGCTGATGAAAACAACCTCTGCACTTGGGCCATGCGATGTATGCTCATCAAAAGTGGCAAAAGAAATATTTTGATAGATACTGGATGTGGAGATAAACAAAACGAAAGTTTTTTTAAACATTATTACTTGCATGGAGAAGATAATCTTGTTCAATCTCTCAAAAATGTAGGTTTGTCGCCCAACGATATTACTGATGTGATACTCACACATTTGCATTTCGACCATGTAGGAGGGGCATTGAAATGGAACGAGGATAAAACAAAAC
This sequence comes from Cytophagales bacterium, assembly GCA_013297755.1. GTDB lineage: Bacteria > Bacteroidota > Bacteroidia > Cytophagales > UBA9547 > REAG01. The sequence goes on from JAAFIH010000048.1 coordinate 11,601, forward strand.
CAGAATTAACATTCAAAAACGCCACTTATTGGAGCAATAAATCACATTGGTTTTCGGCTTCTTACCCCAATGCCCGAGAAAGTGCCAGCTTTTTGAAAGAAAATTTTAAGCCCATAGAAGACACAGCACAACTCAAATTTATTCAAAAAGATAGCGATTTTGGGGTACCAGAAATTTCTTTTTTAGTTTCAAATGGACATACTGAAGGAATGTTGATTCCTAAAATAAAATACAAAAACACTACTATTTGCTTTATGGCCGATTTATTACCTTCGTATGGGCATATTCCCCTGCCTTACATCATGGCTTATGATGTGCGGCCTTTGGAGGCAATGAAAGAAAAAGAAAATTTTTTGAAGGAGGCTTTGGATAATAATTATACCTTGTTTTTTGAACACGACCCAACTTACGAATGTGCTACTTTAAAGCAAACCGATAAAGGAATAAGAATAGATAAACTATTGAAATTGAGCGACTTATGAGATTTTATTTACTTATTTTAGTTTTTTACAATTTTTCATTTTCGCAACCAATAAAAGTAATTTCTTGGAATGTTCTCAACCTAGGATTTTATACAAAAGATGATAAAATCAATTTTATCGTTGATCAAATCAAAGATGCTGATATAGTGGCTTTGCAAGAAGTAAAATCAAATAAATATGGTATAGAAGATTTTAAAAAAGTATATCAAAAATTAGTAAGAATAGATAATAATTGGCTTTATTCTTTGAGTGGTTCTACCACTGGTCCTGGCCAAGAACAGTATGCTTATATTTGGAAAAAAAATAAAGTTTCGATAGATGGCCAACCTCTTTTAGACCAAGTTACTGAATCGAAAATAGATCGTGAGCCTTACCTGATAAAATTTAAAGTAGGAAAAAAATCTATGTTTTTGGCCAATTTTCATGCTGTTCCTCAAAAAAAACAACCCTGGTGGGAAATCAAAGAGTTGCATACCATTCATCAAAAATATGAAAAAGAAAACATGATTTTTATGGGTGATTTCAATCTTGAAGCCTATGATAGAGCCTATCAAAACTTGTATGAAAATGACTATGACAGTGCTTTAAAAAACGAAAAAACTACCATTAAGGGAGAAGAAAAAAATGGTGAAACGTTGGCAAATGCTTATGATAATTTTATTTACGAAAAAAAATCATTTTCTGTAATCAAATCAGGTAAAATTGACTTTACCAGAAAATTTAAAACTTTAAAAGAAGCCAGAGAAATGAGCGATCATTTGCCAATTTTTATTGAAATAAATATAAAATAAATAGTTCCTAGTTTTCTATTAAATATAAATGTTGTTTACTTAAGAATCTGATTATCTTTCTCCTTTGGAGAAAGAACAAAGATAGAGGCTATAAAAAATGCTTATGTAAACGACATTGTATTTAATATAGTAATTATTGTTGCATTAAAATTGATTTTTCCTTATCATATATCTTTTTAAATGCCACAAATTCGCTTTGAGATACCAATTTTTGTACCTGTGCAAGTCCATTTTCGGCAAACGATGGAATACCTAGTTTGAGCGATTGCAGGGTGTAAGCCTTGAATAATGGAGCAGAATATGGATTTATGGTAATAGCATCTAGTAATATTTCGTAAGATTGTTGATGTTCGTTAATTTTAGAAAAATAATTTGAGGTTGCTAACATTACTTGGGTGTCAAAAGATAATTTTTTGCTTGCTTGTGTATAAAATTGACTTGATTCTTGCTTTTTATTAAAATTTTGAGCTAAAAATCCTTTTGCAAAATACCAATAATCGCTATTTTTGATTTTATCTATTTCATTTTGAATATTAATAATTGATTGAGTGGCTATATAATACTTTATTTTAAATTGTGATAAAGTTAATTTTTGTGTAGCATTTGGTAATAATTTCTCTAATTCATCAATAAAAATTTTACATTTTGGCCATTCATTTTTATCAAAATAATATAGAAATAAATCACAACCTGACTTGAATTTTAATTGATTATTATTGATACTATAAAATAAATTTTGAATTTGACTTTCAGATAAATTTAGTAAGTTATAATGCAAAAACTGGTATTTTAACTCATCATTTTCTAGTAATATTTTATTATAATCAGATGAATATATTTTTTCAAAAATAAGTTGTATTTCTTTGGCAGAAGTATCACTTTTTGATATAGATTGTAGCATTTGCATGGCTGATACAGGTTTACCGCTTTCGGCAGCCGCTATGGCTTGGTTGATTGCACTAGTTTTTTCGCCTTTATTACTTGCAAAACCAAATATCTGGGTTGCCATATCATATAACTGGAGTTTAAGTGCCCATAAACCCATTGTATTGAGATATTTGCCTGCTGTTTGGTCGTTTCCTAATTGCAAATCGTCTATGGCTCTAAAAGCCTGCAATTTGCTGTTGGTATAAAATTGTTTGATAGCTTTTAAAAATACGAGGTCGTTTTTAAAATTATTGAGTGTATCACGCAATATCATTTTATCAATTTGCATCATTTTCAATGAGTCGGTGTCGTTCAAATTGGCGATGTGATAGTTTTGAATAAAAGCATGATTTTGAGGCGATAATGTGCTGTCATACAGGTATTTAGAGGGATTATTTTGGCTTATTTTATTTAAAATTTTGTATGCTAAAATAGTTGTTTGTAATGCAATATTTTTTGAATCTGTATTTAAAATGGAGGTATCTGCAATTTCAAATTTTAGCTTAGATCCTAATGCAATTTTATTTGATTTTATTACTTCTAAGTCTTGTATTGATATAGATTTATTAAAATAAATTATGGCACTATCTGGCATATTTATTTGATGATATAACAGAGCCAAATTATTATACAGTTGTGGTGATTTCTTAAAAATCAAAAGTCCTTTTTTTATTTTAAAAATAGCTTCAAGTACTTGATTATCAGCAGTTTGTATTTGTGCTACATTAGCATAAGCAAATGCAGTTGGTTTCTTTAATAACGCTTTTTCATACAAATACTTTGCATCTTTAAAATTATTTCTATTTCTATAAATAGATGCTAAAGCATAATTAGATTTATGATTTTGAAATTCAAATCTAAGCGATTTTCCATAGTATTCTTCACTCATAACTTCCTCATTATCAGACAAATAGGCATCTCCAATTTGACTATACCATCCAGCCATAATTTGGTTATAGCTAAACATGCTATTATAAAAAAACATAACCATCACTATCAAAATCCCAGTGCCATATACTGAATAAAATGATACAGGCTGAAAAGTATATACTAAGGTTGATACAGGTTGTTTTTGTAGCACCCAATATTTATAATTGAGAGAAACATACAGAAAAAATCCAATGCCAAATCCAATGTGGGTAAGATGAATGGCATCCTCGAAAACTTCTATAATGGCATCGTTTCCTGTAATAAAAAAGTAAGATATTGTGATACAACAAAAGGTGGCCCAACATATATACAACACTGCACCAAAAGGATAAAATGGTAATACTTTTGAAAACATATTAGAGCGATCTCTAAAACCATAAATGCCTAGCAATGAAGATAATAGCAATATATAAAATGGATTTATAGGCAATAATTCAAAATCAATTTTATTTGAATTTTTTAAATATTGCAATATCAAATTAGTAATATATAAAAAAAATATTATAATAAAATGAATAGAGTTTCCTTGTTTGCCCCCTGTTAGGGTATTGTAAGAAACCAGTTTTAAACATCCATATACAATTTCGTATGCCACAAAAGCAATAAAACAAATACTAATTAAAATGGCTGCAATAGAAGAGTAAGAAAATATATAAAAATACCCATTTTTGCTATTTGCAAAATACAAAATTACAAAATAATATAAACAAGCAAATATTAAAAAAACTAAAAATCTTTTAAAGAATGAAGTTTGAATAGAAAAAGCAAAAAAGTAGTAACTAATGCCTCCAAAAATTAAAATTGGGGACAAGGATAACCAAGTGGAGTAAGAAAAATCATCGTATAAAATATCAATTTGTTGCATAAAAAGATAAGAAATACATAAAAAAGTGCCTAAAAAATAAACCCAATTATTAAGAAATGATAATGTTGTGAGACAAATGATTACAAAAAGAATAAGTAAAACAAATGTAATTGCGGTGAAATGAGGACTTATGATAGGATTTCCTCCAAAATAAGTCTGTAAAGGCACATATACATCATATTGGATAGAAAACTGAAAAATTCCAGTTTCAAAATCATCAATAGATAAAGGAATAGTATCGATTTTAGAATCTATTTGCCATTCAAAATAAGACTCTGTGCCAACGATAGTAGCATAAAAATAAGTAATAATTGAAGCAATGAATAATAAAATTAATGAATAATAAATAATTTTTGATTCTTTATTCCAGTTTTGAGTGATTGAAAGCATAATAATATTTTTTGCAAACATACAAATTTTTGTATATCGTTTTTTTAATTATTTTTGTAAAATGATAACATATTTACAACCCATTTTGGGATTCTTTGCCTTAATTGGCATAGCATACCTATTTTCTAGCGACAAAAAAGCAATCTCTTGGCGGTTGGTATTATCAGGTTTAGGATTACAAGTTTTTTTATGTTTATTACTTACCAAAGTATCTGCTGCTGCTTTTATTTTCAATTATATAGGTCTTGGTTTTGTAAGATTATTAGAATTTTCTTTACTTGGAGCACAATTTGTTTTTGGCGATTTGGCTCGCAATAGCAACGCTTTACCACACATAAAACACAATCTTGGTTTTATTTTTTGTTTCCAAATGTTGCCCACCATAGTATTTTTTGCGGCATTTACTTCACTGTTATATTATTTGAATATCTTACAAAAAGTAGTATTAGGAATGGCTTGGTTGATGAGCAAAACCATGAAAATTTCTGGTGCTGAGAGTGTTTCGGCCGCAGGAAACATTTTTTTGGGTCAAACAGAAGCACCACTTTTGGTAAAACCATTTTTGAGCAAAATGTCAAATTCTGAGCTATTGTGTATCATGACAGGAGGCATGGCAACCATTGCTGGTGGTGTCATGGCTGCATACATTTCCTTGTTGGGTGGCGATACAGAAAGTAGTAAAGTGGCGTTTGCTACTCATCTTTTAACAGCTTCCATGATGAACGCTCCAGCTGGTATTGTTTTTGCTAAAATATTACTTCCTGCTCAAGTAACATCTGATACCAAATTATCCGTTTCTACCGAAAAATTTGGAGTAAATATTTTTGATGCACTCGCTAATGGTACTATCGAAGGAGTTAAATTAGCCGCAAATGTTGGTGGAATGTTGGTGGTTTTTATATCTATGATTGCTCTTTTTAACTATTTATTATCCATGATTGGGGGTTTGTGTGGGCTTAATGAAATCATCTTTTCTTATACAAATGGTCAGTTTGCTGAACTTTCACTTCAATATATATTTGGTCAGATTTGTCAGCCCATCGCTTTTTTGATAGGTGTAGAGTGGAACGAAAGTTTGAAAGTTGGGGCTTTGATAGGACAAAAAACAGCCATCAATGAGTTTGTAAGCTACATTCAACTTGCTGGTTATCAGACCAATAACGCTCTGAGCCCAAAATCAATTCTTATTTCTACTTTTGCTCTTTGTGGTTTCTCTAATTTTAGTTCTATTGCAATTCAATTGGGGGGGCTTGGAATAATGGCACCTAATCAGCAAAGTAACATTGCCAAATTGGGTATCAAAGCTATTTTGGCTTCATCGTTGGCTTGCCTTATGAGTGCACTATGGGCAGGAGTTATTATATAAATAATTCTTTTTGCATAATTCTTTTTGCATAATTCTTTTTGCATAATTCTTTTTGCATAATTCTTTTTGCATAATTTTATTTATATATTTGCATGCAAAAAACTAGAAATATGCAGACAATTAACCCATTTACATTAAGAAATTATATTGGACCAGAATATTTTTGCGACAGAAAAATAGAGTTAGAAAAACTAACTGAAAAGTTTGATAATCAGAGGTTTACAACTTTAATTTCTCAAAGAAGAATGGGTAAAACTGGTCTGATTTATCATTTATTTTATCAACTAATGACACGTGATACAGATGTAGTTTGCCTTTATGTTGATTTATTTGATACCCAAAATATAGATGATTTTTTGAAAAAATTAACCGAAGAAATTGCTCTAAAAGTGTATAAAAAATCAAATATTATACTTAAAAACTTCAAAAATATCTTTCAATCTATACATCCTTTGATTACATTTGATACCAATACTGGCATACCTCAAGTAGAATTTGGCTTTAAAAACATGACTGAAAGACAAAATTCTATAAAAGATATATTTTATTTTTTAAATAACTTTGAAAAACCCATATTGATTGCCTTTGATGAATTTCAGCAAATTTCTTCCTATCCTGAAATTAATATGGAGGCAATACTTCGTACACATATTCAAAATTTAAGAAATGTAAATTTTATATTTTCTGGGAGCCATACACATTTAATTTCAGAAATGTTTTTGTCATCAAAAAGACCTTTTTTTCAAAGCACAGATCAGATGTACTTACAACACATTCCAGAAACAGAATATAGCACTTTCATAAAAGAAAAAATGTTACTTGGTAAAAAAAATATTTCTGATGAGGCCATTCAGTATATTTTTGATTTTACTCGTATTCATACTTTTTATGTGCAAAGTATGTGCAATAAACTATATATGTTTAAAAATAAAAATATTGAGATTGAGGACGCAAAAAATGTTGCAAATATTTTGCTAGATGATAATGAAAATTCTTACTATAGTTATAAAAAATTTATTCCAGATATGCAATGGCGTTTGCTCGTAGGCTTAGCCAAGGAGCAGGGCATCGAGAAACTCTATTCTAAAAATTTTATTCAATCCAATCAATTAAATTCTCAAGGCACTGTGCAGCGTGCTTTAAAAACACTTTTAGACAAAGAGATGATTTTTGAGGTTGAAAATAAATATTTTGTTCAAGATGTTTTTTTTAGTAGATGGTTAGAAAAACATAATTAATTAAACAAATATGATTTTAATATTGCCTATAATAGCATATTTATTTTTTTGTGTTTTTTTAATATATCACTGGTGTTCTATCAAAGTATTTATTCCAAATTCAAATCAATCATTCAAAAATTTTAGTTTGATTATTGCTGCAAAAAATGAACAGATTAATATCTTAAATTTATTAAAAAGTATTGAAAATCAAGATTTTAATACAGTAAATTTTGAAGTAATTATTATAGACGACCATTCTGATGATGCTACATTTCAAGTTTTATTAACCTATAAATTAACTTCAAAATTAAATTTAGTAATTGTACAAAACAAAGATTTTGGCAAAAAAGCAGCCATCACATTAGGAGTATCAATGGCCAAATATGATTCCATTTTGTGTACAGATGCAGATTGTGAATTGCCACCCAATTGGTTAAAAACTTATGCAAAATTTTTTGATGTTTATAACCCCAAATTTGTATTTGGTGCAGTAGATTTTAAATCCAATCCATCCATTTTTCAATCCATTTTAACACTTGAATTGTCTACCTTGATTGGTACTGGTGCAGCCACTTGGCAAATGAAAAGCCCAACGATGAGCAATGGAGCCAATATTGGATTTACAAAAGAAGCATTTTATGACGTTTTGGGGTATCAGAACATTGATAATCAGCCCTCTGGTGATGATGTTTTTTTGATGCTTAAAATGTATAAGAAATATAGTAACGATGTCTATTTTATAAAATCAACAGAAGCTAAAGTTGTTACTAATCCACCCATTAATTTTAATGAATTTCATCATCAAAGGTTGCGTTGGGCATCGAAATGGGGCAATTATACTGCTGCTAAAGCATCTATTATAGGTTTGGTAGTTCTATTTAATTATATTGCAATTATTGGATTCTATTTTTTATGTTTTACTGAATTATTACACTATTTTAGTAAAAATATTTTTATTTTTTGTATTCTAATTAAAATGATTTTAGAGTATATTTTTATATTTCATATTCAAAAATTTTACAAAAAAAATATACCTATTTTCCCATTTCTACTATTATATTTGTTTTACCCATTTTATTTGGTGTATTTCGCAGTGGCTAGTAGATGGATAAAATATACTTGGAAAAATATTAAATATTAACATAAGTGTCTGATTTAGAGTACGATATTGTAGATGAATTGTATTTTGTAACTAATTATTTGTCATTAAAAAATAATTTAAAACTATCGCATGAATTAATTTTTGATGGTTTAAAATCATTATTAGACAAAGAATATATCATTTATTTTACTGAAATTGATGGCATAGAAAACCCCAAAATAGATTTTACTGAAAAAAGTATGCAAAATTTATTATTTTTGGCTTCAAAAAAAGGGCTTCTTGCCCATAATTCAAGATAAATTTACATGATTGAAAATTTAGAGGTGGTACGTAAACCATCTTATTATATAAAAAAAAGACTTTTTGCAAACAAACCTGCCATTTTTGGTATGTCTGTTATTATAACATCATGTTTAGTTGCCATATTAGGTTATTTAATCATGCCTGATTCTACGCCTGGTGCAAACGATGGTGCTATTCAAATTCAAAAAAAACCTCCATTTTTTTCTACTTATTTACTAAAACAAAAACGAAATATTGAAATTGAAAACAAATTTTTTATTACTAAAATGATTTTTGGACAAGAATCTGCTTTCAACATCACTCCTTTAAAATCATTTTCTGTAAGTGGTTTTAATTTAGATTATATCCCAGACGGTCGCATTCTTATACCTGAGTCTAAACCAATCATTACAATAGTTGAACATATCAAAAAAGGAAAATCAAGTTACGATGGTTACGATACCCTCATTAACTTCAAATATATAAACGATAAAGTGTTCTTTATCAATGACTTAGGCCAAGAGAAATCTTACACTCAATCAGAACTAAAACAAAAGTTAATAGACGAATATATTGAACCCAAAACTTACTATTTGGGTACCGACAAAGCGGGCAGGGATATGCTTAGTAGGTTGTTGTTTGGCACAAGAATAAGTCTAGGTATAGGATTAATTTCAGTAATAATTTCTCTTTTTGTAGGTATATTTATTGGTTCAGTTGGTGGTTTTTTTGGTGGCATTGTAGATAAATTTGTGATTTGGTTGATGACAGTTGTTTGGTCTATTCCTGGCATTATGTTGGTTATTGCTATTAGTTTGGCATTACAAAGTAAAGGTATTTGGGTAGCCTTTGTGGCTGTTGGTCTTACGACTTGGGTCGAAGTAGCTAGGGTGGTGCGTGGTCAGATTTTGAGTTTAAGAGAAAAAAATTATGTAGAGGCAGCTCGTGCTTTGGGCATCAAAAATTATCAAATTATTATCAGACATATCTTACCAAACCTAATGGGACCTATCATTGTTATTGCAACCTCTAATTTTGCATCTGCTATACTCACAGAGGCTGGTTTGTCTTTTTTGGGGTTGGGAGTGCAGCCACCTACACCAAGTTGGGGCATGATGGTAAACGAGGGTTTTCATTCTATGGCCATTCTCAGTAGTGGATGGCATTTGATAGTGCTTCCAAGTCTGGCTATCAGCACTTTAGTACTTTCATTTAATCTATTTGGCAATGGATTAAGAGATGCTTACGATCCTCAAAAAGCTAATAAATGGTAGCTATCTATTAGCTAAAATGCTTTGTTGTGGCTTCAAAAGCAATTATAGCTGATAGAATCTCATCCTCTAAAGTAGTTTTTGAAATATCGCTTAATGAAGTTTCTATGGCATTTTCGTTCATATAATCCAATACAATTCCTAACGCAATATAGTCTGAAATTTCTTCTATATTATTTGCATAATTTTGGTAATATTTACCTATAAATTCACTTAATTCTACAAAAACTTGTGGTGCATTCTGCTTGATGTGTATAATTATATTCATTATAGATTTATTTTTGTAATATGAAATATCGATTACTAAGTTTATTACTTTTTGGATTGTTTTACATTGCTTTGTCGCAATATCCGCAATATGCCAAAAATTATTTTTTATTCCCAATAAAGCCAGGACAAAAAAATTATTTATCTGGGAGCATGGGCGAATTAAGACCCAACCATTTTCATGGTGGATTGGATATTAAAACAGATCAAAAAACTGGATTACCAGTATATGCTTCGGCCGATGGTTACATATCTCGTATAGCCATTTCTGTAAAAGGATATGGCAATACTGCTTATATCAAACATCCCAATGGCCTCACAACGGTATATGCCCACTTAGAATGGTTTAGTGGAGACTTAGAAAAATTCGTAAGAAAATTAGTATATCAACAACAATGCAATGAAATTGACTATGTACTTATGCCAAATGAAATTGTAGTCAAAAAGGGCGATACAATAGCATTTTCAGGTAACTCTGGGTCTTCTGGTGGGCCACATTTGCACTGGGAAATCAGAGATGAAAACGAAAAAATGATGAATCCCTTATTTTTTAGTTTTCCAGAAATTGAAGATAATCAAAAACCTTACATCAACAAATTTGCTCTAAGAACCCTCACAATTGAATCGAGAGTAGAAGGCGAGTTTGGATTAATGGAATTTAATCCTCTAAAGTCTGAAGGTATTTATCAATGTAAGTTTCCTATACATGCTTATGGTCTAATAGGCTTACAATTAGTAGCTTACGACCAAATGAATGGCACATCGAGTCGCTGTGGAATTAGTAAATTAGAATTAATGGTAGACGGAAAACTTACTTTTGTGCATGATATTCAAAAAATAGATTTTACCGAAAATCCTTTAATGAATTTGCATTTAGATTACACAACCAACAAAAATCAAGGCTCTTATTATCAAAAATGTTACATTGCAGATGGTAATACACTCAACACCTACAAAACAGATAAATTGAAAGGAAAAATAGCTATTTTTGATACTCTAACCCATTCTGTGTCAGTAAAAATTTATGATTCTTACAAAAATTATACAATTTTATATTTTTCTATCAAAGGTACACCAAATCAAAAATCTTACAAACCAGTTGTGGTTTCAAAATGGCAAAAAAATCAAAAAAAAACATCATATCTTACTGTAATAGAGCATGAAAATATTTTAAAAATAAATGCAACCCTGCCTGATTCTATGCCAGCTTTTATGTATAAAAACGCTGAAAAAAAACAATTATTATTACAATATAAAAATCAAAATACGTATACTTTCTTACACGATTTGAGGTCGTTTTTGCCTGATAGTTTTGCAGTTGGCAATTTAAAAAAGGTTTTCAATTATCATTCTATGCTTTTGCCAACAGTTGATAACAACATTAATCTAGGAATAGCTGATATTATTTTTCCTCAAAAATCCTTGCACGACACTATTTTTTTTCAATCAAGTTTTGTTAATAATACTTTATCCATTCATGATGATTGCCATCCAACAATAGGTATGTATCAAGTACAATTCAAAACTAATGGTTCAGTAATAAATAAAGAAAAAACATCTGTATATCAAATGGCAGGCCGAAAAGGCCTCAAGCATAATGGGGGAGAGTGGATTGGTAATAATATAAAATTTAAAACTAAATATTTTGGCGATTTTGTACTAGCTATTGATACCATTTTACCGAAAATTTCATTTCATAAAAAAGTAAATCAAACACTATATTTTAAAACCTCTGACAATCTCTCTGGAATAGCTCAATGGTATGGATATTTGAATGGGAATTTTATTTTCTTACATTTTGATCCTAAATTTCATGTCATTTTTACTGATTTACCACCTCATGTCTTAGAGCTAAAAGGTACTCTTTTGATAGGTGTTGTTGATGGTGCTGGAAATAAAAATGAAAAAATATTTACATTTTAATGTTAATTGTATTTTTTTTTATACATTTACAACAATAAAACACTAATATATCATGAATAAATATAATTTTTCGTTCATTATAGGTCTTCTTTTTATTACAAATATTGTTGTTTTGGGTCAGTCAAAAAAGACGACTATTACTAAACCTAAAATTAATGCAAGTAAGATTAAAAATCAAAACTTAGTTAAACCAAATACGACAACAACATCTACAAATTTTCAAAAGAGAGACACATCTAATTTTGGAAAATTAAAAATCAAAACATTTGATCAAAAAAGTCAAGCATTTTATCCTCATGGCGATGATGTACTGTTTACTCACATTGCACATGAACTTAAATACTCCCAAGCTGATATTGATAAAAAAGTAGATGGTCGAGTACTTCTCCGTTTTGATGTAGATGTAGACAGTTCTTTAAAAGAAGTGAGGGTTATCAAAGATCCCTGTGTAGATTGTGGCAAGGCATTAGTTTCTATTTTTGAAAAACTAAAATTTGCACCTGCAGTTACCTCAAAAGGTACACCCATGCGTTCAAATGTAATGTTAGAAATACCTGTTTGGGCTCATTAATTTTTTTAAATTTATTACCAATTAGCAGTAGTTTTTTGAAATATATCAAGCAATAACTTTTCAAAGATTTCATCAATTTTGTCGTTTTCTACTGAGCTAAATGACACAGATTGTGGAAAATCAGCATAATTGCTTGTCGATAAATTTACATTTTGGGTAGAATCCTTGGTGTTTTCGTATTTGTATTTTATTGAAATTGTCAATCTATTTTGAGATGCTGTTTCTTGCCCTGTAGGTGCCAGTGGCGTTAATTGATAACCAATGATTGCACCTTCTAAATACAAATCAGCATTGCTTTTTACAATTTTTAAACTTGTATTCGATTGGTAATAATCTTTTAATTTTTCTGTAAAATTTTGAGCCATTCTAGGTGGGCCTGTACCTACTTCATTGTTGAAATTTGAAATAGCAATAGTTTTTAAATCTGGCGATAACGATGAACCAGAGAAATTATATATTTTACAGCTTTGTAAAAGTATTAAAATTAAAATAGATAATAAGTAATATATTCTTGTTATTTTAAAATTTATTTTCAATTTTGTATTTTATAAATGTTCTAAATCATACTCTTTTAATTTTCTATATAAAGTTCTTTCAGATATTCCTAAATCGTCAGCTGCAAATTTTCTTTTACCGTTATATTTTTTTAAGGCCTTTATGATAAGTTCTTTTTCTTTGACGTTGATAGATAAATTTTCCTCTTCTTCTACATGCAAAATATCTTCAACTTTAGAAATACTGAAATTTTCATTAGAAGTAATATTTTCTGTATTATTATTATTATTGTTATTACTAATATTATTGATAGAACTGGAATTATAATTTTGACTTTCCAATAGTTTTGGTTCTATATTTACAAACATATCAGGTCTTCGATTGATTATTTGCTCTACATCAGCTGGATTTTTGGCCAAATCAAGAACCATAGATTTCAAATCGTTTAAATCTCGTTTCATTTCAAACAAAAACTTATAGATTATTTCTTTATCAGTATAGCTTTCTGACTGGCTGTAATTATTTATCGAGGGCAAGTTATTGGGCCTAAAATCGGGCAAATATTTTATTATTTCAGTATTTCCAAGTTCTCTGTTAATTTCTAATAATGAAATTTGGTCTACTATATTTTTTAACTGACGAATATTTCCTGGAAATCTATATTTTTGTAATATTTCTTGAGCTTCTTTAGTAAGTTTTACAGGATCTACTCTGTTTTTTTCTGAAAAATCGTTTGCAAATTTTCTAAACAATAAATAGATGTCATCGCCACGTTCTCTCAAAGCAGGCACATGTATAGGCACAGTGTTGATTCTGTAATATAAGTCTTCGCGAAATCTTTTCTCCTCAATGGCTTTGAGCAAATTTACATTGGTAGCCGCTACAACACGAACATCTGTTTTTTGTACTTTTGATGATCCTACACGTATATACTCCCCATTTTCAAGGATTCTTAATAATCTTGCTTGTGTGCCAAGGGGCATTTCGCCAATCTCATCTAAAAAAATTGTACCCCCATCGGTAACTTCAAAATATCCTTTTCTGGCATCTGTGGCTCCTGTAAAAGAGCCTTTGTCGTGGCCAAAAAGTTCTGAATCTATTGTACCTTCTGGGATTGCTCCACAATTTACGGCAATAAACTGACCATGTTTTCGGGGACTGAGTTGATGTATGATTTTTGAAAAAGATTCTTTACCAGTACCACTTTCGCCCGAAATCATCACTGTCATATTCGTATTTGCCACCTGTATGGCTACTTCTATGGCATAATTTAACAAGGCACTATTACCAATGATGCCAAATCGCTGTTTTATGGATTGTATTTCTTGGGTAGTCAATGTTATAATTTTAAGAAAACAAATGTATAGATTATTTTTTAAATATTTTAAATAAAATAAGACAAAATGGCATTTTTTTTATTGAAAAATGTCATTCTTGCAAATTATTATTAAAATATACATGATATAGTTTCTCTTGCTAGAATGATAACTTTTAAAAACTTCAATTACCAAGATGCCCTTCTTTTAAGATTTTGTAGTATTGGGGCAAAACCAACGCTTTGAGCCAAGTTGTGTTGGTATAAAATTGGTGTGGGTGTAACTTTAGAAAATATGTTTAAGGTTTTTATAAGTTTTCTACATTTAAAAATTTAACTTTTACATACAGTTTAACTTACCAAAACAATGTCGTTTACTTAAGGTTTTCATAGTCTTTTATAGACCATGTTATAAAGTTTCTTAGGTTTATGTTTTCTATGGTTTTTTCTATTAGGTCTTATAATTTCTCTTGTACAGTATACTAAATCATC
>JAAFIH010000049.1 GCA_013297755.1 Cytophagales bacterium
AGTAATAATATTTTGTAATAAGGGATTTTATAAAAAAATATAATCCCTACTTAAAATAATTATATTTTTATTTATTTTTTTTTAAAATTACTTCATATTGATTTTTTAGTGTAAATTTTCATATTATATTTGTGTTGTTTTAATTCATCTTTCACTTAAACTAAAAATCAAAATATGAAAATCAAACATTTACTAATTTCAACAACATTGCTATTAGCTAGTTTTAGTTATGGGCAGTATATTTACACCTTTGACAATGGCACTGCAAACAATGTAAGCACTGTTGTTACAGGATTGAACGGAACTGTATCAGGTGCAACTTTGATGGCAAACCGATTTGGTATCCCTAACAAAGCCTATAACCTTAATGGAACAGGCACAATAAATTTGGGAGATAACCCTTATTCCAAAGGGGCTACAAACTTTTCACTTTGTATGTGGGTACAAAAACCATCAAATACAGGCAATAAAGGAATTTTTAAAAAAGGTAGTACTTTTTTAAGAACTTATGGCTCTGAAATTTATGCTTATAATTATGCATTAAATAATTATGGATACACCAATATTCCAACAACAAATACCTATGCAAGTATCCCAACCAACGACTGGTTTCATTTGGCCTATGTGCTAAACTCTGGTACATTAAATTTGTATATCAATGGGAGTTTATATGGTACAGCATCTGGTGTTGGATCACTTGAAAATACTATGGATAACCTTACTCTTGGATATACTGATAGTGAGACTTCAATTTTGGATGGGGGTTTAGATGATATTTTTATTTTTAATACTGCACTTACTGCAGCAGAAGTAATGAATAATAAAAATTTGACATTATCAGGTTCAAATGTTTCTACTCCGACCGTTTCGGGTATCAACACATCTATAAGTTTATCTAGCAAAAACAGTCCAATAATTGTATCTATACTAGGAAGTGGCTTTTCTAACGGAGCTTCTGTTACTTTAGGTGGCGTAGTTTTGAGTAATGTTTCTATAGTGGGCAATGTGCTTACTGCAACTATTCCCGTAAATAGCACAGTTATTGACCCAAATAATCCTAGTGTTATTGTTCAAAACCTTGGAGGACTTATATCAAACTCAATAAACATAGAACCTAGAATAGTTTACACTTTTGAAAGTTTTACTTACTCTTTTAACAATTCTCCAAGTACAATCATTGGAACTGTAACAGGGGGAACTATGGTGCAAGATCGATTGAATCGCTCAAACAAAGAAGCATTTAGTCTAAATAATTCAGGTTCTATCAATTTGGGTGCAGCGTCTTTTATGAATGGTGCTACTAATTTTTCACTTACTATGTGGGCTCAAAAACAAGCAGATAATGCTAAAAGTGGATTTTTCAAAAAAGGGACTACTTTTGTAAGAACTTATAATCTTTCATATATTTATGCCTATAATTATGCAACAAATGCTGGGGGTTATACTTCTTTTTTCAATGCAGGTTTATATAGCAATTTGGCAGCCAATGAATGGTTTCATTTGGCGTATGTACTCGAAGCTGGCTCACTTTATTTATATATTAATGGTAGCATTTATGGCTCGGTATCAGGTGTAGGTGCACTGGGCCCTACCACTGATAATTTAATGATTGGGTATAGTGACTCTGAAACTAGTGTTCTAAGAGGAGGTGTAGACGATGTACACTTATTTGATTATGCCCTATCAGCTGCCCAAGTTTTGGCAAATAAAAATATTACTTCATCGGGCGTAAATTCAATCTCAACTCAATCAGCTAATCCAGCTAAAATAATGACTATTTACCCCAACCCAAGTACAGGCACTTTTACTATTGCTAGTACCCAATCTATTGGAGCAAATGACATAAAAGTGTACGATTTGGTAGGTTCTAGCCAAACATTTACATTGTCTGGAAATGAATTAACAATTTCTAAATCAGGCATTTATATCGTATACATTTTAGGAAAACCAATTAAAGTTGTAGTATTATAATCGTAGGAACACGCCTTTTGGCGTGTTCTTTTCGTTTTGTAGGAACACGTCTTTTGGCGTGTTCTTATCGTTTTTATAAGAACACGCCTTTTGGCGTGTATTTTTAACAGAAGTTCCACTTTTACAAAAAGTGGAACTTCTAGCACTGCCAGACTTTCCAAGTTTTATAAACTTGGAAAGTCTTTTAAAATATATACCATCGCTCTCAGCGATGGTATATATTTTATTTTGAAAATCTAATACTTTCCAAAATTTTCATTTATAACTGCCTATATTTTTATTTTTATCAAACCGTAAAATTAAAATTACATTCCTATAATTTTTCTCCCATTTGGGGAGAAATTAAAAGAGGGGTTTAAAATAAAATTGTAATATTTATTTTTCGGTTCAATATAACATCAACGAAAATACGCCATCAACTAAACATTATTTTTATAGATTTCGTCCATTTTACCAGAAAAATCTACCAATACAATATTGCTATGCTCTTTGGCAAGTTCTAGTAAACTATTAGAAAATCCATTTTTTGCACAAAGCATAAAATATTCTGTTCTATTATTGGTATTCCATTCTACTAATTTGGATTTTCGCAGCAATTCACTATACACATCAACTCCTATTTTGCTTTCTGTCCATTTGCATTCCCCTAAAAGTATTTCTTTGGTTTCTTGGTTGATAGCACAGATGTCTATTTCTTCGTTTTTGTCCCACCAACCACCTACTTTTATAGGTACAAATGGACAATAATAAGGAGTAATGTTTCTGCAGATTTCTTCAAATGCTACACTTACATATTGATTCCATTCAGCTTTTACTTTCTCCATTACCCAAGCCCTATTGTTGATTTCCAAGTAACTGGTGTACTGATACACATACTTAAACCAAAATCTAATCATCTGATCTTTAAGTACATAGATTCCTTTTCTGCTCTTTTCAGGCATGGCTTCTGTTACAGGCACACGTTTTTCTATCAATTCGATTTCTCGTAATTGCTCCAAATAGGGAGTAATACTATTGGAGGTCATATTAATAGAAGCTGCTATGTCCCCAGATTTCACATTTCCATTAGATATAGCTCTAAGTACAGCAAAATTCATGACTTGTTCTTTTAGCTCTTCTCCCAATATATAGCGAGGTTCTGTATAGAAAAACGAATCTTTAGTAAGAATCAGCTTTTCTATATTTTCAAACATATTTTCTGATACATTCAAAATCTCAATATATTTGGGTATACCTGCTGTCATGGCATAACATTCTACCAAAGTTTTGAGTGGTGTATTTTTAGGAAAAAACTCATGCAGATATTCAAAAGCTATTCCTCCCAATTTCATAGAAGCTGTGCGTCTGCCATACAAAGGACTGCCATAAGTAAGTGTAGTTTTATACATCATACTTATGTGTGAACCACAAAGCACTAGCATCAAGTTTTTGGATTTCAATTTCATATCCCAAATTCTTTGCAAAATACTAGGAAGGGCCTCGTTTGCCATAGCTAGAAACTGAAATTCATCTATAATCAGCACTACACGCTCGTTTTGAGGCATTTTTTGAATCAAATATTCAAAGGCTTCGTCCCAGTGTGTAAAGGCAATATTGTTCATCAAGGTATCTCCACTCCATGCCGAAATCATGTTTTTGAATTTATTAATCTGGGTAGATTCAGTATCTTTATCAGAATAATAATAGAGTACATTTTTTTTATTTTTACCAAAATGATTTAAAAGGCTTGTTTTGCCCATACGTCTTCTGCCAATGAGAATCAGAAAAGCCGATTTTTCTCTTTTATATTCAAATTCAAGCTGTTCTCTTTCTCGGCTTCTGTTTACAAATAACTCTTCCATAATTATATTTAACTATACTGCAAATATACAATTTAATTTTAGTATAAAATATTTTAGTATAATTTTTTTTATACTATTTTAAATTAATATATCATATAATAAATAATATAATTTTAGGTTAATTAGCTAATACCTTTCTTTGCGGCTTTTAAGTAAATACTTTAGTTCTAAAATTCTTGTTTTGGTTCTTTCTTCAAAACAAGTATACAGAATCAAAGGTTGGATGCTACCACCTTCGTACTCGTTTTTAACAAATTTACAATCAGAGTTTCTAAATTTGAGCCAATCTTTTTGAGCTAAAATTAATAATTTTTTGTCTTCATCAGGAAGTATTTTTATTAACTCTTTATATATCTTATTGAGCTCAGTATCAACTATATTGAATGATTTTATTGAAGACTCATTCATTTCCATTTGGGTTTGAGAAAAACCAAATGAAACAATAAAAAAAAACAGACAATAAATGGTAACTTTTTTGATCATAAATTCAGAAAAAATCTTTTACAAATATTATGCAGCTACTTTTTTAAGCATTTTAGGGTTAAGCAAATATGCATTTTCAATTAAATTATCTCCAATTTGAAAAGAAGCTAAAAATGTGATTGGTTGATTGTTATAGTTATAAAGCGTATTGAAATACTGAACAGTTTTATCACTTGTATCAACAAAAAAAACAGCATTCACGGCTTGATTTATTTCTGCTAATAGGTTCTCTCTAAGATACTTATACAAGTCTTTAAGTAATTGATGATTATCTTTGTTATCTATCCAATAAGCACTTAAAAAAATATTAAATGAATCTAAATTACTATTTGTAGCTTCAAAAAGCATAAGTTGATACCCAGTATTAAGCCCAAAAGGTTTATTGACTTTTTCATTTGGTAAGCTAAATAGTTTTAAAGTCTCTCCAATTTTGTATATGTCATTTATATCTACCATTTTGTTTTTATCCAATTAAATATTAATTCAACATCTTTGTACATTTTATGTGTACTTTCTTCACTAGCATTTATGAACTTGTATCTATTTTCTACTTTTAGCTTTAGAATTTGAGTGTAAGATGATTTAAAAGCGTCATCTATATTTGCTATTTCTAGTTCTTTTCTAAGGCCTGCTAAATGTATTAAATTAGTAAAATCATGCGACTTATAATTGGTTATTTCAGGAAAAATATCATTTAATAACTTGCAAATTCTAGCTTTTAATGCAAATTCTATTACATATCCTAACAAATAATTACAGCCTTCATAATATTTATTATCAAGCAATACTTTTGACTCTTCTAAACGTGTTTCTGCAAGTTTCTGTAAGTTTTCTTTTGTCATAAATTAACCTTTAACAAACAAACTACCCCACACTTCCTTCCAAGCTAATAGCCAAAAGTTTTTGAGCTTCTACTGCAAACTCCATGGGCAGTTGGTTGAGCACTTCTTTGGCATAGCCATTTACAATCAAGGCCACAGCTTGTTCTGTGCTGATGCCTCGCTGATTGCAATAAAAAATTTGGTCTTCGCCTATTTTTGATGTAGTGGCTTCATGCTCTACCGAGCTTGTATTATTTTTTATTTCAATGTATGGAAATGTATGAGCTCCACATTTATCTCCCATCAAAAGGGAATCGCATTGTGAGAAATTTTTAGAGTTTTCTGCACGTTTGTGAATTTGTACTAATCCACGATACGAGTTTTGGGATTTTCCAGCTGAAATGCCTTTAGATACAATTCTAGATTTCGTATTTTTGCCCAAATGAATCATTTTAGTGCCTGTATCAGCCTGTTGCATATTGTTGGTAACTGCCACAGAATAAAACTCACCTATAGAATAATCACCTTTTAGAATCACGCTTGGATATTTCCAAGTAATGGCAGACCCAGTTTCTACTTGTGTCCAAGATATTTTGGCATGATTGTGAGTGATGCCACGTTTGGTTACAAAGTTGTAAATTCCACCTTTGCCATTTTTATCGCCAGGATACCAGTTTTGAACAGTAGAATATTTGATTTCGGAATTGTCTAAGGCAATCAATTCTACTACAGCAGCATGCAACTGATTTTCGTCACGCATGGGAGCAGTGCAACCTTCGAGGTAACTCACATAAGAACCTTCGTCTGCAATCAATAAAGTACGTTCAAACTGACCTGTTTCAGCAGCATTTATTCTAAAGTAAGTAGAAAGTTCCATGGGGCAACGAACGCCTTTTGGAATATATACAAAACTTCCATCTGAAAAAACAGCCGAATTTAAAGCAGAAAAGAAATTATCAGCCACTGGCACTACAGAGCCAATATATTTTTTAACTAAATCTGGATGTTCTTTGATGGCTTCTGAAATAGAACAGAATATAATACCCAAATCCATCAATTTATCTTTGAATGTGGTAGCAATGGATACAGAATCTATAACAGCATCTACAGCCACGCCAGTCATTCTTTTTTGCTCGTTGAGTGATATACCTAATTTTTCAAAAGTTTCTCTTAATTCTGGATCGATTTCATCTAAACTATTCAAAGTTTTTTTCTGTTTTGGGGCAGAATAGTACTTTATATCTTGATAATCAACTTTGGTATAGTCTACGTTTTGCCAAGATGGTTCGGCAAGTGTTAGCCAATGCTTGTAAGCTTTCAATCTCCATTCTAGCATCCACTCTGGTTCGTTCTTTTTAGCAGAAATAAAACGAACAATATCTTCACTTAATCCTTTGGGAGCTTCATCAGCATCAATATTAGTTACAAATCCGTATTTATACTCCGAATTTGTTATTTCCTCTAACAATGCGGTGTCGTTATTTTCTGAAAACATAGTTTTAAGTCTACTTTAGAATAAATCTAAACATTATTATGCAATAATACAAAAAAAATGTATCATTTGTTCATTTTTTTTAAAAATCAATATATACAATACCTACAAACAATACAGATATGTAATATTTTAATAAACTTTATTTATATTATTCAGTAATATTAATATAAAATTAAATTATAAATCAATGTAGTTTTCTCATGAATATGATTATAATTCTCGTTTGAATAAAGACAAAGATAGAGGCATAAAAAAATGCTTGAGTAAATGATATTGAAATATTAATTATGATTTAATGGTGTACAATTTGGCAACATATTTTCCAATAATATCAAACTCAAGATTAACTATGTCATTGACTTTGAGATACTTAAAAATCGTATTTTGGTAAGTATAGGGTATAATGGCAACCGAAAAAGAATTGATTTCAGATTGAACAACTGTGAGGCTAACTCCATTGACAGAAATAGATCCTTTTTCTACTGTAATATTACCTTTAGTTGCATCGTATTCAAAAGTATAGACCCAACTGCCATTTTTATCCATAGCTTTTGTGCATACTGCAGTTTGGTCTACATGCCCCTGCACAATGTGGCCATCTAATCTATCGTTGAGCCTCATACAACGCTCCAAATTTACAAAATTTCCTATTTTTAAATTGCCAATATTACTTTTTTGTAGTGTTTCGTCTATGGCTGTTACCCAGTGTTTATCCTCCGAAACTTGCGTTACTGTAAGGCAAACGCCATTGTGTGCCAGGCTTTGGTCGATTTTTAATTCACTAGAAATAGATGATGAAATAACAAAAGTTTTATTTGTATTTTCTTCAATAATATCTGTAATCTTACCTAAATTTTCTATAATTCCACTAAACATTTGAAAAAATTATGATTTTAAAATTGATATAATATATTTGTATCGAAATGAGCCAAACTACATTCATAGATAGTTATAAACACAAAGGAATGCGCAAAAGTTTGATAAATCTCTTGCAAAGTAAGGGAATTATCGACAAAAAAGTGCTAGCTGCCCTAGAAAAAGTGCCTAGACACTATTTCTTTGAAAGTGCTTTTACCGAAAAAGCCTACCAAGATATTGCTTTTCCAATAGGCGAGGGGCAAACTATTTCTCAGCCTTATACAGTGGCTTTTCAAACACAATTATTGAAAATTAAGCCCACAGACAAAGTTTTAGAAATTGGTACTGGCTCGGGTTATCAAACAATGATATTGATGGAATTATCCCAAAATGTATATACAATAGAATATAATAAAGTACTCTTCGAGAGAACCAAAAAATTCCTCCCAACGCTGGGATACAACGCTAAGTTTTTTTTTGGAGATGGCACCAAAGGCCTTGAGTCTTTTGCCCCTTTTGATAAAATCATAGTTACTGCTGGTGGCCCAACTATTCCCAAAAGTTTACTTAATCAGTTGGCAATCAATGGAAATATTGTAATACCTGTAGGAAACGAAGAATCACAAAAGATGCTGAAAATTACTAGAATTACAACACTGGATTTTGAACAAGAAGAGCATGGTAACTTTGCTTTTGTAAAATTACTTGGCAAAGAAGGTTGGTAAATTTGTATATTTGTAAACAATAATACAATTTTAAAATATTATTGGTAAACTTCTAAAAATTTCTATTCTCAAAATGCCTATCATCTTGCAATATGTAATTCCTAGACAAAACGAAAGTCTTAAACCTAGTAAGTATATGTGGTTATAAAATTGATTTGGTTGAGAGTTTTGAAAATTAATTTGGGGTTTATAGATGTTCTTAGTTCATAGAATTATTACTCTAAAGTAATAAAGTCATAAAATTAACTTTTTTTTAATTATTAATAATTTTGAAAAATATTATATATATATTACTTATTTTTGTTTTATTTTCTTCGGTTGTAGCTCAACCCAAACGAGTGGATTTGGTGCAAGCGGGCTCGCTCGAAGGCACAACTTTCAAGAATCAACCAGTAAGAAAAATAGCTCAAAATGTTATTTTTAAACAAGATGATGCCCTGCTATATTGTGATTTGGCTTATCAATATACTTTGAAAAACGAACTAGAAGCATTTAGTAATATAAGTATTATTCGTGGCGATTCGCAAAGCATAGTCAATGGCGAACACATGAATTACTTTGGAGATTCTAAATTAGCTCAAATCACTGGCAAAAATATCATTCTTACCAACAAGACCATGCGACTGTATACTACAATCTTGGATTATAATATGGCTAGCGATATTGCCAATTATTACAAAGGTGGCCGTGTGATTGATGGTTTAAATACCCTAACCAGTAATTTTGGTACCTATTTTAAACTAAATAATGATATTTTATTTATCAAAAATGTAGTCTTCAAAGATGGAAAATACACCATTTATTCTGATACTTTAAATTATAATACAGTTACTCAAATTGTAGATTTTAGAGGGCCATCCACAATCATTGGTCCCAATGGTACCATGAAATCAGACAAAGGAAATTATAATTCTATTACCAAACAATCTGATTTTCAAGGGCGTGCTCAAATTGTATATGATAATTTCATACTAAAAGCTGATAAAATTCAGTACAATCAATTTACACATTATGGTTACGCCACAGGCCAAGTCGAAATGTATTCTCCCAAAGATAGCGTTACTATTTTTGGAGATATAGGAGAATATTTTGGGCTCAAAGGGCACACAAAAGTTTATCCTCAAGCATTGATGCAAACTGTGAGTGGTGGTGGCAAAGATACCATGTTTTTGTCGGCCGATACATTGCTTTCGATAAATGATACAGTCAAAAAACAAAAGCAAATGCACGCTTACCATAGCGTAAAAGTGTATGATAGAAAAAATATGCAAGCCATTTGCGATTCTATGGTAAGCGATAGGATAGACTCTACAACTACTTTTTTTAAAGATCCTGTACTTTGGAATGGCAAAAATCAAATGAGAGGTGATACCATCAAAGCATTTGTAAAAAATAAAAAATTAAACCTTATAAAATTTAGAAACAAATCATTTATGATTTCTAAAGACACACTCGACAATTATAATCAAGCCAAAGGCAAAAATATGGTTGTATATTTTGATAGCAGTAGAGTTCAAAAAATAGATGTATTTGAAAATTCAGAAAGCATATTTTATGCCCTACAAGAAGACACTGCTACCAATGGGCTAAACAAAATAGCATCAGAAAACCTAACTGTAAGATTCAAAAAACAAAAGCTAAAAACAATTTCGTTTTACAAAAAACCCAAAGCTACATTTGTACCAGTGCAAGATATTAATGATAATATTACTAGACTTAAAGGTTTTAAATGGCGAGCCAACGAAAGACCCAATTTGGCTATTGTCATGGGCAAATATTATAAAAATGAAAATAAAATAAAAATTATTCAAGATTCTGTCGTAAGATTGCATAAAACAAAGTTATCAACACCAAAGAAAAAAAATAAACCATGAACTGGATAAAAAATAATTTATTGCAAATGGCCATACTTGCTGTATTGGTATATGTATTGATACAAATCTCAATTTTAAAGGCTGATTTAGATGAAATAAAAATAATTTCTAAAAAAACAGCCAAAGAAACAGAATTAAATAATTTCAAATTAGATTATGTCGAATCTGATATTAACTCAAAATTTGCTGATTCTGTAGATGAATCTGCTAAAAATAAGCAAAAAAAGTAAACATTTTTTTTGTTCGTTTTGAGTTATTTCTATTTTGTGTATTTTTTTTATTCATTTTTTTTGTTTCTTTTTAGTATCATTTTTTTAACATAGTATATCATTAATATTACCTTTTTTTAATATTTATTTTTATAAAAATTTTTATTGGTTTTATAATTTTTATCTAAGAATATTTTTTTTATATTTGGAGTAGATATAGAATTGTACTGATTCAATCATAGATTAACAATGGCAATTATCACATTTACATCAGATTTTGGCAACAAAGACCACTATGTGGCAGCTGTCAAAGCCAAAATATTAGTTTACAGCCCCAATCAAAAAGTGATAGATGTATCTCATCATATCGAACCTTATAATATTCCACATGCTGCTTTTGTAATCAATGCAGTTTTTAGAGATTTTCCAAAAGGCACTGTTCATATAGTTTCAGTAGATTCGCTTAGTTCTATGGACGATAAATATGTTGTGGCAAAAATTGAAGAACACTATTTTATTTCTACAGATAATGGCCTTTTGAGTTTATTAACCGAAAAAATAATATCTTCTGTGGAGCTTAATTATGATAAAAATATAGCTCAAACATTTCCTGAGAAAAACATTTTTGCGTTTGCAGCTGTTTCACTAGCAAATGGAAAAAGTATGTTCGATTTAGGACCTACTATGCCGCAAAATTCGCTGCGCAAACTTGTTAATAGAAAATTAAAAATTACCAAAAATATGATTACAGGTAATGTTTTGCATGTAGATAATTATGGTAATCTAATATCAAATATTACTAAATCGCAATTTGAAGAAACATGTGAAAACCGAAATTTTTACTTAAAATTAGGGCGAGAAACTATTACAAATATTTCTAAAAACTATGCCAATACTAGAAATGGAGATTTACTTTTGACTTTTAATGACATGAATTTGGCAGAGATAGCTATCAAAAATGGTTCGGCAGCCCAACTTTTAAATATGAAATACGACTCTGTATTAAATATACTATTTACACCTGAAATAAATTGATTTTAATGCTTAATTTAATAACTGAATTAGAATCAAAATTAGAAAAATCAAGAGTAAAATCTAGGTTAATAGATTTGGTAGCTTATGCTTCTGATGCTGGTTTTTATACCCTAAGACCCAAAGTTGTGGTTCAGCCAATTACGGATGATGAGGTAATAGATATTTTCAAAATTAGTAATAAATTTAATATTCCTGTTGTTTTTAGAACAGGTGGAACTAGTCTTTCTGGACAATCTATCACAGATGGTATTTTAGTAGATTTGAGCCAACACTGGCGAAAAGTTATTGTAGAAAACAATGGCGAATCAATAAGAGTGCAGCCAGGAGTTATAGGGGCTACAGCAAATGTGCATCTCAAAAAATATCAACGTAAAATTGGGCCTGATCCATCAAGTATAGGATCGGCCATGATGGGGGGCATATTGTCTAACAACTCTAGCGGAATGTGTTGTGGCGTGAGCTTAAATTCATATCATACAATAAAGTATATTCGATTTATTTTACAAAATGGCCAAACATTTTCTACCGAAAACATACCAGATTATGATAGGTTTATTCTTTATGATATTTCAAATATTATTACTGAATTAAAAAAAAATATAAGTAATAATAATCATTTAATTAAAAAAATAAGGCATAAATATAAAACCAAAAATACAGTTGGATATTCTCTCAATGCTTTTTTGGATTACGACCATCCACTTGATATTTTTGCTCATTTGTTGATAGGAGGAGAAGGAACTTTGGCCTTTATATCTGAGGCAGTACTCCAAACGGTGCCTGATTTGCAGTACAAAGCTACAGGTATTTTATATTTTGATGATATTTTTTCGGCTTGTAAATTGATTCAACCGCTCACAGATGCTGGAGCTGCCATGATTGAATTAATGGATAGAGCCTCGCTAAGGTCTGTTGAAAACATGAAAGGAATAGACCCTGAAATCAAAAATCTTACTCAAAATGCAGCAGCTTTGCTTGTAGAATTTCAGGCAGAAAGCGAAAATTCGCTACAATCGCTTCTCAAAAATGCAAATACTGGCATTGAATCAATCAATAATGCAATTTTAAACTTTTCGAGAGATTACAAACAACAAGCCTTTTATTGGAAAATACGAAAAGGAATGTTCCCAGCAGTGGGTGCCATTAGGGCAAGTGGTACTACTGTTATCTTAGAAGATGTAGCTTTTCCTATAGAGCAACTTGGGCATGCCATTTTGGATTTACAGGCTTTGTTTTTAAAATATTCTTACGAAAATGCCATTATTTTTGGTCATGCCAAAGATGGTAATATTCATTTTGTGGTAACTCAATCGTTTGATGGTCGCTCAGAAATTGATAGATATGAATCATTTATGGCCGAGGTTGTAGCCTTGGTCATAAAAAAATACAATGGAGCACTCAAAGCCGAGCATGGGACTGGTCGAAATATGGCACCTTTTGTCGAAACTGAGTGGGGGAGCGATGCGTATGAAATAATGAAAAAACTAAAATACGCCCTAGACCCCAAAAACTTACTCAATCCTGGTGTTATTATCAATGAAGATGATAAAATTCATCTTAAAAATTTAAAAAAACTACCCACAGTAGAATCAGAAGTAGATAAGTGCATAGAATGTGGTGCTTGCGAACCCAAATGCCCCAGTAGAGACCTTACGCTAACACCACGCAGACGCATACAAGTACGCAGAGAATTAGCCTCGCTCAAAGATGTAAATACCAAAGAATACGAGAGCTTATTGGCTGATTATCAATACGATGGATTAGAAACTTGTGCAGTTGATGGTCTTTGTGCAACAGATTGTCCAGTGGATATTAATACTGGCGAATTGGTAAAAAGATTAAGAAAAGAAAGCCATTCTCCAAATGCAAAAAAAATGGCGGTTTTTGTAGCAAATCAATTTTATATAACCGAAATTTTAGTAAGATTTGCTCTTCATTCATCAAAAATTATTAATGCTATTTTTGGTAAAAATACAATGTTATATTTTACCAAAGGTATCAAAAAAATCATTCCACAATTTCCACTTTGGACGAATCAATTAGTAATAAACAATAATTTTAATATTAAAAATTGTATTCATTCAGATACAAAAGTAGTTTATTTTTCGGCTTGCATCAATCGAGTGATGGGTTCTTTGGATGGTAAGTCTCTGCAATCCTCTTTTTATAGTTTGTGTTCTAAATCAAACATTGAAATTATTACGCCAAGCCAGCTTGTAGGAAATTGTTGTGGACAGCCTTTTTCATCCAAAGGATTTAAAGACGCTTTTGCAATAAAAGCAAATGATTCAGTGGAGATTTTATACAAAATATCTGAAAATGGTAAATGGCCAGTTGTGATGGATTTGAGTTCTTGTACTCAAACTTTAATCAACTGCAAATCAGTACTTTATGATGCAAATATTGCCAAATTTGAAAGTCTTAAAATATTTGATATTACAGATTATATTTATCAACAAATATTACCAAAAATTAATATTTTATATCCAAAACATTCTATCACTCTTCATCCAGTATGTTCGCTTCAAAAAATGGGCAATTATGATAATTTTATAAAAACAGCTCAAAAATGTGCGAATCAAGTCATTGTTCCAGCAAGTGCAGGCTGTTGTGGTATGGCAGGCGATAGAGGATTTATTTTCCCTGAACTTACCAAATCTGCTACTGCCAGAGAAGCCTCAGAAGTAAACTTATGTGCCACAGATGGGCATTATTCAAGTTCCAAAACCTGCGAAATAGCCCTGAGCGATGCTACCAATCAAAATTATCATAGTTTGGTAAGATTAGTAGATGAGGTTAGTGGATAAATTTAGTAGTTCGATTTTTTTATGAAATATTTTAATTTAAGATAGTTTTTAAATTAGTTTTATTCAATTATAAATACATTATTTTATAAAATTTATAAATTTGTTACGTAAATTTATAGTCTAGCACATACAGCTTTGTTTCTTTTGAAAATTGTCCTTCTCCTTTTAGGTTTAACGCCTAATTTTGGGGAGTAGCTAGAAAAGCTAAATGATAGTTATCATGGCTTTATTATAAATTTAATTGTTATTTAATTGCAAAAATGAATGAATATACCACTAAAGTTATTTTTACAACAAGAAAAAAAATCAAAACTAAAGGGTGGTTTGTATCATAAAACACAAATTAATCTGGCTTATAATTCAAATAAAATAGAGGGAAGTAAACTTACAGAAGAGCAAACGAGATATATTTTTGAAACTAGAACTATTGGTTTTAAAGACCAGGAAGCTGTGCCAGTAGACGACATTATAGAAACTTCTAATCATTTTGTGGCTTTTGATTATTTAATAGATACTTTAGAGCAGCCTTTATCAAATGACTTAATCAAAAATTTTCATAAAATATTAAAAAATGGAACCTCAGATGCTACCCAAAAATGGTTTGCTGTTGGCGATTGGAAAAAACTACCCAACGAAGTGGGTGGAATCCATACCACTTTGCCAAAAAATGTTGAAACTGAAATGAATAATTTGAATCATAAATATCACTCTAATAGTCATATTTTATTTGAAAATATTATTGATTACCATTATTTCTTTGAAAAAATACATCCTTTCCAAGATGGTAATGGTAGGGTTGGTAGATTAATTATGTTTAGAGAATGTTTGGAAAATGATATTATTCCTTTTATAATTGACGATAACCATAAACAATTTTATTATCGTGGGCTGAAAGAATTTGATAATGTAAAAGAATATTTGTTAGACACTTGTCTTTCTGCCCAAGACACCTATCAATCTTGGATTAAATATTTTTATGAATCTCATTTATCTTAAATTTTTATTTTTAAAATTAAAAATATTAACTGTGTTTATTATTAAATATTACTTTTATTTATGTATTTTTTTGTAAGATTATTAAAATTATCATTTTTATTTTTATCATTTCACACTTTTTCTCAATCCAAATTTACCATTTCTGGCACCATAAAAGATACAGAAAATAAATCTTTGGAATATGCCTCAGTGGTGCTTTTCAAATCCATAGATTCAACTCAGATTGCAGGAACAATCACTGATGAAAATGGATTTTATGCCTTTGAAAATATTAAAAAAGGAAGTTATTATTTGCAATCGATGCAGTTGGGTTATAAAAAAACAAAATCAGCTACGTTTGAATTAAATGCTGATAAATCGCTCAATATGAATGTATTAGCTGATTCAAAAAAATTAGATGAAGTCGAAATCGTTGCCCAAAAACCATTTGTAGAGCAGCAACCTGATAAAACTGTAGTGAATGTAGAAAATAGCATTGTCAGTACAGGAGTTTCGGTTTCAGAGGTTTTAAAAAGAGCTCCTGGAGTTACAGTTGATAAAGATGGTGGCGTAAAACTCAAAGGCAAAGATGGTGTGATGGTTATGATTGACGACAAGCCCATGTATATGGACGAAGCTCAACTGGGAGCTTTGCTCAAAACTATTCCTGCCGATCAAGTCAAAAATATAGAAATTATGACCAATCCATCTGCCAAATATGATGCCGAAGGCAATGCAGGTATTATCAATATTAAATTAAAAAAAGGTGCTTACGAAGGTTTAAATGGCTCAGCAACAGCTGCTTACAGCCAAGGAGTTTATCCAAAGGCAAATATTGGAATTAATTTAAGTTACCGAAAAGGGAAACTTTCGACCAATGTGGGCTATCAATATAGTTACAAAAAAAACTTAGAAAGGATAGAAATCAAACGTAATTTTTTGAATCTAAATGTGCCAGAATCGAAGTTTTCGACCAAAAGCGATTACCCAAATCCCATGCAAAACCACAATATAAATGGTGGACTCAGTTATGATTTTGATGACAAAAATAGCATACAATGGAATGGAATGGCTAATTACGAATATGGAAATTGGCTGGGTGGAAGTGTTTCTCAATCGTTTTTAAGGTCTGATAATCAGGCGAATAACACTTTTAATTCTACCGAAAATTCTACTGCTCGAAATTATAGTATCAATAGTTCTGTAATCTATAAACATAGTTTTGATACCAATGGCACAAAATTGACTTTGGCGGCAGACGGAAGCACATTCAACTTATTTAATATACAAAATTTCTCCAATCAAACTTTTAATCGATTTTCAGTTGAACAAGGAAATCCCACACGATTTACGACCAGAATTCCAACTATTTTGAATCAATTTGGGTTTAAACTAGATTTTGAAAAAATCATTTTTTGGAAAATAAAACTCGAAACAGGAGCCAAATTAACCAGTATTTCGAGCGATAACGACATTCGTTTTGTAGCCAATACTATAGGTTCAAGTGATTCATTATCAAGTAATTATTTTATTTATAAGGAATTAATACCTGCTGGATATGTAAATTTTGCAAAAGAAATTGGCAAATGGAAATTACAAGCAGGTTGCAGGGTGGAATATACCCGAACAAGAGCTGAAAACAAAAGTTTAGCTCAAAAAATTCCCAGAGATTATGTCAATCCATTTCCAACAGCAAGTGTCAATTACAAATACTCCCAAAATACAAGTTTTACGTTTCAATACAGCCGCAGAATCGACAGGCCTGATTATAAATCACTCAATCCATTTGCGTATGTCATGGATTTATTTACAACCTATCAAGGCAATCCTTTGCTTTTACCACAATTTACACATAATGTGGAGTTTATAAACTCATTTTTTCAAGGAGCTTTGTCAGCAACTATTAATTATAGTCATACACAACAATTTTTAGGCGATGTATATAATATTAATCCTACAACACTTAAATCGCAATATACTTTTGCCAATCTATCGAGTTTTGAAAATGTAGGTATAGCTTTTTCGTTATATTATCCTGTAAATAAGTGGTTTACGACTACCAATTATGTCTATTTTTATCAAAATCATGCCAAAGGCACTGTTGAAAATGTGGGACAAATTTCTAATCGACAGTTTGCTTTTATGATCAATTCTACGCAAAATGTACTATTGCCACGCAAATGGGATGTAGAGGTTTCGTTTAATTACGAATCGCCAACGGCTTGGAGCATGATGCGTTATAAAGAACTTTGGCAATTGTCGTTTGGTATTCGCAAAAAACTATTTGAAGACAAACTTATTGCAAAATTGGCTGTAAACGATGTATTTTGGACCTATTATTGGCGTGGAAACACCCAAACCAACCAATCTGAAACTCAAATCAATGATTCTTATAAATGGGATAATCGCTTGATTACCTTTAGTTTAACCTACAATTTTGGGCAAAAATATACTCCTCCAAAATCTATCGACCAAGAACTCGAAGAAAAATACAAACAACAAGAAGAAAAATTGAAAGAAGAAACTGATAGAAAAAGGTAAGAAATTATAAGTAATTAAAAAAATTAAAACTTATAATTTCTTGTTATTGTTTTAGATGATCAACATTGCATCGCCATACGTAAGAAAATTGTATTTCTCTTCTATTGCTACTTGATAGGCTTGTTTTACAAATTCATACCCACCAAAAGCACTTGTAAGCATCAATAAAGTAGATTCAGATTGATGAAAGTTTGTAATTAAAGTATTACAAATTTTAAAATCATAAGGAGGAAACAAAAATTTGTCAGTCCACAAATTTACAGGTTTTACTCTACCACCAGCCGAAACTGAAGATTCTAGTGTTCTTAAAACAGTACTTCCTACGGCACACACTCTTCTTTTGTTGTCTAAAGCATCGTTTACTCTCAAAGCAGCGGCTTCAGGGATTATAAATTGTTCTGAATCCATTTTATGTTTAGTCAAATCTTCTACATCAACAGGTCTAAACGAGCCAAGACCAACATAAAGTGTTGTTTTTTCGATATGTACTCCTTTTAATTGAAATCTTTTAACTAATTGTTTTGTAAAGTGCATACCAGCAGAAGGAGCAGCCACAGAACCTAGTTTGTCTGCAAAAATAGTCTGAAATCTATCTCTATCTTCTGGTTCTACTTTTCTTTTAATGTATTTTGGCAATGGGGTTTCGCCCAGTACATCAATTACTTTTAGGAAATCTTCTGGGGTGCCATCAAATAAAAATCTAATTGTACGGCCTCTGGAGGTTGTATTATCGATAACTTCGGCCACCAATTCGCCATCTCCAAAATATAACTTATTGCCAACCCTTATTTTTCGGGCAGGATCTACCAGCACATCCCAAAGATGTCCTTCATTGGTTAGTTTTCTTAATAAAAATACTTCTATTTTAGCCCCAGTTTTTTCTTTATTTCCATAAAGCCTTGCTGGAAAAACCATAGAATCGTTCACTACTACTACATCTTCTTCTGAAAAATAGTCGATAATATCTTTAAATTTTTTATGTTCAATCGTTTTTGTAGCTCTATTCAGTACCATTAATCTGCAATCATCCCTGTTTTCTGTTGGATATTGAGCTATAAGTTCTACTGGTAAGTTATAAGAGAATTCTGATAATTTCATATCTAGCTTTTTTTAAATAATAATTAAATGATTTTGGCGAATTAAAAAATAGCAATTTGTGTTAAACTCTATTCTCATTACGGTTCGATATAGGTGTTTTTATTTATTTTAAAAATGGATTGCAAATATATGTTAATTTATTTGCAATCAGAAATTTATATGCTTATTATTTATAACTTTTAATGATATGACTTCTAAAAATCAAAAACCGAAACCAACTATAATGCATTTGTCGAAACTATCTCTATGATCTAATGGAGATAGTTTCAATTTGCAGATTTGTTATAGTCGAGATTTTTACTAATAATGTTTATGAGAAGCTCAAAACTTTCGGTAAATACTAAACTGTCTGCGAAGCAGGAAAATATGTATATATCTAATGTGATGTTATATGCCTTAGTTTCTATTCCTATAAGTTGTTAGTTTTTTTTAAGTGTATAATATATTGTCAGGCAATTTGCCTTCAAAATATTCAAATATAAGTGGATTACCTGTTAAATAATGGCTCACAAGATTAACCCATTCCTCAATTGTTACTTGTCCGTTTACTTTAAATAGTTTTTGTGAAAGTGTCTTTAAATGCAAACTATTTTTTCTGTTATAATTAAAGTCATTGTCACGCCTCTGATAATACTCTTCTTCAGTATAAAAATGTATTGCTCCGTCAAAATGTCTAAATTTCCCAGCTTGAATATCAAATTCTGCGTGAATATATTTTACTGGATAATACTCATTTCCATTTTTTTCAATTCTGCTTTTGTCTGCCTTAAATTCTTCTGCTTGGAAAACTTTTATGCCATTTTTAGAAGTCCATTTTATGTCGAGTGAATATGTATTACCAAAAAAGAATTCTATATCGAATGGTTCAAGTCCTAGTGGCGGTCTAAGTTTTACGATGCCGTCTTCAATGTCTGAAATTGTGTTTACGAATTTTGCACCATACCAAGTGTCAAACTCCTTATACATACTGTTGTCAACATTTATTCTCACTCTGTCGTTGTCGATAGCTAAATATTTTTGAATTGTGTCTTTGTTGTAAGCTAAAAAAATCTCTATAAATCTTGGGGCGAAGTTGCTGTTTTCGTAATGTCCACGTCTAAAGTATGGATGTGCCATAACCATATATTTGTCGGCATAGTAATACCCTGATGCAAATGGTTGTTTCTTGAATTCCTTTTCTAAAACACTTACTTCAACTAATTCTTCTTTGTCTGCGAAAACTTTGTCATTGAGAAGATTCACAAGGTTTGGAAATTTTGCTACAATACCAATAGTCTGAACATAGTCAAAGTTGTCTTTTGTGAGCTTAATTTTTTTACTGTCACAGAAGTCAATGAATGCTTGAATAAAAGTTGAGAGTTTAGTCATTTCCTCCTCACTTTCCTCCAATTGTCGTTTGAGGTAATTTCTTTGTATTTCAGTCTGATTGTCCATATAACGACATTGATGTATAAAGTTGGATTTTTAATATCTACATCAATACCTAGCTTACGACCATACATCTACCACTCAAAACATCGTTTTCTAATTTTTTGTATTTATCTTCTTTGATGCTACCATCCATGTATTGAACTTTGACGGTATCGTTGCGTCCGTAAGTTTTTTCAGATTTTAATGGCATTATTTTTTCGGCTGGTGTTTTGTCTATATTTTGTTGTGTACGACCAGATTCTGTTACATTTTCAAGAGATTCATTTCTCGATTCTTTTAATTTTGGCTGTGGGGTTGGTCTTCGATTTTCATAAGCATTGCTCATGTCATCTTGTTGAATATCAGATTTAAACAAAAACGCTGTTGTGTCTTGGTTCATGCGACTTATCAATCTATTAAACAACTCGTAAGCTTCGCCTTTGTATATCAAAAGTGGATCTTTTTGTTCGTACACTGCATTTTGTACAGATTGTTTTAGGTCATCCATTTCTCTCAAATGCTCTTTCCATTCTTGGTCTATAAACGATAATACAGTGTATTTTTCAACTTGTTTTGGCAATTCTGCTCCTTTCGATTCGTAGGCTTTCTTCAAATTTACAATAATATTTATACCTCTTTTGCCATCAGTAATGGGTACAATTACATTTTCTATTTTGCTGCCATCTGTCAAATACAATCTATTGAAAACAGATTGCGATTTTGTGGCTATATCTTTAGATTTCAAATTGTAATTTTCCATACAATTTGTATACACTTGTTGGGTAAGAGTTTCAGGTTTTGATTGCAGAAATTCAGATTCATTCACTTGAGGATTAAATCCAAAATTGGCAATAAAACTATATTTAAAATTTTCAAAATTATTTTGTACTTTAGCTCCATTGGTAGTGGTAGCCGCCATATCATAAACCATATCAGCAATGTCCATAGCTAATCTATCGCCATAGAGTGCGTTTTTTCGTTTGGTATAAATGGCTTTTCGTTGCATATTCATTACGTCATCGTACTCAAGTAGGCGTTTTCGCATACCAAAATTATTCTCTTCTACTTTCTTTTGAGCACGTTCTACAGAGCTAGTTATCATGCTATGTTGTATTACTTCGCCTTCTTCTAAGCCCATTCTGTCCATCAATTTAGCAATTCTATCAGAGCCAAACATTCTCATAAGTCCATCTTCAAGGCTTAAATAAAACTGAGAAGAGCCTGGGTCGCCTTGGCGACCAGCCCTACCACGCAGCTGCCTATCAACCCTACGGCTTTCGTGGCGTTCGGTACCTATGATGGCTAAGCCACCAGCAGATTTCGATTCTGGGGATAGTTTTATATCTGTACCACGCCCAGCCATGTTGGTAGCAATAGTTACAGCACCTGATTGCCCAGCGGCAGCCACTATTTCGGCTTCTCTTGCATGTTGTTTGGCGTTGAGTACATTATGTTTTATTTTTTTCATATTGAGCATTCTACTCAACAATTCTGAGATTTCAACAGACGTTGTACCTACCAATACAGGGCGACCAGCTTTGTGTAACTCTTCTATTTCTAAGGCCACAGCATTGAATTTTTCACGCATTGTTTTATACACCTTATCGTCCATATCATTGCGAATGGCTTTTCGGTGAGTAGGTATCGTTACTACATCCAATTTATAAATTTCCCAAAGTTCGGCTGCCTCTGTGGTGGCTGTACCAGTCATACCGCCCAGTTTGTGGTACATTCTAAAGTAGTTTTGTAGCGTAATGGTGGCATATGTTTGGGTAGCATCCTCTACTTTTACATTTTCTTTGGCTTCTAATGCTTGGTGCAATCCATCAGAATAGCGTCTGCCTTCCATCACTCGACCTGTATTCTCATCAACTATTTTTACTTTGCCATCAACAAGGATATATTCTACATCTTTTTCAAAATTTGTGTATGCTTTTAGTAACTGGTTGATTGTGTGTATTCTTTCGGCTTTTTCGGAATATTCTTTTACTAAATTTTCGGTTTTGCTTACTTTTTCTTCTGAAGATAAAGTTATATTTTTTTCAATTTTGTGCATTTCTACACCAATATCAGGCAATACAAAAAAATTGCTATCCTCGCTATCGGTAGTGATGGCTTCTATCCCTTTGTCGGTTAGGTCTACGGTATTGTGTTTTTCATCAATCGTAAAAAATAAAGGCTCGTCTGCCTTTGGCATTTCTTTTTGATTATCTTGCAAGTAATAATTTTCGGTTTTTTGTAATATTACTTTTATACCTTGCTCACTCAAATATTTAACCAAAGGTTTATATTTAGGAAATCCTCTATAAGCTCTAAAAAGTGCTAATCCACCATCTTTTTCGTCTGTATTACCAGCTTCAATTTTCTTTTTGGCTTCGTTTAATAAACTTTGGACTAATGATTTTTGGGCATCAACTAATTTGTTTACCCTAGGTTTTAATTGATAAAATTGTTGCTCATCGCCTCTGGGTACTGGGCCAGAAATTATCAAAGGGGTACGAGCATCGTCTACCAACACAGAATCGACCTCATCTACCATCGCAAAGTGATGTTTGCGTTGTACAATCTCTTCAGGGTGTTTTACCATGTTGTCTCTCAAATAATCAAAGCCAAATTCATTGTTGGTACCGTAAGTAATATCAGCAAGGTAGGCTTTTTTACGGCCTTCAGAATGTGGTTCGTATTTATCAATACAATCTACTATAAGACCATGAAACTCAAAAAGTGGAGCGTTCCATTCGCTATCACGTTTGGCTAAGTAGTCGTTTACGGTTACAATATGCACCCCTCTACCAGCTAAGGCATTGAGAAAAGCGGGCAAGGTAGACACCAATGTTTTGCCTTCTCCAGTAGCCATTTCTGATATTTTGCCTTGATGCAAAGCTGCACCACCTATTAATTGCACATCGTAATGCACCATATTCCAGGTAATTTCGTTGCCAGCCACAAGCCACTTATTATGCCAAGTAGTAGAGCCACCATGCACGGTTATACCATTTCCTTTTTTTGCCTCATATATATAGGTGTCGTGTGGTGTTGTGGTTACGTCTAGTTTACCATTTTCGGTAAATCTGCGTGCAGTTTCTTTTACTATTGCAAAAGCTCTTGGCAGTATTTCTAGTAAAACTTTTTCTAATTCTATGTCTCGTTGTTTTTCTAAAGCATCAATTTTAGCAAAAATAGATTCTTTTTGGTCTAGAGAAATGTCTTCGTTGGTTTCTATTTGAGATTTTAACAGACCCATTTCAGTATCAATATCTGATAAATAATCGGCTATACGACCTTTTAACAGAG
Source organism: Cytophagales bacterium (assembly GCA_013297755.1). GTDB lineage: Bacteria > Bacteroidota > Bacteroidia > Cytophagales > UBA9547 > REAG01. The sequence goes on from JAAFIH010000049.1 coordinate 23,438, forward strand.
CAGTAGCCTCTCTGAGTTGGTCGTCTGAAATAGATTTTAAAGTATTAAATTCTGCAATGGCTGCATCTACAAGGGGTTGTAGAGTTTTTATATCACGATCTGATTTTGTACCAAATATTTTGGCTAGGAATGAAAACATCTGTTTTTTTACGCTTTTTAATTATGTATGCAAATGTATATATAATTTTATATTTTTTATCTTAGAGATGTATTTTTAATGGTTTTATAAAAAGTACTTTTTAATTTTCTTTGCAATATTTATAAATGACAAATCAAGTCAATGATAAAAAAAATCAAATTAGTATATTAGACCAACTTATTTATTTGGGAGTTTAATAAAAATGCTATTGATGTTTTTGTGTAATTTACAATTATATATCAATGTCGTTTACTTAAGGTTTTCATAGTCTTTTATAGACCATGTTATAAAGTTTCTTAGGTTTATGTTTTCTATGGTTTTTTCTATTAGGTCTTATAATTTCTCTTGTAGAGTATACTAAATCATC
>JAAFIH010000005.1 GCA_013297755.1 Cytophagales bacterium
TTTTGGCCATATATGTTACCTAATTAGGTAATGCAAATTAAAACTAAAAAAGTCGAATAACAAACGATTATTCGACTTTTTTTAAATATTCAACAACATATTACCTAAATTATTTTAGGGTTTAGGATTAATTTGATAATTTTATACCAAAATACAAACATAAAAAATCTTCTACCCTACAATTTAGCATATCAATAGAAAATTTAAAATTATTGATTTTTGTTGGTCCAAAATTCAATCAATTTTATTTATAAAATTAAAAAATTTGTTTTATAAATAATCGTTAAGCATACTGATTTTACCACATTTGGTAAATGAAAATAAGGGGATGATTTAAGTTAAATCTAAATTAAAACTTCTATCATTTTTTTGGCAGCTTCGCAAATACTTGCTGCATCGTACCCACACTCTGCATACAAATCTGATTGTTCGCCATGTTCTATAATTTTGTCGGGCATTCCTAGTCTTTTTACATGGGCTGTATATTGATTATCGGCCATGTATTCGACTATAGCTGAGCCAAATCCACCTTGTAGACAACCATCTTCTACAGTAATAATTTTATCAAAATTTGTAAAAATATCATCCAACATTTTTGTGTCTAGGGGCTTCACAAATCGTAAATCGTAGTGGGCTGCCGAGATGTCTTCAGTATGTAATATTTCTATGGCTTTGGCGGCTTGTAATCCTGCAGTTCCAAAACTTAGTATTGCAATATCGGTTCCAGTTTTGAGTTTTCGACCTTTACCAATTTGTAGCATTTGTAGCGGTTGTTGCCAGTCTACAATATGTCCTGCACCACGTGGGTAGCGTATCGAAAAGGGCTGCTGAGTTTCGGTGGCCGTATACATGAGATTGCGTAATTCTACTTCGTCCATTGGTGCCGAAACGATAAGATTTGGCAAACAACGCATATACGCAATGTCATAAGTGCCATGATGTGTGGGTCCATCGGCTCCTGCAATGCCTGCACGATCGAGACAAAAAATAACATGTAAATTTTGCAAACACACATCGTGTACTACTTGGTCGTAGGCACGTTGCATAAAACTTGAATAAATATTACAAAACGGTATAAGCCCCTGTACGGCCAAACCAGCCGAAAAAGTAACTGCATGTTGTTCGGCTATGCCTACATCAAATGCACGATGAGGCATTTCTTTCATCATCAGGTTGAGCGAACAGCCTGTGGGCATGGCTGGGGTTATGCCCATGATTTTGTCGTTTTGTTTGGCAAGTTCTAGTATAGTATGTCCAAAAACGTCTTGAAATTTGGGTGCTTGATTTGTTTGAGCTGCTTTTTTTTGTAATTCTCCAGTAATTTTATCAAATTTTACGCCTGGAGCATGCCAAAAAGTAGGATTTCCTTCTTCTGCAAATTTATATCCTTTGCCCTTGGTGGTAATTACATGGAGCAATTTTGGCCCTTGTATGTCTTTTAAGTCTTTGAAAATCTCTATCAAATGTGCCACATCGTGGCCATCAACTGGACCAAAATAACGCAATTTTAAAGATTCAAACAGGTTACTTTGTTTGAGAAAGGCTGCTTTTACGGCCGCTTCCATGTTTGAAGCTATGGCTTGAGCATTGGGGCCAAATTTAGAAATCTTACCTAATAGTTTCCATACATCGTCTCTAAATTTGTTGTAAGTATGCGATGTAGTAATATCTGTTAAATAATCTTTGAGAGCACCCACATTGGGGTCTATGGCCATGCAGTTGTCGTTCAGTACAATCAATAAATTTGAATTGCTAACGCCTGCATGATTCATGGCCTCAAAAGCCATGCCTGCTGTCATGGCACCATCGCCAATGACGGCTATATGTTGTCGTTCGTTTTCATTTTTGTATGCTGAAGCCATTGCCATACCCAAAGCCGCTGATATTGAGGTGCTAGAGTGGCCAACTCCAAAGGCATCGTAAGGCGATTCGCTACGTTTAGGAAAACCTGAAAGTCCTTTGTAGCGTCTATTGGTATGAAAATCATCTTTGCGACCTGTAAGAATCTTATGGCCGTATGCTTGATGTCCTACATCCCAGACCAACATATCATCTGGGGTATTAAAAACATGATGCAAAGCAACCGTTAATTCGACAACACCCAAACTGGCGCCAAAATGGCCACCATAAATGGATACATTGTCGATTATAAATTGTCGCAACTCGCCACACAACAGCACCAACTCGTCTAGCGAGAGGGCTTTCATGTCCTGGGGGCTTCCAATGTTTTTTAATATTTTACCTTGATGTATCAGCATTTGAAAGCTACAATATTGTGTATAAAATATATAAGCTACAAATAAACTAATTTTAAACGATTTAGTTATAAATTTTGAATTTTTTGTGCTTAAAAATTTAATTAATCAATATTATCTTACTCTACATAGTTTAATTTCTGACGCAGGTTTGATAAGCATGGGTACTTTTTCTACAATGACAGAGCTGGTATCTAGTCCAAAATATTTTTCTTCGGATGTGGCCAATTCTTTTAATATAAAATAACCATCCATGACTAATTGCTCAAACACACCTAAGGAGTTTTCGTAAGATAAGAATTTTTCTAAAACCACAAATCTAAAATCACCAATCAAATTTTGTGCATTCAAAGATTCGTATCTTGAGGTAATATCAACTTCGCCATTGCGTACCATGTCTTCGACTACACGCCTGAAATAAAGGTTTATTTTATTTTCGACCCTAAACCCTAGATAAAATGTAACTTTAAAAACTTGACCATCAGAATAAGTATGTACTTTATATTCTTTGGTATAAGGTTCATCAGTAATTTCTACATGCAAAAACCAGTACACATCGGCTCGCTTGGGTTGTTTCTGAAAAATAGAATAAATAACCTTTGATTCTATTTGGTCGGTGCCTCTGGCACTTGTCATAAAAATTAGATTGGTAGCATATTTGGGCACAGTCATATCCTCGCTCAATTTCATCATCATTCTTACCTGTTTGTGGTCTTCAAAAGGTACATATTCTGTAAGGCTGTTTTTGATTTTAAAGGCTTTATACCAAGTGTACATAACTGCAAATATTACGCCACCCAATATCAAAGATACATAACCGCCATTAGAAAATTTGGTAAGATTGGCAGCCAAAAACGAACCTTCTAGTAATAAAAATGCTCCTAAAAATAATAATAAAAAGATGGTATTTACTCGTTTTAAGTACAAATAAAATGTCATCAATAATGTAGTCATTATCATCGTAAGCGTGATTGCAAGGCCATAAGCTGCACCCATCTGAGACGATTCTCTGAAATATAGCACTACTCCAATGCAACCTATCCATAGCAAAAAATTTAGACTTGGCACATACAACTGCCCTTTTTGATCTGTAGGATATACCAATTTTACTTTTGGCCAAAAATTAAGTCTGATTGCCTCTGAAATCAATGTAAAAGAACCAGTAATTAATGCTTGACTGGCTATAATGGCTGATGCTGTGGCTATAATTATGCCAGGAATAACAAACCATTGAGGCATAATGGCAAAAAATGGATTATCTGTAATGTGACCAGATTGCGACATTATCCATGCTCCCTGTCCAAGATAAGTAAGAATCAAGCATGTTTTTACATATATCCACGAAATTCTAATATTGCTACGGCCACAATGCCCAAGGTCAGAGTATAGAGCCTCAGCCCCAGTGGTACACAAAAAAACTGAGCCAAGCAACCAAAATCCTTCGGGATATTGGGTTAGAAGCTGGTAAGCATACATAGGATTGAGTGATTTGAAAATACTAGGATTAGTAATAATTTGAGAAATGCCCAATACAGCTAACATCGTAAACCATACAAACATGACAGGGCCAAAGGCTTTGCCAACTACGTTGGTTCCAAATCGCTGAAAAGCGAACAAAACAGTAAGAATTACTATAATAATTGGCACCGTTTGCACATTAGGATAAATACGTAATATACCCTCTACGGCCGAAGCTACAGATATAGGAGGAGTTATAATACCATCGGCAAGCAGAGTGGCTCCACCCAACATAGCTGGCAAAAAGAGCCAAGGCATTTTTCTACGAACCAATGCAAAAAGCGAAAAAATACCACCCTCGCCATTATTGTCTGCCCTAAGAGTAAGAATGACATATTTTAAAGTAGTTTGTAACGTAAGAGTCCAAAAAATACACGAAAGTGCACCATAAATCAGCAATTCGCTCACTTCTTTGTGGTGCATTATTTCACTCATTACATACAGTGGAGATGTACCAATATCGCCATAAATAATACCTAGCGTTATCAGAAGCCCACCTGTGGTAAGGTGATGGTTGTGGCCGTGTGCTTGATTTTTTTGCATATTATGGTTATGCTTTTAAGTATTTTTATAGATTTTAAAGATAAAAAGTAATCAAAATTCATTTTTATTTTTAAAATCGCTTCAAAATTAATTAATTGTTTTATTAAAAAATATAAATATCAAAATTAAAACAAAAATTAAAAGTTCGTACACTTATTTGAAATATCATATAAGCAAAAATTTGATTGTAAAGCCCAAATATATATCATTCAGCTTGTTTAAGGCTCATCTCATTAAATTCTATGGTTTATGTATAACTCCCAAAGGATAAAGGCTTTTTTCAAAGGACGAGTAGTTAGGCAGGTTTTACTTAAATTTTGATTTTTTATAGCTACTTGAGATAGAAAACAGGGCAAACGCATTTAAGATATTTTAATAAAATTACCTATTATTTTAATAACCCCACCCTAAATCCAATTTCTGTTTGATACACAGAATCCAAAGGGAGGGACTTTACATTCAACTATTATAAAAACATTCTTTTTTAGTAATATTTTACTATTTTAAACTATAATATTTTTAAATGCATTTACCCTGGATAGAAAATTTAAAAGTAAAAAAACTGCTCTAATTTTCTTTTTTATAAAAAATTACTCCAAAACTATTGATATGTTCCATTAAATCTTTATTATCAATATGAAAGTACAAAGATACATCAAATTTTACAGGTAACAGTAAATCATCAAGCTCTGTGTCAATTTTAAGTAATTGAGTTAATTCTATATTTTTAGAAATTAAAGTTATGTCAACATCTGAATAGGATTTTTGAGTGCCTTTGGCCCTCGAACCATAAAGTATTACAGTTTCTATTTCTGGGTGTGCCATAAATACTTCCATAATTTGTTCGTAATGAGATTTTGATAAACCATAGATCATGTTATAATAATTTTTGTTGCTGACCAGTTCTTTTTTCTTCCATTTTGAATCTAAACTGAATAAAAAGTGGAAAATAATATTCTATAATTTTTGAGTAAATCTCGTTTGCTGTCGATTCATTATATGTATGTGTTGTTTTATTTCTACTTTTTATCATTTCCATCCAAGCATCTCCATTTTCGATAATTTTTAAATTTAAAGCCTCTCTTGTTGCATCCCTGGACCCACCCACTTCATTATTTCCTTGATATTCAGCGTAATCTTTCATTAGATTCCAAGCCATCTCGTGGGTATATTCGAATCTTTGAATTAAACCGTCTTTTATGATTTCGTTAAGAATTAAGTTTAAGTCTGAACGAACTATTTGAGTTTCATCGTCTAAATAGTTATGTTTGATATAACCTATAGCTTGTTCTAATTTATTCAATGCTTTGTTACAGTTAGAAAACCTTTGTTGCCATCTTATCTCTTCCATCATGTTTGAGTATTTTATAGAAATTATATTGTTTTACTAATAAAAAATTCTAATAATCTGAGAATAAATTATTAACTTATCTATTAAAAATAATTGTTTTTTTAATACCAATGATCTTATAAATTTTTAAATATAAAATTTATAAATGATTAAAAAAAATTTAATCATTTATAAAACAGCATTAATCCAAATAAAATATTAATTTCGTAACGTCAAAAATTTTTAATATTATGACAATTAAAAGACTGTTTTTTGTGCTTATAACTTTGATTTTTTTTTCTATAATTGGTTATTTTGTATACGATATGTCTAAAAAAACCATCAATCCTTGGGATAAAAAGAAATCTAATGAGCAAAAAAAGATATTTTAGTTTGAACTTATAAGTAGTATGGCACGATATTTGTGATTATATTATTTAATAACGCAAATATAAAAATACGAGTTAGAAGGCTTGAGAGAAACATACACGTTTCGCTTCAAGCCTTTTACTTTTATAGACATCTCATCAAAATATTTAATTTATATATATGTACATAGATCCACATATACACATGGTAAGTCGCACCACCGATGACTACGAGGCCATGGCTGCTGCAGGTATAATAGCTGTGATAGAACCTGCTTTTTGGCTTGGCCAACCCCGAACTTCTGTTGGCACTTTCAAAGATTATTTTAGCAGCCTTATTGGTTGGGAGCGATTTAGGGCCTCGCAGTTTGGTATTCAGCATTATTGCACTATGGGCCTCAATGCTAGAGAAGCCAACAACGAAGCCTTAGCCGAACAAGTGATGGAGATTTTGCCGCTTTTTTTGGGAAAAGAGCGCGTAGTTGGTGTTGGCGAAATTGGCTATGACGAACAAACTGAGGCCGAAGACAAATATTTTAGGCTTCAATTGCTTTTGGCAAAAAAAACCAAATCATTGGTACAGGTACACACTCCACACAGGGACAAAAAAAAAGGCACTGATAAAAGCATGTCAGTAGCTTTGGAATGTGGCTTAGATCCCCAAATGGTAATCATAGACCATAATAACGAAGAAACTGTAAAAAATGTACTCGACCAGGGTTTTTGGGCTGCTTTTACGATTTATCCTTATACCAAAATGGGTAACGAACGTATGGTTGAAATAATAAAACAATATGGCCCAGAACGCATCATCATCAATAGTGCGGCCGATTGGGGTATAAGCGACCCTCTGGCTGTGCCCAAAACTGCCAGTCTTATGCTACAAAAAGGCATTGACAACGATACCATTAAAAAAGTTTGTTACACCAATGCTCTACTGGCTTTTGGACAAACAGGGCGTATGACTGAACTTGATTGGTTCCAAAAAACCGACCAAGACTTAAATAATAAATTCAACAATAACTCCATCCTCAGGGGTGGACAACTGCCCGAACATGTACATAAAAAAAGTAATATAATAAGATAATTGAAGTTATGTTTTGAAAAAAAATTACCTCATTTACATCGCTTTCAAATGGTTGATTTTGGTTTTGTTCAAGTCCATTTGTCAAAAAAAGTAGTGAGGATTTTTTTGATTGATAAATAACTGGCTGAAGCTTTAATAAATTATACCATTTGTATGTTATGGGCAATATTAAGACAATGTATTATTAAAATGTACTCGTAATAAAAGTCAATTATTGGCTCAAATAAAAAATAAGTTAAAGTGTTTTAGCAATTATGTAATTTTGGTTAAAATTAACTACCTAAGTTTATATACCTTGAAAAAGTGCTTATTTTTATTCTAAAAACCTCAAAAAATATTATTTAATACCAACACCAATTTATGCAACTGCACAACTTGGCTCAATACTTTTGTTATGTCCCACTAAACAAAATAAAAGAGGGAAATCTTCAAATTAATTTTGAATTTTAGTAGTTACATTATTTGTATTTTAGAAGTTAATTTTAGTTATGAATACAAGAGAAAATTATATTTTTATTTGATAATTAAAAAAAATAGCAAAATTGTATTCTTATTGTTATCTTTACTTTTTTACTGAGCAATATATTAAAATGATTTAAGTGTAAATATTTAAAAATCAATGGATTATAAAATAATGTTTACAAATTTAGGCTTTGAATTCAATATAGATTTGAAGCCTAAGCATATTATTTTTGATAAGAATCCTATTTTAACTGATAAATTACAAAATTCTATTTTTTATTATAATAATCTAAACCACACAAACACTTCATTCTATTTAATAAATTCAGTTTTAGATATATCTGAAATTGAAGCTGTTAGAAAATATATTTGGAATAAAAACGATGCAGATTTGATTTTTTATTACCCAAACAATGGGCAAGAATTTGAAATGTTGTATGCCAAATATTCTCCTGAAACAACTTATAAAGAAAGTGTCTTAGAAACCTTTTCACCATCTCCAAAAGATGCTGAAAAAATGGAGAAAATTAATAAATGGCAATTTGATAGTGGCGTATTTTGGTTGCATTACCAGTCATTTATAGACAAATCAAAATATAAAGGTATTGACAAAGAATTAGTCAATACTTTAAAAGATTTGAAACTAGAACTTTATTATACATTATCTACTTTAATTTTTAATGAAAAAGAATGTAATAAAGTTGTGCAAGCATTGATTGATAGGACTTTATACATAAAATATTTAGAAGATAACCATATTATTAACTCACGTTTTTATGACTATTATTTTGAAAATCCAAAACTTAGTTATGCAAAATTATTAGAGAACAACTCAAATTCAGATATAAATAAGCTCTATGAAAAAATCCATGAAATTTTTAATAATAGTTTATTTGATCAACCAAATATAGAAAATGCCTATTTAACTAAAGATGTTTGCACTTTAATAGCTTCATCATTCAACTCAAATTTTAAAACAAAACAATTAAAATTATTTGATTTTCAATTTGATGTTTTACCAGTCGAATTTATTAGTTATATATATGAAGTTTTTTTATCTGAAACTCAAAAAGCAAATGGAATTTACTATACCCCAAAAAAATTAGCTCAACTAATTGTAGATGAGGTAATTATAGATGACAAAATTGGTTCAGTTTTGGATCCATCGTGTGGCTCAGGCATGTTTTTGATTGTAGCTTATCAAAGACTTTTAGAAATTGCACAAAAACAGGGTTTAGAACCTGAAAATAATATTGAAAAAATAAAATTCAGAACTAAACTTTTAGCTGAAAATATTTTTGGTATTGAAAAAGAACTCACAGCACAAAGATTTACTCTTTTTTCTTTGTCATTGCAGATTTTTAATGGGATTGACCCAAATGATATTAAAGAATACATTGCAAAGGAACTCAGTAAAAACAAAAAAATTGATTTATTTTCTGAGTTTTCATTTTTTGACAATATAAAACAAGCTAATGCACTTGCTATTTCTGAAGCACCTTTTGAAGGGTTGAGCTTTTCGTATTTAGTAGGGAATCCGCCATTTTTTGAAATTCCCAAAACAGATGATTATAAAAATGAAATTTCATTTTTGGACGCATATAAAGTTGTTTTAAAAAATAATGACAAAGTAATTGCTAAAAATATAGTTGGAAAAGCTCAAATTTCACAATGCTTTTTTCTAAAAATAAAAGACTGGAGTAATGAAGATACCAGATTTGGGTTTGTTTCAAATAGTTCTAGCTTTTATAATGAAAAGTCAGATGCTTTTCAAGATTATTTTTATTCTAATTATGGAATAGAAAAAATATATGAACTCTCAAGAGTAAAAAATATATTATTTGAAAAAGCCCAAGAAACAGTTGTTTCAATCATTTTTACCAATCATTTTAAAGATAATATTATAAATTATTATTCTTTAGATGTTGGATTGTTTTCAGAAAAACCATTTGAATTATTGATAATTCAGGAGGATAAAGTGATTGAAATTGACCAAAAGAAACTTGCAGATAAACAAGTTAGATTAAGAGATTTTTTGGTTGGAAATGAATTTGATAATAATTTTCTAGATAAAATCAAAAACAGTAACTATTTATTAAAATCAGTTCTTAGCTCAAACCAAACTAATTATAGAGGATTAGAGCGAATACAAAATGAAAAATTATCAGAGTATTTTAATATAAGTAAGAACAATTTTGCAAATTTAACTAGTAAAGAAAAAAATGACTTACATTTAAAGTTTGGCTTTGACAATTACTTATCAGATTTTAAAAGTAATAAATTTTATATTCCTTATATTTATTCTGCAAAAAGAATATTCCCATTTAATTATGCTTTTGATTTTTATATTAATGAATCTAAAATAAATGTAAATAATTTTAGAAGATTCAACATGCTTGATTTGTTTTCTAAAAGAAAGATATTGCTAAATAGATTTGGTAAATCTATAAATGCAGTTTTTACTGATAATAAAATAGCATTTTCAACATACGTATTTTGTTTAACAATTAAAAATGAAGATTTATATTATTTTATAACTGCTATTTTAAATTCCAAGTTATCAAATTATTTTCTTCATAATTTTACTAAAAAAAGAGTTGATTCGAATTTCGAAAATATTGATTTACATGCCCTACAGAATATCCCAATTCCCAAAGATTTAAACTCAAATTTAGTAACTCAAATATCTGAAATTAGTAAAGACCTATCAGACAGAAAGTTTGAATATTCAGAAAAAGAGCAAGAGTTAAATGAATTGATTTATGATTTGTATGATTTAAATTATTTGGAGAGACAGCGAGTGAAAGATTATTTTTTACCAAATCCTAAAAAGCCAACTAGTCTATCCATTATAAACAACTATAAACAAGCTATATATGATACTTTAGAATTTTATTTTTCAGAAGAAATCACAATTGAACATTTTGAAAAATTTAAGTTAAGAGTTTTTAAAATTAATTTTGGATTAAATGCTGATGCTTCTGCTCAAAAAACTGGTTTATATACGTTAGAACAAATTTTTAAAGAAAATCCAAAAGAAAAAATACTGCTTGGCCAAGAGTTTATTTTTAGTGCAACATGTATTTACATTATTAAAAAAGATATAAACCAAAATTGGACAGCAACAAAAGCATTTGAAGATGGGCAGCATATTTTAAAATCAATCCAGAATGCAGAATAGAGAATATATAAAAACTGGAAAATTAATTTCTTTGCCTGATTCGAGAATTAAAACTAGAGCAATAACAAATGACATTTGGAAAAATCAAGTGTTCTTTCATTTACTAAATTTCTATAAAAATTGTAACATTACTGTTATTCATAAAATTATAGAAATAGAAAGAAATAAACCTCAAGCTAGAATTGAAGATAAAATAGGAGTGTTCATTAGAAATACTTTAAGAATTGATATAAAATTCAATTCTCAAGGTTTTAGAATTGCAGGTGGTGTTAATAATGATGAAGAAATAAGAGGCTTTTATGATATTTCAATATTTCACAGCGATTGGGTAAACATCGATTTACCAGTTGATTTTCATTTTGAATGTAAAAATTTGGATGGTAATCAAGAGCTAGTCAATAAGTATGTTTATTATAATACTTATGAAAATGACAAAAACAACCAAAATATATTTGATGGAGGTGTTTTTCGATATTTTAACGGTAAATATGCACAAAATTTAGATTTTGGAGGCATGATAGGGTTTGTATTAGATGGAAAAGTTTTAGACCTAAAATCTAAAATCGCCACTAAACTAAATGATAAATTTTCGACCTCCCCAGATGGAGATTTAATAAAAATTACTGATAATTCTATTCAAAACAATGATTTTACTTTTGATAGCTACCACAAAAGATTCAGTAAAGAGTTTATTTTGCATCATTTGTTATTTGATTTTTCTGAATAAAATAATTTTATCAAAGTTTACTAAAATGAACTCCTAAAAACCTCAAAAAATATTATTTAATACCAACACTAATTTATGCAACTGCACAACTTGGCTCAATACTTTTGTTATGCCCCACTAAACAAAATAAAAGAGGGAAATCTTCAAAAGAGTTTTGAATTTTAGTAGTTACCTTATATGTATTTTAGAAGTTAATTTTAGAAATAAATACAAGATAAAATTTCATTTTTATTTCATAAATAAAAGAATTTATTACCTGTAATATTCTTAAAACATTGATAATCAGCAGTTTAAATTATTTTAGAGAGTCTAATTTAATTAATTTTACGCCATGTTTTGGTAAAATGGTTTCATAAATGCTAATATCGCCAATATTTTTTTGTTTCCAAACGTCTCTTATGTTTCCAAATTGTGCTATTCCAATAGATTTAAAATCTAGTGATATTTTTTGAGTATTATCTGAGACATTAAATATGCCAACAGCCTTGGAGCCATCTTCTAATTCTTTTACCCAAATTTGAAAGTTCTCATTTTTTATTTTTTGCTCTGCTTGCTTCCCAAGTGGGTCTTGGTTAATAGCTATTACTTCGCTGTTTTTCAGCAAGTTAAGCGTAAAATCATCTAGTTGGCTCATGTCGCAACCAATCAGAAGTGGAGCAGCCAACAGAGCCCACATAGAGATATGGGTATATTGTTCGTTTACTGATAATCTTGAGTTTCTGAGGCTAGGACCCCAGCCCACTTTTCCGACCACCAACATATCTGGGTCGTTCCATCTGCCTGGTTTTGCATATTTATATAGATTTGATTGGCTAGAAAATATGCTTGACATACTTACCCAACTATCTTCAATGTCGCCTGTTGTACGCCAAGATTGCCCATTTACATCTGCACCCCATTTCCAAACATCAGTCCATCCATACTGACAAATACTATAGACAATATCTCTTTTAGGAGTAACACTAGCAATGGCATTTTGCATGACTTTATATGGTTTCTGATAATTTAAAATATCTTTTGGATTCTTTAAAACAGGTTTTCCGTCTGCCCCAAATGGTGGCATAAACACTTGATTATATTCACACCAATCGTATTTTAAATAATCAATTCCCCAACTTGCCCAAGTGTTTATATCTAATTGTTCATATTTGTAGCTACCCATATATCTGCCACAGGTTTGTGGACCTGGCGAGGAGTAAATTCCTACTTTTAGACCTTGAGTGTGCAAATCGTCACACAATTTTTTCATGTTTGGAAATTTGCTATTTGGTTGAAGCACACCTTTTTCGTCACGTTTATCTTCCCAACCATCGTCAATATTCATATACGACCAACCATAATTAATTAAACCTTTGTCAATCATGGCTTTTGCTGATGCACGTACTTTTTCATCAGAAACTGCCAAACCCCAACAATTCCAAGAATTCCAACCCATTTGAGGTGTAAGAGTAATTAAATCGCCACAAATAAATTTTATGGTTTTAGAATCTGAGCCAAAGGAGTTTTTTGCCGTAAATTTTATGGGATATTCACTTTTTGTATTTAAAACTCCTGTTACAAAACCAGTCTTAGAATCTAAACTTAACCCAACAGGAAGGTTTTCGGCCGAGAATGTTATAGGTCTTTCGCCACTTGTAGCTACTGTAAATAAAACAGGAGAACCAGGTTTTACACCAAAAACTTTTGGAGCATTGATTTTTGGTTCTAGTTTTTCAGTTGGAGTCAAAATAAATGGCACTTCTTGCGATTCTGAAAAGCCATTGCCTGATGTCAAATCAATATACGAATAACGAGCAACAAGATTTTCATAGCCTGGTAAATTAAACTCAAAATTAAATGGTTTTTGAGCACTAAACTCAGCTACTACTGCATAGCTTGCTTTTATTTCTTTGGTAATAATATCAGATGCTTCTACCAAAAGTTTGCCTTTAAAATTTATTGACGTAGTAGAACTTACTGTAAGTGTAATGATTTTAGAAAAAGAACCATTGGTTTTGAATTGAAATGGATTTGAATTAATATCAAGAATAATGTCATCTATATTATCAACCATACTGATACCATATTTTTTTCCATCCAACATACCCCCATTACCAGATTGATCAAAAACACGAATTGACATTGTGTTTACTTTATCCCACGCTATGGCTGGGTGCATAGTTGATATTGTATATTTTCTATGGATATTATATGCAGTATTTCCAGGTTTATTTTCTTTGTTTCCAAAAGCAAATTTTAAGCCTCCGTTTTCTCCTATTTTTGTGTCATTCAAATAAAATTGATCCTGATCATCAATCATTCCTAAATCGAATTTTAAACTATCTTTCAAGGTAGAATTTTTTTTCAAACTACTTGGAATAAATACTTTTATGCGATACCAGGCGTAACCATCGTATTTTTCGTAGCCCTGAAACTCCCAATTACGACCAACTTCTATATCTTTCCAATCATTGTCATCAAAACTTGGCTTTGCCCATTCAAGATTATCGCCTTGTTTAAATTTCCAACCTTGCCTCAAGTCTATTTCTTGGGCTATTAACGAAAATGATATTATACTTAATAACAGTAATTTGGAAATGCTATTTTTCATAAAAATTTAATTAAATCTCACTACAAATGTATTATTTTAAAAAGATTATTTAACTTAAATTCTAAAAAATTGTACTAAAATAATATTTTTTTTAATTTTTACAACAATTAAAGAGTTTATATTTGTTCATTCAAAGTAATATTACATCAAAACAAGTTATATTTATATTCTCCAATTCTAGCAGTATATTACATTTTGTTTACACTAAATTTGTTTGCAAAATCAAAATGTTGTATATTTGCATTAAAATTACAGAACGCTACATCCAAAAGGGCTTGTGGCGTTCTTTTTTTATTGTTTAAAATCAAAAAATAATGAGTTCAGTTAATTATTACACAGAAGAAGGTTTAAAAAGACTTCGAGACGAGTTACACGACCTTAAAACAAAAGGTCGTAGCGACATGGCCAAACAGATAGCCGAAGCCAGAGACAAAGGCGACCTAAGCGAAAATGCAGAATACGATGCTGCAAAAGACGCTCAAGGTATGCTAGAGCTTAAAATATCTAAACTGGAAGACCTCTTGTCAAACGCTCGTGTAATCGACCAATCTTCTTTAGACAATAGTAAAGTTTCTATTTTAAGTAAAGTTAAAATAAAAAATATTACTTTTAATAAAGAGGTAAATTTTATGCTAGTGGCCGAAGAAGAAGCTGATTTGAAACAAAACAAAATCTCTGTAAAATCGCCCATAGGCCAAGGTCTAATTAGCAAAAAAGTAGGAGATATTGCCACAATAAAAACCCCTGGGGGTGAATTGAAAATGGAAATTTTAGAAATAACTTTTTAGTCATGGCAACTGTATTTTCAAAAATTATTGCTGGGCAAATTCCATGCTATAAAATTGAAGAAAACCATGAGTTTTTGGCTTTTTTGGATGTGTCGCCTCTGGCTCAAGGACATACATTAGTTGTACCAAAAGTAGAAATCGACTATATTTTTGATATAGATGATGCTATGCTTGGCCGAATGATGATTTTTGCAAAAAATGTTGCTTGCAAAATTAAACAAGCCATTGATTGCAAAAAAATAGGAGTAGCTGTTATTGGCCTTGAAGTGCCACACGCACACATACATCTTGTGCCTATACACACAGTAGGAGACATCAATTTTGGGAAACCTAAACTACAATTATCTGCCGAAGAATTGCAAAATACAGCAAACAAAATCAATCAATAAGCCTCTGTAATTATGCTTAAATATCCAGTATATGTGCAAAATATAACCAATCTTAGCGATGCTCGCTATTGTGCTGGTATGGGAGTGGCTTATTTAGGGTTTTGTTTTGATGTACATAGTGGATTTTCTCAAACACAATATTATGCCATTAAAGGATGGCTCTCTGGAGTAGCATTTGTGGCCGAGTTTTATGACTCTAATTTAGATTACATACTCAAAACTATTGAAGAGATAAAACCTGATTTTGTGCTTTTGGATGCAAAAAATCATGCTTGGCAGTCTCAAATACATATACCTATTATTTTTAGGTTTGATGTAAAAGAAAATTTACATTTTTTTGTGCCAAAAGAATCTTTGGTTTTGGTTTGTTCTTCAAATATAAATGACAATATTACTAATTATGGTGGCCTTATCAAACAATTGGTTCATGATTATTCTTACAAATTGTTTTTATCATTTAATTTCGATAATCATCAAATAGACACTATTTTCTCCACTTATCTGCCTTTTGGTATTGCCCTGACAGGCGAAGACGAGGAAGCTCCTGGATTGAAAAACTTCGATCATTTATCTACTATTTTAGAATCTATTGAAATATAATTCTTACCTAAAGAAAATAAAATCAAAGGAATAGATATTTTTTGAAGCTCCTTTAGTGTATAGGAATATATTTTTAATTATTCTAAAGTGATTTTTTGAGGTGGATTTTTACTTTCTACAAGTCCCATAGATTTTACTCTTTTGGCTATTTCCGATTGTTTGCTTTCTACCATATAGCTGGCTTTGAGTGTGGTAAATTCAGTTCTTAGCTCTTCTACTTCAAATTTTAATTTATCTATTTTTCTTACTGTTTTTTCGGTATAGTGAGCGTTTGCTATGTATAAAATAATTAAGAGTGTAATCCAAGTAATTTTGGGCATATATTGCATTGGAACCCCATTTTCAAATAGCACTTCCATCTTAAAAGTATTAGAAATAGTCGAAAAAATACTTTTACTTTCTCCATTAGATTTGGCTGTATTTGTAACCTCAGGATTTCTGATTTGATTTGCCATTTAAAATTTTTTGTTATTATTGTTGATTACTTAGATTTAGTAAAGGGTATAAAACTTTTAAAAACCTTTTGTTTTTTTTAGAACCTTGCCCATTGCAATGTTAAAACCATATCTTTTTGGCTCAAAATATTCGTTTTGCCCCAAAACTACAAAATCGTGGGTGGGAGGGTTTCAATAGAACTTCCATTCATTTATTTCAAAACCAATCCTCTATTTGTAAGCCAATTTTTGAGGAGATCTGGCCATTTTTTTATTGTAGGTTCTTCTGGGTATAATCCAAAACCATGTTTTCCTCGTTCAAATATATGTAACTCTGCTGGAATTCGATTTTCTTTAAGAGCTGTATAAAACAAAATGGAGTTCATTGCATTAATGTCGTCTTCGTCTGTGTACATCATAAAAGTTGGTGGTGTGTGGGTAGAAACTTGCATTTCAGTAGATAAACTATCAATTTTCTCTTTTGAAGCATTTTCGCCAAGCAAAACACCTCTGCCAAATGTAAAAGCATATTTTGTACGAAAAGTAATAACTGGATATACAAGAACCAAAAAATTTGGTTTAGAACTTTGTTTATCTATGGTGTTATTTGCTTTAGGATTTCCGCCATCCCACATGGTTGCTACACAAGAGGCCAAATGTCCACCAGCCGAAAACCCCATAATTCCTATTTTTTCGGGGTCTATTTTCCAATCTTTTGATTTAGACCTTACATATCTCATGGCTCTGCTCACATCCAAAAAAGGAGCAGGGTGTTGATATTTTTTGTGATCCCAAGTACCTATTCTATAGGTAAGTACAACTGCCGTAAACCCTAAATCAGTATACCACTGAGCTACTTTGCGCCCCTCGTGGTCGAGTGCCAGTGTTACATATCCACCACCTGGGCATATTACTATGGCAGCACCATTGGCTTTTTGTTTTGTAGGAAAATATACTGTTACAGATGGCTTATCTACTTCTTCGTTTCCTTGCGACAGGGGTGCTTGGCTATCCCAAAGGTATGTTTTCAGGCTATCTTGTGCAAAAATACTGTTGGACAGGGCAATAAAACTTGCTATTACTAATTTTTTCATTTTTAATATTTATTTTTATTTATTTATTTAAGTTTATTTTTGAGTTCTATATTTTCGAGTAACAATCTTTGATTTTCATTTTTTAAAGCAATCTCAGCTCTTTTTGTCTCTTCTTGTGTAGCCATCAATTCCTCCATATTTTGTCTTAACTCTTCTTCTTGGGCGTGCATTTGTTCTGATTTTAGCTGCAAATCATCTACAAGTTTTTTCATTTTTGTTGCATTTGCACTCGTTTGCAAAACGGAGGCTAAGTTGTCACAAATTTTTTGTATAAACTCAATTTTATGTTTTGGATAAGCATTTAAGCTTGCTAGTTCTACCACCCCAAGCATGTTTTCATCTATCATGAGAGGCAAAAATAATAGCGTTGTGGGCAATGCTTCGCCCAAGCCAGATGTTATTTTAATATAATCTTCTGGGATTTCTGTGATGTGGTTGAGTTGTTTTTCTTTGTATGTTTGCCCAACTAAGCCTTCGCCAATGGCAATGCTGACCTCAAAGTGCTTTTTTTTGTTGTAGGCATAGCAAGCCAACATTTCTAGTTTTGTTACTTGTGGGGCTTCCTCGTTAATATAAATTGCACCTTGGTTAGAATCAGTATATTCTATCAACTGAGCCAGAAATCGGTCTGCGAGTAAGTTTTTATCATGGCCGTTTTGCCTGATTACATCTGCAAAAATGGCCAATCCTTTGTTTATCCAAAATCGTTTTTCGTCTTCGATTTTAAAATTTTGCAATTCATTTCTCATGTATAACAACGATCGTCCAAGCTCGTCTTTGTCGCTAGCAGGATTGTAGTTGTAGCTATAATCACCCTGGCCTACTTTTTTAGCAAAAAGACTTGCATTTTTTATATTACCTACAAGAATATTGCTGGCTTCCATTATTTGTCCTACTTCGTCTTTCGATTCTACATTTTGTTCTATTAATTCGCCCTTTGACATTTGTTGTAGCCGTGTAACTATGGTAGATATAGAGTAAGAAATATAGGAATATATGTTTTTCCACATCAAAAATCCTATGACAATGATTAAAAACGATATAAGGATAATAATTGTAGTAAGCCTTTCAGAAAGTGCAAGTATTTCGGCCAAATGAATATCTTTGTTTCCAATATAGCTCGCTAAATAATCAGAATAAGCACCAAAAATTTGCCAAAATTTTTCATTAGATTTTTTTAATTGTTCTTTCAATAAGGTATCTACTGGCTGTTCAAAACCATTTTTATTAATTTGATATTTCTCAATGATTTGAAATAACTCTTTGGCAGTAAGTAAATATTCTTGGTTTTTTAATAAAACTTTTTTGTGCAAATCATAATTTTTTATACCCAGTGTATCGCAATGCAATTTAATGATTTTGTGAAAATTCATATAGGCTTCAATATTGTTATTAAAGTTTTGTTTTGTAGAGGTGTCTTTTAAAAAAGCTGCTTTATTCAAATCTCCAATACTAGAATTAATGCAAGAAACACCTATAAAATGCAATGTTACTGTTGGTTCATTATGTTTATATAATATATCAAATCGTTTTTTAACCTCCAAACTTTGAAAAAAAACAAACACCGCAAAGCCTGATAATAAAAAAATAATTAAAAATATAACACTTGTGATTTTGCCTTTTATTGAAAGGAGAAATTGCTTTATCATTGCATAAAATTATAAATAAAAATTAGAAACATAATATAATTTGTAATTTATTTAATAAAATAACTTCAAACTGACATTGGCTCTAGCTTTGCAAAAGCTCTATTTAATTTTTATAATAAAGTAATGATAAAGTTTTTTTATACCAGTTCGTTTTAGGTTTAATACTTTTTTTACCCCATTAAATATAAAATTATAAGATTTTTTGTTTAAAAAAAAGGTGAAAAAAGCCCTTTTGATTTTTTTACTTGAAAATTTAGTAAAAAAAAATTCTTACAAACGATTCTTTTCGATATAAATTTAGTTCAATGGAACAAAACGAAAGTATGAGATAGGCTTTACTGTTATGGGAACTACTAAAATTTGTTAGGAGATATGGATATTTTAAAACAAAGAAGTTTATCAAAAAAATCAATTAAGATTCGTATAACTTCAATCTATTTTTGAGCTCAATGTTTTCTAGTTTTATGCTTTCAAACTCTTTGTTTCTTACTTCTTCTGACCTAGCAGTTTCTTCTTGTGTGGCCATCAATTCTTCCATATTTTGCCTTAGCTCTTCTTCTTGAGCATGCATTTGTTCTGATTTTAGCTGCAAATCATCTACAAGTTTTTTCATTTTGGTAGCATTAGCACTCGTAAGCAATACTGATGCTAGGTTATCACAAATTTTTTGTATAAACTCTATTTTATGTTTTGGGTAAGTATTAAAACTTGCTAATTCTACCACCCCAAGCATGTTTTCATCTATCATGAGAGGCAAAAATAGAAGCGTTGTGGGCAATGCTTCGCCCAAGCCAGATGTTATTTTAATATAATCATCTGGGATTTCTGTGATGTGGTTGAGTTGTTTTTCTTTGTATGTTTGCCCAACTAAGCCTTCGCCAATGGCTATGCTAGCTTCTAGGTGCTTTTTTTTGTTGTAGGCATAGCATGCCAACATGTCAAGTTTTGTTACTTGTGGGGCATCTTCGTTGATGTAAATTGCACCTTGGTTAGAGTCTGTATAATCTATCAACTGAGCCAGAAATCGGTCTGCAAGTAGGTTTTTGTCATGGCTATTTTGCCTGATAACGTCTGCAAAAATGGCCAAACCTTTGTTTATCCAAAATCGTTTTTCGTCTTCAGTTTTGAAGTTCTGCAATTCATTTCTCATGTATAGCAGCGATCGTCCAAGTTCGTCTTTTTCGCTAGCTGGTGTATAGTTATAGCTATAATCACCCTGGCCTACTTTTTGAGCAAAAAGACTTGCATTTTTTATATTACCAACAAGTATGTTGCTGGCTTCCATTATTTGTCCTACTTCGTCTTTGGTATCGACATTTTGCTCTATTAATTCGCCCTTTGACATCAGTTGTAATCGAGCGACAATGGTAGATATAGAGTAAGAAATATAAGAATATATGTTTTTCCACATCAAAAATCCTATGACAATGATTAAAAACGAAATTAGAATAATAATTGTAGTAAGCCTTTCAGAGAGTGCCAACATTTCGGCCATATGGAGCTCTTTGTTGCCCATAAAAGTGTTCATATAATCAGAATAAGCCGTAAAAAGTTTCCAAAATTTATCATTTACAATTTTTAATTTTTCATTTATTACTGTATCTATTGGAGTTTCAAAAGTCGCCTTTTCATATTTGTATTTTTTTATTATGGCATAAAAATCTTCTACTACCAATAAAAACTCTTGGTTTTTGATTATTACATTTTGATGTTCTTTGTTATTATCTATACCAAGTGTATCACAATGGAGGTCAGAGGTTTTATGTAAACTCATGTAAGAATCAACATAAGAATAAAATTCGCTTCTTGCGTTTGTATCTTTATTAAAAGCAGATTTGTATATAAGTTGGTAACACCAATTCATATCAGATATACCAATAAAATGGAGTGTTACAGTAGGTTCGTTGTGTTTATAAAGGGTATCTAACCTTTTTTTGACATCAATATTTTGAAAAAAAACAAACACTGCAAACCCAGACAAAAGGATAATTATCAAAAATATAACACTGGTAATTTTGCCTTTTATAGAAAGTAGAAATTCTTTAATCATTTTTTAAAATTATAAAAAAAAATTTGAAACAAAATAAATTTTGTATTTAATGTAAAAATAATTTAAAATAATCTAATTTTGATATTGTTTTTAAAATAGAATTTTTAAGTGTTACAAAATATACAAAAACTAAAAGTACTTGTCATTGGCGATGCCATGTTAGATATATACGACTGGGGCAAAGTAGAAAGAATATCGCCTGAAGCACCAGTGCCTATTTTTAATTTATCTGATACTGAATATAGATTTGGGGGAGCCGCCAATGTAGCCTCTAATCTTAAAAAAATGGGTGCAACGCCCATATTATGCTCAGTTATAGGAAATGACATTTCTGGTAATATTTTATTAGATTTGTTTAAAAAAAATGACTTACCCACCAAAGGTATTTTAAAAATAGCGACAAGGCCTACAACTACTAAAAGACGCATTATTGCCCAATCACAACACTTATTGCGTATCGACCACGAGGTGGATACACTTTTAGACGAAGCCGATAATGACACCTTTATGGCTTTAATTTTACCACTTCTTGATAGCTGTAATTTAGTAATATTTGAAGATTATGATAAAGGAGTAATTTCACAAAAAACTATTAAGCAAATGGTAGATATTTGTAATCAAAAAAATATTCCTACAACTGTTGACCCTAAAAAAAGAAATTTTCTCGGCTACCAAAATGTAACTTTATTCAAACCAAATTTAAAAGAACTAAAAGAAGGTCTCAAGATAGATATTGAAAGCCAAAATTTAGACCAAATTACTGAGGCTTTACAAATATTAGATACAAAACTAAAAGCAAAAAATTACCTTATTACACTTTCCGAAAATGGAGTTTTGCTATATTCTGAGGGCAAGAGCTACCACATTCCAGCACATATTCGCGAAATTGCAGATGTATCAGGGGCTGGAGATACTGTAATAGCAGTTGTTTCTATTTTCTTAGCCCTGGGATATTCTTCTTATATATCAGCTTGTATGGCAAACTTGGCAGGTGGATTAGTGTGCGAACATGTAGGAGCTGTTCCGATTGATATGACTATATTGCTAGAAGAGGCTGCCAAAAACAAAATTTTAGATTAATGTCTGTATTAAAAAAATTGGCAGGGCAAACGGCCATATACGGTTTAACAACAATTATAGGACGTTTTTTGAATTTCTTACTTACCCCACTCCATACTGCAGTATTGTTGCCTTCGCAATATGGGGTAGTCAT
Organism: Cytophagales bacterium; assembly: GCA_013297755.1. Taxonomy (GTDB): domain Bacteria; phylum Bacteroidota; class Bacteroidia; order Cytophagales; family UBA9547; genus REAG01. The sequence continues at coordinate 22,279 of JAAFIH010000005.1, forward strand.
GAATGTATACGCTTATATGGCATTTTTGAATGTTATTTTTACGTATGGCATGGAAACTGCCTATTTTAGGTTTGCTACAAAAAACGACAAGGATGAAGATAAAATTTTTGCAAACACATTTTTACTCATTTTTATAAGTACAGTATTTTTTTCTGGTCTTATTTATTTTAATGCAAATGATATATCCCAAATTTTAGGATTCTACAGCGACCCTTCTTTGATAAAATGGGTGGCTGGTATATTGGCAATAGATGCACTTACTGCAATCCCTTTTGCAAAATTACGTTTACAAAAAAGAGTATTTTTGTTTTCTACTGCCAAGATTACAAGTATTTTTTTAAATATTGGATTAAATGTATTTTTTTTATACATCTGCCCAGCAGTGGCCAATCAAGAATTTCTGATAGAGTGGCAACCTTTCGTTGATAAAATTTATACATCAGGCAATCCATTAAAGTATATTTTCATAGCTAATTTAATTGCTAATTTAGCGTTTTTGCCTTTTTTAATTCAAACTTTTAGAAATTTCGAGGTCAGTATCAACACCCAACAAACGAAAGAAATGTTTAAATACGCATTTCCAATATTAGTTATGGGTATAGCAGGTACTATCAACGAAATGTTTAGCAGGATAATGCTCGAAAAATTACTGCCACCAAACTTCTACTCCAATATGTCCAACATGGAAGTTCTTGGCGTTTTTGGTGCTTGCTACAAAATGGCCATTTTTATGACAATATCTATACAAGCATTTAGATTTGCATCAGAACCATTTTTCTTCAGCCAAGCAAAAGACAAAAATGCACCACAACTATATGCCAAAGTGATGCATTATTTTGTAGCTATTTGTATGGTTTTGTTTTTGGGTGTTTCGCTCAACGCCAATTGGATCTCTGGATTGCTCATCAAAAATGAAGTCTATAAAACTGGGCTTGCTATTGTACCCATTTTACTTTTGAGCAATGTGTTTATGGGAATTTACTTTAATCTATCTGTTTGGTATAAACTTACTGATAAAACTTACTATGGCACTTATATAACCATTGCGGGAGCCGCCATTACTATAATTGCTAATTATTTTTTGATTCCTTATTTTGGGTACATGGGTTGTGTGTGGGCTTCGCTTTGCAGTTTTGCAACTATGGCTGTGGTTAGCTATTTTTTAGGACAAAAAAACTACCCTATACCCTACAATTTATTTTTATTATCATTCTTAATTTTATTTGCAATAGCACTATACTTTGTTTTAGATTTACTATTCATTCATGATTTCAATCATTTTATTATCAAAAATATTTCTATTTTGGCTTATGTTGGTTTGGCCACAATTATATTGAAAAAATATACTTAATAATCTGTGTAAAAAAATAAACAGGGCAAACGCATTTAAGATATTTTAAATAAAATTACCTATTATTTTAATAACCCCACCCTAAATCCAATTTCTGTTTGATACACAGAATCCAAAGGGAGGGACTTTACATTCAACTATTTAAAAAATATTCTTTTTTAGTAATATTTTACTATTTTATTCTATAATATTTTTAAATGCGTTTGCACTGAAAAATAAATTAAAACTTAAATTTTAAACAAAAATTTACAAAAAACATAAAAATTTCAATGTATATTTGTATTAGTTTAATAGTAGATAAATTCTAAAAATGAAAAATTTACATATATTCATCATCGTTGCAACACTTTTCTCTTGCTCCAAAGACAATGCACCAGGCCCACCCCTAAACGAGAAAAGATACGAATTTGATGATGCACGCTCAAACGCTAGTGTACTTCTGACATCAGACAAGGCTGCCGCCAAGGGCCTTGGCTCTGCTGGGTCGTTTTATAGCATTGTCAAAAGAACACCCACAGCCACAATGGATTCTACAACCTCGTTTATGTTATCTGATATAAGCACTGTTGCTGGTACAAGCCTAATGGTTTTAAAACAAATCCCAAATAGAACTGAAACCGTTTTTTATCCATCAGTACTCGCCTACTACACCATAACTGCCAACGATATCATATATCTTGGAGTTGAAAATTGGACCAAAACAATAGAATTAAAAGGTTTAGACGACACTTTTTATTTTAAAGACAATAAAGGAAACATGGGAAAATGTATTGTTCGCTCTTTTAATCAGGCAGTAGCTTTTGGTGGAGGCAACACCTACAATGTAGGATTTGAAATAAAGGTAGTCAAATACTAAGCCATGAAAAGCACCCAAAAAAGTAATTTTTTTGAAGATGTATATCAAGTTGTCAAACTCATACCAAGAGGGAAAGTAACCTCTTATGGAGCCGTAGCTACCTATTTAGGTGCCAAAGGTAGTGCTCGTATGGTGGGTTGGGCCATGAATAGCTCACACACCAACCCAGAAATACCTGCCCATAGGGTTGTAAATAGAAATGGTTTACTTACAGGCAAATTTCATTTTGGCGGCCTTAACCAAATGCAGCATTTATTAGAAAACGAAGGGATTGAAATTGAAGACAACAAAATAAAAAACTTTGACTTTCATTTTTGGAATCCATCAACTGAATTATTATAAGTATCTTTGAAAATGTTATCTTTTAACATAACGAATCAGTCGAATGTAGAGAAAATGATAAAACTGCAATTTCAAAGGACTAAAATAATCATTTAAGAAATTGCCAGAAAAACACAATAAAATATAGATTTGTAGAATAAAAAATCAGTGTCGTTTATCTAAGCATTTTAATTTGCCTCTATCTTAGTCTATCTCCAAAGGAGAATGATAATTTGATTCTGTAAGTAAACGACATTGAAAAAAAAATAATTTGTATGAAATAAATTTTATTTAAAAATTTTTTATAATATATTTGCAATCCGTTTTTAAAAACGATATGATTTCGTAGCTCAACTGAATAGAGCACCTGACTACGGATCAGGAGGTTTGGGGTTTGAATCCCTACGAGATCACATGAGATTATGTATAGGAATATCAAAATTCATATATATTATCAAAAAAATGCCCTAATTTTACAAAAAATAGGGAATATTGTAAAAAAGGGTTTTGAAAAGATACCCTAAACAAAAAAAATCCTTTAGAACTAATTTCTAAAGGATTTTTTGTTTCTAATTTGTTTCTAACAATTTACTGTCGAAGTTGTTTTTATTTCGTTTTCAATAAAAGACTTTACTTTTTCCATCAACCATTGTGGAGTTGATGTAGCACCACAAATACCTACTTTGGATGCGTTTTCAAACCAATGTTGGTCTATTTCTGATTCGTTTTCGATAAAGTAACTTTTTTCATTATTTAATTTGCAAACACCATACAAGGCTTTGCCATTAGAGCTTTTTTTGCCACTCACAAAAATAATTACATCGTTTTCTTTAGAAAATTTTTCTAATTGTGGTTCTCGATTTGAAACTTGTCTGCAAATACTGTCGTTGGAATCAAAAATTTCTAGGAGGGCTGTATTGCCATTTTGAGCAATTCTTTGCTCAATAAGGGCTTTCATTTTATAAAAACCAGCAGTACTTTTGGTAGTTTGGCTATAAAAAGAGATAGGTTTTGTAAAATCTACCATTTCTAGGTCTTCTTCAGAAGCAACTACAATGGCTTGATTGTTGGTCTGACCTGCAATCCCTATGACTTCTGCATGCCCTTTTTGGCCATAAATGACTATTTGTCCATTTTGTTTTTGTACTTCATCATAAGAATTTTTAACTCTATTTTGCAATTTTAAAACCACAGGACAAGAAGCATCAATCAATTCAATATTATTTTTAAGAGCTAATTGATACGTTTCTGGCGGCTCGCCATGTGCCCTAATGAGTACTTTACAATCGTGCAATTGTGGCAAGTCTTCATTTTTGATAATGATGAGGCCTTTTTGTTGCAGTCGAGCAACTTCCATCGCATTGTGTACAATATCACCCAAACAATAAAGTGTGCCAGAATCGCTTAGCTCGTCTTCGGCCATTTGTATTGCAAATTCTACTCCAAAACAATAGCCCGAATTTTTATCAATGATTACTTCCATCTCAATTATTTATATATTATTGTAAAACAATTTTTTTTGATTTTGGTTTTTTTTCTCATATTTTCACAAATGTAAACTTTATAATACTAGCAAAAGCCTCATTTGATTTTTTTATGTTCATCAAATTTAAAGACCAAAGTTTAAAGGCTTTAAATTACACAAAAATTAAACCAAATTCGATATTCCCAAAAAATTTATTCCACTTCATTTATAATTATCAATGTCGTTTGCTTAAGCATTTTTTATTGCCTCTATCTTAGTCTTTCTCCAAAAGAGAAAGTTAATAGGATTCTTAAGTAAACGATATTGTTATATTTATTATAAAAAAATAAAAAAAATAGTGATAGATTAAATTAATAAACTATATTTGCAACCCTTTTAAACAAATTTAAACCGCAGACGAGTTCTGCACTATTAAATACACTTATGGCAGTCAAAATCAGATTATTTCGCAGAGGTAGAAAAAAATTAGCATTATACGATGTAGTCATTGCAGATGCACGTTCGCCAAGAGATGGTAAATTTATCGAAAAGATAGGTGTTTATAATCCAAATACAAACCCAGCAACCATAGAATTAAACGAAAACAAAGCCTTTGATTGGTTGATGAAAGGTGCACAGCCTACAGATACTGTAAAAGCGATGCTATCTTATAAAGGTCTTTTGTTTCAAAAACACTTACAAATTGGTGTTGGCAAAGGTTCTATCACACAAGAAGTAGCAGATGCTAAACTTGCAACATGGAAAACCAACAAAGCCAATAAAATTAACAATAAAGTTTCTGGCTTGGCTTCTGCCAAAGCAAAATCTCAAACCGAGAAACTTGCAGCCGAAGTAAAAGCAAACACTGCTAGAGCCGAAGCCATAGTAAATAAAAATAAACCAGCAGAAGTAGTAATAGAAGAAACTCCAGCAGCTCCAGTTTCTGAAGAAGTTTCTACTCCAGTAGCAGAATAATTTTGAAATCATGCAATTAAATGATTGTTTTCTTTTGGGTTCAATCGTTAAAACACATGGTTTTAAAGGTCAGTTGGTATTAAAAATTAGTAAAGAAGTAACATCGCTTCCCAAAAAAATGGAACAACTCTTTGTAGAAAACAAAGGTAAGTTGGTTCCATTTTTTGTTTCTGAATTTTCTCAAAATGGCGATTCTGCTCTCTTAAAATTAGACGATATAGATTCTGACACCAAAGCCAAAGAATGGCTCAAATGCCAGGTATATGTACTCAAATCTATTTTACCAAAAATAAATAAAGACGCTTTTCAGCCTCAAAAGTATATCAATTTTAAGGTTTTTGACATCAACAACATACAAGTTGGTATATTGGATATGTTTTATGACATACCCAACAATCAACTTTTTGGTATAACACACCCAACAGGTAAAGAAATATTGCTACCAGCACGACAAGATTTTGTAAAAAATATAGATTCGTTAAAAAAAAATATCACTTTTGATTTTCCAGAGGGTCTTTTAGAAATTTATTTGGAAGACCACAAACAACAAACACCAGATGATATTTAGTTATGGCCTTTATCCTAAGCATAGAAACAGCCACTAAAGTATGTTCGGTAGCAGTACACTACAATGGCAAAATAGTAAGTTTAGTACAAAATTTTAGCGAAAAATCTCACGCAGAGCGTGTGCATGCACTTATTCAAAATGTTTTGAAAGAGTCGCATATAGAACTGTCTGATATAAAAGCTGTTGCTATTTCGGCAGGCCCAGGGTCCTACACTGGTTTACGTATTGCATCATCGTTGGCCAAAGGACTTTGTTTTGCACTTCAAATTCCTCTTATTGCTGTAGATACATTGCAAAGTATGGCCAAAGCTATTGCTATTGATGGTTTTTTTTCATGCCCTATGATAGATGCACGCAGAAACGAAGTTTACTGTGCTATATACAACGCCACAAATGAATTGATTTTGGCCAATGAGGCCAAAATAATTGATAAAGATTCGTTTTCGGATTTACTTGAGTCAAATAAAATGATTTTTTTTGGTGACGGCTCTACTAAGTGCAAGGATATTATTTTGCACCCAAACGCATTTTTCTTAGATATTATCCACCCCAATGCTACACAAATAGGACAAATAGCCTATCAAAAATTTGTAGAAAATAAAATAGAAGATTTAGCTTATTTTGAACCCCACTATTTGAAAGAGTTTTATACTACAAGTAAGATTTTAGATTTCTAAAAACTATTTTATAACTTCATAATCAATATAATCGCCAGCTTGATTGGATGAGCTGGTGTTGTTATTTTTGCGAGGATCATAATCTACTTTTATGGTTCCTTCTTTGGTGTGATTAGTATTGCTTTGGGGGTTGTGGCGGCCATTAAAATTTCGTTGTGCCTCGTTGAGTTTGCTCGAAATCCAGTATTTAAGGGCATATTTTATGATTTTTCCAAATAGGAAAACGAAAACAATGATAAATAATATGTATTTCATAAATTTTTATACATAAAAACATTTATGATATAAGTACAAATGTTTTTATACGCTAATGTGTAAGTTTTTAAATAAAAAACATTTTTAGCCACAACATCCTTACAAGTGTAGAAACTAATAAATGATAGCAAATATACATAATTATTGAATTTTTGCAAAAGTTAGATTTTTAGAAGATAAAATTAGAGTTTATATAATAATGTCGTTTACTTAAATAATTTTTATTGCCTCTATCTTAGTCTTTCACCAAAAGAGAAAGTAAATCTGATTATTAAGTAAACGACATTGGTTTATATAAAAAGAAAATGATACAGATGGACAGTAAATCAATTGTAATTATTAGCACAGCTCATAAATCGATTGAAGAGACAATGTAAGGACAGGGTATGCCCCACCCCTAAAATCGAATGCCATTATTTATACTTTTCTCGCTTTTGTTTGAGAAAAGCTCAAATAATGGTTTTAAAACAATTTTCTAAGTCGCTATTGTTGCAAACGAGGTCGATTGGGTTGTCTAGGCTTTAATAAAATATTATTTATAAGTATAAGTTGTTTTTGATATTTCTGATAGTTTATTACAGGTAAAGTTATTGACCAAATTTATATTATAACTCAAAATGCAACCTTCGTTATTTATTTTTATATTACTAATTGTATTAGAGAAGATAAGTTCGTGTTTATATGTAGAACCATTACAATTTTTATAACCATAAAGATTATATTTAACAACAATATTATTATTTTTGTCTTTATTTCCAGGATTAGGATTGTTGTCTCCTAAGTTTTGATATGAATCTGGCCAAATATTTGAATCAAATGTACTTTCTGATTCAATAATTGGGGTTTTTTCTGTACCATTATATGATACTTCTGTTAAAATAGTTTTAATTCTATTCATATTATCATCGTAAAAGTAGGCACGTTTTTGTCTTAGTTCTAGTGAGTCCTTTTTGTTTTTATCATAATATTTAGAAAAATTCGGACGACCATTTACATAATCTTCAAAAGTGGTTATGTAAGAGAAAGTATCAATTATTTCGTTGTATTTATAAAAATGTTTAATTTCTTTTCTAATTAGGTTGTTTTTATTATCATAATCATAACTAAGAACTCTGTTTTCTAATCCATTTTCATCACAATGTTTTTCAATTATTATGTTATTTTTGAAGTATTCATACTTTGTTGTAGAAAAAACCTTATTATTCCAAATATATGAAATAGAAGATAATTTATTATCCATGTAAGTATAACTAGTATAACTGCCCAAATTTGGTTTGCCTAAAGAATCTAAATTAATTGATTTTAAAATATTTCCCTTGCTGTCGTATTCGTGTAAAGCTCCTGCAAAACTGCCATTAGCTAATTCTGTAACACTACTTACATTTTTGCATTTATCTACTACTAAAGGTTTTTCAGGAGTTGGAGGAGTTTCTTTTTTGCAAGAAACGATTATTGAAATTGTTAAAAAAAAATATAAATTAAATATAGGTTTTATTTTAAACATATTTTAGAAAGTTTCGAGTTTTAAAAAAATTTATTAAAATTAAAAAAAAAATCTTTTTGAAAAAATTTATTATTATTATTTGAGTAAAAATTTTATGAAGCATGTTTGGTATACTACTCAGCTCTTCCACTTCTTCCATCAAAAAAATAGCAAAAAAAGCTGTTCAACAAGTTAGCGATAGCGATTGTTGAACTTTAGATAAAGAGGATTTTCAATCCTCACATATTAATTATGCCAAAGGCATAACAAAAAACAAAAAAAAGGGCAAAAATACATAAGTGGCATTACCAATAATAAATCTCTTTTGTTGGGACAATTTAAGGACAGGGCATGCCGTGTCCCTACAGTCCGTAAATCCAATCGCCTTCGTTTGCAAGAATTAATTACCTATTATATTATTCTTTGCATTATTTTCGCCTATTTCAAATGACATTTTTAACTTTTAATGTCATAAAATCCAAAAATATTTCATTAAAAAATTGTTTTTTTGACTTTTTGTCATGTTGTGTATGGCTATATATGGGTAGGCACACAAATTGACTATTAAAATATGTTAAAAAAATATAGCAATTAATTATTCAACTTAAATAAAAATGGGAAAAATAATAGGAATAGATTTAGGAACAACCAACTCTTGCGTTTCGGTAATGGAGGGCAACGAGCCAGTGGTAATACCTAATAGCGAAGGTCGCAGAACCACGCCATCAATAGTGGCTTTTTTGGATAATGGCAATGGCGAACGCAAAGTGGGCGACCCAGCCAAGCGTCAGGCCATAACCAACCCAACCAATACCATATCTTCTATCAAAAGATTTATGGGTAAGAAATTTTCAGAATCTACCAAAGAAGTTGCCAATGTAACTTATAAAGTAGAATCTGGTGCCAACGATACCCCACGAGTGCGTATTGGCGACCGCCAATATACGCCTCAGGAGCTATCGGCCATGATTTTGCAAAAAATGAAACAAACGGCAGAAGACTATTTGGGCACTACTGTATCAGAAGCCGTAATCACTGTACCTGCTTATTTCAATGATTCTGAACGCCAAGCAACCAAAGAAGCTGGTGCTATAGCAGGATTGGATGTAAAACGTATTATCAACGAACCCACTGCTGCTGCCCTAGCTTATGGCATGGACAAAAAAAGCACTGAAATGAAAATTGCAGTTTTCGATTTGGGAGGCGGTACTTTTGATATATCTATCCTCGAACTAGGCGATGGTGTGTTTGAAGTAAAATCTACTGATGGCGATACTCATTTGGGTGGCGATGATTTTGACCAAAAAATTATAGATTGGTTGGCACAAGAATTTATCAACGACCAAGCCATTGATTTACGTAAAGACCCTATGGCTTTGCAACGATTGAAAGAAGCTGCCGAAAAAGCCAAAGTTGAATTGTCGAGTTCTACCGAAACCGAAATCAACCTGCCTTATATCATGCCTATCAATGGTATTCCACAACATTTGGTACGCAAACTGACTCGTTCTAAATTTGAGCAAATATGCGATGATTTAATCAAAAGAAGCCTAGAACCTTGCAAAAGAGCCATCAAAAACTCTGGCGTAAGCATCAGCCAAATAGACGAAGTGATATTGGTAGGTGGCTCTACTCGTATACCAAGAATACAAGAAGAGGTAGAAAAATTCTTTGGCAAAAAACCATCTAAAGGTGTAAACCCAGACGAGGTAGTGGCCATAGGTGCTGCCATACAAGGTGGTGTACTTACTGGTGAGGTAAAAGATGTACTTTTGTTGGACGTAACTCCACTGTCATTAGGTATCGAAACAATGGGCGGTGTGTTCACTCGATTAATTGAATCAAACACAACCATTCCAACCAAAAAATCAGAAACTTTCTCGACAGCATCCGACAGCCAGCCAAGTGTAGAATTGCACGTGCTACAAGGCGAACGCCAAATGGCAAAAGACAATCGTACCATTGGTAGATTCAACCTAGATGGTATTCCGCCAGCTCCACGTGGAGTGCCTCAAATTGAAGTAACTTTTGATATTGATGCCAATGGTATTTTGAATGTATCGGCCAAAGACAAAGGTACAGGCAAAGAGCAAAAAATACGCATAGAAGCAAGTTCTGGGCTAAGCGAAGCTGATATCAAACGTATGAGAGACGAAGCCAAAGCCAACGAAAATGCCGACAAAGCAGAAAGAGAAAAAGTAGATAAACTAAACGCTGCCGATTCATTGATTTTCACAACCGAAAAACAATTGAAAGAGTTTGGCGATAAAGTATCTGAAAGCAACAAAACTGCTATCGAAAGTGCATTGATTAAGCTAAAAGCTGTGCATGGTGCTCAAGATATAGCAGGTTTAGATGCAGCAACCGAGGCCTTAAACAAAGCCTGGGAAGCAGCAAGTGGCGAAATGTACAATGCAGCCAATGCACAAGGTGGTGCCCCAAATGGAAGTGCTCAAAACAATGGTACACAAAGCAACAACGCTACTCAAGATGCCGAAGTTACTGATGTGCCTTTTGAAGAAGTAAAATAATAGTTTTTCATTTGATTTTTACCAAAAAAAGCCTTACAAATTAGATTTTGTAAGGCTTTTTTGATTAAATTGAAAACTAAAAAAACAATTTTTTGTATAGTCTATATAACTATCATTCAGCATTTTTAAGCCCAATCCAACAAATTATGAAAGGTTTTTTTGATATAAAGATAATGTTCAAAATCAACCTCTTCTATTTGAAAATCTACTCATAAAGTATAATTTTTTGTTGCAAAGTCAAAACAAGTCAATATGAATCATTCAAGACTACTTTATTTTTTAAAACCATTTTATAATACAATACTTTGTATTTTTTAAATCAAATACCAAAAAAAATCAATAGGAAAATTTTTATAAATACATTAATTTTGCATCATAAATGCACCAAAAAATTTACTTCCTGTAAATGACAAAAATAACCGAACATTTAGCAAAAGCTCAAAAAACTTTATTTTCGTTTGAAATATTACCTCCCCTAAAAGGCGAAAGTTTTGAATCTTTATGTAAAAACATAGATCCATTGATGGAGTTTAAGCCACCATTTATAGATGTAACCTATCACCGCGAAGAACATGTGTATAGAAAAACCAGCAATGGACTGCTCGAAAAACACACCACTCGCAAGCGACCAGGCACTGTGGGTATTTGTGCCGCTTTGATGAATAAATATAAGATAGATGCAGTTCCACACCTTATTTGTGGCGGTTTTGATAAAGAAGAAACCGAAAACGCACTCATAGATTTGCAATTTTTGGGTATAGACAATGTACTTGTATTGCGTGGAGATGCTATCAAAAGTGAAGGTAATTTTGTGCCTACCAAAAATGGCCATGCTTATGCATCAGATTTGATGGTGCAAGTAGCTAATATGAATAAAGGTATATATTTAGATGACGAAATACAAACAAATATTACATCCACATTTTGTATGGGAGTGGCTGGGTATCCAGAAAAACATTTTGAAGCCCCAAACCTAAGTTCTGATTTAAAATATCTGAAATTAAAAGTAGATTTAGGAGCCGAGTATATTGTAACACAAATGTTTTTTGATAATCAAAAATATTTTGATTTTGTAAAAGCTTGTCGTGATATGGGAATCATGGTGCCAATTATCCCAGGACTAAAACCCTTAGCTACCAAAAAACAGCTGACAATTTTGCCTAGTATTTTTCATATAGACATCCCCACAGAGCTAAGCGAAGCCGTAGAAAAAGCCAAAGATGCAGAAGCTGTCAAACAAATTGGTATAGAATTTTGTGTGCAACAATCCAAAGAATTGATGAAATTTGGGGTGCCAGTGCTACATTATTACACCATGAGCAAATCGCAAGCTGTAAAAGCAATAGCAAAAGAGTTGTTTTAGGAGGGAAAAAATGGAAAGACTAATAGTAAAAAACTTTGGACCAATCAAAGAAATAGATATTGAGCTAAAAAAAACAATGGTTTTTATAGGCACTCAATCTACTGGAAAAAGTGTGTTGGCTAAGTTGATTAGTATTTTTAAAAGTCATTATTTATATACTAATGAAGCAAGTTTAAGTCAATTCTTTGAATATTATCAAATTTACTCATTTTTCCAGGATAATTCTTTTATAGAGTTCAATAATGAAATATTTAAAATTAAAATTACTAATTTAAATTATGAATTAACTTTTAATAATCAAAAGTTTAGTTCAGACTTACTTCAATTTAAAGGATTAAAAAATAATTCGGACTTTATAACTTCAAAAATACTTATTGACAAGTGGTTTTCTAATCTCCTTTACATACCAGCCGAACGCTCGTTTACCTCGTATGCCATAGGCTCACTTGCAGGTTTGATAAGCAACAATATTTTAATTCCTAAAACAATTTTAAATTTTGTTTCAGAATTTGAAAAAGCCAGAACATTACTAAAATCATCAAATCTTGACATATTTGATATAAAATATGAACATAAAAATGGTGATGATGTAGTGGTGTTATCAAATAAAACTGAAATCTTTTTAAAAAACTGCTCTAGTGGTTATCAATCTGTTATTCCACTTTGTATGGTTATAGAAAACAAGTATAAAATTGAAAAACAAGCTACAACTTTTGTTGTAGAAGAACCTGAATTAAATCTTTTTCCCGAAATACAACAGAAAATGATTTATTATTTGGTTGAAAAATGTTGCAATAAAAACGTGGAAAATAATCTTTCTAATGAATTAATCATCACAACACACAGTCCTTATACTTTAACTTCTTTAAATAACTTACTACTTGCGTTTCAAACTGCCTCAAAATCAGGATTAAACGATGAAGTCATCAAAGTTATACCTCAAAAATCGTGGATTAATCCTGAAGATTTTGAAGCTTACAGCCTTGCCGATGGTTTTGCAACTTCAATTTTTAATAAAGAAACGCTATTGATTGAGGAATCTGTTTTAGATGCTGCATCTGAAACTATTATGCAAGATTTTTATGACTTAATGGAATTATACAAAAAATGATAGCCCAAACTATTAAAAAAGCTTTTCCAATTTGTGAAACAAATGCTTGTTTACAAGAAATTTCACATTATTTTGAAACTAAAATTATTGATATTGAAAACTCAAAATGCAAAATTACTTTAGGTCAGAATTTTCATTTTTTGGCAAAAAACCCAAATCAAATCGAACTTTATTTTTTGGCTTTTGATAAATGTGTATTGTTTGACAATGATAATATTGGAAAAGGAAGAGCTGATTTTGCCCTAATTTCAAATTCAGAATTTAGTATAATCGAAATAAAAGATACTTTTAGAAATAGAAATGCACATAAAACAACTGTAAACAAACAGTTAGAAGACACTTTAATTTATTTTATTGAGAATCAGGCAATTTTAGAATCTCAAAAACGAATTTTAATACAATGCTGGAGTTACAAACCAACCAGACCAGCCTCAACTTCAAAACAAAATAGTTATAAATATTTTTTTGATTTATATAATGCTGAATTATTAGAGGGAAATTCTAAGATTTATAAATAAAAAATGAAAAAAAACTACTCATTTCTGTTTTTTCTTACTACCATTATCTCATCCACAGCTCAATTTGCTCCACAAGTTGGTTTTGGTAGTACAAATGCTATTTTCAAAGACAACTCCAATATAAAAGCATGGGCTACAGGCTGTACTATAAATCGTGGATGGCAAAATATTACCGATAAATCGTTAGGAAAAACCTCATTTGGATCCAACTCTGATGCTCTGGGTCCTGCTGGCGGTGGCTCCACAGTAAGCCTGGGCGACAGTGGTATAGCTATTCTTACTTTTGATACCCCCATCTCAAATGGTTCTGGGGCAGATTTTGCCGTTTTTGAAAATGCTTTTTTGTATCAAAATGCTGGTTTGGCCTTTTTAGAACTTGCTTTTGTAGAAGTAAGCTCAGACGGTACTCACTTTTTTAGATTTCCTGCTATATCAAATACCCAAAATTTGTCTCAAGTCAATGGATTTGATTATATGGATGCATCAAAAATACACAATCTGGCAGGCAAATACATCTCAAATTATGGTACACCTTTCGATTTAGAGGAACTCAAAACTGTTATTGGATTAGATATAAACAACATAACCCATGTCAAAATAATTGATGTTATTGGTAATATTGCTGGTGCTGCTCCCTCAAAAGATGGCAACAATAATACCATCAACGATCCATTTCCTACACCATTTACAACCTCGGGTTTCGACTTAGACGCAGTGGCGGTTATGAATCAATCTAATACAAATTTTGAAAGTAACACCTATATAAATGAAAAGATTAAAATATTTCCTACAGTAATAAAATCATTCAATGAATTAAAAATAGCAGCCCCAGAAAACATCAAAAATATCAAAATAACTAACCCACATTATAATAAAGATGAAAACTTAGAGCATCTGAATATTAGTAATAATTACATCATTACAAATAAAAATATCTACACAAATGGACTATATTTTATTAAATTAGAATTAGAAGAAATCGTAATAATTAAAAAAATTATCATTGAAAATTAAATCAATAATTATTGCATTTTTTTTGATAGGATGTCGCCAAGAGCCAATCCAAATAAAGCCAATTGCTGTTGATAATTTTAATCATGGTTTTTTTGTATTGTGTGAAGGAACTTTTGGAGCTGGCAATGCTTCAGTAAGTTTTTTTGATAAATCTACCAATGTAATGTACAACGATGTGTACAAAGCCAACAATAATTTATTTCTTGGCGACCAGGCACAATCTTTTTTTTATTTTGGTAATAAAATTTATATTGTAGTTCAAAATTCACAAAAAATAGAAGTAGTAGATGCTCGAGACTTCAAAAAACATGCAACCATTCAATCAGATTGGCTCCAAAGTCCAAGATATTTTATAGGAATCTCCGAAAATATAGGTTTTGTATCTGATTGGCAGTCTGATGGCGTTGTAAAAATAAATCTAAAAACTGGTAATGCAGAGCAACTTATCCCTACTGGCGAAGACCCAGAGCAGATGTATCTGCTTGATAATCAACTATTTGTGTGTAATTCAGGCTATGCAAGTGTGCAAGGAAAAGATAGCACAGTGGCAGTAATTGATATAGAAAAAAATCAATTAATCAAAAAAATAACTGTTGGAAAAAGACCTGAAAAAATTGTAAAAGACCACAAAGGCCAATTATGGGTATCTTGCAAAGGTATAAAAAAATACGATGCTAAAGGCGAAATAGACGAATCTAAAAGCTCGGCTGGTAGTTTTTGGCGTATAGACCCAAGCCAAATGAAGTCAGAATTTATGTATGCTATACCCAAAACAAGCGAAACACCAATTAACATGACTATTTCTACCAACAAAAAGTCAATATATTACTCAAGTGGAGGTGCTATCTATAAAGTAAATATTACTCAACCCAATTTTGAACCCAAGAATATTCTCCAAAAAAATGCTTATGGATTGGGCATAGATTCCGAAAATGGACATTTAATTGTTTGTATTGAGCAGGGCTTTACATCCAAAGGTATGGTAGAAAGATATTTTGAAAACGAACAAGGAAATCTTACTAAAATTGATTCATACACCACGGGCATTTTGCCCAATGGTGTATTGCAAAAAGAGTAATAAAGTATAAAAATAATATTTAATTTTTTGGCGACAAATTGATAAATGGTACAATCATTTCCTCCATGGATACTCCCCCATGTTGAAAAGTATCTTTGTAATAATTTACATAAAAATTGTAATTATTAGGATAAGCCAAAAAGTAATCTTCTTTGGTAAAAACATACGAAGTAGTCAGATGTTTTTTGGGTAACATCAGGTTTTCGGGCTTGCGAGTAAAATAAATGTTTTTTTCATCAAAGGTAAGATTTTTTCCTTGTTTGTATCTCAAATTTGTGCTTGTTTCTCGGTCGCCAATAATTTTATAAGGTCGTTTTACACGTATTGTTCCATGATCTGTAGTAATAATTAACTTTATTTTTTTCTCGGCTATTTTCTTTAAAATTTCAAATAATGGCGAGTGCAAAAACCAAGATTTTGTGAGCGATCGATATGCTGGCTCATCTGGGGCAAGCTCACGTATCATGGCTGTATCTGTGCGTGCATGCGAGAGCATATCTACAAAATTATATACAATCACATTTAATTTATTGGTCATCAGATTATTGATATTATCCAATAAAGTTTTGCCTTGGTTGGTGTGCACAATTTTGTGATACGAAAATTTAGCATCAACTTTGTGTCGTTTTAGTTGTAGCTCCAAAAATTTCTCTTCTTGCAAATTCTTACCAGTTTCTTCTTCATCGTCTATCCACAAATCTGGGTGCATTTTTTGCATATCAGAGGGCATTAGTCCCGAAAAAATCGAGTTTCTAGCAAATTCAGTTGTGGTAGGCAGTATAGAATAATAGGTGCTGTCTTCGTCTACTGTAAAAAAGTCGGCAATGATAGGTTCAATAATTTTCCATTGATCGTATCTTAAATTATCAATCAAAAGAAAAAAAACTGGTTCTGGTTTTTGGAGTAATGGAAAAACTTTTGACTTCATCATTTGGTAAGAAAGCATAGGTTTTTCGGCTTTTGCATCTTTCAGCCAGTGTTCGTAGCTACCCATGACATATTCGCAAAAATACTTATTAGCTTCACTTTTTTGGCTTTCGAGCATTTCTCGCATATCTTTATTGTCAGATGCATCAAGGGCAAGCTCCCAGTAAATGAGTTTTTTATAAATTTCTACCCATTCTTTAAAATCTGGCCTATCATTGTAGGCCATCGATAAATTACGAAATTCTTGTTGATAATTAAGCGTTGTTTTTTCGGAAACCAATCGTTTATTATCTAATATTTTCTTTACCGAAAGTAATATTTGGTTAGGATTCAATGGTTTTATCAAATAATCAGCAATGTGCGAACCTATGGCCTCTTCCATGACCAATTCTTCTTCACTTTTGGTTATCATTACCACAGGAAGCATTGGTTTGAGTGTTTTTATCTGAGACAGCGTTTCTAGGCCTGTCATGCCAGGCATATTTTGGTCCAAAAATACAAGGTCGTAAGTATTTTGTTCGCACAGTTCAAGTGCATCTATACCACTTTGAGCAGGAGTAATATCATATCCTTTTTGAGTAAGAAATATAATATGAGGTTTCAGAAGATCAATCTCATCATCGGCCCAAAGAATTTGATAGCGTTGCATAATTTATTATAATATTTAATTTTATTTCTGAAACGAAGGTATTGAATTTATATTGTTACTTTTGTAGATTTATGTATAAATCTTGTTTTAGATAAAAAAAAAATTTAAAAGAAAAACTATACAATTTGTTTTATACAAATTGTTTATTAACATTTTATTAAATCAAACTTATTTTTACAAAAATCTTATAAAAGTATATCATTTTGAAGCTATTTTATACACCAAATCCCGAATTTTTATCTTTAGAAGAAACAAATCATGCCAAAAATGTACTTCGACTAACCCTACAAAGTACATTGGAAACAACTGATGGCAAAGGTTTTTTTTATAATTCTAAAATAGTTTCTTATCAAAAAACGGGAACAATACTGCAAATATTGTCTCAAAAAAAAGAAATTGATACTCCTAAACATAAAACTCATATAGCCATATCGCCAACCAAAAATGCCGATCGTATAGAATGGTTTGTAGAAAAAGCCATAGAAATTGGGATTTCAGAAATTACTTTTTTGCAATGCCAACATAGCGAACGCAAAAATATAAATCTTGATAGGATTGATAAAATAGCCATTGCCGCCATGAAACAATCACAAAAAGCAAACCTGCCTGTGATAAATAATTTAATACATATTGACGATTTTATGAAATTTAATTTTCAAAATACATCAAAATATGTGGCTCATTTGGACAACTCCAATCGATATTTTTTGTGGGATTGTATTAACCAAAATCCTACCACTGACAAACTTATATTGATAGGCCCAGAGGGCGATTTTTCAACATCTGAAATACATTTGGCTTTATCTAAAGGATTTGAGCCAGTAACACTTGGCAAAGCCAGATTAAGAACCGAAACTGCTGGTGTTTATGCAGCAACATTGTTTTCGATAGTTTGATTTTTGCGTGAAAAAATCTGTTTTATCGACAATATTGATTTTTTTAGAAATCAATCGTCTAAAGTAAAAGATGGAATAAGCTATATTAAATGAAATAAATTAATCAATCAATTTAAAATTAAACTCCAAAATAATTCTTTAGATTTTAATTCTACATTTTAAAAAAAATCATAACTAATTGATAGCATTTAATAGTAAATATTAGAAGTTTTTTAGTTTATTTGTCAAAAAAACAAATAATTGATAGAAGTAAGGCAAATATCAAAATCATTTTTAGACAAAAAAATCTTGAATGATGTAAATTATACTTTTGAAAAAGGAAAAACTAATTTAATCATTGGTGCCTCAGGAACTGGTAAATCTGTATTGCTAAAAGTTATTGTAGGATTGGTTAAACCAGAAGCAGGGGCTGTTTTGTATGATAATAGAAACTTTACGGCTGGTGATAGCAACCTCAAGACTCAAATCAGGCGAGAAATGGGTATGTTGTTTCAAAATTCTGCCTTATTTGACAGCAAAAATGTAGAACAAAATGTAATGTTTCCCCTAGAATTGCTTTCAAATCAATCAAAATCAGATATGTTGGATAGAGTAAACTTGTGTTTACAACGGGTGGGACTAGAGGGAAGCAATCTCAAAATGCCTTCTGAATTGAGTGGTGGTATGAAAAAAAGGGTAGGTATTGCCAGAGCCATAGTGCTAAATCCTCAATATTTGTTTTTTGACGAACCCAATTCTGGCCTCGATCCTCAAACATCTGTCAAAATTGATGCTCTTATACAAGAAATTACACACGAATACAATACTACTTCTGTTGTTGTAACCCATGACATGAACTCTGTAATGGAAATTGGAGAAAGAATAGTTTTTATGTACAAAGGTATTAAACTTTGGGAAGGCGATAATAAGTCTATTTTGACAACTGAGGTCAAAGAATTACAAGATTTTATATTTGCTAATCATCTATTGAAACATTTAAGAAAATGATTTTTTTAAATCAAATATTACTATTAAAATGTGTAATTATTTTACTCTTTTTTAAAACCAAACGATAGCATAGAAATATTACATTTGCAACTTTTAAAAATCACTAAAGTAAGATTAAATTTATTTTAAATTTTATTGTTTTGCTATAAAAGCTATTTTATTCTAAATAATATTCAAAATAAAACCATCCCCTTAAAAATATTATTAATTTTGTAATCTAATCTTGGACTGAATAACAATTTTTATTATTAAAAGTAATATTTATTGACATATATAATAAAATATTTCAAAATAAATGACAAAATTATCTGTCAATATCAATAAAATAGCAACTTTACGCAATGCACGAGGTGCCAACAATCCTAATGTAGTGCAAGTTGCCATAGACTGCCAACGATTTGGTGCTCAGGGTATTACAGTGCATCCTAGGCCTGATGAGCGGCATATTCGCACCTCTGATGTATATGCATTGGCAAAAGTAGTAACTACAGAGTTTAATATAGAAGGCTACCCAGATGCCAGATATATGAAACTCATAAAAGATACCAAACCAGCACAAGCCACCTTAGTACCTGATCCGCCTGATGCTATTACATCCAACGCAGGATGGGACACCAAAACCAATCTTTTGTTCCTTAAAGATACAGTGGCCGAGCTACAATCTTATGGCACTAGGGTTTCTATTTTCTTGAACCCAGATATAGAAATGGTAGAATTTGCAAAACAAACCAACACAGATAGAATAGAACTATACACAGAACCTTATGCACATAACTATCACAAAAACAGGGAGTTGGCTATCAATGATTATATCAATGCTTCAAATAAGGCACTTCAACTAGGGCTTGAACTCAACGCTGGCCACGACCTTGATTTGCATAATTTAAAATACTTTATCCAAAATATTCCACAAATAGCAGAAGTATCTATTGGCCATGCCTTGGTTTGCGATGCTTTGTATTTGGGATTAGAAAACACTATTCAGCTATATTTACAAAAATTAAATTTACAAAATCAATGATAAACACAACAGGAAAGAATGTATATATGACCATTTATATACTTTTTTTAATCGCTGGTGCAGCACTTTTATACAATTTTAAACAACCAACTTTAGAACTTACAATCAATAGTTGGAATAATATTTATTTAGATTATTTTTTTAAATATATTACTCATCTTGGCGATGGACTCAGTTTTGTATCAGCAGTATTAGTTATAGGTATTTTTGATTGGAAAAAAGGGGTAATAGTGGCTTTGATAGGTGTAACACAAGGAATTTTGGTACAAGGACTCAAAAATTATGCTTTTCCTGATGCTCCACGCCCTATGCACTTTTTTCAGCACAACACGCCAGCCCTTCCGCCACATTTGGTCGATGGGGTGGATATACACTCATTCAATTCGTTTCCTTCGGGCCATACAGCCACAATTTTTGCTATTACACTTTCGTTGGTTTTTGTGTTTACGGCCAACAAGCCTTTGTTTAGTTTATTACTTTTCTTGGTGGCTTTTGTAGTGGGTTATTCTCGAATATATCTAATGCAACACTTTTTTGTAGATGTGTATATGGGTGCAATCATTGGTGTATTTATTACTATTGTAGGTTGGAATTTGGCAAGCAAATACTGGCTCAAAGAGGAGGTGGAATAGCAATGTATTTTGTTTTAATCTAATGCTATTCTAATTTTTGGATATAAGATTTTCCGCCCAAATTTTGCATCTGAGTCAATATCCAAGATTGGCGTTTTCGCATAAACGAAGTAGGTTTGTTGGTTTTGAAAATAATTGGATTGGGCAGTGAGCAAGCTATCATGGCAGCCTCTGAGGCAGTAAGTTTTCGGGCCGATTTATCAAAATACTTTTGAGCAGCAGCCTCGACCCCAAAGGTAAGATGTCCCATTTCGGCAATATTGAGATATACTTCTAAAATTCGTTTTTTACCCCAAATCAATTCTATCAAAAAAGTAAAATAAACCTCAAATCCTTTACGAATAATGGTGCGACCATCCCACAAAAAGGCGTTTTTGGCTGTTTGTTGCGATATTGTACTGGCACCTTTGGTACGTTTGGCGTGTTTGTTTTTTTCTAATGCTTTGGCAATAGACACAAAATCAAATCCCTGGTGGGTAGGAAATTTTTGATCCTCGGAGGCTACAACAGCTATTTTGAGATGGTCGGATATTTTATTGTATGGCACAAAACTATAATGAATATCGCTACTGCCTTGCCCAAAAAACATGGTTGCCATTTTTCGTTTGCACATCAAATAAGTGTATGGTGGATCTACATACTTATATAGCACAACCCAAGCCACCGAAATCAAAAAAAATGTCAAAACAGACACATAAACTATACGCCAAAGTTTGAGCCAAAAGCCTGTTTTAGAACCTTTGGTGTTGCTTTTTGATTTTGAAGTTGGCTTTTTGGCTACCGTTTTTTTGGCCATAAATAATACAGACTAGCGTTTTTGAAATGTAAAATTACTGCAATTCATACAGAGTTTGCCTACAAAGTTGTAATTTGTTAGGATTTTTGATTATATCGAACCGAAAAACAAATATTACAATTTTATTTTAGATCCCACCCAAACCAATTTCTGTTACGATGCCACAGAATCCAAGTGGGAGAAAAATTACAGGAATGTAATTTTAATTTTTCGGTTTGATTTAAAGTATACCTTTGCTTGTCTTAAAAACAGGTTTACAAAAATCGGTTTGGGTTTCCATCTAACGAGGGCGATTGGGGGACAAAAATTGTTGATATAAAAACCTTTACCTACTTTCTCCCCAACTTTTGGTTTTATCATAAAAAATATGCCCTCGTTGTACACAAAGTGGACTTTCGATATTGTTTTGGTATAAACCCCCAGTACCCAAACCTTGTTTGATAGGATTGTGGTACTGAGCCACAAACTGACAAATAGCATTGAGCCCTATATTGGATTCGAGGGCAGAGGTGGCCCACCAACCCATATTTTGTGCCTCTGCTAGTTGTATCCACTCGTGTGTTTGGGCAAATCCACCCAGCAAAGTAGGTTTCAAAATGATAAAATCTGGCTTTATGGTTTGTAATAATTTTAGTTTTTCTGATGAAGTATTTATACCAATCAACTCTTCGTCTAGTGCAATTGGCAGTGGTGTAGTTTGGCATAGTTGGGCCATAGCATCCCACTGTCCTGCTTTGATGGGTTGTTCTATAGAATGTAGCTCATAATCAGATAGTTTCTTTATTTTTTCGAGAGCATCGTTTGGGGCAAAAGCACCATTGGCATCTACCCTTATGGCTATTTCAGAGGCAGTATATCGAGAGCGAATATATTTTAAAAGTGCTATTTCTTGGTCGAAATCTATGGCTCCAATTTTTATTTTTATGGTATCAAATCCTTGACTTATTTTTTCGTCTATCTGAGTTTGCATATTGTCTTTGGTATCCATCCACACTAGGCCATTGATAGCAATAGGCGTTTGATTGTTGTAAAATTGATTATCAAAAATCAATTTTCGGCCTCCATTTTCTAGGTCTTTTTGGGCAGTTTCGAGGGCAAAAGCAATGCTCGGGAATGCGGTCAAATCTATAGGAATATTACTTTGTAGGGCTTCTATCGTTTGTTGTAATATAAGCTCAAATTCGGGCAAAGCATCTATGCTCAATCCTGGCAGTGGAGCAGCCTCGCCCACCCCAACAATGTCATGTTGGGATATTCTAAGGCTATAACTCACGTGTTGGTGCATGACACCACGAGAGGTACCTGCCAAGAACTTAAATCTTAAAACATTTTTTGAGTAATTTATATTCAATTTTCAGATTCTAAATATTTAGTAAATAATTGTCTTGTAAAATTGTTTTCTCCTATGTGAGAAGTAATTACAAGATCAAGTAATTGAATTAAACGCAGATAATATTGAGCAATCATACTATCAGTGATATTAGTTATTGAATCAAAAACATTAAAAATATTTTTAAAAGTAGCCATATCGTTTAAAATTAAACTTATAGAGCAAGATGTATGATAATATTCTGCCAAGTATAAATTATAAATTTTATTTTTTTTGTCGGTATAATCGCACAAATTTATATTACATAGATATTGATATGCCTCCTCTGCTTTTCCAGTTTTTTTGATAAGCAATGCTTTCATATTTACAAATGGCAAATGATTTGGAAACAATTTTTCATATTCTAAAAGTAAATCTAATGTTTCATCTGTGTTATTAGTTCTTTTATAGTGCAATTCCAGGTATTCTGACCTAAAATGTGGGTTATTTGGATGAGCATTTATCAAAGATTTCAATTTTTCTAAGTTATTTTTTTGGACCTCATCATATTTGCCATCAATTAATTCATCTAATAATTCAAAATTATTTTCTTCAAAAAATTCATCTTCATCACAGTCTATTTTGATTTTTGAAAAACTTTTTAAATCCATTTTTGGCTTATCGTTTGAAAAATCTCTTACATCAGTTTTATATTTTTCAATCAAATCTAAAATACATTTTTTTGTAATATCAATTACCATAAAAGATGGTAAATCTTTGATTTTATCCATAAAACCAATCACCTCTTCTGTCAAGTCATCATCGTCCTCATCTAAATCATCATCGCTAACATCGTCATCATCGTCCTTATAAGAATCAATGGCATCTGCACCAATGGTAAAATGAAAATTGCCTTTGCCCACATATTTTTCTAAATGTGGTAAAAAACGGCTATATTCTGGGCTTACTTCAGTTACAAAAAGATGGGGTTTGCCATCATTTTTGTCGCCACAAGCGATTTCTATATAAGGTATGTCTTCGTTGTCTTCGTCTTCTAAAATAAATTTTGTTATCTTAAAATCTTTGTGAGGTTTTATTTTAATTGCATCTGCAAAATCTATGGCTTCAAAAATAATATTATGTGCCATATTGTAGTCAATTTTAGAATGCTTATTTGAATTTGTCATTTTTAGTAAAAAATCTTGATAGTAATCTTCATCTTTGTTGAAAATAAAAAAAGTATCTTTTACACCCAAGCAAAGCAAATCTACCATATACACGCCAACCGTATAATTGCCTTGTGTGTGTTGGCGTACTACAAAAATAGTGGCAATACAGGCTGATTCCCAATTATTATTAATCAATACATCGACTATGGGCAGTGTTCTAGCTTTTTTGATTATGTAGTTTTCGGGCGATAATTTTTGATTACTCATGTGAGGTATTGTTACAATTAGTTTTTATTTGATTTTACAAATGTAATTAGTTTTTTATTTTTTGGTACTTCAAAATATAGTTATCTGATGTAGATTTAAAACCTTTTTTTGATTTTTAAAAACCTGACTCTAGTGTAAGCATTACAAAAAACCCAATATTTATGTTATATTTGTATTATGATAGAAACACCGCCAAAATTAATACAGTTTTTAGAAAATCTACAAATTGCCAAACTCAACGACATGCAACTGGCTTCTATTGAGGCCAACCAAAATACATCTGATGTCATATTGCTTTCGCCCACTGGTTCTGGCAAAACTTTAGGTTTTTTGTTGCCTCTAGTGCTAAAGTTGCAAGCCCAAATAGCAGGTATACAAGCCCTAGTGATTGTACCCTCACGAGAACTGGCTTTGCAAATAGAGCAAGTATTTAAGGCCATGAAAACTGGCTTTAAAGTAAATTGCTGCTATGGAGGCCACGATATTAGCATCGAAGAAAACAACTTTTCGCAACTGCCAGCCTTGCTTATTGGCACACCTGGACGTATCTGCGACCATCTTTCTCGTAAGAATTTTGAACTTTCCAATGTCCATACTTATGTACTAGACGAGTTCGACAAATGCCTTGAAATGGGTTTTCAAGAGGACATGGCTTTTATTCTAAAAAACCTCAAAAAAGTAGAAAAAAGAATCCTTACATCGGCCACTCAAAGTGTGGGTATTCCTACTTTTACAGGAATTAGTAATCCAATAAGATTAAATTTTATTACTAAAAAAGAAAATGGTCTTACCCTTAAAATACTTACCAACCAAGGCACAGATACCAAATTTGACACTTTATATCAGTTTGTTTGCCACATAGGCAACCAATCGGCCATTGTTTTTTGTAATCAAAGAGACGAAGTAGAGGAGGTTTGCCATTATTTATCAGCTCACAAAATTGTAAACAACAATTTTCATGGTGGATTAGAGCAAAATTATAGAGAATCTACCCTTATCAAATTTAGAAATGGCAGCAATAATCTGCTCATTACCACCGACCTTGCGGCCCGTGGACTCGATATACCTGAGGTAAAATATGTAGTCCATTTTCATTTGCCACCCAAAGAAGACGCTTTTATTCATCGCAATGGCCGCACTGCTAGGCAAGAAGCCACAGGAACTGTCATCATAATGATGAAAAAACAAGAATATTTGCCCAACTATATCCAAACCGAACCCGAAGAGTTGATTTTAGGGAATACTAAAATATTGCCCTCAAAGCCCCTTTGGGAAACGCTATTTTTTGGTGCTGGCAAAAAAGACAAAATCCATAAAATAGACATTGTAGGTTTTTTATCTAAAGTTGGTGGCCTTGCCAAAGACGATTTAGGGTTGATAGAAGTAAAAGACAACAACGCTTATGCTGCCGTCAAACGTGATAAAATCATGGATTTGCTCGAAACCGTGCGTAAAGAAAAAATAAAAGGACAAAGGGTAAAAATAGAAATTGCCCGAGAATCGCCCAAAGTAGTATTATAATATTTGTTTTTAATGAAAAAACATATTAACCCAAAAGACCCAAACAATGTAGAAATTACATCTTTGGTCAAAGATTGGGTTACAAAAAAATTTGAAATAGATAATCATACAACTGTCGAGGTACTAGAAATTTCATGCCCTGATGGCTGCTGCCCCAATGCTCAAACAAAAATAATTATTCACTCTCATCCCCATTATCATTTTGTGATTGGCAAACCTCTTACTTACATACGCCAATGGGATATTAAATTATTACAAAAAAATAAAACCATCTAAACAGTACTATTTAGATGGTTTTGATATTGAAATATATTAAATAATTATTTTCTTTCGTTAATCAAATTTTTGCGACAATTGGCATCACGATAGTAAGAAATGGGCTGAATGGCAGCACCAGCAAGTATACGAGCTTCTGCCAATAGCGGACGCACATCTGTACGGTAAGCATGTTGCAAAATTTCTTGTGCACGCACGGCATCGTTGGCCTCTTGGGCCTTTTCTAAAGCCTTGCGATCGACCAACATTGCTTGAGCATAAGCAATTTTTATGGCTTCTACCGATTGCAATAAGTCTTCGAGCGGATCTTTTATGTTGTGGGCAGCATCTATCATCCAACCCCAATCAGTTTTTGAGAGGTCTTTGCCGGCACCCTCCACCAATTCATTAAAAATAAGAAACAACTGATATGGACGCAACGAACCAACCGTTAAGTCATCGTCAGAATATTTAGAATCGTTGAAATGGAAGCCCCCCAACTTGTCTTCTTGTATCAGTCTTGATACAATTTGCTCTATATTTGCATTTGGCAAATGATGCCCCAAATCTACCAAACAAGCTGCTTTTTTGCCCAATTTATTGGCCAAAAGCAACGAACTGCCCCAATCTTGAACCACAGATGAGTAAAACGCTGGTTCAAATGGTTTGTGTTCGGTAAACATCATCCAATCATCTGGCAGATGTTTGTAAATATCTTTGAGAGAATCTAAAGTGCGGTCAAACGATTTGGCAAAATGTTGCTGCCCTGGGAAACCAGAGCCATCGGCAAGCCAAACCGTAAGCGATTTGCTACCTACTATTTTGCCCACTTCTATTACTTCGATATTGTGTTCTACGGCTTGTTTTCTTACTGATTTGTCGGTATGGCATAGCGAACCAAATTTGTAAGAATGTTTTTGATCTGGCTGGTCTTGAAAAGTATTAGAATTGACTGCATCAAATTTTATACCCAACTCCTCGGCTTGTTTTTTTACTTTTTTGGGTTCTTTGGGTATATCCCAAGGGATGTGCATAGATACTGCTCCACTCGAGGCATTAATGGCATGTAATAGACCAATATCATCTAATTTTTGCTCAAAAGTAACTGGTTCGCCCTCGCCAGGAAATCTACCAAAACGAGTACCACCTGTACTCAAAGCCCAACTTGGTATAGCCACTTGGTAATCTACCAACTCTTTTACTATTTTTTTTACTGATAGTCCTTCGTCTTCTAAGGTAGATGATAAATACTCGAAGTTTTTGTGGTGTTGTTTGATGTATTTATCGTTGTGCGAAGCTATATCTTTTTTGTCTATGTGCATGGTTTCTTAAATATAATTAAAATCAAAATAAATCTTAAAATAATAACATTCCAAAAAAAATAAATATTTGTTTAAAAATTATTAAAAATAATATGCAACTATGGCTTTTATATAAAAAAATTATTGAAATGCCCAAATACTTATTTTTAGTTAATTAAAACCCCTATCCCAACCCTTTCCCCAAAAGGGAAAGGTCTTTTTTAAGGACATTTTGATGTTTTTTTATTCATTTTCCTAATAAATTTCTAAGTTGGCTTTTCTAAAAATTTAATAAAATATAAGACAATACCATTTTTAAATTTTGTAATAAAAATTAGAAAATCGTTTTTACAAAGACAGGCTATAATTTCGTTGGCTAGGTTATTGAAAGTCTAATAAATATTTTTGGTAAAAATAACAGCAAAGTACCTGCTTTTTATTATCAAAAATCATAACTAGACCATGCCCACAGCAAGGCTCAAAATTTTTAGTTAATCTGCCAAATAAAGGAAATTATATGAATTGATATTTTTTATAAGTTTCCATATTTCTTACTTCATTATCTGTACTTTAAATGTTTCTGATTTTTGGTTTTGGGTAAATATTTTTACAAAATAAAAGCCTTGGCTTATGTTTTGCATATCTAGCTGGTATGTTTTGTCGTTTGTGGTTAATGATTGCAATTCTGTGCCAAGCATGTCGTAAAGGCATATTTTCTGGATTATTTCGTCTGATTGTATATTGATGATTCTATCTGTAGGGTTGGGATATAGTAAGGTTTTGGTTGTTGGTGTATTTGGTGCCAAAAGCTCGTCTGAGGCCAATCGAGCATTGTTGGAGCAAAGGGTAGATGGTATGGTGGTGCAGATTTCGCACCAGTTTTTGATGGTAATGTTTGCAGTGGCTGTGCCACAGGCGTTGGTTGATTGTACTTGCCAAGGGGTTTTGCTGTATTGTGTCCAATCACCAGCATTGAAAGTAAGATTTTGATTGGTTCCACCAACGGATGTTGGTACATTTGTGCCAGCAAGAGTGTCAAAAGTAGTGGTATTGTTTGGGAACTTCCATTGATAATTGTTTGCAGAACTTGTGGCTGATAAAGTTGTAGTTTCAGAACATAATCCATTGTTTGTAAAACTAGAGGAAGTATTTATTATTGGTTTTAAAGAATTATTTTGAGTTAGTAAATAACTTATCCCAAGTGTTGTTGTATTGCTTGATATAAAAATAGGACGATAATATAGTGTGTAATCTGAACTTATATTTGCTGAAACTGAATATACATTAGTCCAATAAAAAGTTGAATAAACATCATAATAATAATTAAGGTATCTTACTTTATATAATTGCCAACCCACCCTATCAGAACAAGGACTAATAGCAGTTAAGGTAGCACTACAGGTATTAGTATTTTGGTAAGTTATGTTAGAAATACCAGAGGTTGTACTTGGTACTAATCTCAAAGTTGCAGGATTAGAATAATACGCACAACCCCCTGGCATGGTAATGACGCAGCGTAGGCGTGTGTTGTCGAGGGGTTGTGGAGGGTGCTATTACTGTAAGCTCTGGTGTGGTGGTGCCTGCCCAAAAGCCTGGCGTATCGTCTCTATCTGCCCAGCCTGGTGGTGTGTTTGTTTGGATAAACCTTTGCCACTTAAAAGCCATGCCTGGTATGGTGGCAATGGTAATTTTAAATTTTGCTGTGCCTGCTCCTACGCAGCCTATGGTGTCGCGTGGGTGGGCGAAAGCAGTAATTGTTGAAACTAATGGACAGCTACTTCCCCAATTAATAGTTCTTGAATCTACAACTTGTCGCAGTGCTGCTTCTAAGGCTTTTCCTCTTCCTGTATTTAAAGAAATTCTATTTACACCAAGTGTGGAATTGACCTCTTGCTTATAGTACATTAATTCTTGCTCAAGATTTACATCATCAATAATGTGTTCTAAACCTAAACAATGACCTATTTCGTGAAGTAAAGTAGCATAAAAATCGTTTGAACCTTGAGGTTTGTTTCCATCTGAGGGAAAATACCAATTAATAGTAGAGTTTATGGCAATATCTGGGTTATTCATATAGGCTCTATTTCCACAAGCAGTTGGATTTACTTGTGTTGCCATTATTTCATTAAAACCAAGTGTGGTAGTAAAGAAAAGCCTACTGGTGTTATCAACACTAGAGAAAAGCCCATTTACAGTTAAAACCTCATTGTTGGCGTTTTGTTTTAATCGAATGTCTATATTGAGGGCATCACTCCATGTTTTTAGTGCTTTTTGCACAGTGCCTAATATGGTAGCATTGTTTTTGATGGTAGGGTCTACATAAAATTCGTACCATTTAGGGCAACCGTTTGTGAGATACGCACCAAGATTAAGCCTTGTTTTTACAACTCCACTCACACTAATTACATTTATGAGGGAATAATCAATATTGATAGCCATTGGAGATGTTACAGATGATAAAATTAAATTGCCACCACCTAGAGATACCAAATAAAAGAAACCAGAACCTGGATTTCCTTCTCTAACACCATAATTTGCAGAACGTGTTACTATTGAAGGAACTGTAAGTACAATTTTGGTATTAGACCAATCTGATTGGCTATAATCCACAGCATCCAATTTTTCTAAATACCCAGTAAAAGTTCCCGTGGGGTTACCGCCAATAAATGCATCACGGAATTGAATATGAACATTTGGATTATAGCTACTGCCAAATCCATACCCTACAATGGTTAAACGCTCTCCCAGACCAGCTCTAACCGTTTTAGGATAAAAATCAGTAATGCCAAAAACGGCATTAGTTGTCCCTGCCATTCTTGCGTTTGCTAGTCCGTTTTGATTTTTTTTTTTACTATTGATATTAAATTCTTTTCTCAGTTTTTCTGCTCGTTGTTCAAAAGTTATTCCTTCTTTTTTATATTCTGCTTCTTTTTGTTCGTAAAACATCACACCCGTGTTGTTAATACAATTTGGTATATTTATGGCATCACTTAAATCTAACTCATTGTTTTTATTCATGAATTTAAATAGCTCTTCTTGCGTATTATAATCAAATAAGCCAGTATAATGATATGCACGAGAAGTTATATGATTAGGATTTACTGTTCTGTCAATAATAATGCTGTCTTTTACAATAATGTTAGAAAGACTTGCTTCTGTATATGGATATGTTAAAAGTTGATTGGCATCAATATAGAATGTTTTTAACCCAATTTTATGCTTTTGTTTGCCTTTCAAAATAGTTATTACTTCATAACTAACTGTAAAATACTCTTTCCCATTAATGATAGTTCTTTTGTATGCATCAGACATAGGTCTAGGAAAAAATCCTCCATTTTTAATTAAATCCTCTTTAAAATGAATATTAAACATAAAACCTTGAAAGATTAAATCTGCTTTGGTAATGTTTTTTGTAAGTTCATCCATCGCATTTTGCTTGTTTACTTTTGCAATAGAATCGTTTATTCTTTGTTGGTTTTCGGAAGCAACAGGCAATGTTTTAAAAGACATTTTTTGCATATTTTCTTGTTGCTGGGTCATTTTCTCAGCTTCAGCATTTTGCTTTTTCCACACATCTTGCATACTGTCGTTGTATAGCATGGTGCTGTCTATCCATTTTTGCACTTGGTCTCTGGTGGCAGTTTCTTTGGGAAATTGCTTTGGTTTTAGGTGTTCGTTTTGGGCAAAAAGCGTACTTGTGGTTATTGCTATGGCAAAAATGAAGGTGCTAGTTTTCATAGGTTTTTTGTTTATTTATATTCTTAGTATAGTACAATTTTAGTTGATGGTGCAAAGGTAATATTTTATTTTAATTGATATAGTTGAAAACTACATTTTATTTTAAATTCGTAGTCTGCTTGGCTCAAACCCAACACACAAGACTACGAATAGCGGGGGTTAAACGTATTTCCAAAGCCAAAACCTACAATAGTGAGCCTCTCACCTAAACCAGCTCTGATATTTTTAGGATAAAAATCTGTAATACCAAATGTAGTATTAGTAGTTGCTTCTATTCTTGAGTTTCTTAATCCTTGTTGAAGTTTTTTTTTGAATCCTGTTTGTTTGCGTAAATCTTTTAAAAAATCACTATAAGTAAACTTGTTTTTTTTACAATATTCTTCCAAATCAGGCCATGACAATCTACTGTTTATTAGATATTCATTACTCATATCCAAATTTTTGAATCGTTCAAAATATTTATTACAAGAGTCTAGTGTTGTAAATATATTTTTAATCATTCCTGGACTAAAATAGTTACTGCCTGTGTAATAAAATGAATTTGTTATTACACCATTTTTCACTGTGAAATTACCACCTCCTAAGTAAGCAATTCTTTTGTTATTAGTTTTGTATTTAAAAGTTGCTCCACCAATAGAATAATTAGCATTTTTTCTAAAAATTTCAAAAACTTTTGCATTACAAAACACATAAGCTTCTCCGCCAATCATATTATACTTTCTTTCATAAGGATCGCTTCCTGCTTCATAAAATTGGTGGTCAATTAATATTCCTTGAAAAATAAAGTCTGCTTCTTCTATGTCTTTAGTTAATGCAGCCATTTCTACTTCATAGTTTTTTTTAGCATATTCAGCCTTTGATTTTCTGTTTATTTCTGCAACTTCGTTATCACGTTTTGAATCAGTTTCTACTTTTTGTATTTCATTTTGCTTTTTCCACACATCTTGCATGGTGTCGTTGTATAGCATGGTGCTATCTATCCATTTTTGGACTTGGTCTCTGGTGGCAGTTTCTTTGGGAAATTGCTTTGGTTTTAGGTGTTCGTTTTGGGCTAAAAGCGTATTTGTGGTTATTGCTATGGCAAAAATAAAGGTGCTAGTTTTCATAGGTTTTTTGTTTATTTATATTCTTAGTATAGTACAATTTTAGTTGATGGTGCAAAGGTAATATTTTATTTTAATTGATGTAGTTGAAAACTTGATTTTATTTTAAATTCGTAGTAAGTTTGGATTAAAATTATGAATAGTGTGGATTTTATAAATTATGTCATAAGTTTTACTTTTTTTGTTAATATAGTTAGAAACTACAATTTATTTAGGATTTGTAGTCTTATATGCTTTTGAGTATGCACAAGATTACGAATAATGGGTTGGTTTGGGTGGGGCTTTTAAAAAAATATGTATATTTATATGAAAAGAAGTTTCTTGTTATCTTTTAATCTAGTTAAATTTTACTTCGTCTTTCTGAAAATTATATTTCAATGTCGTTTACTTTAGCAATTTTTATTGCCTCTATCTAGTCTTTCTCCAAAGGAGAAAGATAATCTGATTATTAAGTAAACGACATAGAATTATATTAAATAAGAAATAAATATTGTTTTAATACAAAGACAAGTGTCTAACAAACTAAATTTTGATACCAGATTGATGAGATTACCTATTTTTAGAAAAAATAATCAATTTATGCTTGATTTAGCAAAAAAAAGATGTCTAAATTTATAAAATTGGACTTTTGTTGGATTAATTGTATATATTATTGCATACATTTAATTGTATGCTTTCATGAAAAAATCTACTTCAACAACCGAAAAAAAATTATCTAAAACTTATGTGCGCTATCAGTATGCACCCAACGCCATTAGAATTTATAAACCTTCAATAAGTGCTATTTTAAAAATGAATAAAATACATCTAGAATTTTCGTTTGAAGACAAAATGGTATAATTTATATTTTTAGGTTTCGTGCAAACGCTATTTTATTAAATTATTATAGCTCCTATTTTTTGATTATTATAAACGAAATAGTTACTTTGCAACCGAAAAATTAAATAAATATGGGCAAAATATTAGTAACTGGCGGTGCAGGTTATATAGGTTCGCACACTGTGCGTATGTTGGTAGACAAAGGCCTCGAGCCAATCGTTATAGATACCTTAGAATACGGCCACCGTGAGGCCATACTAAACCCAGAAACCGAATTAGTAGTTGGCAATCTTGGCGATACTGACCTGCTGGGGCGTATATTTGAGTACCATGATATTGATGCTGTCATACACTTTGCGGCTTATGCTTCGGTGGGCGAATCGATGAGCGAACCAGAAAAATATTACCAAAATAATATTTCAGCACCACTTAATTTGCTATCTGTGATGCGAAAATATGGTTGCAAAACTTTTATTTTCTCGTCTACTTGTGCCACTTATGGCAATCCACAATATGCTCCACTAGACGAATTACACCCTCAAAACCCTATCAATCCTTATGGAATGAGCAAATATATGCTCGAATTGATACTTAAAGATTACGAAAGGGCTTATGATTTTAAATACGCTTTTTTGAGGTATTTCAATGCCTCTGGTGCCTCGCCTGATGGCTTGATTGGCGAAGACCACAACCCCGAAACGCATCTTATCCCACTTATTTTGGATGCCATACAGGGCGATAGATCACATATAACGATTTTTGGTACCGATTATCCAACCCAAGATGGCACTTGTGTACGTGATTATATCCATGTAAACGATTTGGCCACAGCTCACTTGGCGGCTTTGGATTATATCAAAACCAAAAACGAATCTGTCGTATGCAATCTTGGCACTGGCGTGGGGGTTTCGGTAAAAGAAATGATAGCCATGGCCGAAGAAGTAACAGGCAAAAAAGTCCCTTTACAATATGGCGAACGTAGACCTGGCGACCCTCCATTTTTGTTTGCCAATCCTGCACAGGCCAAATCAATATTGGGCTGGGAGGCCAGCTACAAAGATGTGAGAGAAATTATAAAACACGCTTGGGCTTGGAAAACAGGCATCAAAAGTGGTAAGTTTTTGCAATAATTAATTGTTTATTTGTTTTTAGAAATTCAGCTATATTATATTTCTAAAAGTAAGATTTATTCTAGGGTTTTGTACTTTTGTGGTTTTAGCAATTTGATGTTTCCAGCAGTCTTGTGTGGTGCCTTGCATAATCAAAAGCGAACCTGAGGTTAATGCTAGTTTTTGGATATTTTTAAGATTGGCGTTTTCTCTAAACTGAATTATGCGACTAGCACCAAAACTAACAGAGGCTATCGTAGGCCGAGGCCCAAGGCTGGCTTCGTTGTCGGCATGCCAGCCCATGCTATCGCTGCCATTGCGATACAAATTGCACAATACACTGTTGAAAACCAGTTTTGTGTCGTTTTCTATCTTTGTTTTAATGTCAAAAAGAGTAGCCTCCCAGGGAGTAACAGGCATAGTTTTGCCCGAATAAGTATAAGTCTTGGAGCCATACCAAGCCGTAAGGCGTGGCTCAGCTATGTGTTTGCCAAAGATAGTAATATAGGATTTTTGCCAGTTGAGCGAGTGCAAAAGATGTTCAAAAAGTAATTTTGATTCTTCAAAATCATAAAAATGAGGTCTATAAATAAGGTCAGGTTGGATATTCAAGAATTTACTTTTGTGGATATTCAACTTGGTTGGCGGTATATTGTTTGATTAAAATAAATTTTGTTTTTCAAAAAATTTCTGAAAAACAAAAAAATCAATATTTTTACGATAGATTTTAAAAAAACATACTATGTCAAATACGGTAAAATTACACAGAGTATTGGCGGCTCCTGTAGAAAAAGTGTATAAAGCATTTACAGATGCCGATGCCTTAGTTGGTTGGATGCCGCCTTATGGTTTTCTAGGCAAGGTACACCACTTTGATTTGAGCATTGGTGGCACCTACAAAATGACTTTTATCAATTTTGGTACTGGCCATGAGCACTCGTTTGGTGGCAAATATTTGGAGATTGTACCCAACCAAAAATTAAAATATACCGACCAGTTTGACAACCCAGACTTGCCAGGCCAAATCATTACTACTATTGAGTTTAAAAAAGTGTTGTGTGGCACCGAAATTTTTGCTACCCAAGAAAACCTGCCAGAGGCTATACCCGTAGAAATGTGCTATTTGGGATGGCAAGAAAGCCTCGACAAACTCAAAAGACTTGTAGAACCAAATATACCTGATGCGTAAGTTTTTTGGTTTTTACACGATAGTCATTGGTTCAGCTAAAACTTATAATTGGAGTATTTTTAGTGCTACATACAAGGTTGATCATTACAAAAAACTTTGCATCAAATGTTGGAACAAAAATAAGAAACTGAGCAGGATGAAACTATTCAAAAATGTGATATTATTTTCATTTATTTTGTTTTTATCTAATAAAACAATTTGTCAAACGATAGATTCCACCTTAATTTTGGATGCAAATGTTGGCTTTGTAAGTAAGAAAAACAAAACTACTTATCAAAAATGTAGATTAGAGGCACATAATCAATATATTTGTATCAAGTCATTGGATTTGGATACTATAATATTAAAATTAGAGATGTCTAAAATAAAATCTGCTGGATATGGTATGTTTAAAACAAATACATTGGTAATAAAATATGAATTAAACAAAAAAATATTAGTTGAAATTGATTCAAAAATAAAAAGAAAAAATCTAACAAAAATTCTCAAAAAAAATGAAAACATAGCCTATAAAGATTTAAGAGCTCTTGGATATACATTTTATGGATTTGATGTTGCTCTTACAGGTTTGATTTGTGTATTTTTGGTTTTAAATTAACAATTTTATATCAATGTCGTTTACTTAAGCATTTTTTATTGCCTCTATCTTAGTATTTATCCAAAGGAGAAAGATAAGCTGATTGTTAAGTAAACGTCATTAAATATTATATTATTACTTATTTACAAGAAGTTTTGGTATGATTTTAGTTTGGTCTAAATGTTAAATATTACACTTATTAATATGAGAAAATACACGTTTGGTATATTGATTTTGTTTTCATTTGTTGTTCAGGCAACAAATGAAAACATATTTTTTGGGTCAGATAGCTTTGATATAGAGGTTGCTCCAAATTTTAGAAACGCATTTGCAGTGAAAAAAAACCCAAAAGCTATGCTATATCTATTTTCAAAATCTATGGTTATAGATTATGTTATCGAAAAAAAATCAGACACCATTTATTTTGAAGAAGTAAGAAAAATAAGAAAGGGGTTTATGGGCAACCGTTTTTAAAAATTGTATATAAATTTAAGAAAGACCCCATTTTGATTTCGTTTAGAGACAGGCGTGAGTACGATACTTTTTACAATCAACTCAAAACAATGGATGTAAAAAGATACAACAGTTCTTTTTGGGAATATACCTATATTATAACTCTTGCATTGATTATAAATGTTGGGATTATATTGTAGGGGCAGGGCAAACCAAGATGACAGTAAATTTTAAATGTATTTTTATTAATGGAGTTGAAACTGCTTTTATCTAAAATTCGTAATATATCTCGCTTTTTTTCATAGCACAAGACTACGAATTACTCGTTTGAACAGATGATTGATTTTGATGTTTAGATAAAATGTTAGCGTAGAAAAATTGGCTTTTATTCGATAGTATTTTCATATTTCTTGATAATTTTTTGCATTTTAATATTCTCTACTATGCCTTTGGGAATTGATTGAATGAGTTTTTTGGTATATTCTGATTGTGGATTTGTGTATATATCATCGGCAAAACCTTGTTCTTCTATTTTGCCTTTGTTCATAATAATGACTCTATCGGCCATAAACCTAACCACAGATAGGTCGTGAGATATAAAAATGCAAGTAAATTTGAATTTTTCTTTGAGTAAATTGAGCAGATTTAGCACCTGAGCCTGCACAGATACATCAAGAGCTGACACAGATTCGTCACAAACGATAAATTTGGGCTGCAAAGCCAAGGCTCTAGCAATGCAGATGCGCTGCCTTTGGCCACCAGAAAATTCGTGGGCATATCTGTTGTAGTGCATTTGTTTGAGCCCCACTGTGTCTAATAATTCAAACAAAAATTTCTTACGACTGGTGTCATTATCAAATATTTTGTGTACACGCATGGGTTCGAGTATGGCTTCGCCAATAGGTATGCGTGGATTGAGCGATGAGTAAGGATCTTGAAAAATAATTTGCATATCTTTTCTCAATAACTGCATTTCTTTTGGCGAAAATGCGGTTATATCTTGCCCATTAAATATTATTTTGCCCTCTGTAGGTTCTACCAATCGTAAAATAGTACGCCCAAGAGTGGTTTTGCCACATCCAGATTCGCCTACTAGACCCAGTGTTTCGCCCTCGTTTACACTAAAAGTAACACCATCTACTGCTTTTACAAAATCAGTGGGTTTCTTAAAAAAGCCTTTTTTGATTGGAAAATACGTTTTTAAGTTTTCGACCGACAAAATTGTTTTGCCATTCATTATTTCGGTTTCCCTTAGTTTATACTCTTGGTCAGAAATTATATTCCTAAAAATAGCATCGTCTACAGAGTCAAAAATCTTGGTTTTGATTTCACTAGCATTTCCTTGCGTATCAAAAGCCACAAAATCAGCAATGGTGGGTAGTTTTCTTAATTTTAATTCAGCTTTTGGTCTACAAGCCAAAAGACCTTTGGTGTATGGATGCTTAGGATTAGAAAAAATATTCCAAACGGTGCCTTGCTCTACAATTTTGCCTTGATGCATGATTATAATTCGATCCGCAATTTCGGCAATAACACCTAAATCGTGGGTTATAAAAATAATTGAAGTATCGTTTTCATCCCTTAATTTGCGCATCAAATCAAGAATTGTGGCTTGCACTGTTACATCCAAGGCAGTAGTTGGCTCATCAGCAATTAATATTGAGGGATTACAACAGATAGCCATGGCAATCATTACGCGTTGTTTTTGGCCGCCAGAAATTTCGTGAGGATAGCAATCAAAGATGGCTTCTGGTCTAGGTAATTGTACTTTCTCAAATAATTCTATGGTAAGTTGTTTTGCTTTTTTGTAATCAGTTTTTTGATGCAAAATGATGCTTTCCATGACTTGATTACCACATGTAAAAACAGGATTAAGCGATGTCATTGGCTCCTGAAAAATCATGGAAATTTCGTTTCCACGAAGGCTCTGCATTTCTTTTTCAGTCATTTTCGACAAATCTACAGGGCCTAGTTTTTTGGAGTTAAATATTATTTCTCCACTTTCGATATAGCCATTGGAAGCCAGCAACTGTAGTATCGACAAGGATGTAACTGATTTGCCAGAACCAGATTCTCCAACTATTCCTATGGTTTGGCCTTTTCTTACCCTAAAACTTACGTCATTTACAGCTTTGAATACGCCATTTTCTGTATTAAAACTTGTTTTGAGTTGTCGAATCTCTAAAATTGAATCTAAAAAATTAGCCTTTGGAAACGAGTTGATTGGCATATTTCATTTAAGATTTCAAATATATCTTAAATTAAAGTTTAAAAAAATTATTTTATTTCAAATCATTCACTTTGTGAATGATATAAAATAATAAAACCAAAAAAATTGTAATTAACTTTTAGGTAAAACCCTGACAAATACTCTAGTTTCAAAAAAAGTATTTCTCATTCTCCACCCTGGTTTGTGGCACTCATCACACAAATAAGTGAGGTGTTTTGTATATCACATACCTCCGAGTTGTTATTAAACAATTATTACTCAATAGCATAAATATCCACGATTGAATATTAACATAAAAATTAAGTCAAAAAAATGTATTTTAAAAACATATTTATCTTTACATTTGAGCAATAAAAAATTTAAGATTGGATTATCTTAACTTACTCATATTGCTAATATATTACTAAAAAAAGTTTTATTATTGAAATAAGCAAGCGAATGAAGTGAAAAAAGGCTTTGGATAGGCACTTGTCAGATTTCAATGAAGTAAAACATTGGGCTGATTCTGATTTAAAATATAACTTATTTTCATTTACTAAAATGCTGGTTAAGAACTATAATTGCGATAAATCTTACATTAATTTAATTCTAATAGTTGCATTTTTGGCTTTATTAAATCAAATATGAAAAATAAAAATATGACAATCAATCAAAGTTTGATTGAAGAAGCACTACAACATGCAGCAAATGTATTTTCATCGTTTATCAATAAAGAAGTAAAACTTGAGATAGTAAGCACAAAACACGAAAACGAAAAGACCGAAAATCAAAACGACCCTATTATTGTTTTATTATCAGAACTCAAAGGGGCACTCAAAGGCAAAAGTTACTTGAAAATAAAGCCATTGGACGCTCAAAATCTGTTTTTGGTTTGTCTGCCAGAGCCTTACAAGGATCAAGAAGAGATGCAAAATGCTATTTTATTAGAATTAGACAACATTCTTACGGCTGCTGTTGTTACTGTTTTTTCTAATCATTTGGCCATAAAAACGCATGCACATGTGCCACAACTGATGTCTATCCAAAGTTATCAATTAGACGAAATGATTGATTCTGACCAAAAAAACAATCATTTAATTTTCTATTTTAACACAAAGTTCAACATACAACAACACAGTATATTATCAGAATTTATATGGGTAATGGATTTTAATACAAATCAATAATCAACATGTCAAACAATAATCTTAAATCTAGGTATTTTTTAGTACAATTTTTTATTATCCTTGTAGCTATCATTATAGTAATATGTATTACAAATTATACACAACTCAATCGAGCAGTATATTTATTAATATTACTAAATATTACTGCTTATACCATTTTGTTGCTTTGGATATACAATACCTATATCAAACCACTAAAATCGATAAAATCACTTATCGAAAACGATGATTTAGAACTTCAACAGTATCAATATTCAAAAAAAAGTTACTTATTTGAGTTAGAAAAAAAAATAATTGAATTAAAAACTAATAAAAACGAGGCTATTGCCTTTGCCGAAATCATTGGTAATGGAGATTTTCAAAAATCATTTGTTTTTCAAAACCCACAAAACGACCTAGCACAGATGTTGGTAACTATGCGTCAGAAATTAAAACTAGCCAACGAAGAGGAAACAAAACGCAACTGGGCCATTGATGGATATGCCAAATTTGACCAAATTTTTAGAGAAAATCTTAATTCAAACCTTGATGTTTTAGGACGAATTCTTGTTTCTAATCTCGTAAAGTATGTCAATGCTAATCAATGTGGTATTTTTGTAATACAAGAAAACGACAATCAACCTTCTTTTATATCATTGCTGGCTTCTTATGCGTTTTCTAAAAACCAACAAAAAGAACAAATTGACCTAGACGAAGGATTAGTGGGCGAATGTATAAGAACAAAAGAAGTTATATTTATAGACAATTTGCCAGAAACTTACCTCACTATAGAATCTGGCTTAGGAGTAACAGCCCCAAAATGTGTACTTATAGTGCCCACAGTGATCAACAATACTGCACTTGGCGCCATAGAAATAGCCTCTCTCAACACTTTTGAACCCTATCAAATAGATTTTATAAAGAAAATTGCGACCAACTTTGCCTATACCTATCAATACCTCAAATCGAGTGCTACCATGAGCCATCTATTTGAAATTTCTAAGAAAAATGCCGAAGAGCTTACTGTTAAAGAAAAAATATTACTCGAAAACGAAATAGAACTAAAAAATGCCCAAGAAACACTAAACCAAAATTTGATAGAATTATTGGCCGAAACCAACCTGACCAAATCAATTTTGGACGCTATCAACAAAAGCAATGCCTGCATACATTTTGATACTCATGGCAATATTTTAGATGCAAACGATATGTTTTTGTCAGTGATGCAATTCGAGAAACACGAAATTGTGGGCAAAAACGAATCTATTTTTATTCCTCAAGATGAGATAGATTCAGAAATACATAAAATGATGTGGCAAAGCCTCAGAGAGGGTAATTTTAACTCTGGCGAATTTAAGAGAATTAACAAACATGGCAAAGAAATTTGGATGGATGTAACATTTAATCCCATTTACTCTCTCGACAAACGTGTATTTAAAATTTTGATGTTTGCCAGCTTTACCACCGACCAAAAAGAAAAAGAAAAAGAATACCTCAACAAACTGCAAGCCTTAAACGAATCTGTAGGATTGCTTGAACTCAATCTCGATTACACGGTCAAATCTGCTAATCCTTTTTTTCTAAACAAGTTGAATATAAAACGAAAAGACCTCAAAAGTTACACTT
This sequence comes from Cytophagales bacterium, assembly GCA_013297755.1. Lineage (GTDB taxonomy): Bacteria > Bacteroidota > Bacteroidia > Cytophagales > UBA9547 > REAG01. The sequence goes on from JAAFIH010000005.1 coordinate 63,564, forward strand.
TTATAGACATGATTTCAAACCCAAATAATGCAAGCCAAGTTATCGATAAAATCAAAAATTTCCCAGAAACCAAAGTGCCAATCATAGAAGATTTACACATTCATTTAGGAACACATCCGCCCATGTTTTTTAATATTACTATTTCTGCTGGTTTGGATTTATCCAATAAAGTATCTTGTTATTATGCCATTTTGATATTAAAAAACGATAGCTTATATCTCCAATAATGAACAAATTTGTACAAAATGACATTACAGACGAAGAGCTCAACTCTATTACCTTTGCCTTGATAAATAGATATGGCCTTGATTTTTCTGATTATGAACCCACTTCATTCAAAAGGCGAATATCAAGAATTATGCACAAAAATAATTTTGAAAACATACTTCAATTATGGCAAAAATTACTTTACGATGCTCCATTTGCCACCTATTTTAAAGATGAAATCTCGATTGGCCTTACAGAAATGTTTAGAAATCCTCCAGTTTGGGAACATTTAAAAAATACTTATCTAAAAAAATTCTTATCTACTAACTCTTTAGATATTTGGCATGCAGGTTGCTCTACTGGCGAAGAGTACTATTCTATGGCCATAATCCTTAAAGAAGCAGGTTTATTGCCTATCACAAAGGCTACTGTAACCGATTTGAGCCATCATTTTATAGCCCTAACCCAAAAAGGAGAATATGACTTAGATCTGTTGCATAAATATCAAAAAAATTACCAATTAATCAATAAAACTGGAAATTTTAATTTATATTATACAAAAAATGATTCAGTGGGAGTAATAAAAGATACTATCAAACCTCAAACTGATTTTAAGCAACATAATTTGGTGTCTGACGTTATGAACAAACAATTTGATATTATTTTTTGTAGAAATGTAATGATATACTTTAATGAAACTCTTAAAATGAAAGTCTTAAAACTTTTTCATCAAGCCCTCAAAAAAGATGGAATCCTTGTGATAGGTCATTTTGATGCTTTACCAAGCGAATATGCAACTTTTTTTAACTATTATGACCCATCTTTAAAAATTTTTAAAAAGCAATAGGATGATTAATGTAATATCTTACTTAAAAAATAACTTTTTGCTCACAGATTCAGAAATATCAGATTTTGTTTCTATTTTTGTAAATAGCTTACATGCAGATAAAATTGTGTTTGAAAAAAGTTTAGAAACGTATAACTTTTCTGAAATATTGAATATCTCGCACAAATTAAAAACAGCTTTTTATTATATTGGCAAAACACACATTGGCGAAACATTTGAACTCATACATAAATCTGCTCAAACCAAAAAAGACATAAATCAAATTATAATTTTATACCAACAAATACAAAGCGAAATAGCCTCTTTGATGGAACAACTACTAATAATGAATAAACATGAATAGATTTAAAAAAATAATGTTAATAGACGACCACGATGTTTCGCTATTTATAACACAACATATTTTACAAAAACTAAACTACGAAGGCCAAACAATACTGATGCCCTCTGGATTTTCGGCACTTAATTATTTTAACGAAAACATTGATGATAGTGATAAACTTCCAGATTTAATCCTGCTTGATATACAGATGCCTCTGGTTGATGGATGGGATTTTCTAAATCAATTTCAAAAAATCAAAAATATTATCAATAAAAAAACCCACATTTTTGTGCTCTCTGGCCAAGATAATTCTATAAAATGCAACGAATTGAAAAGTATGAATTTAATTGACGGTCATTTTATAAAACCTTTCCAAATTGCTAATATGAAATCAATTTTAGAAACGATAAATAAGTTATAAGTTGGGAGTTGGGAGTTCGGAGTTCGGAGTTGGGAGTTGGGAGTTTCGATCGTTGCCTTTGGCACACAGCATACAAATAAGTTGTTTTTGTATGCCATAACCCACGTAGCAATCAGGCTTTTTTAAATATTATCTTATTTGCTTATCACTATTTTTTTCATACTTTCTACATCATTTATATTTTTTATTTTTAATAAGTATGTCCCATTGGCAAGATGGCTTACATCAATATAGCTTTGATGATATTCTCTGATTTCTCTTCCTTGCATATCATATATTATTACTGATTTAAGGCTTTCTTCAGTTATTATTTTTATGACATGACTCGCTGGATTTGGCACAATATTTATACTGGATTCTATACTTTTTAATACTCCTTTTTCTTGTGTGGTAGGGCAATCTTTGCCTCCAATTTGTATGGTTTGTGTTGTTTTACAACCAAAATTGCTTGTGCCTACTACTGTAAAAACATCAATACCTGATACCGAAAGTTGGGCTATACTGTTGATATTGTTTGTAGGAAGCCATTGATAAAAAGCAGCTCCACTGGCACTAGCCACGACCAATGTGCCATTACAAATCGTTTTAGGATAATCAATCGTAATATTTGGAGTAGTATTGACTGTAATGGTAAATAGCATTGAGTTGTTGCAACCAAACGAATTGATGCCTACTACTGTATAGTTTGTGGTAGACATAGGTGCCAGTACTTGATTTGTTCCCACCATACTATTAGGAAACCAAGTATAACCATTGGCACCACTGCCCGTAATAGTGGTGTTTTGGTTAGCACAAATACTCATGATGCCATTGATGGATACCATAGGCAAAGTATTGACAGTAATAGTTACAAAAGCTGTATTTTGGCAAGTAGGGTTATTGTACCCAATCACTGTATAGGTTGTGGTGCTACTAGGGTTGGCTACCAAAGTAGCTCCTGCTATACTGCCTGGCATCCAAGTAGACAGTAATAGTTACAAAAGCTGTATTTTGGCAAGTAGGGTTATTGTACCCAATCACTGTATAGGTTGTGGTGCTACTAGGGTTGGCTACCAAAGTAGCTCCTGCTATACTGCCTGGCATCCAAGTAAAGCTATTGGTGCCAGTGGCTACCAATGTAGTAGATGCTCCCTGGCATACATTTTTGGTGCCATTGATGGCCAGTGCAGGCGAGCCACTCACAGAGATAGTAAACAATCGACTTGCTTTGCATCCATTGAGGTCGGTGCCCACAACAGTATAATTGGTATTGATGGATGGATTAAACGACTGTATTTGGCCAGCCAAGCCGCCAGGAAACCACTGATAACTATTGGTGCCTGTACTTGTGAGGGTAGTGGCTTCGCCATTGCAAATAGTGTTTGAGCCATTAATTGTAAAAATTGGATGTTGAAAAATAGTTTGATTTACAACACTATTTGAAGTACATCCATTGGCATCTGTACCTGTGATAGAAAATATGGTTGCAGCTGTAACTAATGGGTTTATGGTTTGCCCAACAAAACTGCCTGGCATCCAGGAGTAAGTTATTGCACCAAATCCAGTAATACTTGCTAAAGCACCTATGCAAACTGCCCCTGTTGTGGTAGCTCCTATTTTTGGTGCACTCAAAACTGTAATTGTAAAATTACTAAAAGTAAAACATCCACTGCTTGAGGTTGATTTTACGGTATAAGTAGTAGTTGTGGTAGGGTTGAGTGTGGTGGCCAAATTAATAAATCCACCTGGTTGATATAGTACAAATGGTGCCCCTGTAGTAGTAATAGTTGTGCTTTTGCCTTCACATATTTTCATGTTTCCACTTATAGTTACTATTGGCAGTGGATTAATAATTTGGTCTACTAAAGTAGTTTTTTTGCATCCATTTATATCTGTACCTGTTACTGTATATGATTTTGAATCAGTAAGTATTTGATTAATATTTTGGCCAGTCAGATTGCCAGGCATCCAAGTATATGAACTAGCGCCAGTGGCCGATAGATAGGCCGTGAGTCCACTACATACTGCACCAGATGTAGTTGCTACTACATTGGGCAAACCAAATACTGTCAATGTAAATATATGATGATTGATGCAGTTTTTGCTATTAACTCCTATCAAAGTATAATTTGTGGTTGATATTGGATTTAAGATGACACTATTATTGGTACTATTATCTGGTAGCCAAGTGTAGCTATTGGCACCAGTGCCTGAAATGGTGGTAGATTCGTTTATGCAAATAGACTTTTTGCCTGTGGTTGATACTAAAGGCAAGGCATTGACTGTAATGGTAAATAGCATTGAGTTGTTGCAACCAAACGAATTGGTGCCTACTACTGTGTAGTTTGTGGTAGATATAGGTGCTAGTACTTGATTTGTTCCCACCATACTATTAGGAAACCAAGTATAACCATTGGCACCACTGCCCGTAATGGTGGTATTTTGGTTGGCACAAATACTCATGATGCCATTGATGGATACCATAGGCAAAGCATCGACAGTAATAGTTACAAAAGCTGTATTTTGGCAAGTAGGGTTATTGTACCCAATCACTGTATAGGTTGTGGTGCTACTAGGGTTGGCTACCAAAGTAGCTCCTGCTATACTGCCTGGCATCCAAGTAAAGCTATTGGTGCCAGTGGCTACTAATGTGGTAGATGCTCCCTGGCATACATTTTTGGTGCCATTGATGGCCAGTGCAGGCGAGCCACTTACAGAGATAGTAAACAATCGACTTGCTTTGCATCCATTGAGGTCGGTGCCTACAACAGTATAATTGGTATTGGTGGATGGGTTAAACGACTGTATTTGGCCAGCCAAGCCGCCAGGAAACCACTGATAACTATTGGTACCTGTACTTGTGAGGGTAGTGGCATTGCCAGTACAGATGCTTGTAGCCCCTGATATATTAAAAATTGGTGTTGATAGGACTGTAAAATTGAAAATATTAGTCTTAGAACATCCCTGTAAACTTGTGCCTCTTACCGTATAATTGGTATTTGTGAGAGGCGAAACAGATATACTATTTCCAGAAACATTGCCTGGATACCAAGCATAAGAATTGGCTCCCAAAGCAGTAATGTTTGCTATATTTCCAGCACATATATTTTGAGGTGTTTTTACTGTAATTATGGGCAATGAATTGACAGTTACATTGATAGGTTTTGTATCGCTAAGCCCAGATGTGTGGTTTTTTTTAATATAATAAGTTCCCGAAATCGACACGGCATTTGCCCCAATAAGAGTGGTAGTTGCTGCCGCATTTGTCCAATAGGTTACTGTGCCAGCTACAGAGTTTACGTCTGTAAACAAAGACGTTATATTTATTGTATTGCCCTCACAGATAGGGCTAGGTTGGCTGATGGACAAATTGGGCTGACAATTAATTCCAAAAACAGATACTGCCTTTGTATCACTGCTCCCATTTATGGCTGAGGTTTTTTTGATATAATAAATGCCTGGCACAGATACAGATGTAGGATTGGGTAGTACTACTGTGGCAGTGGCATTAGACCAATAGCTAATACTGCCAGCTACACCATTGGCATCTACAAAAGTAGAAGTAATATTGGCAGTAGAACCCAAGCAACTTGCAGCAGGATTTGTAACCACCAAGTTTGGATTACATATATTAAATCCTAGAACTGTTACAGGTTTTATATCAGAAATACCAGCCACTATGGCTTGTTTTTTGATATAATAGACCCCAGCTACACTGACCATGTTGGGCGAGGTTACGCTGATAGTAGCTAGTGCATTGGCCCAATAGGTTACAATACCTGTGATGCTTTTGGTGTCTACAAATGTTTTGGTAAGGTCTATAAAAGCACCTGCACAAGTACTTGGTGGGTTTTTTGTTATTAAATTTGGAGCTGTTATTGTAAAATTTGGATTTGTTCTGTTAAAAAATGGTCTATAAATACGAATTTCTTTGATAGGTGTGTTCTTATTGCCTTTGGCATCTAATACCAAAGTATGATTATCGTTGGTAAGCCCCTGAGCTAAGACAGATACACTATCTATGGCACCACCAGAGATGGTAGTTGGACAAAAAGTATCTGTATAAAAAGCCTTAGCTTGCCATTTAATGGTGTATCCTGGGGCTAGTGGCAAGGGGGCATAAGGTCCATTATTAAAATAAAATTTGTCGTTCAGAAACCTTACTTGCCCAGAAGTAGAATTAAAATCAGCCCCAGAGGTGTTATAATTATTGTCGATATTTGAACTACCAGAGCCATCGTTGCCAGTGGCAGAACCCGAAACATTGTAAGTAAAATTAACATTGGCATTGTAGGTTACAAAACTCAAAGTCCAGTTTTGGGCTTTTAGCAAACTGGTTGGGTTTTCAAACTTGGCAATAGTGCCCGTTTGCCAAGGAAAATCTACTGCTGGATAATGTCTAAAAATAGTATCATAGCCATCGTTGGGGCGAGTAAACATCACATTACCAGCAATGGTTGATGGTCTTTTATTGTCTATAAATACGGCTGCACTATCCATGTTTGGCACTGGGCTGGCATGTACTAGGTCTACTTTGCTGCCATTGAATGGGAGTGTTATTTTGCCATTTACTGCAAATATATCTTGCCCTACTACATACGTTTTTACTAATCCAAAGGTGTCGCTGGCCCAGTTGCTTTTATAATTAAGGTATGGTCGATACAAGCGAGCCATCAAAAAATTGCCCCACTGGTTCAGATGTGTGCCATCTGTAGTGAGGTCGTTGGCATTTGCTACGTTGTTATCATTCAGGTATTGAAGCCAACGGGTACGCACATCTATCAGCTCTATGCCATATTTTGTGGCCAGTTCTTCAAAATATCTAGCTCCACCACTATTTTCATTTCTAAATTCTGTACCTGTTACATGGTGGTTTTGCATACCAATTTCGGCCGTTGTGTTTGTGCGAATATAGTTCAATATATTTTCATATTGATTTCCCTGATCGCCACCCCACTGTCCCCAACCATATACATCAAAAAGAATCAAATCAGGATAAAATGTTTTGATATCATAAGCCACATAGTCTTCTAAACAACCTGCCCAACAACCACCAATAGACCGATTTATCATAATTAGATGGGCATAAGGATATTTTTTTTTGATATATAACCTTACAGAATCGCTCCATTCTTGTTTTGCTATGGACTGGCCATAGACCATTATTTTAACAGTGTTTCTTTTAGTTGGGGTACTTGTGGCGAGCAACCTCATCGTTCGTTGAATTTTTCGTCCAAACTGCGAAGTATCCACATTTACAGGCAATGGATAAGGCAGCTGTGCCTGACACAAAATAGAAAATACTAAGCAGTAGAATATAACTTGAACCCTTTTTATCATATTAAACAATTTTAAATCAAATTTAATACCTAAAATAGTATAATAAAAATAAAGAGTATCATTTTTTTAAGAATTAACACAAAACATTTGTCTAACCCAAAGCAAAAATTGATTTTGGAGGGGGTTATTTTAACAACTAGCCAACTTTATATAAACTACAACTTAAATCATATTTTGTAACTGAAACAAAACTACAACCCAACCAACCCTAATTTTATTCATTTACAAGTAAAAAGGCCATCAAAGCAAGTAAAAATGTAACTTCAACACTCTTTTTGCTCGCTTTAGCTCACTTTCGCTAATCTAAGCGAGTTGTTTACTTGCTTTAGTGAGCTTTTTACTTGCTTTAGCGAGAAAACAACAAACTACAATGGCTTATAAACAACTAAAGCGAGTAAAATACTCGCTTTAGTGAGGTTTTTGGTCGCTTCGGCAAGCTATTTACTGACTTAGTCTTGTTTTTTGCCTTTAGCTTTTTGGGCTTCGAAGCGTTTGCTGAGGTCTTCGTAAATGGCTTTGGCAGATGGCACATTCGATTTGGCTGCGTGTTTTACTGAATTGTAATACGTAAGGGCTGCCAAATAAGCCTCGCTGCCCGATAGCATTTCGGTATCGCTCACGTTGTCGCATATTGGTTGGAGCAGTTGCATGATGGCAGTAAAATCTTGCACCGCTTTCATGTCTATCTGCAATTCGGGCACACTCATATATGCAGGCGTAAACTCAGGATTCGACAAGGCATAATCTAAGGCTTTTTCTACAAAAGGCTGCGTTTTGTCGCTCATTTTGGGGATTGTTTTACGCTCTTCGGGAGTGAGAGCTATCAAATAAGGTTTTAAAATAGTGCTTATTTCTTGCAATTTGAACAATACTTGCTGCAATTCGCTAGGCGGAATCACAATCGATACTACATTTTCGGTCGACATACTATGATGGTTTTTAAGTGAAACATATATTGATTAGTAAAAAAAACGATTTTTTTGAAATAAAAGTATAAAAGTCTGAAAAAATTTGAGTTTAGTATGATTTTGTATTTCTGTGCGGTGTTAATTTTTTGTTAATTAGTAATTAAAAGTATTGAAAAGTGAAAAATTAATATTTTTTACTTTTTTAACTAAGAGATATTATTTTTGATTGTTTAATGCTTTAACAATTTTCTTTTGTTGGGCTTTTTCTTTTCTATTTTGATTTAAGCGTGATAAATATTCAGTAAATCGAATATCAAAGCTTATTTGAAAATAAGGATATTGAAAAATATCTTTTAATGGCATATTTTTAATCAAAGGAACTCCAACACTCATGTTTAGGTCTAGAAAGTTAAAAAAAGTTATTCCAGGACCAAAACCAAAGATAGGGCTATTAAAATTTTTAGAATTACCAGTATTAATCAAGTTATATAAAATACCAGAACCATACAAAATTAAATGCCAATTATTGATAAATGGCTCTTTGGGTGGAGTTAGTTTAACATAATTTTTTAATCCATATTGATATGTCTCTCCTGGACTTCGAGCCTGCCAAGATCTATCAGCAAGTTTAAATTTAATTCCTATTTTTTCGCTTACATAAGAATAATTGTATAAAGGTTCATTTTCTATTGTAAGCTGTTTATTAAAGAAATAGGCTGTATTTACACCTACATTAAATAAAAAATCCACCTTAGTGTAGCGGCTGGGCTTCATTTCTTGTAGCTGCACTAAAAAGCTTTCTATATTTACTTCTAATACTTTTTTATTATCTCTCTCAGTTACTTTTACATAATCTTTAACAAAAGATGCTATTTTAGATAATTTCTGACTTATAGCATTGTCAGAAAACAAATAACTTATATCAGAAATCTTGTTTAAATACTCTTCATAAGTTTCTGGGCAATTAAAGTTTCCTAAACTTTTATAAAAATCAGTTTTTTCATTTTTTTTAATTTCATTTTTCAATTTATCTTCTAAGCAACTATATAAATAGATTGCATTTTCTTTTTGGGTATACGATATTAATGAATCAATTTTACTGATATTAGTTTTTGAACTACATTTATTTTCTTTGATTATTTTTTGATGTAAACATTTAAGGGCAATAGTTTGATTTATATCTTTACATATTTTTGAAAAGTCATAACTAGAAACAGTAATATCTTTTCCACTATTTTGCATTAGATTAAGATACTTATTTAGATATTCATACGAAACAGAATAAGGCACTCTCATTAAACCCAATCTTTTTAAGTCTTGATTTTTCATAATTGCGTAGCTAGCCATATCAAGCAAAAGCGACATAAATTCAGTTTCTTTATCAATAACATAATTTTGAGTTTTGTCATTATTGTTTTTTCTTTTATTTTTCAAAAGCTCAAAAACTCCATTATTAAGGTCTTCTTTTTTTAAATCAATATCATACGTTTTGGCTAACACCAAAAACTTATTTAAGTCGTCTCCATTTAATTCTTTAATCCAGTCATCAACCAAATAAGCTGTGAAAAGATAATTTACAGTTTGTTCTAAAATTTTTCTTGTTATTACTTCTACATCTTTGTCGTTGATTACACTTTCCAAAATTACTTCCGAAAAAACATAAGTTGCAGCTCCTGCATCATTCATCCATTCTAGAAGTGCATTTTTTGTAATTCGTGCTTTGATTTCAGCTTGTTTTTCAGCAATTATTTCCATAATGAGCTTGGCATCTAGATTTCCTTTTCCAAAAGTTAATCCATTTAATCCTACCTGCAATGTAGGACTTGTCTGATTATCTTCTTCTTTTGCATAACTGCTAAAAGAAAATAATACAAAAACACACGCAAAGACAGATTTTAAAGTATAATTTCTCATAATAGTAAATTATTTTAATTAGTAATATAAAACTTCTTATTATAATGCAATGTATTCATTTTTTTGATTTAAAAAAATACAAATTTTTCGCCTTAGGGGTATTCTTTTTTGCCTTTCTTGGTGCTCTTCACCAACAAACCATTGAAATAAAGCAAAATGTTGTGGAAAAATAGTAAAATTGCTTGTTGGTAAAGAATACCAACAAGAGCGAAACTTACATTTACCAAAAATTTTAAAACCAAAGATGATGAAAAACAAATTAACACAAATAATTGTAGCTATATTACTAATGACAAGTATAGTAGGAAATGCACAAAAAAAAGAAAAATCACAAAAAAAAGGGGATAATTGGAAAAAATTTGCAAAAAAATTATATACAAAATCTCCTGAAGTGCAAGCAACAATGAGAAAAGAATGGGCTCATAAGTGGTGTAACAACATTATTGATACAACTTTTGACAATTCAGAATTTATATTTGAAGCTGAAAACGCATCTGACTCTAACCAAAATTGTATAAGTACACAATATCAAATAGATTCTTTAACTTTTATTGATGGTAGCAAAATATTTGAAAGAGAATTAAGATATCACAAGATATATATTACTAAAATTTATAAAGGGCAAAAGCACTTGAAATTAGGTACTGCATTTGTTTTAAATGAAGTAAGCAATAGACATGGAGGTAGTTATGGAAAAAAGTATAATTTTGGAATAAGTAGGTTTAGAAACATTTTTTTTTCAAAAAAATCAAATTTCCCTACTCCTACTATTGTAAATGATAAAGTAGATAATCAGATTTTTTTAACAAACCATCACACTTATTTGTATGAAACAACAGATTCAACTAATACTACTTTTTATCAATTGTTCTCAGACATGAATTCCTCTCTTTCTTTAAAGAAATACTACAACATAGAACAAGAATTGCTCAAAGGCAGAAAAGGAGTAAAAATTAATGGAGATAGAGTAGAACAAGTGATACCTAAGCGTAAACCAATAGTTGTAGAACCCCTAATAATAGATACAACTGGCTATTTTCAAAAAGAAAAAAAACGCAAAGCTGATAGCGTACTTAGGTGGCAAGATATCCACCAAATAGATTTAGACTACAAACAATACAAAATAGACAGTGCCGCCAACCCCGAAAAAAAATTAAAATTTGCCCCTGCTTGGTACTTCAAAAAAATGGGAGTTAAGCCCAAAATTTAACTAAAAATAATACTTTTTTTTATTTATTTATTTCGCCTTTCTTGGTGTTCCTTACCAACAAATCATTGAAACAAAGCAAAATGTTGTGGAAAAATAGTAAAATTTCTTATTGGTAAAGAATACCAACAGGGGCGAAATTAAAAGTTTTAGAAAGTGAAAAACTTTCCAAAAGTTGAACACTGGTCTTAGCGGACGCTAAGACCAGTGGGAGAACACCAACAAGGACGAAAAATTCTAACTTTTGGAAAGTTTAAAACTTTTCAAAAGTTGAACTAGCTTACACACTTTTTTGAACAGTATCTTTTTTTTCTAAAAACGATGCAATGTATCACCACGAAATAAAAACTGCTTTTTGCCAAAAAGCTCGATCGAATCTACTTTTACAAACAAAAAAGAATCAAGTTTCGATATCTGTGTTGTATCCAATAAGTAGTAAGCAGAATTTTTTATGATGGGTTCGGATAGATAATCGGTATAAAGTAGTTGATTGGGCTGTATTTTTGTATGTTGAAATTGCTCAATAATCATACAATTTTTGGGAAAAAATCCAGTTTCGTAATAGATAATGCTATTCGTTTCGGTGGCATCGCGAAGTATATAAATGGCATTAGGATTGGCTTTAACACGATTTACCCATTTTTGATAGGGTTGTAACACCATAAAATGTGCTGGAAGCAACCCAAAAACCACATTCCAACAAAGCATTAAACATGAAAAAATGAAAAAATGGATGGAGATATTTTTTATCCATTCATGAATGACAAGGCATACCAAAAATGGAACCATAACCATAAACTCAGAATTGCCGCCTCCTAATAAACTATAGGCTAGGTTTAGTGCAATAATAAGTAGGTACACAATACTGTTTGTGTTGAATTGATTGAAAGAAACTGCTTTTAAGGATTTGTATAAATAATATCCCAGGGCAACAACTAAACTAATTCCTATACATTCTAATAAAATAGAACCAGAAACCCAGAGCCAAATACTGGGATGAAACTGTAAAAATGTACGTAAAATGCTTACAACAAATCGAAAGGAATACATCAAATCAATATCTAGTGAAGCAGCTCCATTATAAAATGTTTGAAACGTAAATTGCCAAATAGTAGCAAAACTAAATGCTTGGTGATAGTAAAAAACAACCACTAACACATAGCAAAGCGGAACAATGAGTGCAGAAATAGAATACATCATAAAATGATATAGGGGTCTTTGTTTTTCAACCATCCATATCCAAAGACCAAAAATGAGCCACCAAAAAAATTGAATTTGATGAAACAAACAGGCAAAAGCCATAAAAAAACCCGAAAGCAAGTATGATTTTTTGGTATTACCAGCGTAAAAAAATGTACCAACAAGGGAGAAAAAAATAGGAATTATGTACGTTTCGTTTTCGGTTGCAAAACGAAGTGAGGCAAAACTACAACCTGCAAAAAAAGACAGAAATATGGGTGTATTATTTTCAGCATTGTGCTTTTTTAGAATCTGGTAAAGCATAATCATACATCCAAAAAGATACAACGCATTGATTAACTTTCCGAGAACCAAGACGTTGTGTGCAGCTATTATATGCTTAAATAAATATAAATGAGCTGTGTACAATAAATGATGAGCAGAAAATAAATCAATGCCATATTTTGCATCAGCAGCATAGCCAAAGGCATCTTGCGTAGAATTGTTTGTGGGTAAAACCAAACAAATCATACCAGGAAGTAGTAACAAAAAAATATATTTCGATTCAAACCATTTATTCATTTTTCAAAACCATGCTTTAGTTGCTGATGCGGTCTATAACACAAAATATACGCCAAACTTATTTAAAACACCAACTATATAATAGGCACTTTTTTGAATTCTACACACAAAGCAATCTAATTTTATTATAAAACAAAAAAATACTTCTTTTGCAAGCTATATTATTGCGAACTACTTAAAACCCACATTCATTTGATTTTCTCTTATTATTCAAAACAAAAGTTTTGAGCTTAGCTAAATGCCTAGGCTCTAGGTTTTGAAAATAAAAAAGAGAGGTTTCTAGGAGCTACCGAAAACTGGCTTTTGTATAAATCATGTACAAAAAATGTCTATTTTATTCATTTTATGATTATATTTTTTTGCCCTGCAAAAAACAACTTACAAAGATGTGATTTATAAAAAATGTATATATTTGCACTATCAAAGCAAATATTTTTGATTTTTGATAATAGCATTAACATTATAGCACACCGTTTTGGAAAATTTTGTAGTATCGGCCCGAAAATATAGACCAGCCACCTTTGATACAGTGGTAGGTCAGGGGCACATCACTACAACGCTCAAAAATGCTATAAAAAACAACCATCTGGCTCAAGCGTTTTTGTTTTGTGGGCCACGTGGGGTTGGCAAAACCACCTGTGCACGTATTTTGGCCAAAACTATCAATTGTACCAATGTAACAGCCGATTTTGAAGCCTGTGGGCAGTGTAGCTCTTGTGTCAGTTTTCAGCAAAATGCTTCTTTTAATGTGCATGAATTAGATGCAGCATCCAACAATTCGGTAGACGACATTCGCAATTTGGTAGACCAAGTTCGCTATCCACCTCAGCAAGGCAATTTTAAGGTATATATTATTGATGAGGTGCACATGTTGAGCAATGCTGCCTTCAATGCTTTTTTGAAAACATTAGAAGAGCCACCAAAATATGCTATTTTTATATTAGCAACTACCGAAAAAAATAAGATTATTCCTACTATTTTATCGCGATGCCAAATATTTGATTTTAATAGGATTCAAGTCAAAGATATTTCGAGCCATTTGGTCAAAATAGCTCAAAACGAAAATGTAGCCTTTGAAGACGAAGCCCTCAGATTGATAGCCATGAAAGCCGATGGAGGCCTAAGAGATGCCCTTTCTATGCTAGATAGAATGGTTACTTTTTCGCTTGGTGGTGTGCTAAGCTATAAAATAGTCATTGATAATTTACACATTTTAGATTATGAATATTTTTTTAAAACTACCGATTTCTTACAAAAAGGTAACTTATCAGAAGCCTTACTTTTGTTTGACGAAGTAGTACGACAAGGCTTTGATGGCCACAACTTTTTGATTGGCCTGATGGAGCACCTACGCAATGTGTTGGTATGCAAAGATAACGCCACTATTCAGCTATTGCCAGTATCAGATAGTGTAAAAGTCCAATATCAACAACAAGCCAATGCTACTTCTTTGTCGTTTTTGCTTTCGGCACTCAATATTGCCAATAAGTTTGACATAGAGTATCGCAATAGCAAAAATACGCGACTGCACATAGAGCTGGCCTTGATGAAAATGGCACATCTGCAACAGGCATTACAACTTACCCAAGTTCTTTCTGACACGGAAGCACTAAAAAAAAAATAGATAGTACCACTCAGCAGCCTCTTGAGGCAAATATTGCAGACAAAGAAAGCACTGCCAAACCCCCACAAACCCCTAATAATCAACAAGCTGGGGCTACAGCTTCCATAAAAGTAATGCCACCCATGCCAAAATTGGAGTCGGCCATACCAGTATTGCCATCGTTTGACCAAATCAAAAAAAAATCGTTGATTGAAAACGACATTCAAGCCACCAAAAAAGATACCAATAGTCAAGCTGATGTTCAAGCAATCAATACCAAAGAAGTAAGTTTTGAGGAAATTAAAAAATGTATTTCAGAATTTTCAGAGCTTTGCAAAACTGAAGGTAAAATGATAGAATTTGCTATTTTATCTGAAAACAACTTTAGTTTAAACGAAAATACAATACAATTACAATTACAAAACGAATTAGAGGCAAATCAGCTTGGTCAGTTTAAGTCCAAACTACAAGATTTTATAAAATCTAAAACATCACATCTATTTCAAATTAATTATAAAATTGAAGAAAAAACAGCAACCAAAACTTTATATTCTTCGACTGATAAATATAATTATATCAAAGAAATATATCCAGAAATAGAAGAGCTTAAACGCAGATTGGGATTAGAAATAGAGCATTGAAACCAACTAATTTACAATAATAAATATTTCAATGTTATCATATTTATTACTAACTATCTGGGCTACCTCTCGGCTTCGACTACTTGTGTTGCAGTATAAATATACCACATTTTTTGATTCCAAAAAAGTAATAATAGAGTCTATTTGCTGACTAGGTATACACAAGCCACCTATGTTGTTATCCATAAATTCTGCTTTGGTTCTTACGTCTATCAAAATTGTATTTTCGGTTTGTATTTCTAAAAAATCTTGTAATGAAATAGTAAGAAATGTTTTCTTATTTGTATCTGGTTCTATATCAATTTGATTTATAGTTTCCTTTTTATTGGTATTGAAATGAGCCAAAGAGGGAAAATTGAAAATGTATTGTTGGTTGGTGTCAAAATTATAAGACAATATCTTGCCAGAAATAGAATGATTGCTTTTTAATATTATTTTTATGACCTCGTTGGCTTGCATCAATCCTAATAAACCAGTATGCACAGCCAAAACACCAGCTTGAGTACACGTAGGAATTTGCGTACTTGCTTTTGGATATAAATGATGTAATGTAAATAAAGGATGCAGATGAAAAACTGTTAATTGACCTTCATTTTTAAAAATAGAGGCATAAACCAAGGGTTTTTGTTGAATTTTACACTCGTTGTCTATCAAATATCTGGTTTCAAAATTATCTGTACAATCTACAATAATATCATATTTTGAAACTATATTACTAATATTAGTATTGTCAAGAGCCATATCATAAACATCAAATATAGTATGAGGATGTATGTATTGAAGTTTTTTGAATGCTGTTGTGGCTTTATTTAATCCAATATCTGTAATCGAAAATAAAATTTGGCGTGGCAAATTTGACAATTCTATGGAGTCGAAATCAATCAACCCAAGCCTACCCACCCCAGTCGAAGCCAGGTATAATGATACAGGACAGCCCAAACCCCCAACCCCTACAACCAATACTTTGGCCTCAGACAAGGCTCTTTGTCCATGTTGGCCAATAGAAGGGAGTAATATTTGTCGTGAATATTTTTCAATATCTAAATCTGAAAGTGGTGTCATATCTAAAAATAATTTTCATAAAATTTTTGGTTCTAAAAGTAGAGGGTATTAGAAAATTGATTAAATTAAAAATAAGATTATTTTATTTTCAATTATTCAAATTCCATTCATTAAACATTGTTTTTGATTAGTATTTTAAATGTTATAAATGCTACTTATTTACTTTTCTTTTAGGGTTACTCTGTCGGTAACTGCTGAACTCAAAATTTGATATAAAGATGGAATTATTTTGTCGTCAATTCCAAAAGCTTTTAAAACAACTTTGTCAAAATTAATCCTATCTATACTTTTTAATTCTTCAAATACTGTTCCAATTTCTCTGTTTTTTAGTGGTAGAAATGCTGTTTTAATACTTTTTTTATCGTCCTTTGATAACTTATTTGGGTTTAATACTTTTAAAGATTTAAAATAATTAGCATTCAAATCCAAAGCACCTAGACTCCTTGAAGTTCCTCTCATTTCAATAGTAAAAAAAGTGATTATTGAGTTTAGCAATGCAGTAATTAGCTCAATATCATATCCATTTTTTACAGTTATGGCAATAAGTCGCTGATCTATCGTAAACGGTATATTAGAAAACGAAAAGAAAAATCGTTCAAATGGGTTAATTGCCGTTACTATACTTGCTTGTTTGGGTCGCAATGAATACCAAAAGGGTTTATTTCCTTGACAAGATTCTTGAATTGTTTTTGTTCCATTTGAATTAAAGACTTCTTTGAATTTGATTATCCAATTGTAGGCACCTTTATAGTCTTCTTTTAATTTGTCAAGTGGCAAATCACAAACAAAAAGATAATTTTCATAATTTCCACTAAATTCAAGGTTAGTCAATTCTTTTGGACTTTTGACATAAGGGACCAAAAATTTGTCTTCTATTTTATTTACTTTTAGCTCTTTTGCAGAAATTACAAACATATCATTCCAGCCTGTTCTTGCGCCTCTAAAAGCATCAATAACTTCAGGGAATAGTTGGATAATTTGGTTTTCAAATTTTTCAAAAAGTTGTGAGGAAATAAAGAAAGTATCCCAATTTTCTTTTTGAGTGATTGATTTTAAAAGGTTGCTTTTTGAAACAATACTTACTGTTACCAAACCGTCTAATCGATGGTAAAGGTTTTCAAATGTTACATCTTTTATCCAATTTTTGTTTCTTGAATCAGAACACAAATCGATATCACTATAAAATTCTTCTATTTGTTTTAATTGAATTTCTATGTTTTCTTGTTCAAAATACTCTTCAAGTTTGAAATCTATGGTTATAAATTTAGTAGGATCTTCATTATTACAATGTTGATAAACAGAATAAATCGTTGAAACTTTTGAATCTGAAAACCAATGTTCGGCATTACTTTTTACTATGTATTTTGTATGAAAATTGTCGAGTAAAAATCTTTTAAACTGAAAACCATATTCTTTTCCAAGCCAAGCATTTGAAGTTATTGCTGATAAATGTCCATTTGGTTTTAAAAAATGAATTGAATTGTAAATGCAATAAGTAAAATAATCTGCTCTTTCGTTAATTTTGAAAGTGTTATCTTTTAAAAATGCTTTTTGCTTTGTTTCAAATTTTTCTTTGAAGAATGCAGTTAAAATATCATTTGGAATATCCTCTTGCTGAATAAAAGGGAAATTACTGGAAATTGCATCAAATGTTGGTATTGGTTGTGTAATTAGTTTTGTGTAATCTCTAGAATCAGGAAATACGATTTGCTTTCCTGTTTCTAAATTAAAATAATCATCTCTTATTACTCTTGGAAAATTATCTACATCTTTAACTTTCTGCTTATAAAGATTAATAACTGAAAGGATAGCAGGAAAATGTGAAATATCGTTTCCCCAAATTTGGTTTAAAAGTTGAGAATGATTTGTGTTTACATGATAATTTAAAATTTGGTAAAATGAATTTAAAAATGTTCCTGTACCTGATGTTGGGTCAAAAACTAAATCATTTGCTGTTTCTATGGCAGGAAATGCCACTAAATTTGAAAGTGTAGAAGATGTAAAATATTGCCCAAATTTTTGTTTTTCGTCTTTTGGAACCAAGTTTTCAAGTATTGTTCCAATTACATCTGTTGGTAATATTATGAAATCGAAGGTCGTTATTGTTTTGAACAAAGCAAAAATTGCTTGATTTACATTTGTATTAAAATCTATTTTGTCTGTAAAATAGGGCTGAAATACAGCCTGATAATCAATTCTGCTTGCATCGTCAAAGTAACTATCCAAAGTTTGCTTAATATTTGTGGAATTTTTGATTTCCATTTTTTTGAGGCTTCCAGATAAATTTTCCGATAATGTAAGATAGAAAATTATTTTGCCTATCAAATTATAAAAACTAAATTTAGCTAAAACCTCTTCTTCAATAACATTTTCTCGTTTTCGAGAAGATGAAGCAAGTATTTTTAAAGTTGAACTTTCATAAATTTTCCAACGATTAAATTCTTTACGAAAAGGTGAGTTAGCACCTTTTAATATTTCAATTTCATTTTTGAATTGTGGCAAAATTATTTCAGATGCTTGCTTTACTGCATCAATAAAATTTCCTGAAATATTTATTGCTTGCTTAAGTTCTCCACCAAGGTAGAGTTGTTCTAAGTGGTGTAAAATTTGCTTTAAACGAGTTCTTAGATTCTTTTCATTTTGTTTGTATTTGATTGGGTCAGCTAAATCCTCTCTTGTGTTTATGTTTTGCTCTTTGGTGTATTCTTTCAATTTTGAAATGCTACCAATATTATAAGTATTATTTTCAATTTTCCAAATTATGGCTTCTGAGCCATTCCACGTTACAAAAGAATCAGATTTAAGTCTATCTGCTTTTTCAATGGCATTTAAAAGCATTTCATTATCATCAACGCTAGTATCAGGAAATTTTAATTCCCAACCATTAAAAACAATACCAGAAATTTTGTCTATAAAAAGTAAAACGTCAGGAAATTTAGTTCTACCTGAGTCAAGTTTTATGCCTGTATCGTTTGTAGCATCTTGAAAAACAGTTTTTCCTTCTTTTATCTCTTCTTGAATCCAACTTATTATTTGCCCTGCCCAAACCCTCTCGTTATATTTCATATTAATCAACCCAATTGCTCAAAGATGAAAAAATATTTCTTGAATTTTCAATTCTATATTTGCATATTTTTATATAGTCAATGGCTACTTTTTTATGTAGCAAAACATCTTCATTTTTTTCAATACCTATAAAATTTCTATTTTCTTGTACGGCTGCAACTAAGAAACTTCCACTCCCACATGTATTATCAAGTACTATATCGCCTTCGTTAGTGTAAGTTCTAATTAAATAGCGACCAAGTTCAATAGGTTTTTGTGTAGGGTGATAAACAGTTCCTTCACTTTCGGCAGTTTTGTAGTGAACTACATCATTATAAAAATGAATGTCAGCTTCAGGACTCATTATATCGAAATCATCCTCTTCAGAATCTTCTAAAATGATAAAATCATTAGGATATCTTTCTCCATTGCTTTTTACATGTCGTGGTTTAAAATCCCCGTAGCTTCCTGTAAATTGGTCTTTTCTTATACCTTTGTCATAAGGCTCGCCTAGAGTCATTTGAGGATTATAAGTGGGTTGATTTTTGTAAAATACGCAAATATCTTCATGCTTTCTCAAAGGTTGCTTTTTTGCATTTAAAAAATTAGTTGCTTTAGATTTTACCCAAACTATTTTGTACTTAAATAACTTTTCATTACTTAAGATTAATTTTGCAGTAAATATTCCTTGTGCTGTTAAGGCAATACATCCATTATCAGTAATAATTCTTTCATATTGTTCCCAAAGTTTATTTAGGTCTATTATAGAATCCCATTTGTTTTGGGTTGTGCCATAAGGCAGATCACACAATATCATTTGTATAGATTTGGCAGGAAAACCTTTCATAACCTCTAAACAATCTCCTTGTATAACTTTATTCTTATAATTTTCAATACTCATTTTTACATCATCTATTGAAATATAAAGTTACAAAAAATAATAATTTTATTTTACATTTATTTTTTAATTAAAGTTGATTTTTGATTTTAACTCTTTAAATGCTTTTATTTTTAAGAATATTTGAAATAAGAAATTTTTAATTCATTTATTTTTCATTCAATCTCAAAGCTTGATGATACACTTTCTCGTATAAAGGTAATATATTGGCAATATCAAAAAGTTTTGCTCTCGACAAAGCTCCTTGTTTGAATCTTTTTAAGTTGGCATCGTCAAGTACAAAAAGTGCGTTTTGGGCCATAGTTGCTACATCGCCTACAGGGCTCAAAAAACCAGTTTCGCCATTGATATTGAGCTCTGGTATGCCACCAGCGTCAGACGAAATCACGGGTACTTCGCACGCCATAGCCTCTAAGGCTGCCAACCCAAAACTCTCTGATTCTGAGGGCAATATAAACAAATCGCCAACCGAAAGCACCTCTTCTACGGCTTCTAATTTGCCCAAAAATCGTACATCGTTGCAAATTTGGTAATCTCTGCACATTTGCTCGGCCATTTGTCGCTCGGGTCCATCGCCTATCATCAGTAATTTTGATGGTATTTTAGAATGAATTTTGAAAAATACTTCTATCACATCCTCTACCCTTTTTACTTTTCTAAAATTAGACGTATGCACAATTAATTTTTCGTTGTTTGGGCATATTGCATTTTTAAAATGGTCTTTTTTTTGTTTAGAAAAACGAGTAAGATCTATAAAATTTGGAACAACTACAATTTCTCGATTGATAGCAAAATGATTGTAAGTATCTTGTTTTAAATTTTCGGACACAGAAGTTACAATATCAGACTGGTTGATACTAAATGTAACTACTGGCTCATAAGATGGATTTTTGCCTACAAGTGTAATATCAGTGCCATGAAGGGTTGTAATGACTGGTATATGTATGTTTTTGGTTTTCAATATTTGCTTGGCCATATAAGCAGCTGAGGCATGCGGTATGGCGTAGTGAACATGTAATAAATCGAGTTTTTCGTATTCAACTACATTTACCATTTTGCTTGCTAAAGCAAGCTCATAAGGAGTATAATCAAAAAGTGGATAATCATACACATCAACCTCGTGATAAAAAATATTTTCGTTGAAAAAATCTAATCTGCCAGGTTTTGAATAAGTAATAAAATGTACTTTATGTCCATTTCGGGCAAGTGCTTTGCCAAGTTCTGTAGCCACTACACCACTGCCCCCAAAGGTTGGATAACATACAATTCCTATTTTCATTCATTTTACTTTTGTGTATTGATAACCTTTAATTGTAGTATATTGTTCCATGTTGGATTATTAAATGAATTTTTGGTGTTAAAGAAACTTCTAAAAATCTCACATTTATTTTCAAAAGCCCTACCCAGACCAATAATACAACCACAGAATCCAAAATGGAGATTCATAAGATTTGAAATTTTTGTAAGTTGCCTTAAATTTTTTTGTTAATTTTTTTTAAATAAAACAGAAATATTTATCAATTAAATTATTAATTTTAAAGTGTTTAAAATATTTTTGAATACATTTATGTAATATAACCTTAGACCAATAAATCTAAATAAGATGAATACAAGTATATTCAAATCAGACTATATAGAAATCTTTTTATCCTCAAATAAAGATATTCTATTTGCACAATGGCTCAATAAATCGTTATTACACGAAGATTTTAAGAAAAGTGTCGAGATGGTAGCTAAGCTATTGGCCGACAATGGTAGAACTGCTATGTTGGTAGATGCTCAGGGTTTTAAATATGTGGCTTCTACAGAAGTTTTGGCTTGGCATGATACCCAAATTGTACCTAAATATATCAAGGCTGGGCTCAAAAAAATAGCTTTTATACAACCTGCCAGTTTTTTTACAGAGCTTAGTACCAAAAAAATATTTGAGCAAGAAAAAGCCTCCAACGAAATGAAGCAGGCATTTTTCAAAACCGAAAAAGAAGCCATAGACTGGCTTACAACGTAGTTTTATTTTATTTTATAATTAAAGACAATAACTTATAAATAGCATTTTTCGATTTTCAAAAAACTTCACGCTAGTTAATTCTAATGTTTTGGTAAAACTTTTTTGGGCTTAGCGAAGGTAGTGGGTTAGAAAGCATCAAAGTTCAAATTTAGTACAAGTGCTAATAGAAAGTACAAATGCTCAATTTAGCACTAAATTCCCACTTTTGCCAAACCCATATTGTGTGCAGTGCTTGTTTCAGCTAAATATTTGTATTCACACTTTGAAGTAAAAAGGTCGCCCTCAATTGTGTCAAGTTTTGTTATTATTGCTTTTAATGCTTCTTCTGACTGGTCAATGCCTATCCATTGTCTGCCGTTTTTTTGAGCAGCTTTTAGGGTTGTTCCTGAACCTGCAAAGCAGTCTAAAACAATACTATTTTCGTTTGAAGAAGTTTTAATAATTAAGTCTAGTAAATCAGCATTTTTTTCAGTTGGATAAACTGGATATTGTGAATCTTTAAATTCCCAAATGTCTTACATTCTTTTCCCATCTTGTTCGTCTAAATAAATTTTTTTTCTTGGGTTTCCTTTATCACTCCATTCAATTAAGCCTTCTTTGTCTAACTGTTCTAAAACTGACACATCGCTTCTCCAATGTCTGCCTTGAGGTGGCAAAATTCCTTTAAATGATTGTGAAGTTTTACCATTTGTTTCTCCTGGTGCATGTAATGGAATAGTCGTATATCTTCGATCATTTTCTATTTTTGGAAATAGTTTTATTTTATCTTCTTCTGTATATGGTGTTTTGGGTTCGTTCCAAATTAAGTTTTCAGACTTAGAATAAAACAAAATCAAGTCTTTCATGTTGCCATACCCTTTACGAGCAAAATTTTTAGGATTACATTTTACTCTTGTTATGTCATTTCTGAAATTTTCAATTCCAAAAATTTCATCCATTACAATTTTTACATAATGTCCAATTTTGTAATCTATATGTAAGTAAATTGAACCTTTGTCAGATAATAGCATATTTAATAAAACTAAGCGATCTCTTATAAATTCAATAAATTCAAATCCTTTTAAAGTGTCAGTATAAGCGACTGTACCGTTGTTACTATTACTAATGGTACTTGCTCTGCCGTTGGTTATAGTAAAAGTATTATTTGTTGCAAAAGGTGGGTCAATATATATTAAATCTATTTTGCCTGCTAAATTATGTTTTGTGATAAGTTGCTTTAATGCTTCTAAATTATTAGCTTGAATAAGAAGATTTGGGTTAAGGCTTGAATTAATTTGTTCCAATTCAATTTCTGAAATACTATTAAATATTTCAGTTTCTGTTTTTTTATTTAAGTAGTTTAGTTGCATAGAATTTAGATTTGGTATAAAAATTCACGCAGAACTAAACTGCTCAATATGTTTAATTCTTTGTACTTGGTTGTAATATTCTTGTACATTTTATTATTACCTTTAATGTACAAAACGCCATCAAGAATTGCAATTTTAATAGCTTTTACTCCTTTACTTTGAACAGTACTAATTGCATCATTAAATTGTGCATTTTGGTGTCCACCAAAATCTGTTAAAAATTTAGCTTCACCAATTACATATTTACCATTGAAACGACCAATAAAATCAAGTCCTTTGGGGTGTTTATAATTTAATTCGTTGGAAGCAAAATCCATTAATTGTTTGTCGCTACCATTTAAAATCGCATCGTCTTTGGTACTTATGAATTCTTCTAAAGTAACTGGTTGAATACCTAAAGATTTGCTATTTGTCCATCTCCTAAAAAACGGTCCTATTTGTCTGTTAGTTTCTTTTGGTTCACTACAACGTTCAAATATCTTGTCAAGGCCCATTTCATAAATTCGTCCACAAATACGATTGATAGTTTTGGGGTTTCTTAAAATAGAAGTAGCGTCTCTTTTTAAATAAGCTACATAACTATCTTTTATGGGAAACAAGTCAAGTTTCAAAAACTCAGTAATTAATGCTTCGTTGTCTTGTTTATTAAAGGCAATCTCAATATTTATCAACGTTCTGTATTTATTTCTCTAATTCCATCTGGAATTGTTGGATATACATGAAAAAGGTCGTCTAAATATGACCTTTGATTTGCGTACTCAATACTTAATTCTGTCCAATAATTCATGTTGCAAAGATATTGATTTTTCTTGGTTTTGTTTAGTTGTTTATCTTTAAGCACGGACTTTCATGGCATTGCGTAAAACACCCAAATAGCAGAAGTTAAAATGAACTTAGGTTTTTAGTGTTAGCATTATTCAAACATTTCTTTTATTTTATTTATATCAAAACTTACTATTGTAAAACTACCATCAGGAGCATAACTTGGATTTTGGCTGCTTAGTAATAGTTCTATTAAGTTTTGCATTTCTTGTATGCT
This sequence comes from Cytophagales bacterium, assembly GCA_013297755.1. Taxonomy (GTDB): domain Bacteria; phylum Bacteroidota; class Bacteroidia; order Cytophagales; family UBA9547; genus REAG01. The sequence continues at coordinate 88,115 of JAAFIH010000005.1, forward strand.
AAGTTTAGTGCCTTTTTTTATGGCTAGTTTTTTTGCTAATGAGCGAGCCAAATTTTCGTTGGTAGGTAGTTTAAGACTAGCCTTATTTTCTTTGAACTGAGATATAAATCCTTCAAAAAGGGTTTTTTCGGTACCTGCACGCACATCTGCAGGAATACCATTGATTACGATAGTATTTTTTTCGAGTACAGAAAATGAAAAACCTAAAGAATGAATTTGTACCTTTAAATCAATAATAAGCTCAAAGTCGCTGGCAGAAAGTTCGATTGTAAGCGGAAAAAGAAATTGTTGTGAAGCGCCAAATTTAGACTCTATTGTTTTATTAAATTTTTCATATAACACCCTTTCGTGTGCAGCTTGTTGGTCGATAATCATCATTCCAGCTCTTGTTTGAGTGATTATATAGCTATGATGAATCTGAAATAGGGTATTGTGCTCGGCCTTGATTTCTGATTGTTCAATATTATGTATGTTATCAAAATTACTAACAAATTTTAGTTCTATGTTTTCTTGACTGCTCATTTGTGTTTGATTTAGAGTTTTTGAGGCCATATTTTGATATAATTCTTGCCAATGTTGTGTTGGTTTTTTTTCATTATTATTACTCTTCCATTCATTAGCATTTTCATTATTTGTATTTGTATTAGTATAATTATGTTTTGTATTTTTTGTAAAATGAGCAAACATTTCATTGTTTACATTTTCCGAAAAATTGATAGTTTGTAGATTTGCTTGTGCCAAGGCTTTGCGAACTGCCGAATTTATGATTTGGAATACAGTACGCTCATCGTCAAACTTGATTTCAGTTTTGGTTGGGTGCACATTTATATCTATATGTTTGGGGTCGATTTCTAAAAATAAAACATAAAAAGGATGTTCGGCAGGGTCTATCAATCCATCAAAACATTCTTTTACTGCATAATGTAATAAATGATGTTTTATAAAACGCTTGTTTGCAAAAAAATACTGGTCGCCTCTTTTTCTTTTTGCACAATCAGGTTTGCCAACATAGCCTGTTATTTTAAGATAAGAGGTTGTTTCTTGGCATACAGAAAGTTGGTTTTTGAATTGGTTTCCATAAAGTGCCAATATGCGCTGTGCAAGTTTACCACCTGCAAGTTGATAAATTTCGTCATCGTTGTTTACAAATGTAAAACTAATATTAGGATGGGCTAGGGCAATTCTAAAAAATTCGTCTTGAATGTGGCCAAATTCTACAGTATTGTTTTTTAAGAAATTTCTTCTGGCTGGCACATTAAAAAACAAATTTTTTACCAAAATAGACGTTCCTTTTGATGTTTGCGTAGGCTGAAGGTTGATTATTTGCGAACCCTCAATTTGTATAAAAGTACCAGTTTCGTCAGTTTCTTTTCTGGTTTTCAATTCTAATTGAGCAACAGCAGCAATCGAGGCCAAAGCTTCGCCCCTAAAACCCATTGTCATTATAGTAAATAAGTCGTTTGTTGAGCTTATTTTGGATGTTGCATGGCGTTCAAAACTCATGCGAGCATCTTTTTCGCTCATACCAGAGCCATTATCTAAGACCTGAATCCATGTTTTGCCACCTTCTTTTACAATTAATTTAATGTTTGTAGCTTGAGCGTCTATGGCATTTTCTAAAAGTTCTTTTACAACAGATGCTGGTCTCTGTACGACCTCGCCTGCAGCAATTTGATTTGCAAGTGATTCAGGTAAAAGTTTGATTAAATCTGCCATGTGTGTATGTGAATTGATAAAATAATATATTTAGAAATCAATGTCGTTTACTTAATCTTTTTTTATTACCTCTATCTTAGTCTTTCTCCAAAGGAGAAAGTTAATCTGATTTTTAAGTAAACAACATTGATTTAGAAATCCAAATTATATATTATAAAAGTTAGAATTAAATTTATTACTTAGGAATGGCATTAAAATTGCTTTTATAAATTTTTTGATAAATTAAATATGTATTAATTTTTGATATTTTATATTTGTTAGTGTATATTTATTTTTATTAACTTATTACTTTTGGTATAAATTTATTTTTGATATTATAAAAAAGATTATTCAATAACATAGTGAATCCAAATCAAAGTTGTTGCCCGAGGTCAGATGTTTATATTTTAATTCTGAATTTTTGTCTTGAAAATAGTCTAGATTTTTAGGTTTAGTTGTGCCTTTAAATGTCTTATGTGAAAAGATTAATCCACGATATTTAATGTCAACTTCAGGATTATTGAGCATTCTTTTTGCAGTTCCACAGATATATTTACTTAATTCAAAACTTGCACGAACTTGTTTTATAGCTCCCGTTGGATTTGAAGATTTTAGTTCAACTATGAAAACAAATAAAGAGTCTGTTTTTGGGTATATCATTACTTTGTCAGATACTTTGCAAAGGTCTTCAATTGATGTTTCAAAAAACGGGAAAATACTTGTGTTCCTTTTGTCAAGTTGCAAGCATAAAAAACTACCCGTCTTATTTATTTTCACGTTCTTACTTGTGCTATCTTGTAGAACAACATTGCCACCTGCAAAAGTATCCTTGAAATCAGATTTTATAATATCTGATATTTTTTGAAATATAGTGTCTGTCATTTCTATTCAAGGTCATCGTTGAAAATTAAAGCCTGAGAACGTTCGTTTAGTTCATTGATTACGTTGTCAATTGTTTCAACCTCAAAGCCAGTTTCTGAAACTTCCAAAGCCACAGATTTGCGAGTGTTATAATGAAATAAAATTGCACCTACTTTGCTATGTGTTAATAATGTGTCGTCAGCATAATTATACTTTTTAGCAAAATTAGGTTTGCTCTTTAGCATAATTAAGTTGTTGAGTTCTCTTATAATGTAGTCGCTATGAGTACTTATCAAAACCTTAAATCCATTATTTACAATTTTTGCAATAATTCTAGCAATAATTACTTGATTATCAGGATGTAGATTTAACTCTGGTTCGTCAATGATTATGAAATCACCTTTTGTTGCTAGATGTCTAAAATAAATAACTAAGTTAGATAATGATTTTACAACCGAAGCAGTAAGGTGGATTGGCAATTTTAAAGACTTTGCTTTGTCGGGTTTAAATTGAACATCGCCTTCTTTTGAAATTAGAACTTGACCCTTCAAAATTTCCTTTTCTATTTCGTCAGCGAAATGCTCAAATTCACTATTGTTTTTCTCGAAATTATTTAAGTCTTCTGAAATTTCAAGGCTATCCCTTACAGGCGAAGGGTATCTTGTTGCACGTCTTTTTATTAAATCAAATGGGTCGTCATCCTTGCCTACATCTTTTAATTCGAGTAATTTGTCAACTAAAACATTTCTTTTGAGGGATAGTTCTTTAGAGAATATATTGATTGCTATTCTTTCTGCAGGTGCTATGTAAGTTTTAGGAAAAATAAAATCTATCAAAATGCTGAATATCCTGTCAGCAATAAAATCAAGAAGTATGGTAGTTGGTACTTCGTGTTTATTTGTATTTGCTATATTTTCGTTTTCAATTAGAATACAGGTTATGGTTGATGAGTTTACTTCTTTTACAATTTTTACAGAAACACTATTTCTTATACCTATTTCTTGACTAATTTTTTCAGCAAGTATTTTAGTGCTTAAATCTGAAATTTCTCCGAGTTCAATTTTTATTTCTGTTTTTGAAAATGTTGCCTCATCAGAGGCGAAAACTTTTGGAATCTGCTTTATATAACTTTTTCCTATGGCATTCAAGTAAGATGCACTGTTTTCTGTTAGAAGGTCAATTATATCTAATTCTATCTGTCCCTTCTCCATTAAATTTTTAATTTCATCTGCTACCTTTCTTGATTTTGGAAGCTCTGAACGAAATTTCATAAGTCCATAAATTGCATAGGCTACATAAGTTTTGCCTGTGTTGTTGGGGCCACAAAGAATTATCAAGTCTTTATTCAAGTCTAATTCTACATTTTTCACATAACCCAACTCTTTAAAATTTACTTTCATGTTGGTTGATAATAAGTGTAAATTTATTCAAATAATTGATAATTAATCTTAATTTTTACTAAGAAAGTTGACTCTAATAAAAACTTTAGTCGAATAAATTTCTAATTTTTTTAAGAATTAAAATTGAAAACACCAAAAAATTTGCCTTATTGATATACAGAATTATTTTGTAATATTACCCTCTGTAAGAATTTTTTTGTATTTGGCATCGTCTTTAAACAACTCCAAGGCGGCTTTTATATCCAAATCGCTATCAAAAGAGGCTTCTATTTCGCCTTTATGCAAATAATATCTTGAGACAATATCTGATTCTAAAATTTCGATAATTTCAGACTTAAATTTTTGTAAATCGCTTTCTTTGTTATGGTATATTTTTAGTTTCAGTTGGTCGATAGCCTCTTTTATACCATCATAGTATTTTTCTTTTTTAGAGTTTTCTATTAAATCTTCCAATTCTGTTTCAACTTTTGTTTTGTAATCATAGTCTTTGCCACTCAACCATTTTATAAAAGAATCATATTCAGCGTCTGTAAGTTTAAAATCTTTGGCAGAAGCTATTTTTGGGTGGTTATAAAAATATTGTGTGGCATAATCAAAAATTAAATTTTTGGTTATAAGGCTTTGAGTTATAGCTGCTATGTCTAGCTTTTGTACTTTTATATCAGGGTTTATACCTGCACCATCGTATACTTTTCTGCCATTTTGAGTTTTAAATTCTCTACGTAGACTGTCTGCTATTTTTATTGCAGAACCATCCTCTTTTTTCTTTGAATAGTCAATAGCTTGTATGCAACGTCCACTTGGGATATAATATTTGGCAGTTGTTACCTTGAGTTGAGAATTATACGAAAGTGGTCTGGTGGCTTGCACAAGGCCTTTTCCAAATGTTTTTTCGCCAATAAGTATGCCTCTATCGTAGTCTTGTAATACGCCAGAAACTATTTCAGAGGCAGAGGCACTATGGTCGCTTGTCAGAATAATGATAGGAATAGTAAGATCAGTTGGAGTGTCCAAAGCATAGTAAGTTTTATTCCATTCTACAACTTTACCTTTGGTATTTACAACCTCTTTTTCTTTGGGTATAAAAATGTTTACAATATTTACAGCCTCGTTGAGCAGCCCTCCTGGGTTGTCTCTAAGGTCGAAAATCAATTTTTTGGCTCCCATTTCTTTCAATTTAATAACAGCATTTCTTACATCTTTGGAAGCATCTGTGGTAAAATCTGTAAGATGAAAATAACCAACTTCATTGTTTACCATACCCATATAAGGTATACTTTCAATTTTAATTTTTTTACGTGTCAATTCTATTTCGATGGGAGCTTTGGTATTGTATCTATTGATAGTCATTTTAAAAGAAGTACCAGCCTGACCTTTGAGCAATTTACTAATCTCAGATGTGCTTTTGTCTTTCATCTCTTTTCCATCAATTTGTAATATTTCGTCCCCAATTTTAAGACCTGCCAAATGTGCAGGATAACCCTCATAAGGCATCAAAACTATATTTTTATTTCCTTTTCGGCCAATTACAGCCCCAATACCAGCATATTGGCCAGTAGTCATGGTTCGATAGTCTTCTATATCGTCTTCGGCAATATAGTTAGTATAAGGATCTAGGGATTCGAGCATGGCATTTATTCCAGCATTTATTACTGTTGTAGGATTTATTTCGTCTACATAATAGGTATTTACTTCTTTGAACAGGGTAGCAAAAATGTCTAAGTTTTTGGCAATTTCAAAATACTTTTCATTGGCCTGTTGAAAAGCAAAAAAAGTTAATCCTACTGCGATTATTGCAATTATTATTTTTATTTTTTTCATTACTTTACTGATTAATTTTAAATAATATTTTTATAATTTTACTTGATACTTTAGAAATTAAAAATAAAAATTATTGACTATTTTATTACGCCTTTAGACTTTAAAAAAACAAATATAAGCAAGTTTTTAAAATTATACTGCAATGTCGCCTACTAAAGCATTTTTTATTGCCTCTATCTTAGTCTTTCTTTAAAGGAGAAAGATAATTTGATTCTTAAGTAAACGACATTGGATTATACTGACCTATTTTTGATTGATTGACACTAGTTTTTGTAATATTAAAATCATTTTTTTTTCTATCTCAAGATAACTTAAAATTTCTTTGTGAATGTAAATAAACGCAATTTGTAGTTTAGAGTTGCTTAATGGGCTCAAAATTTCTTTATTTTTACGATAACTTTCCCTAATCAGGCGTTTTATACGATTGCGATCTACTGCTTTTTTGAAAGTACGTTTGGGTACAGAAATTAAAACTTGATTAGTTTCAATTTCTACTCCTACACAATAGTAAGTTTTTAATGGAAAAGAAAAGATGTTTTGTGCATGAGCAAATAAGGTATTGATAATAATTTTTGATTTAATACGCTCTGATTTGCTAAATTTTAACATAGTAATATGTTTGTTTTGACATCTATGTTTGCAAAATTACATTCAAATTTTATAAATTGCTATTGTTTTGTCTATGTGTTATTTTATGAGAAACTATTTAATAGTAACAAAACCAAGTATTAGTTAGAGATAAATACTAAAAAATCCTTTCTTTTGATTCCTTTATAGCAAAAAGAAAGTTTTGAGTAAGTCAATTTTATTGAGATTAGGGTTAATTTTTAAGAATAGCACCAATTTTATTTAAAATATAATTACCAAAACGCAATTACTTGAGTTTATTTTTTTTAGTGAAAGTTAGGTTTTATAAAGCCAATATGAATATTGATAGTAGTTCTAATAAATAAACATATCAAAATCCAAAAAATTACTTTTTGAGATTTTGTGATTGATTTAAGTCTTGGAATTAAAAAACATTTTGATTTATAAATTTTAAATCAATATTGTTTTAAGCATTTTTTACTGCCTCTATCTTAGTCTTTCTTCTAGGGAGAAAAATAATATGATTATTATCTAAACAACATTGGATTTTAAATCAGTTTATTTTCTTCTTAATTCAAAAAAGCCTTTCAACATTTCTTCGCCTTGGCTGAAATAAAAATAATATGTGCCATCTTGTAATTTGTTTTGGCTAGCATTACCATCAAAATCGTTTTGATAATTTTCGGTTGTGTATTTTATAATGCCATATTTATCCATCACAGTAAATTTGTTTGTCAATTTTGGATTTATGCCTTTGATTATAAAAAGGTCGTTTTTGCCATCATCGTTTGGTGTAAGCAAGTTGGCAGCTTCTAGGGCTTGTGGTTTTTTTAGAAAAACCATATAGTCTTCGGTTTCGCCCACTACACCTTCGTCTAGGCAACTTTCGCTTGGGCTTATTTTGCTGGTTTTCATGCTTATACGTATTCTTCGTGGACCTTCGTATTTATCGTTATTTCTGATGGCCATGCTGTTGATTTCATATAAATTGGTGGCTTCAGAGGATGCTCTTATAAAATCATCAGGGTCGTTGTAGCTACCATTGTTGTCGTAATCTATCCAAAGAGCAAAAAATATCAAAGCCGATGTATTGGCTGATACTGTGGCACCAATTTTGAAATTGTAGGGATTGCCCATAATTAAGGTATCTATTTTGCCAGAGGCAGTAAAATCGCTAAAACCTCCATTACAGGATTTATCGGTTTTATCTTTGGCCCCATCGTTTATTCTTTTGCCAAAATTGAAAGTTGAAATAAATGTTTTGTTGCAATTTGTAACAGCTGGTGGGCACTCCAAAGTAGCCAAAGTTTGAGCCAACTGAGCTAGTGCTGCCGCTTGCGAATCTACTGTCAATAGCAGTGATATTTGATTCGTTTTCGATAAATTACCCAAGTCATCGTATACTTTGCAAATGATATCGCCAATATATACCCTATTGCTATCGTTGGGGTTTGGCAAAGTTATTTCTGCGTTGGTAGGAAACACAATGCTTACTTTTGGTTTGAGTGTATCCAATGGATTTACCCAATTTATCATGCGAGGCACCAAAGTACTTGGGCGATAGCTCCACACATATTTATAACCAGGTATTTGGGTAGATTGAAATGTAGATTGCACACCTTTGAACATACTTCGACTGCCAAACATACCTATCAAAGTTGTAGTTTTGATACCTGTGCTTGTGCTAAGTACAGTTATCAAGGCACTATCTGCTGCTAGATAATTGTTGTTGCCAGGTTGTTTTAGTTTTATAAATGTAACACCATCGGTTTTGCCATTCATCAGTAATCCTGTGTTTTTTACAATATTTGTATCTAAACTCGATACTTCTATGGGCAAACCACTGGTAGCATTGGCTGTAAGGGTTACGCTTTCGCCTGTTTTTACTCTTGCAAACGAATTGAAACCTACTATAGTCTGCGTAGCTGGATTTATTTTGAGGCTGCCATCAATATAGGCAAAATCATAATTATTGTCTTCGGCTTGGCTATACACTACTGGATAGGTTTCGGGCTGCACAGGGCTTGAGCGAATGGCTATGGTTTGGCCTATGGGCAATTTATTGATAACTCCAATTTGGTCGGAGCCTTTGTAGCCTACTATATTAAAAGCCAAAATAGGATTAGGCTGATTATACATACGCTGAAATCTGCTACCAATCACTGTTAGTATTGCTTTGGTAATGGAAAGTGTGCCAGCTACTGTTTGCAAATCGTAGTTGGGTGGCACAGCTCCTAATATTTGTACAAAAATGGGATAAGTGCCCACGTTAGCAAACTGGTTGGCATTGACATTGGCAAAAGCTATCAACTGGTCGCCATTGAGCAACCCCGAAACTGAGGCATTGAAAAAAGGAGGGTTGGCCGTGCCATACACTCTTGTATAATCCAAGGCTTGTACAGTAATTGTATTTTTTTTAATCGTAAGCTCTCCTACCACTGTCGTAAAAATATATTTGTTAATATCTGCTCCCTGTATTTGGGGGGTAAGTGAATAATTGTTTCCAATAGGGCTGTTCAAAGACGCATTTGATTTTATAGTTACTATAATTTTGTCATTGGGATCTATGGTACCTATGGTCGAAAAAGTATAATTTCCTTCGGCTTCGCCATATTTTCTAGTGAAATTATCGGCCAGTATTGTTACAGGAATTAGCGGTGGAATTACTGTAGCTATATTTAATGTACCATTTGAAGTTGATAGATTATAATTGTCTAATCCTGTACCAGAAACCGAAGGTGTAATCAGATAAGAACCAGTGGTAGACACATCGGGGGCATTGGTTGTAAAACTTACTTGGATATCATCAGAGCCCACTTTGCCTATGATGACAGGCGTAAATTCAAATGGAGTAGTGTTGTTGGCCAATCTAGTTTGATTGGCTGCTGTTACACTTAAAGGTGCTTTGGTAATAGATAGAGTACCCAATACTGTTACATAGCCATATTTGAGGGCATCAGAGCCACTTATTATAGGATAAATGGGGTAGTCGCCAATGGGAGATTCTGCTGTGGCATCTGTTCTATAACTAACATATACATAAGGTTCAGTGGGTTTTACTCCTACCATCCTGCCCGAAAACGATGGATTGACTTGGCCATACACTTTTGTAAAGTTGGCTCCTACCAACGAAACTGCTGGTTTGATGTATAAAACCCCAGGAAATAGCACCAAAGAATAAAAATTGAGGTCTAATCCTGCAATTTCGGGTATGATATTCAACTTATTGGTATCGTTTGGCACTGCTTCTGTATCAAAGGTAATACTGGCATTGGCACCAGGCAACAATCCTAGAATGGTGTGTGGAAATGTAACTGGTATGGCCTGACCTTTGGCAATGGTGTAATCAAAAGTACGCACAATTAAGCGTCTGGTACGAATGGTAAGCCCAGCCACAGTGTTTGAAAAGAGGCTATACCTGTTGGCATCTAACCCTGTAATAGAGGCCAAAATTGGATAAACTCCAAAGTTGGATTGTGCGTTGGTATTGGTATAATAAAACATGGATACTCTACCAAATGCAGGATTGATACCCAGCACTGTGCCATCAAATATAGGATCTGGGCTGCCATATTCTCTAGATACATTGAGGCCACGTACAGTTAGCACTTGTGGCGATACTACTTGCAAAGTACCAGGTAAAGTTGTGAGTATATAATTGCTTAGGGTTGCTCCTGTAACCAAAGGATTGATAAAAAAATCTCCAACAGTGTTTGTGTTTGTAGCATTGGTAAAATAACTAATATTTAAACTTTCGCCAAGAGCCAAACCAGTAATATTGCTTTTATAACTAGAAAGTAATGGTAAAGTAGAATTTTGAAAAACAGTTGTATCTCTTACTTTCACGGTAAGTAATGCAGGATTTACAGTTATGGTGTAATCTTTGGAACTGGCACAGCTACTAATATTGCTGGTTATTGTAAAATTATATTCGTTTTTTAAATTAGGAATACCAGTGATAGAACCTAATGTTAAACTTAAACCAAGTGGGATATCGCCAGAAGTAATACTATAATTAAGCCCGCTCATTGTGCTTAATTGTGATTGGTAGAATTGCCCGTAAGTTGCACTAGAAGGTATATTTAAAAGACTAGGTATACCCAAAACTGTAACTGTTTTAGTTACAGAACTTACACATCCTTTTGCATTATCGCCAGAAATGGTATAAGTAGTAGTGTTAGATATATTAAAAAAAATATCGTTAGTTATACCACCAGTAAAAGTATAATTTAAGGCTCCTAGAACTGATAATTTTGCTTTTTCGCCTTCGCAAACTAAATCTTTCGTATTTAGATCAAAAGTTATTTCAGGAGTAAGTTCTACCGAAATATTTATATCTGTTGATCTTGCAGAGCAATTACTTGTATTTTTACCTTGCACAAAATATTTTCCAGAAATAGTTGGACGAATTTCAATAGAGGCAGTATTGAAAGTATTACCTTCAGGGGTTTGCCACAAATAAGTATCGCCACCAAACCCCAAAAATGTAATAGGTTGTCCCTTGCATACAGTAGTAGGACTTGCAGTACCACTAATAGTGGGGAGAGGTAGGATAGTAATAGTAGCTATGCCTGAAAGTGTTTTTATGCAAGTAATACCAAAATCAATCAAATCGGCAGTAATATAAAAACCAGTGGTAGAAGTTAAGGTTGGAGTAGATACAGTAAATGCACTTTCGCCTACAAATGTAAGAGGCCCTGCTATTTTGGTATGGTTGCTGTTATATACATTATAAGCCACATTGGCTTGTATAATTCCATTTTTATCTTTTATTAACTGAGAACCACCAACAGTAATCACTGCCACACCAGACCCACAAATTGATGTGGTACCTAGTACAGGATAATCGTTGAAATCTACATAACCTGATACAGGAAATTTATAGGTAGGCATTATAATAGAATTTGTTGAAATTTCTATATCTCCAATTTGCTCGCATATTACAAAACCTGAGAAACTAACTACCAAATCAAAAGTCGAATTTGCAGCTATTGTCAATGGTGTATTAATATTAATTTCATAACCATCTGAATTACTACCAATATTATTTATTACCAAGGCATCATTACCATTATGTATTCTAAATGTTCTTACAACTGAGCCATTTATAAGTCTTGTGCCAAAATCATTGTTTAATGCAATGGATGTAGTAGTAGAATTATTGGCGATTAAGTTGCCATTGCCCGTAACCGAAAATGTAGCATTTGAAACAGTTGGACATATATTTTCAAATTTATTTTGCCCACCAATAACCCAGTTTGAAAATCTATCTACAAGGCTGAAATTTGTGAGGGTACTATTTAGATTTCTTGTACTTCTATCAAACAATATATTTTGCCCTGTATTGGTGCCATAAGCCAAGTGTTGATTAAAATTATAATGTAATGCCAATCCAGGAAAAGTATTTTGTAAATTACAATTATTTTTGTCTAATATTTCAGAACTATTTAATGCTCTGTTCCAAATTCTGACCTCATCCATTATTATATTTGAAGCCATTGATAGATTAGAAGCATAAGTACCTAATTGCAAAGTACCAGATGATGGTAGATTTAAAACACCAGTATAAGTTTTTGTGTCTGCTAATCCGCTATTGATATAAACTTCCATTGTTTTGGTGCTTCCTCTATAAACAAATGCTAGATGATTGAATGAATTTGAGGGCAAATTGATATTTGTTATCCAATCTTCTGCCGAAAAACGATTGATTTTAATATTATTTGTGCTTCCGTCTATACCAAAAGTTACCATTTGGTCGGGTTGATTGGCAGTACCAAACCACCCAAACCAACGATCGCCTGATTGATTAGTTACATTGTTTACCCACATTTCTACCGAAAAATCACTGTTTCCAGTGGGCATACCCGTAGAGTAATTTGTATTAGTATAATCATCTATACCGTCAAAAATAAGGGCGGTGCCTGCTGTGGTAAATGTAGCGGCTATCTGAAAGCTATAAGCTGGTGCATTCATATCGCTAGAATTGATAACTACATTGGATGAATAACTTCCAGGTAAAACACTAAAAAACTTACCAATATATAAATTTACTGACCCGTTGGGCAAAATAATATCGCTAGAAAGAGTGAACGTAAAAGCACTGCTACCGCCACCTATCACTACTGTCGGACTCGTAATTGTTACGGTTTCTAAACCTGTATTTCGAAGTTCGAAAACACCAGCTATAGCATCGCCATCTACTATGCCCATATCGGTGCCATTTGTGGTGGTGGCTAAGGTTTGGTTGGTATTTATTAATAAATTATTTTTGAAAACACGTAAGTCTGTATATAAAAAATTACCACAAATAGAATTTATAAAAGAATTGTCTTCTACAAAATTTGAAGTAGTGCCAGTACGCTCAAAACCATTCATAGCTGCTAAAAAAGAACTACTTACACGATTGATAACATGGGTAATATTTGTATTATTGCTATTAGCAAAACCTTGGTTAAAATCATAATTTATCACAAGTCCGTTTGCAGATTGGTTAGTTACTTGGCAAGCACTCCTAGATTGCACTTCGGCTAAACTTAAAGTACGGCTCCAATATCTAAAGTCATACATGATACCAGCAAATTTTGTAGGAGTAAAAACATCATTTGGCTTAGTACCAATGATTATAGAAGCACTAGGATTATTACGAATACTTAGGTTACTTACGGGTGCAACAGCATTTAGCTGTCCATTGGCATATATTTTCAATCCAACACCTTTTTGGTATGTCATTACTAAATGATATAATCCACCAGCACTTAAATTGCCGCCTGTGGCAGTAAATTCTACATTATTGCTATCCATCACTTTTCCTATAATTAAACCATTAATAATTTGAAGAGAATAAGAAAGGTCGTTTATTGATACAGCTTTACCAAATAAGTATTGAGTACCCGATACAGTACTAAAATTAACTTGCATTTCTACCGAAAACTCATCGTGATTAGGCATAATATTCCCAGTGTGCAAATAATCATCTATGCCATCAAATTTTAGACCACCAGCTGGGTCTACTTTGGCCCCACTTATCGAAAACACAAAATTGGGATCATCAATATCATCAGAAGCCACAGAAACAAGGGCATTTTTTGTACCTATTGTATTTGTTAAAAATTGTATATCAAAGGTACTAATACCACCAACAGGGATATTGGAAGGGGAAAAACCAAAAACTGTAAATTCACTAGCATCTATACCCGAAATAGACACCCCCGACACGCCAAGGGTTGTAGTACCCACATTTTTGATAGTGTAGGTTTGTGTTTTTGGTGCAAAACTTGGTGTGATAAATTCTGTAAGGTTGGTAAGATTAGGCGTTGTGTTTTTGAGAATGATATTATTATTACCCAAAATGGCAATTCTAGGGCCAGAAACATATCCAGGAGTAACATAAGTAGCTGAATTTCTGTTATATTTTAGGCCAGTTACACTATTGGTAAACTGAGTGCTTGGAAGTGTTTCGTCAAAAGGCAGATTTACTAGCAATCCTGGCGTTGTGCTTGGCATCGTTTTTGCATAATTTTGAGCTATTTCGGTAGCCGTACGCACCCCTTGCCACACCCTTACTTCATCCAAAGAGCCAAACATAAACTCACCACCCCCTACTTGAGCACCAAGTTTTATTTGAGCCCCAGTTGTATAGTCTGGTAAATAATTTACACTATTAGAAGTAGTAATCAACACACCATTAATGTATAAACTCAAATTATTAGAAGCAGGATTAGCACTTAAAGCAATATGACTCCAAGCATGTCGAGGTATAGTAGCAGTCGTAGATAAACCATTGCCTGTGCCAAAATATTGAATAGAAAAACCCATATTAGGCGTATTTACACCACCAGCATCAATTTGTACAAAAAATTTGCCAGTAGGATTACCGCCAATTTCATTAAAACAAATAGGGGTAAATTTGTTGTTGCTAACGGTACCAAAACTTGGTTTTACCCAAAATTCAAGTGTAAAAGCAGGTTGGTTAGTGGCTAAACCAGGTACAGAGATTACCTGAGCAGCACCAACACCACTGAAACTAAGGGCATTGTTTTGAGCCTGGCTACCCAAAGCTATCAATTGAAAAAGGGCTAGGGAAATTAATATTTTTTTCATCTTGGGTAAATTTATTTATTAAAATTTTTTTTGAATTTAAAATTCTATGGATGGGCTTATGTTGCACCAATTACAAAAGTAATAAATATAATTTAATTAACATTATATTTTGAAAAAAGACTTTTTGTAACCCATAAACTTAAAAAAATAGTCTTTTGAGAATGATTTTTGATAGACTTTAAATTGAAAAAAATTAAGGTATTAAAAGTAAGATTTATTTAGTAGTGAAGTAAAATTATTTCACAAGCCCAAGTATTTGACCTATCAATGTAATATTTTCTCTATTTAATACAATCATGACACACAATAAAATGATAAAATAGAGCCTTGATTCATGTTTTGATGACTTTATTTCTGATTGCAATTCAACTTTTACAACATCAATTTCAGACCTTACAACATCAATTTCAGACCTTACAACATCAATTTCAGACCTTAGAATAGCAATATCTGCCTTTGAGGCCAATTCTTTGCTAAGCTCATCTTTGATTTCTAGTTTCTTTTGCGTGGCTATTTGTTCTACTTTTTTGTCGGCTTGAGCAAACGAAAAATCAAGCAATTTGGTTACTTTTTCGGCAATTGCATTCTCAAATTCTTTTTCTGAAGAAATGTATGTTTCTAATGTAATGTTTTGTGGCATTTCTTTATCAACTTTTTCAAAATTAGTAATTAAACATGTATATTAAAAAAAATTTTAAATGAATTATAATTATCCTAAAATTTTATTTAAAGGATTTTTTAAAAACCATTAATTTTGATTAAAAAGAAGTTTTTTATAAAACAAAAAAATAATTTACAAGTTGAAAGTCAAGAAGATTTGTCGATTATTTTTTAATTGTTAGCTTTTAAAATTTAATTCACAATTTTTTTTCTTTCATCTCAATCAATATTTACCTTATGAATGAACTCTTTGCCGAAGTTATTACCATTGGGGACGAAATCCTATATGGACAAATTACGGATACTAATACACAATTTATTAGTAATAAACTTGCAGAAATAGGTATAAAAACTATTCGCAAATCTTCTGTTGGCGATGACTCCTCATCTATACTTAGTGTACTTGCTGAGGCTACTCAAAGGGCAAATATTATAGTTTTGACAGGTGGTTTGGGTCCTACCAAAGATGATATTACTAAGCACACCATTTGCCATTTTTTTGATACAAATCTTGTTATAGATGAAGCTACTTTGGCTCACGTAACTGCATTTTTTGAAAAACGTGGTAGACCCATGCTTGACATCAACGCTCAACAGGCTTTGGTTCCTAAAATTGCCGAAGTACTTTTTAATGATTGGGGTACAGCCCCTGGAATGTGGATTGAAAAAAATGGTGTCATTTATATTTCTTTGCCAGGAGTGCCCTACGAAATGAAATTATTAATGGAAAAAAGAGTTTTGCCCAAGATTAAATCTTTGTTTAAGCTCCCTTGTATCGTCCACAAAATGATACATACTTGTGGGGTGGGCGAATCATTTTTGGCTCAAACTATTGAATTATGGGAAGACAACTTGCCTAAAAATCTTAAATTGGCCTATTTGCCTTCTCTAGGCATTGTAAAGCTTCGCCTTACAGCCACAGGATACGATGAGTCAGCTATTCATGGTGTCATTCAATCTCAATTCAATTCTTTGATTAATCTTATAAAACCTTACTATTTTAGTGATGTATTTGACGCAAAACTTGAGGCTATTGTAGGAGATTTGTTAAAATCAAAAAGTAAGACTATTTCGACCGCAGAAAGTTGTACTGGTGGATTTATTGCACACAAAATTACAAGTGTTGCTGGCAGTTCTGTTTATTTCAAAGGCTCAATAGTGGCTTATCATAACGACATCAAAGTACATCAACTACACATTAACCCATCTGATATAGACAATGCTGGAGCTGTGAGCGAAACAGTGGTGGCTCAGATGGCTCAAGGAGCTTTACTCAAATTTGATACAGACTATGCCATAGCTACTTCTGGAATTGCTGGCCCAGATGGTGGGAGTGTAGATAAGCCTGTGGGCACAGTTTGGATTGCTGTAGCCTCAAGAGACAAAATAATAACAAAAAAATATACTTTTGGTAGTATCAGAGAAAATAATATAACACTGGCTTCTGTTTATGGATTAAAAATGTTATATGATTTGCTCCAAGAAAGTAATTGAAATTTATAAAACATATTTTTTTAGGATATTTTTAAAAATTTTATTACTAATTTTATAGAACCGAAATCAAATATTACAATTTTATTTTAAACCCCTCTTTTAATTTCTCCCCCAAGTGAAAGAAAAATTATAGGAATGTAATTTTAATTTTTCGGTTTGATATAATTCTATGTCGTTTTCTTAAGAATACGATTAACTTTCTCTTTTGGAGAAAAACTAAGATAGTGTCAATAAAAAATGCGTAAGTAAACGACATTAAATTTTAATAACACAATTGATGTGCTATTGTATATAACAAAAAATTTAGAATTTATACATAGTTCCTATTGCAATAGGCATAGATATTGAAGCACCACCAGTATAGAAAATGACTGGCATAGAAACCCTAGCCGAAATATCAATATTGTTTTGTACTGCAATAGCAAAACCAGCTGCTGGAGCCATAAAAGCAGCACCACCAGTATTGAGAAAATAACCTGCATCAACTCCTAAAAATGGTTTAAATCCTTTTTTTGCCATATAATATTCAATAGTACCACTTGCAGGAATCAAAGTTGTGCCAGAATTGAATACAAACCCAATATTTGCTCCAAGAAATACATTGTCAGAAATCCCAAAACGTGATTTTAGATTAACTAAAAAACCAGTAGGCGAAAAAGTTGAAATTGGAAGCCAAGGGCCTATTTCTCCACCTAATTTTACTTGGGCTTGTGTAATAAGTGCTATCAACAATACTATTAAAGTTAAATATTTTTTTGTCTTCATGGTTAAATAGTTTAATTTTTTTTGTAATCTATAATTATTGTAGTCTTACTTTGTTTATGGCTTTAGAATGATTGATAAAAGTAAAATTATATGAAAAATTTTGATAAATAGTTTGGCTTAGGTTTTGGGAAATGTATGCGTATACTAAATAGTTTTTAGATTTAATTAATACAAACATACATTATAAATTTGATGTAAGAAAATAAATGAACCAGAACTTTAAAAAAATAATAGAAATGAATGGCCAAAAGTTGGATTTAAGCACCTCATTAAGATTAAAAAAAATATAAATTTACTACCTATCACAAACTATATTTGCTCAAAAGAATAAAATACAAAATATATCAATTAGCTTTGAAACATTATTGAGTACCTATTGTTCTCAAGCTATCAAATTTAAAACTAAAACTACAAATGTCAACTATATCGCTAACGGCAGAGTTACGAAAACGAACGTCAGATTATTTTGTTAGCATAAAATCAAAACCAACAGGAGATATACATTTGTATCTGAAGGCTTTGATTTTGATTAGTAGTTTTATTTTTTTTTATATTCATGTAGTATTTTTTACTTCTCCATACTTGATTGTGAGTCTTTTAGAATGTTTAATACTGGGTGCACTCACATCTGCTATTGGTTTTAATATAATGCACGATGGAGCCCATGGCAGTTTTAGCAATCAAAAAATAGTCAATCAAATGGCGGCCATATCTCTGAATGTATTGGGAGCCAATGTTTTTATGTGGAAAACTAAGCATAACATTGTACATCATACTTATACAAACATTGAAGGTATGGACGATGACATAGATTTGAAGCCTTTTTTGAGGCTTTGTCATTCTCAAAAACGCTATGGTATACACAAATTTCAGTATTTATATTTTTGGATGGCTTATTCGCTTTTTTATTTTTTTTGGGTATTTTTTAGTGATTATAATAAATATTTTACCCGTAAAATTGGTGAAATGCAAATTTTAAAAATAAGTTTGTTGGAGCATTTTAGTTTTTGGGGTTTCAAAATTCTTCATTTATTTTTATTTATTTTTATCCCCATTTATAGTTGTGGATTTTTGGCTTGGCTTGTTGGTTTTCTTACTTATGGTTTTTTTGCAGGCATAGTTTTAAGTACAGTTTTTCAGCTTGCTCACACTGTTGAGGCAACTCAATTTCCGTTGTTAAACAAAATTACTGGCAAAGTTGAAGACGAATGGGCTATACATCAATTAAGAACAACAGCAAATTTTGCTACCAAAAACAAATTAATCTCTTGGTTTACTGGTGGCCTCAATTTTCAGATCGAACACCACCTTTTTCCTTACATTTCACATATACACTACCCAGCCTTGAGTACAATAGTAAGGCAGGTATGCAAAGAATACAATATTGTGTACAACGAGTACCCCAAAATGCGACTAGCTATGGCATCGCACATATCGCATCTCAAAGAAATGGGTCGTTCTTAAAAAGTTTTTGAATCTAAACTAGAATCTCAATAATTTATAATATTGGTTTAAAAAAACCATTGTAGTAAAGCCCGGATACTATGGCTTGCTTTGAAAAAATCCTCTTCTTTTGGAGTTCTACGCATTGAGTAAAATTTGTAGGGACGAGGTTAAAACGGACAGGGCTTGGTGCAGGTGGGGAAATCTTAGTACAAAAGCCCAAATAAAGTAGTTTAGCCCCATTTATATTCAAAAGTTCAATTTAGCACTTTCGCCCCACTATTGCAAAACCCTTGTTGAACTGACACTCTACCTGGTGAACAATCGACCAACAATTTTACTATTTTTGCCTTACATTTAAAAACAAATATATGATTAATTTTCAAAAAAACAATGTAGATAAAATGGGTCTCAACCAACATCAGCTAACAAAAAGAAGCCCCCCATCTAAGTTGTAGGTCGGGGCTTTTTTTCGCTAGCTTGCTAGATGTTATACACTGTTTTATTTTTCAGCTCTTAATTTTTCAACTTGCTCAATTGTAAGTTCAGTTACAGATGCAATTTCGGAATTTTGCATTCCTAATTTTATTAATCTTTTAGCAATATCTTCTGCTTTTTTTCTAACAGCAAAAGTCATTCTTCCCCTATCATCTTGCTCTCTCATAAGTACATAATCATAAGCTTCTAATTCGGCTTTTGTCCAATTATGTTTGTCAGCATCTTCATAAGCAAATTTTAGTCCTTTGTCTTTCAAGTTTTCTGGAATTACATGAAGATTTTCTGAGTTTTTAATAAAGTAAACCCATTGGTCAATAACGCTTTCCAATTCATTTTCTTTTTTGTTGAACTTCGGAAGTTCTATAAAATTGAATTCAATATCTTTAATATAATTTTCATTGAAGATTTTCTGAGTTTTTAATAAAGTAAACCCATTGGTCAATAACGCTTTCCAATTCATTTTCTTTTTTGTTGAACTTCGGAAGTTCTATAAAATTGAATTCAATATCTTTAATATAATTTTCATTGGTTTCAATGTCTATTATTTTGTGTCTATTTATATAGCTTGGATTTTTAGTTACTTCAAAGTCTAAAATACCTATAAAGTATGTTGGATTCAAGTTTTCGTATTGGTCGCCTCTTTCGATTTGAGCTGTATAACTTTTCGAAGCGTAATATAAAACACGTTTGTCAAAGCCATCAACTTCTGCAACTTGCATTTCTACAATGTAAGTTTTGTCGTTTTGGTCTTTTGCTTTTACGTCTACAATTGTCACTTTACCACCTTTTAAGTCGGGAAGTTGGTAAGGTGTTAAAATGTCAACGTTTACTATTTTGTGGTTTTCTTGAAGCAATAAAACTGCGTTTAGAAAAGAAATTAATACTTCTTTTCTATTTTCGTTTCCAAATATTTTTCGGAAAGCAACGTCATTTTTTATGTCTACAAATTTCATAATACAAATTTACAAAATTCTTTCTAATATAATATTTTTCTGTTATTTTGGTATTTCGGATAATAACACACAACGTATTTGGGGCTTGGCGAAGGCAGGGATTTTTACCACAAATGTTGATGCCATGAACCAAACTTTGATTAACCAGAAATGTATCTGCGGAGCCCTGAACCTCCTCTTTTGTTATGCACGTATTTAACTGACCCCCTATCTTATGAATAATCAACAAACAATTTTACTGTTTTTGCCTTACATTTAAAAACAAATATATGATTTATTTTCAAAAAAACAATTTAGGTAAAATTGATCTCTCAACCAACATCAGCTAACAAAAAAAGCCCCCATTTAAGTTGTAGGTCGGGGCTTTTTTTCGCTAGCTGGCTAGATGTTATACACTGTTTTATTTTTCAGCTCTTAATTTTTCAACTTGTTTTACTGTCAAAAGAGTGTGTTCAGAAATTTGTATATCTGTTAAATTGGTTTTAAATAAACTTCTTGCAACGTTTTCCAATGTTTTTCTATTTGACAAAGTAATTCTTCCCCTATCATCTTGCTCTCTCATAAGTACATAATCATAAGCTTCTAATTCGGCTTTTGTCCAATTATGTTTGTCAGCATCTTCATAAGCAAATTTTAACCCTTCATCTTTCAAGTTTTCTGGAATTACATCAAGATTTTCTGAGTTTTTAATAAAGTAAACCCATTGGTCAATAACGCTTTCCAATTCATTTTCTTTTTTGTTGAACTTCGGAAGTTCTATAAAATTGAATTCAATATCTTTAATATAATTTTCATTGGTTTCAATGTCTATTATTTTGTGTCTATTTATATAGCTTGGATTTTTAGTTACTTCAAAGTCTAAAATACCTATAAAGTATGTTGGATTCAAGTTTTCGTATTGGTCGCCTCTTTCGATTTGAGCTGTATAACTTTTCGAAGCGTAATATAAAACACGTTTGTCAAAGCCATCAACTTCTGCAACTTGCATTTCTACAATGTAAGTTTTGTCGTTTTGGTCTTTTGCTTTTACGTCTACAATTGTCACTTTACCACCTTTTAAGTCGGGAAGTTGGTAAGGTGTTAAAATGTCAACGTTTACTATTTTGTGGTTTTCTTGAAGCAATAAAACTGCGTTTAGAAAAGAAATTAATACTTCTTTTCTATTTTCGTTTCCAAATATTTTTCGGAAAGCAACGTCATTTTTTATGTCTACAAATTTCATAATACAAATTTACAAAATTCTTTCTAATATAATATTTTTCTGTTATTTTGGTATTTCGGATAATAACACACAACGTATTTGGGGCTTGGCGAAGGCAGGGATTTTTACCACAAATGTTGATGCCATGAACCAAACTTTGATTAACCAGAAATGTATCTGCGGAGCCCTGAACCTCCTCTTTTGTTATGCACGTATTTAACTGACCCCCTATCTTATGAATAATCAACAAACAATTTTACTGTTTTTGCCTTACATTTAAAAACAAATATATGATTTATTTTCAAAAAAACAATGTAGGTAAAATGGGTCTCAACCAACATCAGCTAACAAAAAAAGCCCCCATCTAAGTTGTAAGTGGGGCTTTTTTTTAGGGCTTTTTTTCGCTAGCTGGCTAGATGTTGTATGTTTGTTTTTATGTTAGCGTTAAATCTGTCCTTTCATATTCATTTGTTCCACGCTTTACTCTTTTTAATTTCCAAAATTTCATAGCATCTTTACTTGTTAAATTTGGATTGTCAGCCAAAAATGCCCGCATATATTTGTTGTATTCAAATTGTGGTGCAATTTCAGACTGATAGTTTTTATCTTTTTTCAAATCGTCTAAGCATTTCCACTCTTTTACAGCGTCTGCCATAGTTTTACCAACACTTTCTTTCAGCCAATTCATAAATTTTACGTTGAAAGAAAAAGTCGTCCCAATTTCGCTTATAAAAAAGGCTCTCACATTTTCGGTATTTTTATAGTTGTCTGTGATAATAGTGGTATTATCTAATTTTTCCGTATTCCAATCAAAATTAGATTTTGGTTTTTGGGTTTGTTTTTGTTGTATAATTTTTTCGCCTGTTAAAAGAAAGTGCTGTATTCGTTTTGTTAATTCAATTTTTCCACCAAAAGTTTTTATATCGTTTTTTCTACAAAATTCTATAAGTTCTTCTTTCAACCAATAAAATTCGTTGAAGTCTGTTAGTGAAATATTGTTGTTTAATGGTGGTCTTTCCATTTCTTTTACAGATTCGGTTTCTAAAATAACGCACTACAAGTTGAATGATGCTTATCTGGGTGATATAGAAACTTTTTAATATCTGATTTTGAGCTTCACGATTTTTTTACAACCCCTAGGCGTCCAATTCGCCTGCTATCACATTGAGCGAACTCATGGTAATAATGGCATCAGAAATTACTGATCCTTTGCACAATTCAGGAAAAGATTGGTAGTAGATAAAGCTTGGTCTACGAAAATGCAATCTATATGGAGTGCGACCGCCATCGCTGATCAAATAAAAGCCCAATTCGCCATTTCCACCTTCTACAGCGTGGTAAACTTCGCCCACAGGTGCATCTATCTCGCCCATTACTATTTTGAAATGATAGATGAGTGCTTCCATTTTGGTATATACATCTTGTTTTTTGGGTAGGTATATACCAGGAGCTTCTGCATGAAAAACGCCATTTTTTTCAAATTTTATTTTGCTCATGGCTTGTTTTATGATTTTGATAGATTCATAAATTTCGCCATTCAATACACAAAAACGGTCGTAGGCATCGCCATTTTGGCCAACAGGAATATCAAATTCAAAATCTTGGTAAGAGCAATAAGGGTTCATCACTCGCACATCGTAATCTACACCTGCTGCACGTAGGTTGGGGCCAGTAAAACCATAGTTGAGGGCTCGTTCGCCAGAGATTGGGCCGCAACCAATGGTACGATCCATAAAAATGCGGTTTCTTACCAACATTCCTTCAAATTCACGGTAGTTTTTTTCAAAATCTTTTAAGAAAGCATTGATTTTGATAAAAGTGTTTTCATTGAAATCACGCTCAAACCCACCCACACGACCAATATTGGTTGTAAGGCGAGCACCACAAACCTCTTCAAAAATGTCATAGATTTTTTCTCTTTCTTGGAAAACATACAAAAATCCAGTAAGAGCACCACAATCAACACCCAAAATAGAGGTACATATAAGATGGTCGGCAATTCTGGATAGTTCCATGATAATTACACGCATATAATCTACACGCTTTGGCGTTTCTATACCTAGGAGTTTTTCTACTGTCATATGCCACCCCATGTTGTTGATAGGCGATGAGCAATAATTGAGCCTGTCGGTAATAGGGGTGATTTGGTAATAAGGTCTGCGTTCGGCCAGTTTTTCAAACGCCCTGTGTATATAGCCAATGGTAGATTCACAGGCCACAATTTTTTCGCCATCTATTTCTAATATATTTTGAAAAATACCATGAGTGGCTGGGTGCGTAGGACCAAGATTGATAGTGGTAGTTTCTTTTTCAAGTTCGCCTACGAGTTGTATATGGCTGTCGTTTTGCATCTGAAGTATATTAAATCAATGAATTATTTAGTAATTTTATGGTCTATAAAAGAATACACATTTTTAGAGGCCACATCTGTTGTTTTATCAAGTTTTATGGCTGTATATTTGATGGTAGAATCGTTTTTGATTTCAAAAACGAAGCTATCATATTTTTTCATTTCTTTTGTTTTTTCGTAATAAATGTTGTTTTTAGTTTTCCAAGTGCCATTTTCGGTTAGCTCTGTAAACTTTCCATTAAAATCATACTTAAAATTGACTGTATATGTGCCATTGGCAAATCTAGTAAACACCCATTTTTTGTTTGCAATAGTATTGTTTACATATCCATCTTCGCCTTTCCAGGTACCTACCAAAAGTGGGTTTATAGATTTGCATCCCAAAAATAAACAAACAATTAATATTATAAGTGAAAATTTCAAACTTTTGTTATTTAATTTCTAATATGTTGAACCGAAAAACAAATATTACAATTTTATTTTAAACCCCTCTTTTAATTTCTCCCCAAGAGGAAGAAAAATTATAGGAATGTAATTTTAATTTTTCGGTTTGATATAACAAGATATGCAAACATAAAAAAAAATTTGAAAAAACATAAATTTCAGAGCTAAGAATTGCTATTATTTCAATATAGTAAACAATGTCGTTTAAATAAGCATTTTTTATTGCTTCTAGCTCAGACTTTATCTAAAAGCGAAAGTCTAATCTGATTTTTAAGTAAACGACATTGCTATAGTAAGATAATTAAAAATAAATATCGTTTGAATTCAATATTTTTTCATTTTTAAGAAAAGAAAATTTTAGTTTTAAAATATAAAACCTAAAATTTTAGCATTTTTTATTAGTTTTATAAAATGAAAAAAATAATCCTCATAGAAGATAACATAGACATTTGTGTGGGCTACAAAATGCTAATCAATATGACAAAGCAATATGAAATTGTCAATTATTACCATCAAGCCGATGAAGCACTCAAAAATATTTGGAAAGACAAACCTGATATTGCCCTGATAGATATTGACTTGCCTGGCGGCATGAATGGCATTGAGGCTACTCAAAAACTTAAAATGATGATGCCAAGTTGCGAAATTATCATTATCACAGTTTTTGAAAACAGCGTCAAAGTTTTTGATTCGCTAAGTGCTGGGGCAACTGGGTATCTGACCAAAAACTCTAATCAACTTGAGGTAATAGATGCACTCGACCAAATATCAAATGGCGGCTCACCCATGAGCCCAGCCATCGCTCGAATGGTGGTAGGTAGTTTCAAAAAAAACAATAATAATCCGTTTACAGAAAAGGAACTTTTGGTGCTAGAAGCCTTGGTAGAAGGGAAAAGTTATCGATCGATTGCTCAATCTTTTGAGGTTAGTATAGATGCGGTTCGCTTTCATATCAAAAATATTTACCTCAAATTGCAGGTCAATACCAAAGAAGAAGCCATTTCGAAAGCAAAAATCAATAATTGGGTATAAGCTATGATTTCACGTTTGATTTACGCCATTTTGCACCCTAGTTTGCACAAAATTGAGCATCCTGATTATAAAAGAGCTACTATTTTTGCCAAAGGATTGCTTATTTCGTTTACTGCCGATATGATTTATGCTATTTATTTTTATTTTCACAACCCAACGGATTTCAAAAATATTTCAAATGTAATTGGTTTGTCTATACTTTCGATTACAACTGCTTTGCTTAGGTTTCAATCCAATTTTAGGCTTACAGTAATCTTTGTGATTAGCTGTATTTTGCCTTTAATCGCATGGGGAGTAAGTTTTACGGGTGGCATTTATTCTACCAATCTGATTTGGTTTATTGTTATTTCATTAAGTGTTTATTTATATATAGGTAGAACGGTTGGGTTTTATTTTTCGATTTTTTGTTTTTTGGTGTATATTTTATTTCTGATTTCTGCTTATTTTCCAGAATACAACAATTATTATCTTAGTTTTTTGCAAATACAAAATCCTGTGGATAGTTTTTTCAATATTGCTTTTTCGAGTTTGTTTTGTTTTATCATGATTTTTGCGTTTGTGAAAGCCCTAGAAGATGTAAATCTGCAAATAAAAAAAGTGAACGATGAAAAAATGGAAACATTAAACAACCGTTTGAAAGAAAAAACAGAAGAAATAAGTGCATTGCGAGGAACTCTTGCCCGAGATTTTCATGACGAAATGGGCAATAAATTGGCAGGTATCAATGTGCTTTCGCAAATGTTGGTAAAAAAACTCAAAGACAGCAGCGACAAAGAAACGATAGAAGTCCTAGAAACCATTCAACAGCGAAGCGATGAATTGTTTGTAGGAACCAAAGATTTTATATGGTCGATAGATTTCAAAAGCGATTATGTTTTTTATTTGCTTCAATATGTACAAGATTTTGGAGAAGATTTTTTTGCTAAATTGAATATCAGTTTTCGGTTTAATTCCCAAAATTATACAGATTCAAAACTTAGATTAAACATTTCGAGTGGACGGCAAACGGTTTCTATCCTAAAAGAAGCCATGACAAACATTGCCAAACATGCACAAGCCACCGAGGTTGTATTTGATATAAAAGTGAATGAAAATACGTTAAAAATATCTCTTACAGATAATGGCAAAGGCTTTGATGTAGAAAAAGTACGCAAAAATGGACTCTTGAATATGCAAGAACGAACTAGCCAAATGGGAGCGAAGTTTTCTATTATCTCGGAAATAAATTCTAAAACGGAGATTTTGCTTTTGATACCGTTGGAGATAAGTTGAGAAAACATTGTATTTCCTAAAAATGACTCTTAGTTTATTGTTTTAAATTACGTTTTGTATTCGAGTTTAATGCAACTTTGTATTAAAAAATCTAAATAAATCTTGTAAATTGAATTATTTATATTCTATTTGTGTTATTATTGAGTAAATACACTATTGTTTATTAAAAGAACAATGCTATGCCAAATTCCATTTTTGATTTAAAATTAACTGTTTTTAATATTAGTTGTTCTTTTATGGGCAAATACAAAAATGATTCAAAGTTAATGATAGATATTGAAAAAAAAATCAAAGAAAGCGTAAATTATATCCCTACTTATGCTAATGACAGAGCAAATTATGCCAATGACAAGCGTAATATGAGAAATGATTTAAAAAAATCTATTCTAAAAGTTAAAAAGCAAAATGGCTAAGCAAACTCGAACTGTTCAAGCTGCTCAACATGGTAAAATGGTTAAGCACGAAGAAACTTTTGATGATAATTTGCTGCCAAGCTACCAAGAATTAGAGAAATTAAATCAAATTGATTCCTCATTAATTGAGTTTGTAAAAGAAACTACTAGAAAAGAGCAAGATTTTAGACATAAAGCACATCTTGAAAGTATAAATGCTTTCAATAATCAAGACAAAAGAGCTTTCAGAATAAATATTACTGGCATGATTCTAGCTTTTTTGGTATTTGTTTTAGGCATGCTTTTTTCGTACGCAATTTTAACAGCAGGATTTTCTACCATAGGAACTATTTTTGCAGGTGGTACAATATTAGCAGCTTGTATTACATTCATAAATGCTGGACAAAAAAAAGTTCAGAAATAAGCAACTAATTTTGTTTTACACTTTTCTTTTATTTCGCTTTATGGTAAAATAGTTCAATTTTTTCAAATACTTTCATTCAAATACAAACTGCAATTTTTTGCTACCTACATAAATCATGTAGGTAAACGACAGTATTTCTGTAAACAAACAAAACTTGTTGTTTTTTATTTTTATAATATACTCATAATCAATGTTTTAATTATTTTTTATTTTCATTTTTGATGTAGGAGAAATGCCGTTTCTGGGTTTTAATTTTGAGAATTAATTAAAACAAGTTTCTCTTATGAATAAAATTCAACACAAAGTTTCGTCATTAGGTATCAAATTTAGCTTTTTGATATCGTTATTTATTTCAATTACTATTTCTGCACAAACCATTGTATATGTAGATTTTATGTCTGCAGGATCACCCAAAAATGGCACTACATGGACACAAGCCTATCAACGGCTAGATCAAGCCCTTGCCGCACATCAAAATACAGCTGGGGATGTGCAAATATGGGTTGCCAATGGCGTTTATTACCCTACTACTACTACGAATAGAAATATTTCTTTTCAAATTTCAAGACCAAACCTGACCATTGCTGGTGGATTTGCAGGTGGTGAAACCAGTTTTAGCCAAAGAAATATAACTTCCAATGTGGCAATACTTTCAGGAAATATTGGTTCTACAAGTACAAGTGCTGACAACAGCCATTGTGTAGTATCTGTAAGTAATGCTGCTGTAAATAGTACAACACATTTGATGGGATTAAGAATAAGTGATGGATTTGGTACTATAGCAGGTGCAGGTATGCAAGTGAGTGGTGGGTTCTTGAATGTAACTGATTGTATGTTTTATAATAACATATCTACCGATGATGGAGGAGGTGTACTATTAGGAGGTAGTAGTGGGTTGACAAACCAAAGTGTTTTTTCAAGGTGTACATTTAGAGATAATACCTCTAATGAGTATGGTGGTGGAGTTTCTATCATTTCAGGTAGAAGTGCGAAGTTTAAAAACTGCCTTTTTTATAACAATAATGGAGTAAAAGGCGGAGGTGGTTTAATGGTTGGTTCTGCAAACGCAGAGGTTATCAATTGTACTTTTACCCAAAATGAATGTACTACAGCCACAGGTGTGGGAATATTCAAAGGTGGTGGAATTTTGTTTTACCTTGGAAGTGGTACATATCAACATACTTTAATAAATAGCATCATTGTTGGAAATACACCATTTAGTGCTGCTAATCCTACTCAAGTGATACGTCCAACAAATTGGGGAACGTATACCAACAATCTTTTTGAAGGACCAGGTTATGGCATAAATGTATTGACATTTAACCCTGCTTTGCCACTTTTTGGAACAAGTGCTGGTCCGTATTGTGTAGATAAATTTTGTTCACAAGCCTATAATGAAGGCACAACTTTTGCAGGTTTTGCTACAGAAACGGACATACTTGGAAGACCAAGAAGTAGTAAAGGACAAATAGATTTAGGAGCTTATGAATTTCAGTTTGATAGTCCTTCAAGCATTACAGGTATCATCACCTGTGCAGGGGCAAATACTGGAGAAATTGCTATTCCTACAGGAGGTTCAGGTGCTCAATATTATTTAGACCAAACTCCTTTTAATGGATGGGGAAGTGGAAGTTCAGGAAGAACTTTTCCTAACTTGGCAGCAGGAAAATATTATACTGCTATTCGCCAAGGAGGATGTACAGATATAACCCCACTAGATTCAGCTACTATTGTAAACCCTCCAGTTCTTTCCTTTGTAGGAATTGTAAGACCAATAAAGTGCAATAATTATCCTACAGAAGTAATTGTAACCACAATTACAGGCGGATATGGGTCTGTACAAAAAGGCTTTAGAATGGATGGGGGAACAAATTTTTTTACTTTCCCATACACATTTTCTGGTCTCACAGTAGGAGTTTATACTATTACAGCTTTTCAAGGCAGTTGCTCTAGAAACTATTTTTTATCTAATACAACCCAACCGAGTGGTATAAATGTTGGTTTAAATGCTATAAATGATGCGAAATGTTTTGGACAAAATTCTGGAAGTATAAAAATTCTAGTGAGCGGAGCGATTCCACCCTATACTTATTCGATAGCTGGAATTAGTGTCTTTCCATCTTCGGTAAGTGGCGGTTTTTTAGAAATAAATAATCTGAGCATTGGTACAAAAACACTTACAGTACAAGATGCCAATGGATGTACTGTAAATAGTAATAATTTTACCATTAATCAACCCTCCGCTGCTCTGGTTGGGTCATTAATCAAAAGAAGCCATATTTCATGTAATGGATTAACAGATGGTATTATTGTGGCAACTGCCGCTGGAGGGACACTGGGTTATTCCTATTCCATTTCAGGCATTTCTACTTCCACTGTCAATTTAAATACTATTTCGGGATTATCGTTTGGTTCTTTTGGTGTGGTGGTCAGTGATTTTAATAATTGTAAAAATACCATTACAGGTATTACCATAACTACCCCTTCGGTTTTACAAGCTGGTACTGTTGTTACCAATAATTTATGTAGTGGCTTGAATCAAGGAGCAATTACCATGACTGGTATTGGTGGCACGCCTCCTTATCAATATAATATGGATGGAGGTTCGTACCAATCTTCACGAGCTTTTACAGGATTGTTTCAAGGCACTTTTATTCTTAGGGTGAAGGATGCCAATAATTGTGAAGCTGTTACCAATGCCCAATTGGTAGATCCTCTACCGTTTGGAATAGCAGAGCAAAAAGTAGCTCCTACATGCAACGGCAATGCAGATGGAAAACTTTTAGTAACTCTCACAGGAGGAACAGGAAATTTAAGCACCACCGTAAACGGTCAATGGTTTAGTGGCAATTTCACCGCTACAGGGCTCACTGCATTGCAACAATATCAGCTCAGAATTCAAGATCAAAACGGATGTTTGGATTTTTACAACACACAGGTTCCTGATAAAGCAGCCATTACACTTACAGGAGCTGTAACCAAAGCTACATGTGACCAATTGGTAAATGATTGGATACTCACTTACCAAGCTAATGGTGGCAATGGTGGTTTTACTTACAAAATGAATTCAGCTGGGGTGTACACCACCAATAATGTGTTTTCAAATTTGACCCCTTCAACAGTTGTTGGTTTTGCTCAAGACACGAAAGGATGTGTGGCTACGGTTACATCATTTATTACTCCTTCAAACACACCACTTGTTGCTAGTTTTGGTACTAAAACAGACGTTTTATGTTTTGGTAATGCTACAGGAGGAATTCAAGTAAATGTATCAGGAGGCACAAGTCCTTACGAATATAGTATAGATAATGGCAGTTATGGAGGGTTGGCTTTATTATCTGGGTTAAACTCAGGGAGTAAATCTGTTAAAGTGAAAGATGCAAGTAATTGTATTGTAGATTTAGGTCAAACAACTATTTCTCAGCCAAATACAGCCTTACAACTTTCTCTTCAAGTAATCAGCGTTACTTCCATTCAAGCTACAGCTATAGGAGGTACGGGAGCTTTTTCTTACAGATTAAATAATGGACAATTTTCTTCAACTGATATTTTCGCCTCTTTAAGTGCAGGTACATACACTGTTGAGACTAAAGATGCAAATGGTTGTATTGCTTCAGCCAGTGCACAAATCAATCCCATTTCAATAGTACCAACTGTTCCTGGAACTACAACTGGTTTAAATAATTCTGAAATGGCAGAATCAATATCTATTTACCCCAATCCTACAGAAGGAATATTGTATATAAAAACCCAAATTGAAGGAAAAATACAAGTAGTTTCTGCAACAGGAGCAGTAATTTTTGAATCAGAAGTAGTTCCTCCTATATTCGATGTAACCCTCAAACAATCAGGATTATATGTTTTAAAATACACTACAGAAAATGGTGTTTACACCCAAAAAATAATTGTCAAATAAATAAGAATTAAATCAAACCAAATAATAATCAATATGAAAAAATCTCTAATGAATCGAATTAAGTTTTCTTGTGTATTAACATTCTCTCTCTGGTTTTCAGCAAGAGCAGTAACACCTATAGTAACAGGCATATACCCAGCACAAGGTGAAATAGATGGCTATTTTTCAATACTTGGTTCCAATTTTAGTGATGTTACACAAGTAGATTTTGAAAGTGAATATGGTGGGTTAAATTCAACCAATATTGAAGATATAAATCCCAATTATATTAAAATTTCGTACCGAAGTGATATTAAAAATAACGGAATTTTGACATTCACAGGAAGTTTTGGAGCTTTAGCTGTAACTAATTTCCCTTTTCAATATGCTACACCCGTTATTTCGTCCATTTACCCAACAGTAGGCACTTCTAGTCAAGGAAGAGCAACCGTTTTTGGAATAAATATGCGTGGCATTAGTAAGGTTTCTTTTACCTCTTATGATGGCAATGAGGCTTCTATAAATTCTCCGTCAAATTTAGGAAATGAACTTCGGTTCAATTTTGTGCCTAATAATGCCGCCTTTGGTGTTTTTACCCTAACTGGGAGTTTTGGAAAAGTGGTCTCAACTATTAATTATGCACCAGCTATTCCTACCATTACAGGAATTAATCCTGTTCAAGGTTTGATAAATGGCTATATCACTTTATTAGGCACTAATTTGGATGGTGTAAAAGAAATAAAATATAAAAACGCTTCGGGAGGAATAACTACAGATCCAGTAAATACTTCTCCAAATCGAATCGTGCATCCACCCTTTTTTATTAGTACAGGTGCTATTACGCTTACAGGTGGTTTTGGTATAAAAATCTCAGAATTTAGTTATCAAACTCCAATGCCAAGTATTACTGGAATTTATCCCGCTTCTGGTGTAGCCGATGATGGTGGAGTAACTTTATTGGGCAACAATATGGAAGGTATTACTGGTATAAAAATGAGAATAAATACAGGCGTATTAACTGATAATTTTGTAAATTCTTCAGCAAACAAAGCTGTTTTTTATGTGTCAGATAGGAGGGTTATAAATGGTGTAATAACTATATTGGGAGGTTTTGGCGAAGCAGCTTCACCTATCACTTTTACAGTACCTACTCCATCTATTACTGGGCTAAATCCCCAAACAGGCTTTAGTGGCGATGGTTTTTTAACTCTTACTGGGCAAAACCTCTATTTTGTAGAATTTGTACGATTTGTAGGTGCTGGAGTAACTGGAGAATATAATGCTCAACCCAATCCAAGAAGCAATTCTACGTTGGTGATTACCGATCATCCTAATATTTATTCAGGGCAAATATCTTTAGTGGGTACAAATTTTGGAGTAATAAATACAGGAATCCAATATACAGATGTAGTTGCAATACCTACTATTACACGTATCTATCCGAGTGTAGGCGTGGATGAAAACAATAACATTACGCTTTTTGGGCAAAATCTTACAGGTCTAATAACCATTCATTTTGTATCATCTCTTACTGGGTCAGTAGCTACCAGTAATTTTTCACTTCAAGGATATGCGCTTGTACGAGTACCCGCAGATGCTGTAAATGGAGAAATATCTATAACAGGTGTTAATACAAATGGGCTAATGCCTACAAATGTTAATTTCGTTAGAACAATTCCTCCTACCTCTACCATTTCCATTACAGGATTTCAAGCCTCGTCAAGTCTTACTACTATAGTTAGTGAAGTTTTGATTACCCTAACTGGTTCAGGTTTTGTCAATGGAGCTACCATAACGATTGGTGGTGTAGTTTTGACTAATGTTTCAGTTACTGGCAATATGATTACAGGTACAATACCAGCTGGTTCTACCATTATCAATCCTAGTAACCCAAGTGTGATTATCCAAAATCCAGGCAATTCGCCATCTTTGCCAATAATTTCTCCTCCTGTTTTAAAAAAAATTTCGGACAAATCTTTAGAAAATGACAGTCAAATATTTATTTATCCAAACCCAAACAATGGAGAATTTATTGTAAAAGCCCCAGTTTCGAGCTTGATTCAAGTAATAAATACAAGTGGATTATTATTAAAAGAAATAAAATCCATAGACGAAAGTACAAAATTGACAGTTTACCAAAAAGGATTATTCCTTATCAAAATATCTACTAAGACAGGATTTAAGTTAATAAAGCTAATCATAGAATAGCGTAATTTTTTATTCCAAAAAAGGTTGTCAAAGCAATTTGGCAACCTTTTTTTTGTGAATTTTACAATAGAGGTATTTTAAAATTAATGATATATCCTTTAGATGCTTGATTATTAGAAATTCTGTATATATTTTTAAAAGCTCAGCTTTTGAAATCGTGCTACAAAGAAATACAAAAAAAAAATGATGTTTTTTTGAAAACCCTCAAAAATGCTTTGTAGTAGCAATTTATTTTTATATTTTTTATTTATACGGTTCTCAAGTGTTTTAGCATTGAACCATACAAGTAAACAAAAAAAGCAAAAATTTTTTAGATAAAGGTCTTTTTTAACGAAAACAAAACGTACAAAAAACAAAAATTATAGATAATTAACTTAATTAAACTTCCCTTTAAAATTAATTTTAAAGAATTTATTAAAATAATATTCTGTAATAATAAAATATTCATTAATAAGGTAAATTTTATTTTGAACATATAAAATTATTTAAAATATTATTTCGTTAAAAATTTTTGCAGTATTATTTCATTTTTAATATTAAATTGTGTGTGTACAATTTATTACCTATAAAATTCATAAAACATTGATAATCAGCAGTTTACTTCGTAAAAGAGAGACCTATTTATTTTAATAATATACTCATAATCAATGTTTTAATTATTTTTTATTCTCATTTTTAATGTAGGAAATATTATGTTTTGTGGTTTTAATTTTGTGAAAAGTATCATAGAGGTTTGTTGAAAAGGAACTTCACAAAAATTTGATTTAATCGAAAAAATAAAGGTTTTTGGCAAAGCTCATACAATTACACTTCTTTTGAAAAAAATCCCACTCCATTTCAGGGTTCTAAATATTGCTTAATTATTGTTGGGGCGTGGCTATACTAAACCAATAACTTGCTATACGAACTTTAATTTCACAAATTTTACTTATTAAACATTAAACCAGGGTAAACGCATTTAAAAAATTTCGCTCAAAAACCCCTATCCCAACCCTTTCCCCAAGGGGGAAAGGGCTTTGTCATTTTGTAATTTTAAGCAAATAGTATTGTAAAATAACAACTATCTTTTTAAATGCGTTTGCCCTGACATTAAACATTAAACATTAAACATTAAACATTAAACATTAAACATTAAACATTAAACATTAAACATTAAACTTTAAACATTAAACATTAAACTTTAAACATTAAACATTAAACATTAAACATTAAACTTTAAACTTTAAACTTTAAACTTTAAACATTAAACATTAAACATTAAACTTTAAACTTTAAACATTAAACATTAAACATTAAACTTTAAACATTAAACATTAAACATTAAACATTAAACATTAAACATTAAACATTAAACATTAAACATTAAACATTAAACATTAAACATTAAACATTAAACATTAAACATTAAACATCAAATAAATTTATTCCCAAATTTAGATTTAGCATCAGTCAAAAATTGTTTTACTTTTTGCTCGTCCTCTTTTTTGCAAACCATCAACACACTGTCGTATTCGGCCACTATAAAACCATCCAATCCATTGATTACCACCAGTTTATCAGCAGGGGTTTTTACTATACAATTATGCGAATCATACACCATCACATTGCCTTCTATCACATTTTTTTGAGAGTCTTTTTCGGCCAATTCGTAAATAGATTTCCAAGTACCCACATCAGACCAACCAAAATGGCCCAAAATAGTATGCACATTTGAGGCTTTTTCCATGATTCCATAGTCAAATGAAATACTTTGGCACTTAGGATAAAGCGTATCTATGTGCGATTGTTCGTTTTCGGTATAATAAACTGTGCTTAGGTTGCTAAAACTAGCACTCATTTGAGGTAAAAACGAACCAAAAGCCTGATCAATGGTAGAAAAATTGAAAATGAAAAGACCTGCATTCCACACAAAATCGCCACTTGCCAAAAACTGAAGTGCAGTTTCGTGGTTGGGTTTTTCGGCAAACGATTTTACTTTCTTTATATCTTTATCAGATTTTTCGTCATATTGGATATACCCATAACCAGTATCAGGCCTTGTTGGTACAATACCTACTGTAACTATATCGTTATTAGATTTGGCATGATTTGCTGCTATTCTTACTGTTTTTTCAAACTCTTTTTCTTTCATCACATACTGATCTGATGGCGTTACGATAATAGTAGCTAGCGGATTTTTGGTAGCTATTTTGTAAGATGCGTAAGCAATACATGGAGCAGTATTGCGTCCTTCGGGCTCTAAAAGTATCTGATTATCAACCAAATAGGGCAATATTTTTTTTACTTCATTTTTGTAAACAGTATTTGTTACTACAAATATATTTTCTTTAGGACAGATACTCAAAAACCTATTTGCGGTTTCTTCTAGCATCGTTAGGCCTTTGCCCAAAACATCGTGAAATTGCTTGGGTTTGTGGGCTCTACTAAAAGGCCAAAAACGGCTTCCAATTCCGCCAGCCATAATGACAACAAAATTATTATTATCCATATTTATTACTATAAACTTCCAAAATATTTACGTAAACCCCATTCTAAAAACAAAAGAATAAGTAACAATACCACCATCCAAGTATGATTTATGGGTGCAGTAAATGAATCTTCAGAAAACAATTTGCTCACAGCCTTTGCTTTGAAATTAGACTCTATAAAGGCATCAAAATTATTTATCAAATCAAAATTACCTTTGTTTTTTGAAGCCAAGTCTCTTAAAACTTGAAAATTGGCCGTTTGATTGATGCTTTCTATATCTATTTTGCTAACTACAAATGTACCATTTGCTACTTCTTCTTTTTTGTTGATAATAGTTTTTGCCGAAAACTTATACACACCTTCTTCAAAACCTGAGGTTTCAAAAACAACTGCGTTGTTGGTATTGGTACAAAGATAGCTATATTTTTTGCCAGATGTATTACTAATGGTCAGGCTAATTTGATTTCCAGTAATCCATTCGTCTATATCATTTCTTGATTCAGATTCAAAAGCAATGTTTTCTGACACATCAAAATTTTGTTTTGTAGGTTTAAAATTAAATTTTCTTTTTTCTTTACTCGATAGTAATAATTGAGCAGTTTTTAAGATTAAATTATTAACCAAAGTAGCC
This sequence comes from Cytophagales bacterium, assembly GCA_013297755.1. Lineage (GTDB taxonomy): Bacteria > Bacteroidota > Bacteroidia > Cytophagales > UBA9547 > REAG01. The sequence goes on from JAAFIH010000005.1 coordinate 124,711, forward strand.
TCTTGGTTAGCAACTTTTTCTAATAAGCTCCATTGCCATAAGCCATCGGCCAGGGTTAGGGCTTGATAGCTTTCATTATTGGTAGTGTTGACAGCCCACAAAGGCTTGTCGGTAGTAAGATTACCTACTTTTTGATACAAAACAACACTCCAACCAGCCAAATTATAAGCCCCAAAAGGAACCTGAACGGGAGCAAAATCGGTCATCCGAGAAGTAATATTTTGAGGAATCAAAAATTTATCAAAATCGGCCGCCAATACAGGCAAAACTTTATCTATTTGGCCATTAGAAATAATCTTAAAATTAGGTATCAACGAATTGCAAAGTTGGATATTCGACTGATTACCAAGGATATACCATATTGGCAAACGTGCTTTTTTAAATTCATTAACTTTAGAAATAAAATCAGAACTCTCAGATGATATTTGGTGTAAAATTACTATATCTGGTTTTTGAGTTGGATAGTTTCCTATGCCTTGTATGTAAGTAAAAACCTCATATTCTTTGTTTTGAAGCAAGGTTTGTTCTATGATTTTGATATCAGGATGTGGCGATTGAGCATATATCAAAATATTTTTTTTGGATTGGATTGTTTCTATATAGATAGTTCTATAATTGTTGGTTTTGGTAATCTCTTCTTGTATGGGTGTGAGTTCAAAACTGTAAGAAATAAAGTCTTCGTTATTTGATTCTGCATACAATATGATGTCTTTTTGTTTTTCGTTTTCGGCAAATACTATATCTAATTGTTGTAAAATTTTAGAGCCATTTTTGAATAATAATTTTGTAATTACATTTTTGAAACCTTGCTTAGCAACAGTAATTTTTATGGGAAATTTTACATTTTTATTTACTGTTTTATTGTAATAAATATCTGCAATACTTAGGTCTTTTTTTATGGTCGTATCGCCAACACCTAAAGAAAATATGTTGGAGTTAAAATTTTGATAATCAAGCGATTGTCCATCGTTTATTATACCATCAGAAATTAAAATAATGGATGATAAATTTTGTTCTATGTTTTCGTTTTCTATGTTGTTTAATATTTGCGACAAGTTAGATTTGGGTTGGTCAAACTTGATACTATCCAAATCAATTACTTCACGTTGTTGAGTAAGATCGTATAGTTTTATATCAAAATTTAGTTTTTTTAAATATTCAATTTTTGAGGCAATTTTTGGTATTAAGCTCGTTTTGAGGGCAAAATTTTGCATAGAACTAGAGTTATCAATAGCAATAGCTACAATGGGCTTTTCCTCACGAGTAGATGTAGATTTTAAATCAGGCGAAATCAGAAGCCAAACGATACCTGCCACTGCGATTGTTCTAAGAGAAAACAAAATTCTATTTACCCAAATAGACCATTTTTTGGTTATCGAATATAAAAAAAGTGCATATAAAATTCCTATGAGTATAGAAATTGAAACCCAAATAATTTGCAACTAGACTAAATTTGTAACAAAAATAAATGAATTATCAAATAAATCATTAAAAAATATGATTTTGAATAGTTACAAAGTTGAAATCTAAATTATAAAAGGCATCAACAAATCAAAATTTTATATTTAACTTATATCAATAAAACTTTTTTGAAAATCTAACCTTATATTTTCGATGATATTATTGAAACAATTTTATGATGTTTAAAAATATTGCTTCAACAATACTTTTTCAGGAAATAGTAGCATTAAAAGCCTCTACCTTTTGGAGTTCTAAGCCTAGAGTAGAATTTATTTTAAAGGTTTTTTAAAAAATCAGGTATTTTTAAAAAAAATCGCCATTCCAATAGTTTTATTTTATGAAATAAATTTTAAAAAATAAACTTTAAAATGGAAGCCCAATTTTGTAACCACCATAAAAGGTTAATAAAGAAAAACTCAAATTATCAGGCTCATAGCTCGTATTCTGATTAGATATGTCAATTTTCATATAATCATAGTTAATATGCCTTATTCCAATTCCAAAATAGATATCGGTAATTAATTCGTCAAAAAAAAGACTTTCTCTAACGATACCAAATTTTAATCCACTTTCAAACATATTATATCCACCATCGTATGTTTTTGTGCCATAATTAAAATTAGATGTGTTGTATGTTTGATATTCATTTTCAAAAAAATGGGCTTTAAAAGCTATAAATGGAGATAGGTATATACCGTCAAAATTTGCATAATATTTTGGATAAAACTTGTAAGCAAATTCAAATAAATAACCAGGTTTGAAAACTAAGTTGTTTTCACCGCTTCCATAAAATAAATTTAATCTTTTGTTATTGATGATTTCAAAAATAATATCTCTGTAAGTAACACCAACTCCAAAAACTATTGCATGTTTTGAAGATAATATTCTTTCATAGTTTAAAACTAAGTTTCCTCTAGCAATGGTAAAAAAGTTTAATGAAAAATAATTTTTATCATCTACATAATCAGCATCATTTTTTTTGTCTGATTTATTAATAGTAGTATTGTTATCAAAAACTTGTATTTTAATGTTAGAGTCATTGCTTTTTTGGGCGTATAAACTAAAAAAAAGACTAAAAAAAAAGACAGAAAGTTTTATTTTCATTGATTTATTTTAAATTTGTACAAAAATATCTAAATACCATTATAAAACATGAAAAAAAACGCATTTATTTTAATTATATTGACTTATACAATATGTTTCTCGCAACAAATTGATTTAAGATGGGGGCCAGAAATAAAATATAAGGATTTTTATCCTGTATCGTACACTACAAAAGAAGCCTTTTATTGTTTAGCAATCGAAAAAGAAATACCTTACTTGAAAAAATATCGATTTTCGGATATGAATCAAGAGTATTCAAAAATATTAGAATTTAATCCTGGAACTGAGAAAAAATTTGAACCAAAAGACTTTCTATGTTTCAAGAATCAATCAGTTTTTTTTTACGATGCCAAAATAAATGGAAACAAAGACCAAGCAAATTATTCACAGAAGTTTGATTTTGAAGGCAAACCAAAAGGGGGGTTTATAAAAATTAAAGAAATTAAAAATTATAAGAAAATGGACCTTATGCAAAAAATTATCAGTGCAGATTCGTCCAAAATTTTGATGATAGAATCTCCTAGTGATAAATCTGGTCTGTTATCAAAAGGCGAAAGTGAATCCTATATCATAACAATATTAAATGACAACATTGATTTATTGAAAAGTTTTGAAATAAAACTACCTTACAAAGACAAAGATTTCTCCCTTGAAGATTATTATATCTTAAACGATGGCACTGTTACATTACTGGCAAGAGTAGACTTTAAAAGAAAAGATGTAAAAAAAGACGAAGAGAATTATATTTATCAAATTATTACTATCAATGCTTTACAAAATCAAGAATTAAAACAGTACGACCTCAATCTAGACCGTAAATATATTGCAAATATACAATTAAAGTTAGACAAAAAAGAAAATATCATTTGCCTAGGAACTTATTCTGATATGAAAGATAATGGAAAACCTAAAGAAGGTATAAATGGTATTTTTTTCTTGACAATAGACAAAACTACAGGCACTATTACTAGTAAAAGTACTAAAGAGTTTCCAAACAATGTTGTAGAAAAATTGACTTCTGCACGAAGAGCTAGAAACGATAAAGGTTTAAATAGCGAATTTAAATTAAAATACATTACCGAAAAGCCTGATGGAGGATTAATTGCTGTTTTAGAAGAAAATTATTATAAAATTGTTACAATTTGCAGGCAAAATGGTTGCACCCAAACATATCATTATTATGCTAATGACTTTTTGATAATAAATATCTCTAAAACTAATGAAATACAAAGTTTTATCCATATCGAAAAAGAACAACATTCCATCAATGATGGTGGAAGAGCAAATTCGTTTATAGGTACTTTTTACAACAACAAGCTTTATATGTTGATGAATACTCAAACAAATAAATATGGTAAAATTGAAGACAAACTAAAAATGAAAGGTAGTTATAAAAGTGTGCTACCAGTCATGGTTACTGTTGATCTTAAAGGAAATGTGGAAATGAACATACTTGGTTCTAGAGAAAAGACTTCTTTTCTTACTTTGATACAATACAGTTCGTTTCGCTCAGACAATAAGGCTATTTTAGTTGCTCAAAAAGCTGGATCTGGCTGTTTTTGTAGTGGTGGAGCTTTTTTTGGAAATTATAGACATGGCATGCTTACATTATAATAATTTTATTTCAAATCATTTATAATTTTATAGCCAATTAATTTATTTTGATTGGCTATTTTAATTTGTTTTTTTCTCGTTAAATTTAAAGCCATGTTTCTACCCCCATTATAAAACCTTCTGAAAGGGTAAAAACCATAAAATATAGCAGATCCAAAATGAAAAGTATAAATATTTAACACTGTAAAAGCAATAAAACTAGAACATAAAACTAAATTTACGACTCCTTCTTTCCAATATTTTAATTTCATTGCTCCCAAACCAGGCAAAATTGAAGACATTTTTTTGTATTTGAAAGGGTCTAAATATTCGTTTTCTAAAAAATAATTTGAATCATTTTGTAGATTGTTTTGCTTTAAAAAGTTTTCAATAACCTCAAACTCTTCATTCTCTATTAGAATATAATAATGAAGTAGTTTTACTGATTGGCTTGTATCATTACAATTATACTTAAAATCAGAAATATTAAACTTTGCATTGGTATAATTACTTAATCCATAATTGGAATAAGCTTTTTGATAAAAATAACTGCATTTTGAAGAACTATCAATTTTAGTTATTGAAATTCTGTCTAATGTTTTTATACTCTGTTCATATAATTCTGATTCAAGATATGATTGAGATTTTTTTAATAAATACTTTGCTATACTATCTGGATCTGAATGGCTCATAATATTTCGCTCAAGCTCTATTTGTGAACACATTAATTCCAATTGATTCATATTTTGTGCATTAATATAATGCATTGTTCCTAAAATCAGGTATATAATAATTTTCAAGTTCATAAATTAATTGTTTACGATGATCTTTTCTTCTCTTAAAAACGTGTTTGTAGGAGATAAATATGTTAGACAAATAAACTGCTGAAAATAAACTTGCAGAAATTATAAATCTTGGAGATTGTAGCCCATCTTTTAAATATGCTTCTAAAGAAACCAAACCAAGTGAAATACAAGATATAAAAACAGGAAGTCCTTTCCATTTTTCACCCAAATATGTTTTTCCCATGCCTGGCAAAAAAATTGAAATTGACATAGCTACAAATGCTTTTTTTTGTAATAAAAAAGCATAATTCTGGTAAGCCTGTTGAACAGAAAATGGAACTTCGCTGAAAAATATATTTTTGTTTTCAAGTAAGTTTATTGTGTTATATATTTTTATTGAATCATTTATATCTAAATGTAACTTATTGATTTTTAATTGATTAAAAAGTTTTAAACTATCAAATTTTAGTAACAAATAAAAGTAACTTTTATAATATTTTGAAGAGTAAAGTGTGTCTTGATTGATTTTTTTATAATATTTTAAAGCATAATTTAGTTGATTTAAACACAAAAAAGTATGGGCCCTTTCATATTTGAATCTATCTGAAAGTGTGTCTTGACATAAAGATAAAAGATTATTTTTGTCGATAAATAAATGATTAGCAGTAAAATGTTTTAACAAATCATGCTCTTTATTATATTGATACAATAAATTTTGAGCCTTAGTTAAAACCGAAAAACATAAAAAAACTAAAACTAAAAATTTAATAATCTGATGGGTCATCAATAATATCTCCTGTTGAATTATCTATATAAATGGGCAAAACATTATTGTAGGCATGTTTATTACAACGGTGAAGTCGATCAATTGAATAAGCAATTCCTTTTAAAACTCCATTTTTAGCTATTATTCTAGAGGCAAATCTAGAACAACTAAGTTTATAAGGACAAGATGCAGAAAATTGTATTGAAAGATTATTTCTATAAATTACCATCAAAACAACAAATGGCATCTTAATAATATTGTTTTTTTTAATTAAAAACTCTTGTTTTGTTTTTTCAAACACTTGCTCTTCTTCAGAATTGTTTAATTGAGATATTCTATTGTTTGAAAGTTTTATGAGTTTATCAGTTTGAGAAAAAGATTGTTTTAAAATAAAAAATAAAGTAAATGGTAATATAATTTTGAGTTTTAGTGGAATAAAATTAAGTTTCATTAACAAGAATTATTTAATATCTATGTAAAACTAATTATTTTAAATTAAAATATAGTAAAGTTTATTTAACTATTATTCAGCTTGTTTAAGCCTTACTCCAACAAATTTTTCTCCATGCCGCAAAACTACTCCAAAAGAAATAAACTTTTATCAAATGCAAAGTCGTAATCTGGGCTTTACTATGAAAGTAATATCACATTAAAATATTTATTTAATTTTGATGTAAATAAGTCTATTTTTTATTTTTTGATAAATATTGATTTAGAATTAAAAGTCGTTTACTTAAGCATTTTTTTATTGCCTTTATCTTAGTCTTTCTCCAAAGAAGAAAGATAATCTGATTCTTAAGTAAACGACATTGATTTAGAATTTAAAGCTGATTGAATTTTTATTTTTAAAGTGTGTTAAAAAAGCTATTATATTTTTTTATAAATCTTACCCTAACTCAAATAGATAAATATATTAGTTTTAGGCTATTTGATTAAAAATAAAGTAAAATAATTGGCTATACAAGAACTGTTTACATTGCTTGCTATCAAATTTTTTAGTCTTACTAATTTTTTTATTTTCAAAAAGGCAAAATATAAAACTTTTTTGAAAATCTAACCTTATATTTTCGATGATATTATTGAAACAATTTATATAATATTTATAAATAGATTAGCTCTTAAAAAGGCTATTTTATTTGTATTTATTACTCTTTTAAATCTTTGATGGTCATTTTTTTGATCAACTCTTTTTTGGGCATTTCTACCACAATCAATCCTTTCAGGGTTGGTTTATTTCCAATATTTTCAATGATTGGTCTAGTAATAATTAGCTTATCTTCGCCAATTTTTTGTAAGTTGTCTTCGTTGGCAATATTATTACTCATATTATATTGATAAGCCTGATAAACAATGTATAGTTTTGAATTAGTGTCTATTTGCTGCTTGATAAGTTGATTTATTTTAAAATTCATTTCTTTTTCGAGCCACAATTTGAAAGGAATAGAACTAAACTGAGTATCTCCAAACGGTATATTTGATTTTTGTAAGCTATCCAACACCATTTTTCCTTTCTTGAAAGCATATCCATTGATCTGACCTTGGGTTACTCGCATGACTTCACGGTCTTCCATTTCAGATTTGAAAGCATTTCTGTCTACTGGCTTGTTGCCACATTTGTATAAAATAAGGGCAGTAAAAAAAACAATTATTAATCTCATTTATTACTTATTTTGACTCCATTAAACATCACAAATTAAGATTGCTTTTTTCAAAGATTCTAAAGGTTTTGGCGATTTTGGTATAAATTCTTGCCCTACATATCCTTTATAACCAGCCTCTACTAGGGCTTTCATTACGGCAGGATAGTAAATTTCTTGAGTTTCGTCTATTTCGGCACGCCCAGGATTGCCTCCCGTATGTATGTGTGCAATATAGTCAATATTTTTTTTAATAGTACGAATAATATCTCCTTCCATAATTTGCATGTGATAAATATCGTACAAAAGTTTAAAATATGGGCTTCCAACTGCTTTGCACAAATTTACACCCCAATTTGTGTTATCACATTGATAATCGGCATGATCTACTTTGCTGTTGAGCAATTCCATGACTAAAGTTACTTTGTATTTTTCACAAATGGGCATTAGTTTTTTTAATCCAATGGCACAATTTTCTAATCCTTGAGTGTCAGTTAGTCCATTTCTGTTTCCTGAAAAACAAATAATTTTATTTAATCCTGCGGCCACCAACTTTGGCATTATTTCTGTATAACTTTTGATAAGTTCGTCATGATATGTAAGGTTATTAAACCCTTTGTCTATGCCCATACCAGCACCCCAAGGCATGGCAGACGTTAGGCCATATTTTTTTAATATGGGCCATTCTTCTGGCCCAGTTAGTTCTATTGATTTTAGGCCAATTTTTTGAGCTGCTTGGCATAAAACTTCAAAATCTGTGCTACCATAGCACCATCTACATACAGAATGATTGATATTACCTTTCAATATTGGGGTTTTTTGTGTTTTTTTATCATCTCCTGCCATCATATTTTCGACTGAAGTCATACTTAGTGCCATCGTTCCTAAACCTACAAGTGCTTGTCTTCTATTCGTTTTCATTGCTTATTTAATATGTTATTTTTTTAAAATTTCAAATGATAAAAATTCTAGGTTTATCATGTGGTCGCTAGTACCATCGTCTGAGGGTTGGTTATCTTCAAAAGTAATATAAAGATTTATTTTCTTGTTTAATGGAACAAAATTGAATGTACAAATTTCCCAAATTCCCCATTTTCCTTGAGGATTTACTTTTGTAGTTGCTATAATGTTTCCTTTCGAGGAGTTTTCTCTGAGTTGCAAAAAACCTGTGGCAGATTTTGAATTTACTTTTACAGAAACTTTATTTATCTGAGACATATCGATGTTTTTGAAATGAATGTTTGATTCATAATTAAAAGCTCCAACGTATTTTAGATTTTTATTTTCTTCTATAATCATACATTTGTGTAAAGAATCGGCTGTTATACATTTTAATAGTGGGTTTTTCAATGTAAGTATATTTGTTTTTGAAAGTGGATATTTACCTTCTATTCCATTGTCAGTATAAGTAGATGTGATATAAAACCAACCCCTTTTGGATACAAACTCTTTTGAAAGTATTTTTCCTTGTTGAGCCAGTTTAATCGAATATTTATCTTCAATATTAGGACTTGTATTGTTCAGAGATAATATATATTGAACCATACTTTTGGCGTTGGCTAGTGTTATTTGAGGATGTGCACTCATGGCGTGGTCGCCCCAAACACCACCCCCACCTTTTATAATTTTGGCCGACAACAATTCAATAGCTTTTGGGTGATTGAAATATCTTTTACTGATATCAATAAACGAAGGCCCAACAGATTTTATATTCATGGCATGACAACTTTTGCAATCGCTAGAGGCAATAAGTGCATTTTCCGTAATTTCTCTTTCTTTTGGGGTTTCTTTGTGTCCAGTAGTTGGCTCTATCATGGGATAAATATCTGTACCTTGTGGAATATAAGTAATATTTGATACTATTTTTGAAGTATCTATTTTTTTGTCTTCTTTGTCTGATACTCTTATACTATATTCAAAATCAGAGTTGTCAAAATAAAATGTTGCATTAATACCTTTTAAAAGAATATCTACTTTAGGGTAGGTATTGCCTACAATTATTTTTTTTGTTTGAGTGGCGCTACTTTTTTTGGAATCCATGCAACTAAGGTTCAGCATATACACACCAGCTGTAGTAAATATAAATGTAGCATTTTTTTGATATGAAAATGGGGCTTGATAGTCCATAGACCATTCATAAGAAATAGAATCTTTGTCTAAATCGTAAGATTTGTTTGCGTTGAATGTTAAAGTTGAGTTTAGTTCCAAAATAGTATCATTACAAGTAATAATAGGAACTGGAGGCCTGTTGCCTTCGCTATAAATGATTCTAGTAAGGCTGGCATCTTTGTTTTGTGCATACCATATAAGCCCATACTCAAGAATATAGAGAGACCCATCAGGAGCAAAAGCGATATGTGTAGGATTTACTAATTTGATGTTTTTCAGTACCTGTTCCATACCTTGATACTTGCCTTTATTATCCATCGAAACTGCCATTATCCAGCTACGCATCCAATCATAAATAAATAGTTTATCGTTATAATATTTAGGAAATCTTACTGAAGAGTTTTTGTGATTCATGTAATTATACACAGGACCCGCACAAGCCGTACGCCCACTCTTGCCTACTAGAGGAAACTCTTTGGATTTGGCATAAGGATAGTAAATAAAAGCGTTTTGTGGTATGGGTAAGTTTTTTAGCCCAGTATTGTTTTTTGATGGATTGTATGGTTTGGTTGCACTAAAGGGCTTTGGAGTAGAGCTATCTGTAAGGGGTACATAGCAATAGGGAATGTTGTTGGCTACAAACAGTGGCCATCCAAAGTTTCCTGCACTTTGAGCTTGATTTATTTCATCGTATCCACGTGGGCCAATGGTGCTGTCTGTGCCTGCATCAGGGCCTACTTCGCCCCAATAAACAAAGCCAGTTTTGTCGTCTATACTCATTTTCCAGGGGTTTCTACAACCCATCACATATATTTCTGGCTTTCCTAATGAGCCATTTTTTGGAAACAAATTACCATCAGGGATGATGTAGTTGCCGTTTTCGAGTGGTTTTATTCTCAATATTTTTCCTCTAAAATCATCTGAATTGGAGGCTGTACGCAATGCATCATACATCTCTCTTCCATATCTTTGATCATGAGGAGGGTAGCCATTGGCCTGCCAAGGGGGTGTATTGTCGCCTGTAGAAATCAATAGATTGCCCATTTTGTCAAACAAAATAGTTCCTCCATTGTGTGCACCTGGTTCTTTATCAATTTTGAAACTAAATATTATTTTTTCATTGGCTTGAAGCAAAGTATCGTTTTCAAATTTAATTCTTGATAATTTATAATTCATAGCAGTATCTATGTAAAACAAATAAACGTGCTTGTTGTAGTCAAAATTCGGGTCTAAAGCCAAGCCCATTACCCCATTTCCACCTGAATAATCTACCATAAAACTTGCAATTTCTTTCACAAATCCTTTTTTAGGATTGTACACAAATATTTCGCCTCTGCGTTGGCAAAAGAAAACTTCATTGTCATTGGATATAGTCAAAGCAATAGGCTCTGTAAGTCCCATTTTGATGTTTTGTTTCGAAAATCGATTTTCTTCTGGTTTTAGAATCTTACTTTTTTCTTGCCCACAACCCCAAAATAAAAGATTTACAACCAAAAACAAGCATCTAGTCATTGGTAAAGGAAATTTTAAAAACCCCAAATATATTTTTAAAAACTCCCCCCAAGCCAATTTATGTTTAGATGCCACTGTATCCAAAAGAAAGGACATCAAAGAAAAAGCGTTTCTTAGAATTTGACATATATTTTTAATCATAATCTGAAAAGAGTCTTCAAAAGAACATCTAAAATTTATTTTTTTCATTAAAATCTAATTTTAAAAAATAGGATTTATTAAAATCATACAAACATTAATATATTTTTTTCAAATAACATATATTTGGTCTCTAAGACCTCAAATGTTAATTTTGTACAAAAATATATTATTATATTAATATTTTATATAAATAGTTTTAATTTAATAAAATTGTTGTTTAATTGCAAAATCTCATTAAATCATTAAAAAAATGACACAACAAAACAGAAGAGATTTTATAAAAAAGGCATCTTTAGCAGGAATTGCCGTTGGCACAGCAGATATTTTTGCTCATCCATCAGATCAAAAAACTTTTGATATAAAAATAGAAAACCTACAAGAAAAGGATGAATTTAAGCCTTTGGATGTAATTAAAATTTATACTTCCACGCCCTGTACCCTACAAGTGTTAGATGCTTATGGTAAGATATACAAAGAAATAGCAGATGTTAATTCTCGGTTTTCGATTCAAATTGGTGGTGCTTTGGGTAATCATACCATTTTATGTTTTGATACTAAATCAAAACTATTGGGTATATCAAGTTTCAAAGTAAATGCTAAAACAGAAATAAATGATAGTGCAGGTTTTTATAAAGATCTACTATTTATGTTGCGTTGGTCCTTGGTTGGAGAACGAGGCGAAGTAGGCAATTTTAGATTTCAAAATCATATATATAAGTTATTTGTGCCTTGGATTCGTGATCACACGCATACTCTCAAAGCAATGAAATACTTTGACGCTCGCCTCAAAGATGGCGTTGATTTATATGCCAAAACACAACGCAGCGATGGTATGATTTATGACAATATTTATAAAAGATCACCAGAGCCTAATTGGTGGGATTCTGTGTTAGAAAAAGGTAATTTTATTCAAAAAATTGAAAATGGACATTCTGAGCTAAAACGCCAACCTGTAGAAGCCGATGTTGAATATTTGTATGTAGAATGTTTGTACTTTTCGTGGAAAGCAAACGGTGATACTGCTTGGATGAAATCTACAATTGATAGCTGCATCAAAGCACTAAAATACTGTATGACAGACAGTTATAGATGGTCCAAAAAATACAACCTTATCAAACGAGGATTTACTATCGATACTTGGGATTTTGTACACGAGTACGACCAAGCCCAAACTGGCTATGGCTCTGGCCAATGTATTGATATTGACAAAAATGAATTTGGTATCATGCATGGCGACAATACTGGATTTGCTATGGCTTGCCAATATGTAGCAGAAATGTTACTCGTAGCAGGTAGAAAAGAAGAGTCAAACGAATGGTTAGCTATTGGTAAAAAAACACTAGAAAACCTACACTCGGTGGCTTGGAACGCTAATTTTTACACCCATTTTGTGCCAGAAAACAACGATTTCTGGCAAAAAAGAGATATAGGTAATACCAAAACCAACGAACAAGTATCTCTATCAAATGCTTATGCCATCAACCGCAATATTGGGGCTGACAAAGCCAAAAAAATTATTGAAACTTATTTAAAAATAAAAAATAACTTACCTAATGGCTCTCCTGGAGAATGGTACACCATTTATCCTATTTTTGAAAAAGGCTTTGGAAACGACAACGAAGCCTATGAATATATGAATGGTGGCGTAATCACTATAGTGGCTGGCGAACTTGCTAGAGGTGCTTTTGTCAATGGTTTTGAAAATTATGGCGTTGATATTTTGAAAAGATTGCATACAATCGGAAAAAATCATCAAGGATATTTTAATTGTACCTACAAAGGAGCCACCAAACCACTACCCAAGTTTAATTTTACTACTATTGATTTATTACCTTATGCTAATGCAAATTTTAGTGGAAAATCTCAAGGAAATGAACCAGCTTGGTCGGGCGAAGGCTATGATAATAGCATGTTTAATATGCCTTTGGAAAATCAAATATTTAGAGAAATTCCTTTTTTTATTACCAACCCAGCCAAAAACAATGGCAAAGGATGCCTTATATTATCCTCAGGAGCAAAATATGCAACCAAAGCTAGCATCAGTATTAATAGTAAAACCAATGCTTTACATCTATTGCATGGTCGTTCACGTTCTGATGTTTTTGGTACTATTATCATAAATTATACAGATAATAGTACTTATATAGAATATATAACAAACGACAAATCAGGCAACTGGTGGTATCCACAAGATACCGAGCAATGGAAAGTAGCATTCAGAATCAGTAATAATAAATCCAAAAACGTAGGATTAGGGATTTATACACTTATAAACCCAAAACCAGACTTAGAAATAAAAAATATTACATTTGAGGCCATGAAAAACAATGATTCTGGCAGATGGTTTGTAGCAGGAATTACACTTTCTGATATGCAAACACCCTATTATAAAACCAATGATGTATCCTTTGGAATACCCGACAAATGGGGAGCTGCTGCCTGTGTGTATGGATTAGTCGAGGGTTTAGTTGGTATCGTAGATACAGGTATTGCCATGAAATCTGTAAGAATATCGCCAAGATGGACAGCAACTAATGAGTCAAAAGTTTCTGCAACCATCAAATACGAAGCCTCTGGCGGATATGTAAGTTACGATTATGAGTTAAAAGAAAATGAAGCCGTTTTTACCTTTACTGGCAATGCCACTGTATTTGAAATAGAATTTCTTATTCCAAATCAAAAACAAATCAAAAACGTCTACTTAAACAATAAAACAGCAACTTATACATTGAAAAATATAGAATTTTCAACCTATTTAACACTAGAATCTAATAAAATTGGTGTAAATTTACTTCAAATTACATTTGTTTGATACTATTAGAAAATATTTCAAAAAAATTTGATGCCAATGTTGCTTTGCAAAACATAGACCTAGCCATTCCAAAAGCTTGCATTTTTGGTTTGCTGGGTCCTAATGGAGCTGGCAAAACAACTTTAATCAGAATTCTTACTCAAATTATTTTGCCTGATACTGGCAAATTATATTTTGATGGTCAGCTAGCAACACCTAAGCATCAACATTTGATGGGTTATTTGCCCGAAGAACGTGGATTATACAAAAAAATGAAAGTCTATGAGCAATTACTCTATTTTGCCCAACTAAAAGGATTGTCAAAAAACGAAGCCAAAAACAACATTGATTTTTGGCTCCAAAAACTTGAAATAACTACTTGGAAAGCCAAAACTATAGAAGAGCTATCGAAGGGAATGCAACAAAAAGTACAATTTGTGGCCACAATAGCCCACAACCCACAAATAATAATCCTAGACGAGCCATTTACAGGATTTGACCCAATCAATGCTCAAATGCTGATAGACATCATTATAGAATTAAAAAATAATGGAAAAACAATCATACTTTCTACCCACAGGATGGAACAAACCGAGCAACTTTGCGATACTATTGCTATGGTACACAAAGCCAGTTTGGTATTGCATGGAAATCTAAAAGAAATAATCAATAATCATAAAAAATACATATATACTATTGAATATAGTGGGTCGTTTCCTGAAAATCCACAACTGTATAATATCATAACATTGACAGAAAACCAAGCAACTATTCAGTGCCATAATACCTCGCTCAATGCTATTTTACAATATTTGTTGCCCTTTATAGACATATATTCAATGATAGAAAAAAAACCATCTTTAAATGAAATTTTTATCGAAAAAACTAATTAAAATGAACTATTCTATATAAATTATTACTAAAAGTGTTTTTTTTTAATACATATTTTTTTATAAAAATTTTTGTTATCAATTTGCACCAAAATTAATCTTAAATAAAATAAAATGAAAAAATCATTATTAATTGCAACAGTAGCTTTGGGTTTGACTTTTAACTCTAATGCACAAGTATTTGAACAAGGCAGTAAATTTGTAAACGTGGGTATAGGCTTAATAAGTCCTTATGCTTATTCAGGTTCTAGCATGGGATTACCACCTATATCTGGGTCATTTGAATATGGCATAACAGACAAAATTGGAGTTGGAGCCATTGTTGGTTTTACAACTTCTAGCCTAAGTTATTTTGGATATAAAGCAAATTTTAGCTACATAATAGTAGGCGGAAGAGGTGCATATCATTTTTTGGAACATGATAAAATTGATTTGTATGCTGGTTTAATGCTTGGATATAACATTTCATCTACAAGTTATACAGACAACGCTGGAAATAGTTACACCCCAATTTTAGGACCAGGTTTTGGTGGGAGTGGAGTTGCATTTGGTATATTTGGGGGTGTTAGATATATGTTTGCCAAAAAAGTGGGCGGTTTTGCAGAACTTGGCTATAGCATATCTTGGATAACCATTGGAGCAACATTCAAATTTTAATTTTTTCTGAAAAGCCAACTGATTAAGAGAACATCTAAAACCTCAATATATTATACCTCTCCCCTGTTCACAACCTAGCTCAAAACTATCGTTTTGGCACAAAGGAGAGTGAATCGGTGGAAAAGAGGTTTTTAAAAGTTCCCTTATGTTTTAGTTGGCTTTTTATTTTTCTATTTAAACTAATACATTTTTTTAAAACTTCAATATCAAAAAAAACCAAAATCCTAATTCTATTTATATTATTAGAATAGCTACAAAAAATGAAGTTAGCTGAAATGGTAGAGCGACCATGCAAACCTTGAATATTCAGGCTTTGAATCAATAGTTTTCAAATTACCTTCGATAATTTTACAAACCTAAACTATTTGACCTAAAAAGTAACCTAAGCGTGAAATTGTCAAACTTAAGCAAAAATAAACAGGCATATTTTGGCATTTTGATTAAAATAATCTATCTTTGCGTGAAATTCACACACAATGCTAATTAAATTCATAGTTAAAAATTTGTTCTCCTTTAAGGAAGAGACGGAATTTAATCTATTCCCAAGTAAGACTTCCCGTTTACCACATCACAAAATCAATCTAAATGGAATTGATGTTTTGAGATTAAGTGCTGTTTATGGTGCAAATGGCTCAGGCAAGTCTAATTTAGTAAAGTCTATTGGACTTTTAAAATCCATGATTGGGGAGGGAACGATTGAAGATGGAGTTGAAAATAATAAATTTAAGCTATCTTTTAAAAATAAAACACTTCCAATTGAAATGGGTATTGAATTTTATTGCAATCCCAATGTTTACTATTACACAGTTTCTATTAATGATAGCCAAGTTGTATATGAATATTTTGCGGAGAGTAAAAAGGAGAAAGACATTTTAATTTTTGAAAGAAAAATTGAAAATGAAATTCAGAAAATTAACTTCTTTCCTGAATATTACAAAGACGAAAAAAACAAACTATTTGCTTCTGTTTTAGAAGAGAAAATTTTAGAGAAAAATCAGTTGCTATTTACTTTCTTAAGAAAAAAATATGAGCATGAATTTAGAGATATTAAAAATGCTTACGATTGGTTTGAAGATACATTAACTATCATTTCACCAGAGACAAAGGCAGATGGTTTAGCCCATATTTTAGATTATGAGAAAGGAATGAATGATTTCGCTAATGATTTAATTAGTTCTTTTAATACTGGAATTACAAAATTAGGGATTGAAAAAGAAATCATTGACGAGTTCATTGAAAAATCTGATAATAAAGAATTAAAATCTGTAATTGCAACACTTAAAAAAAATCCAAATAGTTCTGCTACATTGACTCATTCTATGACAAAAGAAGATGTTATTCTAATGAATGAAAACGATAAGATAATGACTAAGCGATTATTCACAGAACATACAGACGAGGATGGAAATCAAGTGGAATTTACCTTGCCCCAAGAATCTGATGGGACAAGAAGATTATTAGATTATATCCCTGCGATTGAACAATTAATTAATACTAACAAAGTTTTTCTAATTGACGAAATTGAACGTAGTATTCATCCTTTAACAATCAAAGAAATTATTTCTAAATTTTCACTTGACGAACAAGCAAAAGGACAATTAGTATTCACAACACATGAGTCCAATCTATTAGATCAAGACATTTTAAGGACAGACGAAATTTGGTTTGCTCAGAAAGATTTTAATGGTGCGACTAAACTATATTCATTGAGTGATTACAAAGTTCATAACACTATCGACATTGAGAATGGATACCTGAATGGGAGGTATGGTGGTATTCCTTTTTTATCAAATTTGCAAGACTTAAATTGGCATAAATATTCTGATGTTAAATAGAAGCAAGATATATCATAAAGTTGAAGCAGAAAAAGATGTCAAGAAAATATACATTTTCTGTGAAGGAGACCGAGAGGTAAACTACTTTACCTACTTTAAAGGTTTCTCTTCTAATATTGACATCATTCCAATACCTAATGACAATGGAAAATCCGACCCTAAAAAGTTGAATGAAAACGCAATCCTTAAATTATTCGGAAGTAATGAAGAAAAGCCCAAACTGAATTTTAGGGTTGAGTTTAATGACGAAGTTTGGTTTGTAATAGACACAGACAGATGGAACAAAGACAATAAAATAGAATCGTTACGCAAAAGCTGTTTACAACAAACTAATTGGAAAGTATGCCAAAGTAATCCATGTTTTGAATTATGGTTATATTATCATTTTCATCAATCAAAACCATCGAAGATTGAAATTGAAAGATTTAGTAGTTTTAAATCATTCGTTGATTCTAAAATTTTAGGAGGTTTTGATTCTACTATACATCCAATTTTTTTCAAGAGGCGATATTAAATTCAGAAAAAAATTTTGAGAATGAAAATAACCAACCAAAATATTTAAGCACAGAAGTTTATATTTTATCAAAATCAATTTTACCTTTTATTAAAGAAATAATTGATCAATGTTTGCGATTACCTAACAAAAAATAGAAGTTATCTGTAAACTTTCAGCGACAACACTTCGGCCGAAAAAAGCCACAGCATCAAACAGCACATTTGTAATAGGTAAGGTTTCGTACTCCTAAGATAGTTTTTGTAGTAACCGCACGTTCAGTTCACAGCTTCAACATTAGTATTTCTAATTCACCAACTTCGCAATGCTCCAAAAAGTAGCTTTAAAAAAAACATTATTTTTAAACCAAAACATCAACTTTTTGCGTTTATTTGTATAATGGAATCAATACAATCAATTAGAGAAAATCTTTATAGATTTAAAAAGAAATTTTTTGTCAATCAATTACTCAAAGGTAGCTTTATATTTTTTATATCAATTATTTCTAGTTACCTGATTTTCAATACATTAGAGTTTTTTGGCAATTTCAATACACAAGTCAGAACTGCATTTTTTTATGGCTTTATTTCTATTATGGCTTTAGTGGGCTATTTTTTTATAATCAAACCATTGGTCAATTTGGCTTTGTTACATAAAAAATTATCAGACGCAGAGGCCGCTAGCCAAATTGGACTTTTGATGCCTCAAATCAAAGATAAGCTTCTAAATACCCTTCAACTTTCGGCACTTTCTAATTCTGAAAACCAACTTATACAAGCTGCCATTCAATCTAAATCAAAAGAAATTTCTGTTTTTAATTTTTCAGATGCCATACACCTAAAAGAAAACAATCGTTTTTTAAAATATCTCATCCCACTCGTATTTATGATTGTTGCTATTGTATCATTTATGCCTCGATTTTTTACAGAAACTACCCACAGAATTGTAAAACACAACATGGAGTTTGTGCCAAATGCTCCTTTTCAGTTTTTATTAAAAAATAAAAAGTTTAAAGTCTACAAAAACGAAGATTTATTACTTCAAGCATCTTTAGTAGGCAGTGCTCTACCCGACAATGTTTATATCCAAATAGATGGCAGAAACCAAAAAATGGAAAACACTGCTGAAGCCAATTTTAGCTTTTTAATACAAAATATAACCCAAAATATTGATTTTCAGCTCAATGGGGGTGGATTTTTCTCTGATATTTATTCCATAGAAGTTGTAAGTAGGCCTACACTCAATGGATTTAAAATCAGCCTTGACTACCCTAATTATACAGCCAAAAAAGATGAAATTCTCGAAAATGTAGGAAATTTGTTAGTACCTGAAGGCACCATTGTAAAATGGAATTTTGATGCCACAGATTGCGAAAAAATTACATTCCAATATGATTCATCTGCAGTTCAAAACATCGAAAAATCAATCATAGATGGATTTATGATCAAAAAACAAATATCAAAAGCTGGCTCTTACGATGTTAAACTTTTTAATAAAAATGGACAATCCAAAGACAAATTCCAATATACAATATCTGTTGTACCAGATGCTTTTCCAAAAATACAAGTAGAGCAATTCAAAGACACTACTTTGATGCGATTTATTACTTTTGGAGGCAATATTAGCGATGATTATGGTACAACTAAATTAAAATTATTTTATAAAAAAATTACTGAAAACAATAAAAATATTCCTTATAATGCCATTTCTATTCCTATAAATCAAAACCTGCTATCTCAAAATTTTTATTATCAATGGTCTTTAGATTCTTTATTGCTAAAACCAAATGAAACCTTAGAATACTACCTCACAGTATGGGACAACGATGGCCTACATGGCACTAAATCTACTAACTCTCAGGTTTTTAATTTAAAAATGCCCTCACAAAAAGACCTCGAAATGTCTATAAACGAATCGAGCCAACAAGCCGAAAGCCAATTAAATCAAACATTAAGCAAGGCAAAAGAACTGAAAAAAGAGTTTAAAAAATTGGAAAATAAATTGAAAGGCAAAAAAATGTTTGACTGGCAAGATAAAAAAGCCATTGAAGACATGATGCAAAAACATGAAAATATGCAACAAGAAATGCAAAAGTTGCAAGAAAAACACCAAGAACTGGCCGAAAAACAAGATAAATTTGACAAAACTTCTGAAAGAATTGCCGAAAAAACTAAACTTTTGCAACAACTGATGAGCGAATCGCTAGACGATGAGACCAAAAAACTGTACCAAGAATTGCAAAGATTGATGACTGAAAAAGGCAAAGAAAATGAAATGAAAGATGTGATAGAGCAAATTGCCAAAAAAGAACAGAATGCCGAAAAAGAATTGGATCGTGCTTTAGAGATGTTTAAACAACTAAAGTTTGAAAAAAAGATGGAAAACATTACCCAAAACCTCGAGGATTTGGCCAAACAACAAGAACAACTTGCACAAAAAACTGAAGAAAAAAACGCTGACCTCGAAAAAATCAAAGAACAACAAAAAGAATTAAACCAAAAATTTGAAGACACAAAAAAAGAACTCGAAGACTTGAAAAAAGACAACGAAGAACTCGAGGATAAACAAAAATTAGACGACCTAGCCAACGAACAACAAAATGTAGACAAAGAGCAAGACAAAAGCCAAGAAGCACTCGATAAAAATGATAAGAAAAAAGCTGCTGATGCTCAAAAAAAGGCTGCTAACGAGCTCAACAAAATGAAAGAAAAAATGGAAGCCATGCAAAAAAGCATGGAATCTGATGCACTTTCAGAAAATTTAGAAGATTTACGTAATATTTTAGAAAATTTAATCACACTTTCTTACGACCAAGAAGAGGTAATGAAAGAGTTTAGAAAAGTAAATCAACAAGACCCTCGCTATGTAACTCTATCACAACAACAGCTAAAACTAAAAGACGATAGCAAAACGATAGAAGATAGTCTAAATGCTCTGGCTCGAAGGGTGTTTCAGATTCAGTCGTTTGTAAACAAAGAACTCGAAAACATGAATACTTACATGGACGATGCCACCAAAGCCATAAAAGCACGTAGAGCTGATATGGCTGCGGGCAAACAACAGTTTGCTATGACTTCTATGAACAATTTGGCCTTGTTGCTATCTGATGTGCTAAAACAAATGCAAGACCAATCGCAAGACCAAAAACAAAAAAGTGGCTCTTGTAATAAACCAAGTAATAAAAAAGGAAAAAAACCTGGAGGAGCTCCTAGTCTTAGCCAAATGCAAAAGAAATTAAATAAACAAATTGAAGACCTCAAAAAAAGTGGCTCTTCTGGGCAAAAAATGTCTGAAGAGCTGGCCAAAATGATGCGCCAACAAGAGCAAATTCGCAAAATGATGAAAGGACAAAACCCTGGTGGCAAACAACAAGGTAGCCAAGCAGGAAAAGATGGTAAAAATGGAAATCAATCTGGACAACAAGGCCAAAATGGACAAGGTGACGCTGGCGGAGAAAATGGGGAACTAGGCAAAGATGGTAAACCAAAGCCAGGCAAAGACGGTAAACCATCTGACAAACAAGGCGAAAACGCCATTGATATGAAGCAATTAGAAAAAGAAATGGAAGAAACCGAAAAAGATTTGGCCAACAAACAAATTTCTCAACAAACTTTAGAAAGACAACAACAAATATTAGGACGACTACTAGAACATGAAAAAGCACAACGTGAACGAGAAGAAGACCCCAAACGTGAGGCCAATGTTGCAAAAGATTTGGACAAAAAATTGCCTCCTAACATCGAAAATTATTTGAAAGAAAAAGAAAAACAAGTAGAATTGCTCAAAACAATTTCGCCAAGTCTTAACTCTTATTATAAATCTGAAGTAAATAAGTATTTTGAAAAAATAGCTAAATAGGGCTTCTTTTTTTGCAACATTTTTTACAAAAATTGCGTACTACCAAAAACATAAATTTGAAATTATACCTATTGAAACAATAATACATGGAAACGCTAAAAATAGAATTCCCTTCTGCCATCGAAAATATAAACCTAGTAGAGAATTTTATAACCCAAGCCAAAGATAAGTTTCATATCTCAGATATGATGTATGGCAATATCATGGTAGCAGTTACCGAAAGTGTAAACAACGCCATCACGCACGGAAACCACCTTGATAGCACCAAAAAAGTGTTTCTTTCTTTTTCTGTAGATGACTCTATTTTGGCAGCTACTGTGGAAGACCAAGGCAATGGTTTCGATTTTGAAAATTTACCAGACCCTACCTCACCCGAAAATATCAATAAAATTGGCGGTAGAGGTGTATTTTTAATCAAAAACTTGAGCGACAAGGTACTTTTTCATCAAGGAGGCAAAATTGTAGAAATGCACTTCAGTAGACAATAAATAGAATATAGATAATAATTATTGGATTGCTATTATGCTTAAATTTACTATTTTAATCTTGATTTAGAAGCTATAATTAAAATAGTATGTAATTTTAAGAAAATATAGTTTTTTATCTAGGTTTTATTTTTTTTCCTTTTAGATTTTTTTAATTAACTTTGAAGTATTAACATATCCACTTCTTATGAAATTAATTACTTACATCTCACTAACTTTATTATCTACATTATTTTGCAAGGCACAAATTGAGGTAATAAACTCCAATGATGCTGGAGCTGGGTCTCTCAGAAATGCTGTTTCGAGTGCATCTAGTGGACAAACGATTACTTTTAGTGCAACTTTGTCTAATCAAGTTATTGTGCTTTCATCAACTATCAATATCCCAGCTGCCAAAAATATTACTTTGGATGGCATCAATGCCCCTAATATTTCGATAAGTGGAAATAATTTAGTAAGAATGTTTTTGTTGCAATCTACTTCTGTGAACCCAACTCGATTGACTTTCAAAAATTTAACATTTATCAAAGGACTTACTAATGAATATGGTGGTGCCATTAAATCAGAACATCAAGGTGTGCTAGATTTGCAAAATTGTGTCTTCAAAAACAACAATGCAGCTCAAGGTGGAAGTGCCGTTTTTAGTGCTTTTGAAGGATATTGTATAGTCAAAAATTGCAAATTTGATTCAAATATTTCCATCTCTAACAATGACGAGCGTGGCTCAACACTTATGATTTGGGGGCCTTATGCTTCTACTATTTCTGGTTGCGATTTTATCAACAACAAAGGTATAAATGGAGCTGCTATCAATGGACTGAATGCTGGTTTAAATGTTTCAAATTGCAATTTTATAGGCAATACTACCAAAGATGCAACAAAAGATGTTGGCCAATCCAATGATTTTTTGAGAGGTTTTGGAGGTGCTATTTATGCTGATAGAGCCTCTGATAGCGATGCCAATGGAGCTTTGGGTAGTATCATCATCAAAAGATGTACTTTCAACAACAACTTGGCCAAATCTGACGGTGGTGCTATGTATTTATACACAGACGAAACCGACAATGTATTGGTAGAAGAATGTTATTTTAACAACAATGAAGCTCAAACCTTACCCACAGGCGAAGGTGGTGGTGGCGGGGCCATAGAGCAAATGAATAATGCTAAAAATAAAGGATTTATAGTAAGAAATTGCACATTTTCAAATAACAAAGCAGCCGTTAATGGGGGTGCTATTCGTGCAGACTGGGCTGATACTGACATTATAAATTGTACATTTTACAACAACAGAGCCGTTCTAACAAAATTGGATGGATATGCTGCCAATGGGGGAGCTTTGGTTTGTTATAGCATGGATAATTCTACTGTAAATGTGTTGAACTGCACCTTTGCAAACAATTATGCAGGTTGGGCAGGAGGTGCTATTGTCTCCAAAAAAGAAAATACAAAACTTAAAAACACCATTTTTTATCAAAATACAGCAGGGAATGGCGGCAATACCTGGAATATACAACAACATACAACTGATAATCTAGTTGATTTAGGAAACAATATGCAATTTCCAGCCAAAGCAACCAACAATTTTAATGATTTTAATGCAACAGCCTCAATTACAATAGCCGACCCAAAATTGATTACACTGACAAATAATGGAGGATTTGCCCCAACAATGGCTTTGCAAACTGGCAGCCCTGCTATCAATGCAGGCAGTGGATGCACAACCTTAGATCAACGAGGAGCCCCTCGTGTAGGCGTTTGCGATGTGGGTGCGTTTGAATTTGGTGGTGTGGCTCCAGTAAGTTTACCAGGATTTAACACATCGATTAATGAAGCAAAATCAACCCAAAATCCTGAATTTTATATTTATCCCAACCCAATTTCTGTTGGCGAGAGCTTTGTAATTGAAAATGTAGGATTGAAAAAAGAAAACGAATTGTTGATTTTCAATTCAATAGGCACAGTAGTTTTCAGGCAACAGCTCCTAACCCAATCTGCAAAAGTAAATGCAAACTTAACAAAAGGTATTTATTTTATAAAGATATACAATAGCATCAAAAAATTGATTGTAGAATAGTGCAATATTTTTTGAAATAAATTTTAAAAAAATATATAGTTGCAAACAAGCCTAACAGATGACTAAACAAAGACCAATCATACGATTATAAAAATAAAATGAAACGCTAATTTTGACAGGAGACCAAAGAATAGACAGCAAAAATCACTAAATGAAATTTCGGACTAACTGCTTACATTTGCAATTTAAAAATGGCAGTGGATATAAATAAAATATGGGTCTTTAGAATTGTTCCTATTCAAAATTTGGAATACCTCCTGCATGATGGCTTACATTGTAAAAATGCAGGCAAAAAAGGACAAGGGATTTGTATCTATTGGTAGTCAAGAAATCATCACTCAAAGGGATACTAGGATTGTAAAATGTTATCCTGACACAGTATTAAACGATTATGTTCCTTTTTACTTTTCTGTGAGAACACCCATGCTTTACAATATAAAAACAGGTCATAGTGTTCCTGCCAGTCCTCAAAAAGACATTATTTACCTTTGTTGTAAATTGAGGGAATTAGCTACTAAGGATTTTCAATGGTGTTTCACTGATGGAAATGCAGCAAAAAAGATTTCGAAATTCTCAAATAACATGAAACACATTGATCATTTAGATTGGCGGTCAATTAAAACAACTGATTTTCGTGATGAAAATGCTGATGGAGACGAAGACAGGATTAGAAAAAAGCATGCAGAGTTTTTGGTAAAAGACCATGTTCCAATTCATTATATTAAAGGGATTGCCGTGCTTAATCAAGAAATTAAAGAACAAGTTGAGGAGGTGCTTAAAAACCATAAACTAACAATTGACGTTAAAATAAAAACAGATTTTTATTTCTTATGAAATATATAACAGGAAATATGCTTGAAGCTGACACTGAAGCTTTAGTAAACACAGTAAACACAGTTGGTGTAATGGGGAAAGGAATTGCGTTGCAATTCAAAGAACGTTTTCCTATGAACTTTAAAATCTATGTAAATGCCTGTAAAAAAGGTGAAATGCAAGTTGGTAAAATGTTAGTGGTTAAAGAGAACACTTTGAATGGTGAAAAACTCATCATTAATTTTCCCACTAAAGCAGAATGGTTTAAAAAGTCTCAATACAGCTATATTGAAGATGGTCTAAAGGAATTAGCAAAGGTAATTGAGGAATATAATATTAAAAGCATTGCTGTTCCACCATTAGGTTGTGGAAATGGGGGATTGAAATGGGAAAAAATAAAACCAATGATGGATAAATATTTAGGGCAGTTATCTAATGTTACTATTCAAATATATGAACCCAATGAAGCAGTAAAAGAAATACTCCAAAAAGAAGCTGTAAAGAAAGAAGTTGGACTAACTGCCGCAAGAGCCATGTTACTTTACGCACTATTCAAATATGAAAAATTAGGCGAAGTGGCAACCATTTTTTCTGCAAACAAACTTGCTTATTTTCTACAAAAAAGTGGCGAGCCAATGCGATTACAATTTGTCCCTTATAAATACGGCCCCTATTCACAGGCAGTAGAAAAAGTATTATATACTTTAAATGGCAAGTATTTAACAGGAATAGAACAAATGAAAGCAAGAGCATATGAACCATTGCATTTGAATTATAAAACATTTAATGAAGTTGAAAAATATATAAATACTAATTTAAGTTCAGACCAAAAGCAAAGATTAGAAAGTGTATTTACAATTATTGATGGATTTGAAACAACACTTTCATTGGAAATTCTCTCCTCGGTTCATTTCCTAATAAGTGAAAATCCTAAGTTAACGGAAGACCAACTATTTGAAAAAATTCAGGATTGGAATGAGAGAAAGAAAAATTTAGTTACTAAAGAATACATCAATATTGCTTTGGAGCATCTTCACAATTATGGAAACAAATTAAATTTTGCATAATCACAATAAAAAAACCACCGCACAACCCTACTGACCGACAAAATCTGTTGCAGTGCAAAGGCCAGCTTATAACATCACATTTGCAAAAGGCAAGGTTTCTATCTCCACAAATAGTTTAGTTGAAGCCTAAAGTTTTGTGTACCTCATAAGCATTTGTGCTTTTGCTCCCCTTCTTCACAAAGCCCAAAACTATGGACTCACCTTATAATAAAAATTGAGAAATACTTAAAAATGAAAGGCTACATTGGTTTGGATTCTGTGCATAGAGCAATCATTGGATAAAATATTGTATTTTTAGGTATAATTTCGTACGTTAGGGCTTTACTTTTTATTTTTATCGCTTTTTTAAATCAAATATTTAGAATACCAACAAATTAAAATCTCACTTGATGTTTTTGTAATAAAAAAATTCTAAATTTGTGCGTATAAACTTCTAAAATTAATATTAAACCTCCCTTAACATGAGAAAAAAAATAGTAGCTGGCAACTGGAAAATGAATAAAAGCCTAGATTCAGGTATGCAATTAGCCACAGAAGTAGTGCAAATGGCAGATTCAGAAATCAATAATGGTGCTATTTTGATACTTTGTACACCTTCAGTGTATCTATATCCAGTGTCAAATATTTTGAAATCGAGCAAAACTGTATCTTTGGGAGCTCAAAATGTGTATCAAAAAGACTCTGGTGCATTTACAGGCGAAATTTCGGCCGAAATGGCCAAATCTGTAGGAGCTACTTATATCATTCTTGGTCATAGCGAACGTAGAGAATATTTTGGAGAAACCAATGCAGACCTAGCTTCTCGTGTAGATTTGGTACTGAAAAGTGGCCTTACTCCTATTTTTTGCTGTGGCGAAACATTGCAACAAAGAGAAAAAGGCATACATATTGATTTTGTGAAATCGCAACTAACCGAAAGTTTATTTCATCTTTCAGAATCTGATTTTGCCAAAATAGTAATTGCTTATGAGCCTATTTGGGCTATTGGCACTGGCGTAACGGCCTCGTCTGCTCAAGCACAAGAAATGCACGCTGAATTACGCAAACATTTGGCTTCAAAATATGGCAAAACTGGCGAAAACACCTCTATCTTATATGGTGGAAGTGCAAAACCATCTAATGCAAAAGAACTTTTTTCTCAACCTGATATTGATGGAGGATTGATTGGTGGAGCTTCTTTGGTTGCTAGAGATTTTGTAGATATTGCCAAGAGTTTTTAATTAAAATATAATAAAAAAATTACTTTTATTTTTATATTTTATAGTATATTTTTAAAATAAAATCCCTTTCTAAAAAAAAGGGATTTTTTTTGAATTGTATTGTTATTTTGAGCTAAGAAATTGATTTTAATGAGTCTGAAAAGACGTTTTTAATAGAATTTACAACTTTGAAATATATTTACAAAGGCGTAATAATATTTGTATTAGTTTCAGATTCTTTTGGGGCTATTTTTTTATAAAAACCTTCCATCGAAAAAATCAAACTCAACATATCCACCCCATCTGAGGAATGATAAAATGCCTTGGTATAGGCTAGTTCAAATGCTTTTACTTTGAGCATAAATCCAAAACTAAACCCAGATAATAGGTGAGCTTCGGCTGGTCTGAGGTCGGCCCTTCGTTGATGATTATATCCAAATCTTACATTAAATCCTTTGGATAATATCAGTTCGCCACCCAAAACGATATGTCGTGGCACCTCGTGATACCATTTTACGGTATCTTTAATTGGTGTTCCATTGATGTCGTAACTCAAAACTGCGTTTGGGTTGGTGTAAGCAATATTCCAACGATGCAAATGATGTATAGTAAGCGACAAACGCAAAGGTAAATGTTCGAGTTTGTAGGATAATCCAAGAATAGCATTGATGGGCAAGGCATAATTTCCAAAGCCTACATTTTTGGCAAGTATGCTTATAGTAAAGTCTCTTTTGGGATGTTTGAAAGTGCTACCCAAATCCAAGGCCAACCCAAACCCACTAAAATCAACAAATCTTGAGCCCATCATTTTGAGCGATGCACCAACCGAAAAGTGCCCTAATTGACGAGCATGGCTTACTTGGCCTATGGCATCGTAGCCAAAAATTCTTCCCATATCCAATCCTGTATCATCTCTGCGAGTGGCCGAGCCATAATTAATAAAGTGTGTACCAACCCCAAACTGTCCTAATTTTTTTATTTTGAAACTTATACAAGCCGAATTATTAAAAATACCTGCCATATAAGGACTAAAATTGACCGCCACACGCCTGTACATGGTTTCATTCATCAACGATGGGTTATGAAACATAAGGTTGGGGTCGTTGTCTAGGATAGAAATATTTTCGCCACCCAAAGCCGAAACTCTAGCGTTTGAGGCCAAATTTAGGTTACTAAAGGCATATCTGCCACCAATTTGAGCCTTTGCAACAAAAGTAATAATGGTAATTAGTATACAAAAGTTTTTTTTCATGTACAAGGATAACGCAAGCAAATATCAAAAATTGTGATTAATTT
Source organism: Cytophagales bacterium (assembly GCA_013297755.1). Lineage (GTDB taxonomy): Bacteria > Bacteroidota > Bacteroidia > Cytophagales > UBA9547 > REAG01. Next base: position 153,277 of record JAAFIH010000005.1, read on the forward strand.
TTAAATAAACTTACTTTATTAGGATTTATTGATTTGAAATAATAGTGTACTTTATAAATAATTGCCAAGGCCACAGCAGTTTCGCAAACGGCAATCAAAATGACAAATAAAGCAAACATTTGGCCATCCATACGATTGTTGAATAAATCAAAAGCTACTAAATTTACATTGGCAGCATTCAAAATAAGTTCAATTCCAATCAAAACTCGTATAAGATTACCTGACGATATAGTAAGAAATAGCCCAATACAAAACAAAAAAACTGAAACTAGAAAATAGATATTATAAGGCAAAACATAGTTTATTTTGCCAAATATAAATAAATTAAAATTTTTAAAATAATAAAATTTTTAATCAGTAATAAAACTTTAGTTTTTTATACTCAGTGTAGATTTATCTAAGAAAATGTTTTTATATTTTGAGCTAGAGCCACTACCATTATAATTTTGGATATAACCCCCTTTGACTTGAGTTAGGTGTAATCCATGTGTAAAATAACTGGCCACATTTGGCCCCCAAGAAATATCAATATCTCTCATTTTTAAGTTCGTAATATTACTAACTAAAAATCCAGGAATGTCCGATTTGTAAATAGCTTGCTCTGGTTTTGCGGTTGGTCTCAAGTCTATATTGCCTCCATAGATACTATCAATGGAGCTTTTTTTAATTAAAAGTTGGCAGTTAGTAAATTGCACATTATCTAGTTTTCCAGGTTCATCGTTGTATACAACTACACCTGTTTCGGCTGTCATTTGTATGTTCGAGAATTGTATATTCTTGATGTATCCAACTGGGTTTTTAGCATTTTGGGCTATTACGCTTACATGTATAGGCTCGCCTTTGCCCCACCAACTTCCTTTGTGTAAACGGGTTTGAATAATGATATTTGAAAATTGTACATTTTCAATATTTGCAGTATCTCTTGCAAATACGCCTATACCACGATTTGAATCATAAATGACAATATTAGAAAAAATACAATTACGAATATGGTGTTCGCCATAGCCAACCCTTATACCTGCACTCCTTGATTGAAAAACGCAATTTGATACTACAATATTTTCAGAAAAATTGGTTAAATTACCCATTCGATTAGTTATAGAATCTGATTTTATTACTTCCCCATGCACACCTACCATATCATCAAATCCAGTTACGACCATGGCATCATCGCCACATCTTATATCACAATTACTTACTCTTACGTTTCTTGAATTTGTAAAATGAAGACCATCGCTATTGGGAACCAATAAGTTAGATTTTATAAAAACCCCTGATACTTCTACATTATCACAATTAGCAATTCTGGTTGTCCATTCTGGAGAATTGTTAAGGGTTACATCTTTTATTTTCACATTTTCGGACTTACTAATTACTATCAACATACCAGGTCTGAAACTGTATTTTATTGGCCCATCTTGCCATCCATACTTTGGATTTTGAAAATCAGCCCCTTGTCGAGTATATTTGGCTTCGCCACCACCGCCCAAATGTGGTTTTGTAGAATCAAAAAAGCATGTACCATTTCCGTTGATTTCGCCATTTCCTTCGATACTTATATTTTTACAATTATTGGCAATGATAAGTCCATATCTACGGCCATTTACTTTATCATAATCGCTTGTATCAGCACTGCCTAGTAAAACAGCTCCATTATCTAAATATAAAGTTACATTCGATAATAAGTGAATAGTGCCACTTCTAAAAACACCTTTAGGGATTTTGACAATTCCTCCACCATATTTATGGCAATCCACAATGGCTCTATTGATGGCTTTTGTATTCATTTTAGATGAATCAGAACGAGCTCCATAATCTAAAATGCTATACATAAATTTTCTACGTTGTTTACAACTTAGTACAACCAATAAAATGAAGACAAGACTAAATAATTTTTTCATACTTTTTTTTAGTAAAACTAATAAATATAAATAATAAAAAAAATATAAACTGATGATTTATTTCTTTATAAAATAAGCTCAAAAGCAACAAAAAAGGTAGTTCCTTGCCCAATTTTGCTCTCAAACCAAACAGAACCTTGCATTTGTTCCATTCCTTTTTTGACAACTGCCAAGCCAATACCAGAGCCTGTATTTTTGGTACTAAAATTAGGTTGAAACACATTAGAATAGTTGATAGGCAATATACCCTCGCCATTATCAGAAACAGATAATATTACCTTTTGGTCTATTATTTTTAAACGAATTTGTATCAATATTTCTGGTTTATTAGATGCAGATTCTATACCATTCAAAATAAGATTTATCAAAATTCTATTTAATAAATTTTTGTCTGCAATTATACTAAAATTATCATTTTTGTAATCAAATTTTATTACTACATTTTCGTAAGATTCGTATAATCTAATAGCACTTTCTACTTCATATTTTAAGTCTAAAGACTCCATTTGTAAAATAGGCATTTTGCTAAAAGTAGAAAACGAATTAGAAATTTCGTTTAATTTTTCTATTTGAAAAAGCACATTTTCGGATGTATGTTTTATCAAATGGATGTCTACATTTATATCTAAACGCCTCAACATATTCTGAAGTGAAAGTTTCATGGGAGTGAGAGGATTTTTGATTTCGTGTGCTACTTGTTTGGCCATTTCGTGCCAAGCCATTTCTTTTTGGTTGGTGGCTAGCATTTGTTTGCTTTCGTTTAGCTTTACCAGCATATAATTATATTCATTTACCAAAAGACCAATCTCATCGTCTCCTTTGTAGTTTAGTGGTAGATTGTTTTCTTCTAAACTTACTTTTTTAATTCTATCAGTAAGCATCACCAGCGGCACTGTAAGAAACCTAGAAATGATAAAAGTAATGCACAAAAAAAGAATAAACAACACGCAAAATACATTTAACACAGTTTTGAGAACATAAATTATTTTTTTTGAAAGCTCTTCAGTAGAATTATAAAAAGGCACAGATACTATGGCCAAAAGACGCCCATCTTTGTAAGATTTTACTGGATGATACACACTTTTAAAAGCAATATTTTCGTATTTTTCTTGTGCAATAACTGTACTTTCTGATTGTTTAAAAATGCTATTTAGCACATTTTTATCCATATTTTTTGACAAATTTCCCTTTTCAAATAATTGTGATATAGTAGAATAAACAAGTTTGCCATTGGTAGCAAAAATACTTATATCCAATTGTAGTATGCCCGAAACTTGATCTACTTTAAGCTGCAATTCTTGTTGATTTTCTATATAATTATTACTTAAATCATCGTACAAATAGTTTGAAACCTTTTTTGAATTTTCAATATAAGTTTCTTCCATATCGGATTTGTACAAAAAATTAATGATTATAAAAACCGAAATACTACATATAATCAAGGGTAGAAAAAATGATAAATGCACAAATAACTGTATTTTGGTAGACAAAGTAGTAGATATTTGCTTGTATTTATAATAAAGTGTATTGACAAGTATATATAAAGAAAGTACAAAAAATAGAATTGAAAAATAGAATGAATAATTTGAAATAAATGTAAGTGCCGTGAAAGCATCCATAGAGATTAAGATGTTTTCTGTGTCAGAGATAGCAGAAAAATAATAATATTTTCCATCTATTACTTTACCAGTGCCAATGTCGGTTTTGAAATTGTCGCTTAATGTGCCAAATTGGTTCAGCAATGCCACATCAACGTAAGAACTCGAATATAATACATCGTTTAAATAAAGTGCATAAGCATAGTTGTAGTTCAATTCTTTGTTTTTTCTAAAGTACAATTCGTTGAATATGCTATTAGGAATTAATTTACGAAGTTTAAATTCGTACATAATCCAACCTATTTTCTTTTGTGAGGAATCTAAAATTGGTCTAGTTGCAAAATAACCAGGTAAGTTTATGTCAATTTTATATAAATTTTTAAAATTTGTTTTTAATGATTTCTTTTTAAATCCTTTATCGATACTAATAAAATTTTTGCTGCCTTCGTTGAGTATGTTTTTTCCATTTTTATCAAAGTAGTATTTTTTTATTTCATACCTGTCATACAATTCATTATAGGTTTTAATCATAAATTCATTGTGGAGTTTTTGTAACGAATCCTCGCTATATTGCAAAACTTTTTGGGGCATTATTTTTGCGATTGAATCCATAAATTCTGTAATATAAATTTGATCTTTGTTGGGTTGGCTTCTGCTTATACTAATAGTAAGTTTTTTGGCTCTTGATGCTCTTTTTAGATATTCTACTTTGTATAGGGCTGTTGTTATAATAATTACTGAAAAAGATAGATAGATAAATAAATAAAAATAAGTGATATATCTTACTCTATAGATAGTATTGGGAAACTTAAAATATAGTATAAAAACAAAAAACAATCCATGTAACAAAGCTAGAGAAAACCAACCCCTGCCAGAACCAAGTGTCATTATAAAAGAAATAGTAAGGGTAATAATTACTATAAATAACACATTATTTTTTTCAAAAATTGAGTTTGGTTTTGAAAGATAACTAGAGACTACTTTATTATAAACATTGTAGTAAGATATAGTAAATAATAAAATTAATATTATATACATATACGATTGATAATTAAATCTAAGAATATCATCAATGCCAATATAAATGTTTGGAATTTTAAAAATGACAACTATTGATTTGAAATAAAAATAGGTAAGCAATATAGCCACAATTAAATAAAGACTATATGCAAGCATCTCATTTTTGATTTTATCATAAAACTTAAATTTAATGCCTTGATAATCAATACATTGTAGCATTGTATATACACAAATTATTATGTTTAAGTACAATAAATGTGTATTAAAATCATTTAATTTATAGCAAATGAAAGTATTAAAAAGCGTATAAAAAACATTAATTATCCACTTTTGACTAGTAATATTTTTTGTATAAAATAAATTATTGAAAAAGACTATAAATACAGCATTGAAACAAAAAATAAATAATAAAATAATATCAATATTTACATTAAATTTTTGCGACAAAACTGCATGGTTATAACTGATCAAAAAAAGTAATATTGATATTAAGATATTTCCAATCCAAGGCAATAATTTATTTCCCATTCCAATAAATTTCGTTATTATCATTTATTCCTAAAATTTCTGCATCAAGTGCATTTTTGAGCCAATCTGCAAATTCGTTGTCGTTGATACCAAAAAACATTGTTTTTAGTTGAGATGCAGTATAGTTTTGGGTTTTTATTTGCTCAATTACTGGCGAAAATTTATCATTATTTATTATTTTTTTATTACTAATACAAACATCACAAACTCCACAGTTTTCATCGTTTATCTCGTCTAAATATTCTAACAGTATTTTGCTTCTACATCTTTTTTTATTCGTAATAAACGACTCAACAGCATCTGATTTTTTTTGAGCTGTATTTTTTCTATCTAAATACAACTTGTTGCTAAAAGGAAACTGTTTTTGGGTATATCTTTCAGTAAGAAATATAATTTGAGGAAAACTTTTTTGAGGCTTGTATACCAACACATTAGCTACATTTAGAAACCTAAGCAATGCTTTTGTATTTTCTACATCTGTCCCTATTTTCTTACTTAAATGATACTCATTTATAAGTACAAAATCTGTGTATGCAGCTCCACCTACTTGTCGTAATATTTCTTTGATGGGTGCATCATATTTGGCGTTAGACATCTGAAATTGATATGTAGCAGTCCTATCAGGTATATATATTTTTGATGGGCTGTAATAATCTTCTGAATAAGTAATAAATCCCTGATTTTCTATGTGTTTTAGCGAATTGTATAGTAATATTTTATCTGTTTTATATTTTTCAGAAAACACATCTATATCAAAATCATACCCCTCAGATTGGTAACCACCAGAGGCTATTTGATAGTGATTTGCCAATTGAAAATACGTTTGTTTTACGGCTTCTACATCAGGGAATCTTTTTTCTAACGATTTTTTATACTCATCCAAGTCTTGTGCATTGAATATCACAACTGAGTAAGATTTATTCAAATCTCTACCTGCTCTACCTGCTTCTTGGTAGTAGGCTTCTATTGATTCTGGTATATCCAAATGTATAACCAAGCGAACATCTGGTTTGTCTATACCCATGCCAAATGCGTTTGTGGCTACAATCACTCTGCATTTGTTTTGCATCCATGCTTTTTGTTTGGCATTACGCTCTTCAAAAGTCAATCCTGCATGATAAAAAGTGGCACTTATGCCCGATTTTTGAAGCCAATCAGCAATAATGGTTGTTTTTTTTCGGCTTCTAACATAAATAATTGCTGTTCCTGGTATTCTGCGAAATATATCTAAGCACTTGTTTAGTTTATTTTCGATATACAATACCATGTAAGAAATATTATTTCTTTTAAAACTTTGTTTAAATATTTTAGGTTGATTTAATCGTAATATTTCTGCAATTTCAATTTGAACTTTTGTTGTAGCAGTGGCCGTAAGTGCTACAATTTGGCACTTGGGCAATAGTGTTTTTAGGTCGCTTAATTTTAGGTAAGAAGGCCTAAAATCATGCCCCCATTGAGAAATACAGTGGGCCTCGTCAATAGCAATGATTTGAATATTAAATTTATGTAAGTTTTTTCTAAAACTTTCGCTTTCTAGCCTTTCTGGAGAAGTGTATATAAACCTGTAAACACCTTTTTTGCAATTTTCTATCAGCAACTCAGTTTCTGTGGGGTGCAATCCAGATTCAAAAAAAAGAGCAGGAATATCTCTTTTGGTGAGTTGCTCTACTTGATCTTTCATGAGTGCAATCAAAGGGCTCACTACAAGGCAAATTTTATTGAGAGCAAGTGAAGGTGCCTGAAAACATATACTTTTGCCGCCACCTGTAGGTAGCAAAGCCAATACATCGTGGCCGTGGGCAACGGCATCTACTACATCAGTCTGCACAGGCCTGAAAGCATGGTGCCCCCAGTATTTTTTAAGTGTTTCGAGCAAGATTTGTGTGTACATGATAGATTTCTCTTCATTTTAGTACATATATACGCACAAAATTTTTATCTATTATCAATTTTTAATTTTAAAATACATTAATTTTCAATTTTTTAAAATAAATACAAGTAAACTTATGTTTCATTTTTTTCATTACATTTGCAAAAAAGTTCTTTTTCATTTATGATAAACAGACGAATCATTAGAGGCAAAGTTATGCAACAATTATATGCTTTTAGCATTTGCAAAGAAGCAAATATTTTGTTGGCAAAAGACGAAATTACAGCATTTTTTAAACCAAACCTCAATTCTGTTGAGCCTCAAGACACACAAAATTTGGAGGGATTATCTAAATTGACTTTACTACATTTGGACGAATATTTAAAAAGTTTTGAAAAAAATAATACCGAAAACTTACCAAAAGAAGTATATATTTGCTTTGATAAAGCCTTAGAATTGCTCCAAAATGCAAACAAAGCCGATAAAAATCATATCTTAAAATCACTTTTACAAGAGTGTGAAAACATACAAAATCATTATTTATTATTGTTGGCTATTTTAATAGAAGTTGCAAATATTCTCCATGATATTAAAAAAATAAGCAACATTAAAAACAACATTTTTATAGTAGCTTTACAAAACAATTCTTACTTACAACAAGAAATTGTAAAAAAGAATCTTACCCTCGTAGATTCGCCTTTTATTACTACTGATATTATTAATAAATTACTTTTAGACGATGTTTATAAACATTATACTTTGGCTCAGTCGAATAGTATAGAAATGGAACGAGAATTTATTTTGTATTTATTACGAAATATAATTTTGAAAAACGAACAGTTAAACGAATTTTTTAGTGAAATAGATTATAACTGGGACGATAACAGAGCTTATATAAAAGATATGGCTTGCGATACTCTCAAAAATATGCCACCAACAGGCGATATACCCTTTAGCTCAATCTCTAAAAACTGGCAGGATGACAAAGAATTTTTGGTGTTACTATACAACAAATGTATTGAAAATGATACTCTAGCAGAAAACTATATTAAGCCAAAATTACATAATTGGGACATCGAAAGACTCACCTCAACTGATGCTTTAATGATGAAAATGTGTATTGTAGAAATGATAGAATTTTCGGGTATTCCTACTAAAGTCAGCCTTAACGAATACATAGATTTATCAAAAAAATATAGTTCTCTAAAAAGTAAATCAATTATCAATGGCGTATTGGAAACAATATCTAAAGAATTGATTAGCAATGGCACTATAAAAAAATCGGGACGAGGATTGATTGATAATAAATAAACATAATGATAAGAATTGGAAAAATAAATAGATTAAGGGTAGTAAAATTTGTAGAATTTGGCTTATATCTTACTGATGAGTCACTTTCGCTAGAAATTTTGTTGCCTCTAAAATATGTTCCATCTGGCACCGAAATAGACGAATGGCTGACTGTGTTTGTGTACAACGATAGCGAAAACAGACCCATTGCTACTACCCTAGAACCTTATGCTGAAATTGGAGATTTTGCTTTTTTAAAAGTTGTAGATGTTACCGAAATGGGTGCCTTTTTGGATTTGGGCGTAGCCAAAGATGTATTTATTTCTTTTAAGGAACAATCACAAAAAATGGAAAAAGGCAATAGCTATGTTGTGTATTTATATTTAGATAATATTACTAATCGAATTACTGGTAGTAGCAAATGGACAAAATTTGTTAACCCTGAATTTCCACCTTTCGTGGTGGGAGAGGCCGTGAATTTACTTATAGCCGAATCTACTGATTTGGGTTTTAAGGCCATCATAAATAATTCTTATTTGGGCTTGATTTATCATAACGAAATATTTGAAAAGTTACAAACTGGCGATATCAAACAGGGGTATATCAAGAAAATAAGAGAAGAAAATAAAATAGATTTGGCCCTACAACTGCCTGGATATAAGCAAATTAAAAACTCAACAAACATTATTATCGAAAAACTACATGCTCATAATGGCATTTTAAATTTTGGAGATAAATCTACACCAGAGCAAATCTATGACAACTTTGGCGTAAGCAAAAAAGTGTTTAAAAAAATGATTGGTGCCCTGTACCAAGAACGAATTATTGATATTAGTAATAATCAAATTAAATTATTATAAGTAAGAATTTATTGTATTTACAATTATTTATTTTATGTTTTTTTTAAAACTTATTAGACCATACTATACAACTATGTAGTTTCTGTATAAAAACTAAAACTTGAAAATATGACTCTGCTTATATTAATTCAATACTTGCAAAAAGTCTTAAATCAAAAGAAATAAGACTAAAAAAACTTTGTTTAAAATATGGAATATCATGGCAAGAACTAAGCAATTTGTAGTGTAATGCAGAAATCTTTGATTTGAAAAATACTAAAAATCTAATTATATTTTGTATTAAAAAGTCAAATTTGTGCCATTATTTATAACAATAGACCTGAAAGGAAATAAGTTTAAAAAATAGAGTAATCTTAGTAAGATTTGTATGATAGAGATATATAGATTTAATACTTTTGTTGTGCTAAATTATATAGAACATTTTGGTTTTTTATTAATGATATTTTTAAAAAAAATATGCTAAAATTGCTAATTTTGTGTTACTAAATTATTAAGTTTTATATATCGTTCGTACTTTTACAAACAAAATTATACATTTACATCAATGAATAACATTCGAACATCTTTTTGCTTCCTAATAATATCACTTAGTAGTTTATTTGGACAAATAAAATATACTATTTCTGGCAAGTTTACCAATATGCCCGCCTCAACAAAGGTATATCTATATGAATATTTTGGTACAAATTATCTATTAAAAGATTCAACTATTGCCAAAAATGGCAATTTTTTGTTCTCTCCCAAAACGAGTTATGCACGTGGATTTTATCAAATTGGCGAAAACACCCAAAACTCGTCAATAATGATAGTAGCCAACGAAAATTTAGAGCTTACTGGAGATTGGAAAAACATACGTGAAAGTATTAAAATTACGAATTCTTTAGAAAATACCTATTTTTCTTCATTGATTCAATCAAATATGGCAATTCAAAAAATATCAAAAAAAGCTGAAGAGTTGGCACCCATGAAAGAAACCAATCCTATGCTTTTTAATATTGAAATGTATAAAGTTCAAAAAAAATATGATTCTGTAAACACAAATCAATTAAAAATGAAAACTGAGGTGTTGCAACTACAAACAAATTTGTATTTTTCAAAAGTATTAAAAATGTTTGAAATACCAGAAAATATAGAGAAATCAAAATTTTTCAGCTCAGACGAACTATCAGATAGCGAGTACGCTCGTGGTGATATGCTCAATAATAAGATTTCGTTTTATATGCAAAAATTTGGCGGCAAATCTGAAGAAACTTACAAAGCCGAATCCGAAAATTTGGTCATTCAATTTAAAGACAAATCCAAAAATCGAGAACTAGCCCATATTGTGGCCCTTTCGCTACAAATGCAAAATGGGATGCAACCCTCTAAAAAAGCAATTCAAAAAGCTCAAACTGAATACCCAAATAGCAAACAAATAAAAGATTTGATAGCACAAATGCCCAAAGGCGAACCTCAAGTAGGCGATGTGGCCTCAGAAATTGCTCTAAGAGATGCTAATGACGAGCTTTTTAAATTGAGTTCGCTCAAAGGAAAATATGTGTTGATAGACTTTTGGGCTTCGTGGTGTGGCCCCTGTAGGCAAGAAAACCCCAACGTAGTTAGGGTATATAATAAATACAAAGACAAAGGGTTCACTATATTAAGTGTGTCGTTAGACAATACCAAAGAGCGTTGGTTGGGAGCCATACAGCAAGATGCACTTGCTTGGCCCTATCATGTGTCAGACCTTAAAGGCTGGCAATCTGAAGCTGCTGCTTTGTATGCAGTTAGAGGAATACCTGCCACATTTTTGATTGATAAAAATGGCGTAATTATAGCAAAAAACTTGCGTGGAGAGGCTTTGGAGAATAAATTGGCAGAACTATTACCCTAAGTTAAATCAATCTGTTGCTGAAGGATTAAAAAAATATTGGTAATAAAATTAATATATTAATAAAAATAAGCAAAGATGAAAAAGGAAAAATACAAGATACTATTGGTAGATGACGAAGCTGATATTTTAGAATTGTTAGAATATAACCTCGAAAAAGAAGGATATGAAGTCAAAACTTGTAAAAATGGAAAAGAAGCCATAGAAAAAGCAAAGTCTTTTACCCCAAACCTTATTATTATGGATGTAATGATGCCAGTAATGGATGGAGTAGAAAGTTGCAGAAGAATAAAAGAAACACCAGAACTAGCCAAAATATTTATACTATTTCTTACTGCACGCACAGAAGAATATTCAGAAGTAGCTGCCTTTGATGCTGGTGCAGATGATTTTATTCATAAACCCATCAAGCCAAAAGCATTGCTTAGTAGAGTACAAGCCATATTTAAAAGAGATAAAAAAAACGATGAAGAAAAATCATCAGTGTTTAAAATTGCAGATTTGGTTATTGATAGAAACGAATATGTAGTTTATCAAGGCGAAAAACAAATTATAATGCCAAGAAAAGAATTTGAATTGTTGTTCTTTTTGGCCTCAAATCCAAACAAAGTATTCAATAGAGACGAATTGTTGCAAAAAGTTTGGGGTACAGATGTATATGTACTCTCAAGAACTGTAGATGTGCATGTACGTAAAGTCAGAGAACGTATTGGCGAAGATTATATCACTACTATCAAAGGAATTGGCTATAAATTTGAGGTAAAAGATGAGTAAAATTATATTAAATTGGATGTTTTTTGAATTAAATTTTTGAATACACCATAACTATACTATATTTGTAACAGATTTTGGTTCTCAAAAGCAAGTAAAATTGCTTTTAAGATTAAAAGGGAACGATGGTAAAAACCCACGACTGTACCCGCAACTGTATTCTTCGCTTCATATTAGCAAATTTGTTTCCTCAAAACCACTGTTTTTTTAGAAAATGGGAAGGTCAAAACAAATGAAGAGAGTCAGGAGACCTGCCAAGATTTGACTAAATTTTGCTGTGCTCGGGAAAAAGCCATCTAATTTGAAAATACTATTCCTAAAATTGTAAGAAAAATCTTACTATTGTTGATTATGTTTTTCATATTTAAAGCAAATGATTTCTAAACTATTTGCATCAAAATATGACAAAATTTAATATTCAAAAGCCACACCAAAAAAATATAAGCCAATTTCAACATATCATAAATACCAAAACCAAACCACTAGGTTCGTTGGGTATGTTAGAAAAAATTGGGCTTCAGCTTTGTATGATTCAAAATTCTGCCAAGCCAACAATCATTAACCCACAAATATTTGTATTTGCAGCCGATCATGGTATAGCAGCAGAAGGGGTCAGTCCATATCCACAAGAAGTAACTGCTCAGATGGTTTACAATTTTATGGCTGGTGGGGCTGCAATAAATGTCTTTTGTAATCAAAATTCAATTAATCTTACAATAATTGATGCTGGTGTAAAGCACTTGGATATATCAAAAATACCAAATAATGGCCATTTTATTTCCTCCTCGCAAGGATTAGGAACCGAAAATTTTTTATTAAAACCAGCCATGTCAAAGACCCAGTTTGACAACTGCATAGCAATAGGAGCTGAAATTATCCAAAAAAACTATACCCATACAAATTCTAATGTTGTAGGATTTGGCGAAATGGGAATTGGCAATACATCAGCTGCAGCCATGATAATGCACTATATTACCAAAAATAAATTAGAACTTTGCATAGGTAGAGGCACAGGTTTAGACAACGATGGTTTATCTAAAAAACAAAGTATCTTACTTGATGCAAAACTAAATTTTGAAAATAACTACCCAACAGTATCGCCATTTTATTACTTTTCTGGTTATGAAATGGCCATGATATGTGGAGGAATGTTGCAAGCTGCTCACAACAAACAAACCATATTAGTAGATGGATTTATAGCTACAGCAGCTTTTCTGATGGCCCATACTACATATCCAGAAATAATTGAATATGCTATTTTTTGTCATCAATCCAACGAAAATGGACATAAATTGATGCTAAAATACCTCAAAGTAGAACCCATACTTCAATTAGATATGAGGCTTGGCGAAGGCACAGGTTGTGCAATGGCTCTACCAATAGTAGCAGCAAGTGCCAATTTTATTGCCAATATGGCCAGTTTTGAACAAGCAAAAGTTGATAATATTCACTAAAAAATCATAATTATGAAAGTATTTCTTACTGCTTTGATGTTTTATACACGCATTCCATGCCCGTCTTGGGTAGATCATTCGGCAGAGTATATTCAAAAAAGTACAAAATTTTTTCCAGTCATAGGTTGGATAGTTGGATTGATTTTTTGTATTGTAGCATTTACTTTTTCTTTTATTTTACCCAAAGAAATTGCAATAATACTGGCAGTAATATCTACTGTTCTTACTACTGGAGCCTTCCATGAAGATGGTTTTGCTGATGTGTGTGATGGTTTTGGGGGTGGATGGAACAAAAACAAAATTCTTGAAATAATGAAAGATAGTCAAGTTGGTACTTATGGTGCTTTGGGACTTGTAATTAATTTTATTTTAAAGTATTTATTACTTATACATATATTCCATTCGATACCTCTTTTACCATCAATGCTAGTATTTATTTCTGCTCATTCCTTAAGTAGGTTAATGGCTGTTGGCATTATATATTGGGGTGAATATGCCAGAGAAGACGCCTCAAGCAAAGCAAAACCTATTGCTATTGGTATTCAAACCACAGATTTTATTTATGCAATCATTCCAGGAATAGTACCATTCATGGTTTTGATACTGTATTCGTCTACTTTGCTTCTCCTAGCTTTTATTCCTTTGATATTTATGACAATTTATCTCAATTCATATTTTAAGAAATGGATTGATGGTTATACTGGCGATTGCCTGGGATGCACACAACAAGTAACTGAATTATTATTTTATATTTCAATCATTGCTTTATGGAAATTTATTTAATAAGACATACAAAACCAGCTATTGAAAGTAATATTTGCTATGGTAATTTAGATATTTTGGTCTCTAAAACTTACGAAATTGAATTAGAAATTATTTTAAAAAAATTACCCAAAAACATTCAATATATATATTCTAGTCCACTTATTAGATGCAAAACATTAGCTGTAAGTATTGCAAATTATTTAAACATTGGCGATACTTCATTAGAAGAAGATGGTAGATTAAAAGAAATAAATTTTGGAAATTGGGAAGGTAAAAATTGGGATGATATTGATAAAAACGAGTTAGATATTTGGATGACAGATTTTGTAAATGTAAAAACTACAAATGGCGAATCATATCTTGAGCTATACTCTAGAAGTGTAAGTTTTATGCAAAATATATATGATAATCACAAACATAATTTTGGCCCAATTTTGATAGTAACCCATGCTGGTTTCATACGATCAGTTCTTAGCTATGTTCAAAAAATAGATTTAAAAAATTCATTTGATATCAAAATAAATTATGGCGACATAGTCAGAATCAAATATATTAACGAAAATAACATTGAAATAAATTCCAATCCAATTTGAGGCAAATTTTAGTAATTTTATTATTTTTTTATGTAAATACATATTCACAAAGTGATTCTTTAAAAAATAAAGTATTATCAGAAATAGAAATTACACAAATAAGACCAAATTTATTACAAACTGGTATCAAAAAAATACAATTAGATTCAATTCAATTACGATCAAATACAACATTAGCTGATATTTTGCAATCACGAAACTATTTACAAATTCAAAGTTACAGTCCAGGCCAGTTGGCTAGTCCAAGTTTTAGGGGTTCGGCTGCTAGTCATACTGCAGTGCTATGGAATGGTTTTAATCTGCAAAGTGCCATGAATGGACAAGCAGATTTATCTTTGATTCAAAATGCAGCCGCAAATCATGTAAAAATTCAATTTGGTGGTGGTGGTGCACTCTATGGAAGTGGTGCCATTGGTGGAGTAATACATTTACAAAACCAATCCATGTATAATCAAGGTATTAGTTCTGTACTTAGATTACAAGCAGGAAGTTTTTCTAATTTCAGACAGCAAGCTGAGGTAGAAATTAGTAAAAAAAACTATATTATTGATATAAAATTATATAATCATACTTTAGAAAACGATTTTAAATATACTAACATATACCTGCCTGATAATAAATTAGTTACCCAACAAAATGCAGCCATTAGTACTCAAGGATTAGTAATAAATAATAGTTTAAAAACTAAGAATTTAGGTGAAATAAAACTATCTATTTGGACACAGCAGGCACAACGTGAGATAGCACCTACTATGCTCTCGCAACGAAAAAAAGACGCACAGAATGATTTATTTTTTCGCTCTACTTTGAACTATAGTTTTTCAAAAAACTCCTTTTCGGTTCAAGCAAGAGCAGCTTACTTTATTGAAAAAATACAATTTAATAGATTTTTGATTGACACCTCTACCAACCTTGCCAAAACTGTCATGGTAGAAACCGAATTTAATACCAAAACGATAAGAAATCAAAGTATTTATATTGGATTAAATCACAATCTTACAAATGTAAATGGAAGTAATATTAATAATGTTTCAATGTCTACTTTGGCCTTATTTTCATCTTATAAATTTGAATTTTTTAAAGAAAAACTAAACCTACTTTTGTCGGCACGTCAGCAACTGCAAAACTACCAAGCCAAACCAATAGCTTTTGGTATAGGTTCTGAATTTTATATATATAAAAATTTAAAATTTCGTACAAATTTAAGTAAGAATTTTAGACTTCCTACATTCAATGATTTATATTGGACAGATGCCAGTGGTGCCAAAGGAAATAAAAATTTAAAACCAGAATCTGGTTGGTCTAGCGACTTAGGTTTAGAATATAATTTTACTAAAAGTAAATTTGTATTTCAATCAAATATGGCAATTTTCAGTTCAAAAACCAATGATTGGATAAGCTGGAGAACAAATAATATAGGTCAGTTATCTCCTCAAAACATACAATCTGTATGGTCGAGAGGTTTAGAATATGGCTTCAACTTAGGTTTTCAAACTTTAAAATTTAAACATAACTTCGTTTTTAATGCAGATTATACTGTAGCAACGATAGATAAAGTTTCTGATAATTATCAAAATTTAAGCAATAAGCAGTTGATATATGTTCCTTATAATAAATGTTTTATAGACTATAATATTATTTATAAAAATACTCGATTATCTTACCAATGGACTTATACTGGATTTAGATATTCTACCGAAGATAATGAAGATTTTTTGCCAGCATTTAGTATATCTAATATTTCATTATTCCAAGATTTTGTTTTTAATAAATGGTCTACCAATGTTTTTATTAAATGCAATAATATATTTAATACTTCTTACCAAATCATAGCTGCTCGACCTATGTATGGTATTCATTTCAATGTCGGGATTAATATTAAATTTGTTCAACCAAATAAATCATAAATTATGTTTAAAAAAATATTGTTTACATTATCAATATCTAGTTTTGTAGGTTTCTCTCAAGTAATAGATTTTGAAAATTTGAGTACTTTGCTTGGATACAACTCGTTTTACAATGGCTCCAAGAGTATAATTTCCAATATTACAAGTGGTGGCGTAAATCTAAAATCCAGTTTTACCAAGAGCGAAAATACTGAATCGTGGACAGACTGGACTTTTTCAAAAGACAAGAATATTACTTTGGCTGGTTTCAACAACAGCAGAGCTTCTATTACCAATGGTGGATTTGCTACCTCTACAAACTATGCTGTAAGCTATGGCACTAGCAATATTATGAAGTTTAATTCAATTTCTACTGTGATAGGAATGCAGGTTTCTAACTCAACTTATGCTTATTTGAGCATGAAAAACGGAGATTCTTTTTCAAAAAAGTTTGGGGGTGTTTCAGGTACTGATGCAGATTATTTTTTGGTAACCATCAATGGATTCAGAAATGGAATTTTAAATACTATGCTTGGTGTATCAGTATATCTAGCCGATTTTAGAAGTGCTATGCCACAAGAAGACTACATTCTTGATACCTGGAAACAAGTAGATTTATCTATATTAGGTGCTGTCGATTCATTGCAATTTCAATTAATATCTACCGACAATGGTATTTTTGGAATGAACACACCTGCGTTTTTTGTAGTTGATAATATTACTACATCTGGTCTAACTATTGATGTTGCTGATTTTGAAAATCTTACTTTATCGGGTTCTAGCTTTTATAAATCAAATTCGGTTACTTTTTTGAATACTATTACTTCTGGTATTGGTATTTTTAAAAATTCTTACAGCTATGATAGTCAATATGATTATGATTATTGGTCTGGGTTTTCATTTTCTAAAGTCAATAATACCATTACTTCTGGTATCCAAAACCAATATGCTGCGGTTACAGGCAAAGGTTTTAATCAATCAAATATTTATGCAATTATGTATAATAATGATGATGATATATTACTAAAATCTATACAATCTATTACTGGTTTTTATGTAACAAATACTACTAATGCATACACAAGTATGAGGGATGGAAGTACATTCTCAAAAAAATTTGGTGGTAATTCGGGCAACGATGCAGATTATTTTGGTATTAAAATTAAGGGATATTCCAACGGAATTATTACTGATTCTGTTACTCACTATCTAGCAGATTTTAGGTCGTCTGTTTCTGGTCTAGATTTTATTCAAAATAGTTGGGCTTGGGTAGATGTATCAAAACTTGGCTTGGTAGATAGGATTAATATTAGTTTTTTTTCGTCTGATAAGAATGCCTCAGGCATACTTACTCCCACTTATATAGCTATTGATAATTTCAACGATACACCTCCAGTTCCTACAAGTGCCATATTTAGAAGTAATACATCTGATAATGATGTTACTTTATTCCCCAATCCTGCCACAGATGTGTTACATATTTATTCAAATAATTTTTTTAATAATATGACTCTAATAGATTGTTTAGGAATTGAAACAAAGGTATTACCTACTGATAATGTCATAGATATTTCTACATTAAAATCTGGTGTATATTTCTTAAAAATCAGTGATTTGAAAGTAATAAAGTTTATTAAATTATAAAATCTGACTTCTTATTCAGACATTATTTTTTGATTTTATGATAAATTAAAATATTAATAGCTTAATTTCGTTTTAGGAAATTAAGCTATATCATATATGAATATTTTTCAGTTTAGTAAGCAGTATTGGCTCAAGATTGGATTTACATTTTTTGCACTTTTTATAGCTTCAGCTTCTTTGTATTACACCAACGATTTGGTAAGCAAATTGGGTGAAAGAGAAAAAAAATTGATTGATTTATATGCCAAAGGATTGCAAAGTGCAGCCCAAGCCGAGGATATTGGTAATTTTTCCTTTTTATTTCAAGAGGTAATTCAAGCCAATAGTTCAGTTCCAGTAATACTTTCGGATGCACAAGGTAATCCATTGAGTTACAGAAACATCGACATCCCAGAAGGCACCTCAGCTATGGAAGAATTAGTCATTTTAAAAAAAGAAATGCAGCTTATGGCCAATACCTATCCTCCTATAGAAATGGAATATATTCCAGGATTGAGAAATTATATTTTTTATAGAAATTCAAAACTCTTATCTCAATTAAAGTACTATCCTTACATTCAATTAATTGTATTTTTTGTATTTATACTGCTTGGCTACATGGTATTAAACAATTCGAGAAATGCCGAACAAAATAGGGTTTGGGTGGGTATGTCAAAAGAAACAGCTCACCAGCTTGGCACACCCATAAGCTCGCTTATGGCCTGGAACGAAATATTTAGGAGCGACCCTCATTTTTCTCACCCAGAGGCTGTCGATGAAATAGAAAAAGACATCAAAAGGCTCGAAACTATTACTTCTAGGTTTTCAAATATTGGCTCTTTGCCAGTGCTAAAAGACGAAAACATTATTCAAAGTCTTTCACTGGCGGTTTCTTATCTCAAACAGAGGGTTTCTAGCAGAGTTATTTTTGAGTTTTCAGATCAATTTAGACAAGAAAATGCTTCATTCAAAATCAATAAAGATTTGTTTGATTGGGCTTTAGAAAATATTATTAAAAACGCTGTTGATGCCATGAGTGGCATTGGCCATATTTATATAACCTTAATTGACATAGACAAACGACAAATAGCCATAGATATTACCGATACAGGCAAAGGTATGACCAAACAACAGGCTTCTCAGGTATTTAAAGCTGGTTTTACTACCAAAACTAGAGGTTGGGGCTTGGGGCTAACACTAACAAAACGTATCATAGAGCAGTACCACAATGGTAAGGTTTTTATCAAAACAAGTAAAATTGGTAAAGGAACTACTTTTAGAATACTGATGAGCTATACAAGTAGTTATTAATTTTATAGAATTGCAAAATAGCTATTCAAGTGTATTTTTTGGACTTAATTCAACAAAATTGATGGAAAATGGTTTTAAAATATCAAAAAAATTATCATTTCTTTAAGCCTTCGCCCAACCTAATTTTTGTTAAGAAGCCACAGAATAAAAAAATGGAGAAAAATTTATAGGAAATGAAATTTTGGGCTGGCACTTTAAAAATAAAAAAAGGCTGTCTTAACAATAGACAGCCTTTGATAATCTTACTTTAATTTGCAAGTTGATGATGTTTCACAAACTTTTTTTGCATCTGATTCAGTTTGATTTAAAATTTTTACGTCTACAGTGTTACCGCCTGTATAAGCAACACTATTTAATTAAGAAATTTCATTTTTAAGATATAGAAATAGTACAATTTATTTTATTTTAAATATTATAAATTAAGTAATAAATATTTTATTTATATTTTTTTTATATAACTTTTAAATTTGTAAATAATTTTTAGGCATAACAATAACACCATGACATATGTATCAAATTTTTTTATTAAAAATTATTATTTTATATCAATTATATTACTACTTTCGCTATT
>JAAFIH010000050.1 GCA_013297755.1 Cytophagales bacterium
AAGCCACAAAATATAAAACTAAACCATTTAGTATGAAAAAGTTTGTGTTACCCCAATAGAAAATAAAAACAACGTAATAGTCTGATAATCAAGGCTTTATGTAAAATTTGATACAAGTTGGGTTAAGAGAAAGTCTAAGATAGAGGCAATAAATAATACTAAAGCAAACGATATTGATTTTTAAATTTAATTTATTTTTTAAAAATTATATTTTTTTTAATAAAAAATTATTACATTTGATAAACTGGTTTTAAATATATTTGAAATATAGAATGAAAAACAAAAGTTTAGAAATAGAAAAAACGATAGAAGAGCTAATACTATCTAATCCACATTTAGCATCTGCTTTGCATTTTTTGGGGATTCATTTTTTGCATCATACCGATGATACTCTCAAAGAAATATGTGATAAAAAGAAAATATCTTACTCAAGTTTAGAATCAAATATTGAAAAAAATCTTACTGTAAAAGACAATTATTTGCCAGTAAATGCTTTGTCAATTGATTTGATTATTGCTTATCTAAAGCATAGTCATTATTTATTTATCAAACAAAGATTGCCTTTTATCATAGATGTTGTAAAGAAATTTGAGGGAGATTATCCTCAAATCAAAGGGGAACTAAAAATTGTTTTTCCACTTTTTGTAGAAGATTTTGTGTCGCATATTTATGAAGAAGAAGATACTCTGTTTAACTACATTATGTTGCTAAACAATGCTTTGAACGATAATTCTACTTTGCACAAAGTGCAAGCCAAAATGATGGAAAACTCTATCAAACAGTTTCAAACCGACCACGAAGTACACGATGACCATCTAAAGGGATTAAGAAATCTTACTAATGAATTTGAAATTTTGAGTTCTTACGATATTTCTACTAAAGTTGTACTATCAGAGCTAAAAAAGCTAGATGAAGACTTACGTTATCATGCCAAAATAGAAAACGATATTTTGTTTCCAAAAGCACTTTCTCTGGAGCGACAAGTATTGGCTACCATTCAATCAAAAATTGCACTAAACTAATATTGTGGGAAGAATAATGGCCTTGGATATAGGCACAAAACGTACTGGAATTGCAGTTACTGATCCCTTGAAATTGATAGCCAATAGTCTTACCACTATTGAATCAAAAGAGATGTTGGCTTTTTTGGCTGATTATATTACAAAAGAAACTTTGGATGTGTTGGTTATTGGCCTTCCTATTGACTTACATGGACGCAATACTGATGCTACCAATGTAGTAAAAACATTTGCAAAAAAAATCCAAAATGCTTTTCCTTTGCTCAAAATCGAATTTTATGACGAGCGATACACCTCTAAAATGGCACTTCAGACGCTTATAGACGCTGGTACAACCAAAAAATTTAGAAGAGACAAAGGTAATATTGATAAAATCAGTGCCAATATTATTTTAAGTGATTGGATGCAAAAAAATAATATATAATTGAACTTAGTTATAGAAAAAACTTTCTCTAAAATAAATATTTCCAGTGTTGATGTATGATTTTTTCGATCCACTTTATGGCAGAATCTGCCGTTTTTGTATTTTCAAAATAAGTAATAAAATCTTCTTTTAGTTGTAGTTGTGTACTGGTTTCCATCCAATCTGCTACTATTAAGTTTCGTTTCTGATGTTTTGTTAAAGCCTTCAACACATCTATCTCAAACTTAAAATCATCAGGCAAAAATTTGCCAATATTATCCATCAATTCCTTACAAGCTTTATATAACAAAACTACATTTGCATCGTTGTTTTCAATTTTAAGTATATTTTGATATTCGTTGTTGGCTTGATTTATGGCTTTTTGGAGCGTAATCATCAAAAACTTTTGAACAATTTTTTCTACCGTTGTCAAATAGAATGTATGCTTATTTTTTAGACCTTGTAGCGAAAATGAATTACCTAAGTTTTCGGATTCTAGGTCTATAATTTTATGAATTGTGGCTATTTCTATTTGAATTTCTGAATTTTGAGTACTATTGGCATTTTCTAAATCATCTACATATATATTGAAAGCACTTTTAATTTGGGTATTTTTTCGATTATATGTAATTTGGTAATATACTGGATAATCAATTTCGCCAAGTACATTCTTTTTTGAAGCTAGTTTTTTGTTTAAAAATGTTTTTATTGTTATTTTTTTTTGCATTACACTTTCTGAATTCATTTTTTTGAATTACAAATTAAGTAATAATTTTTTTGAATTATTTTTTTTTATCCTTAAATTAAAAAAAATGACAAATTTTATAGCGTTTCCTAAAATATTCTTTTCCTGCAAGGAGTGTGTCATACAGAGAAAACCTCAAAAAATTCACAACATCAATTATTCAATATTTATTTTTTCAATGACTTTCAGTAAGATAATTAATTTTAATAAAAAAATTAATTCCCCCCAATCGACATCATTTTCAACGAGGGCGGCCTAAAAAATCGTTTTTAACGATTGAAATAAACACTTATATCAAACCGAAAAATTAAAATTACATTCCTATAATTTTTCTTCCACTTGGGGTGAAATTAAAAGAGGAGTTTAAAATAAAATTGTAATATTTGTTTTTCGGTTCAATATAATAAAGTCCATTTTTAAAATTACAACTACTTTTACAAACTATCGAATATTAGATAATTACCGATTTATTGGTTCAAAACACTATCAATTCCTTTCTACAAATGTAAAAAAATTAGGAGAGGATTAAAAATCATCTTTAATCTATGGTTCAATAATGGCTAATCTAACTATTTGAACATCACTTGAAAGGTACCCAATAGCAGAAGAGGCTCTTAAATGGAATAATAGTTGTCTTGCCTTTATAAATTGTTGTTTTTATAAATCAGTATTTTTTAAATGAACCTATTTATTAAATTTTCGAGGTACTCTTGTTTGCCACTTTGCAATTTTGGTTCACCATTTTCGATAGCATAAGTTCTTAATTCATCTAATGTAAGGTTTGATTTCTCAAATTCTGCACCTTTGCCTTGGTCGAAAGAGGCATATCTTTGTGAACGTGTTACATGGTAGTCTGAGTTTGTCAAAATTTTATCAGCTATAAGCAATGCACGAGCGAAAATATCCATTCCTCCTAAGTGTGCATAAAATAAATCGAGCGAGTCAGTAGAGTTTCTGCGTATTTTGGCATCAAAATTAATACCACCACCCTGCAAACCACCAGAGGAGAGCAATACCAACATGGCTTCCACTACATCGTTGATGTTGTTTGGAAATTGATCGGTATCCCATCCGTTTTGGTTGTCGCCACGGTTGGCATCAATTGAACCCAGCATACCTGCATCGGCTGCTACTTGCATTTCGTGCTGAAAAGTATGACCTGCCAGGGTAGCATGGTTTACTTCTAAATTCAATTTGAAATCGCCCAACAAATTATATTGTCTCAAAAAGCCTATTACTGTTTCTGCATCATAGTCGTATTGATGTTTTGAAGGTTCGCAGGGTTTTGGTTCTATAAAAAAAGTGCCTTTAAAACCGTTTTTACGGGCATAGTCTTTGGCAGTATGTAAAAATTTTGCAAAATGTTCTTTTTCTCGTTTCATATTGGTATTGAGGAGCGACATGTACCCTTCTCTTCCTCCCCAAAATACGTAATTTTCGCCACCAAGCTCAATTGTGGCATCAATGGCGGCTTTTACTTGTGTGGCTGCATGAGCCAATACATGAAAATCAGGGTTTGTAGCCGCTCCATTCATGTATCGTTTGTTTGAAAACAAATTTGCCGTTCCCCATAATAGCTTTACACCACTTTCTTGTTGTTTTTGTTTAGCATAAATGGTTATTGCTTTCATTCTTTTTTCGTTTTCTAGTACATCGTTTGTTAAATCTACTATATCGCAGTCATGAAAACAATAGTAAGGGATGTTCATTTTAGTAATAAATTCAAAGGCAGCATCCATTTTAAGTTTGGCTCGCTCCAAGGGGTCGCTACTTTTGTTCCATTCAAAAATATGTGTAGGTTCCCCAAAAGGGTCGGCACCACTGCCGTTGAAAGAGTGCCAATATGCACAAGCAAATTTAAAATGCTCTTTCATAGTTTTGCCAGATACTATTTGGTTTTCATTGTACCATCGAAAGGCTAGTGGGTTTTGGGAATCCGTTCCTTCAAACTTTATTTGACCTATTCCCTTAAAAAACTCTTGTTGTCCTTTGATTATTTTTGCCATTTTATTATTATTTTAATGTTGATTTAACTTTGATTTAACTTTGATTTAACTTTGATTTAACTTTGATATTAATACATATTTCCATTTTTGGTACAATTTTTCGTATGGGTTATCAATTTGAGGGGTAATAAGTTGAATAGGTTTCATATTTGCAAACGCATCATCTATATTTGAGAAAATATTTGAACCTATTCCCGCTCCCAATGCAGCACCAGTACTGCCATCGTTTTGGTACATTTCGACTGGCACATGGCACACATTTACAAAAATTTGCGAAAAAACATTACTTAAAAACATATTTCCAATGCCTACTTTTATTACTTTTGGCTCAACTCCTGTTTCTCTTAAAATATCTAAACCATATCGAAAAGCGAAACATATTCCCTCTTGCACTGCTCTAAAAGTGTGAGCTTGAGTGTGTTTGTTTAAATCTAAGTTTAGGAAATGTGCACCTATAAGTTGATTATTAAAAATTCGTTCAGAACCATTGCCAAAAGGTAGTATTTGCAAACCATCGCTACCAGCTGCAATATTTTGTGCAAGGTCGTTTATTTGTTTGTATGTTAATCCATTTCCAAAATTATCTCTTATCCATCTGTTCATTATACCAGTACCATTTATACATAAAAGTACGCCCAGTCGTTTGTTTGTTGAGGTATGATTTACGTGTGCAAAAGTGTTTACTCTCGATTGAGGGTCGTATTTTAGAGTATCGCTTACGGCATATATTACCCCAGAAGTGCCAGCAGTTGCAGCTACTTCACCTGGTTGTAGTACATTGAGCGAGAGAGCATTATTGGGTTGGTCGCCTGCTTTGTAGCTTATAGGAATATTAGGTTTTAGTGCCAATAAAGAGGCAATTTCAGAGGATAATCTGCCATGAGTACTAAAAACTTCTTTAATAGTAGGAAAAATAGTTTTATCAAATTGGAAATAATCAATGATATTTTTTGATAAATTTTCATTTTTAAAATCCCAAAAAATTCCCTCTGATAGTGCTGCTGGTGTAGTACTTATTTCATTGGTTAATTTCATAGCTATGAAATCGCCTGGCAACATTATTTTATCGATTTGGGCATAAATATCAGGTTCATTTTCTTTTACCCAAGCTAGTTTTGAGGCAGTAAAATTACCTGGAGAGTTTAGTACATGTTCGAGACAATTATGTTTTCCTATTATTTCAATTGCTTTGTTTCCAATAGCCACAGCTCTACTATCGCACCAAATAATGGCATCTCGTAGCACTTTTTTATTTTTATCGACTATTACTAAACCGTGCATTTGGTAAGAAATTCCTATAGCTGCTATTTCGAGGGGATTGTAAATGTTGGTTTGGTGAGCCTTTAAAATAGCTTTTTGAACATCATGCCACCATACTTCGGGCGATTGCTCTGCCCACCCTGGGTGCAAAGATTTTATTGAAGATTCTTTTTCTGGGTACTGAACTGTAACTATTGCCTGATGCGAAATAGTATCAACAACCGAAACTTTTATAAAAGATGTGCCAACATCAATACCTAATAACAACATTTTTTTTTATTTAAGAGTTTTATAAAATTATGAATTAGGTGGTTTAATAAACAAAAACTTCTTTACAAATAGATTTTTTTTATATTTTTCAAGTACTTTAAAAACTAATTTATCTCTAAGAACAATTACTAAAGTTTTAAAATTTTTATCTTTTAAATATTTTTTTAAAAAAAATCAATTATGTTGTTTAACGATAAATTTTGAATTCCCAATCGCCATCGTTTTCAACTAGGGCGGCTGAAAAAATCGTTTTTAACGATTGATATATACATATTTAAGTCCATTTTTTAAATTACAATCACTTTTACAAACGGTCTAATAACAGATAATTACCAATTTATTGGTTCAAAACACTATCAATTTCATACTACAAATATAAAAAAATTTTCAGAGGATTAAAAACCCTCTTTTAATTATGGTTCAGCAATGGCTATCGCTAACTTTTTGAACAGTACTTGGCAGTTGCTCATTAGCATGGGCTATCACTTTGAACAGCATCTTTATTTTAATCAAATTGGCCTTAATCCACCAGTATGTATGGCCAAAATATGAGATTGTGGTGGGAAATAATCTTTTTCGATTAAATCAAAAATACCATAAAATAGCTTGCCTGTGTACACAAATTCGAGAGGTATGCCATGATTTTTTTCAAAATTGAGTATAAATGTGTCTAAAATGCTGTTTTTTTTGGCATATCCACCAAAGGTATAATCGCTATTGACCGACCAGTTGTTGTAGTTTTTTGAGGTAGAGTTTTCGACCAATGTACCAATATCTGTTTTCCAATCTATGCCTTTGAGCGATGAAAAACCTATGATATTAGACTGATTTTCAGATGCTTGAATGATGCCAGCCAATGTGCCACCTGTACCAACACAAGTACAAATGTGAGAATACTTGTGGAAATCATTTTTATTTAATATTTCGCTACATCCTTGTATAGCCAAAGCATTGGTGCCACCTTCGGGTAAGATATAATATTTTTTTGAATTTTCAATACAACAATCAATCTTACTATTTCGTAAGTTTCTATAGTCTTCGCGGCTTACAAATTGTAATTGCATACCACACACATTTTTTGCAAAATCTAATGTTTCATTTAGTACATTTTCGCCTCTTATAATGCCTATGGTTTCAAAATTATAGCATTTGCCGGCTGCTGCAGTAGCAAAAATATGATTAGAAAATGCTCCACCAAAGGTAAGAATACCATCAAAGTTTTTTTCTTTAAAATAAGCTATATTATATTTTAGTTTTCTCCATTTATTGCCTGATATGTATGGATGTATTAAATATTCTCGTTTGATAGAAAATGTAATATTTTTGAGTTTTAAAATTTCAGAATCTATGGTTACAATATCTGCATTGGATTCGTCAGGCTGATAAAAAAAAGGATTGATATTAATCATAGATTCTAAAAGTAAATCCAACACGCATCACAAAAGAGCCATAAATTTTAGATTTTAAATGATTTAGATTATACATAAGGGCAGTGTTAAATGCAAATTTTTCAGACAAAGACACAGAATAGCCCAATCCAAGCATGGGGTTGGTTTCCCAAACACGTTTTTCGACACCAATTACCGAAAATTCACTAGGATAATTGATGTTGCACAATTCGCCAATGGCATAAAAATCTCTTGAAAATTCAAATTTCAGAAAAGGTGTAACCCCAAAAATACCAATTCCATAAAAATTGACAGGCTTGAAATAGATGCAAGTAAACATGAGACCAGCCGAAAATTTATCTGTAATATTGTAACCAATAAGGGGCGATAACTCCAATAATGTGCCTCTTCTGGTGGAATTAAATTGTACTATTGCTCCATAATAGAGTTTTTTAGTAATTTCTGCAGCAGGTTTCAGCTCTATTTTTTTCTTTGAAATACTATCGTTTTGTACTACTTCTTTGGCTTTTTCGGGGTCATAATATTGTGAATTGGCCACAAATGTTGATGTTATAAAAATCAGAAATATTACTTTTATGTGATTCATTTTAAATAAATACTTTTGTGCCTTCGGTGCAATTGGTGCAAATGTCTATTTCTTTCCGATTGGTAAATAATTTTTGTCTAAAATCTTGGTATTTTTTGTTTTTCCAAATGGTATCAAACGAGTTTTCAAAAACATTTCCCATAGCAAAAGTAGCATCTTTATCAAAACAACAAGGCAAAACTTTGCCATCCCAAGTAATTACGGCCGAATGCCACATTTTCCAGCATTTATTTTGATAGGTTGATTTTAGTTGAAATTGTTGAGTTTCGTCTAAAGCATAACGAGAAAAAGACTGATTTGTTGGAATAAAATCTACGTCATGGGCATAATCATACACTTGAGCGGATTTAATTTGGTAAGAAATATTTTTTTTTCTAGCCCAAATTCTAAATTCATTTACCTCGTTTTCGTTGTGCTTGAAAACTATAAATTGAACCACAATTAGTGGCAATGCAGCCTTATTTTTTAATTTTGCAGCCAACAAATGCTCTATACCTGATTTTACTTTTTCTATTTGGCCGCCAATTCTATATTTTTCATAACTTTCTTGGCTTAGTCCATCCATAGAAATTATTATTTTTGATAAACCAGATAGTACAGTTTTTTCGGCATTTTCGGCACTTAAGTAGTGGGCGTTTGTAGAAGTACTCACATATAAATTGTTACTAGAAGCCATTTTTACCATCTCAAAAAAGGATGGATTTAAGTAAGGCTCTCCTTGAAAGTATAAATTCAAATGAATAGTATGGTCTTTGATTTGATGAATAATGGTTTTAAAATTTTCGATTTCTAGCATCCCCACAGGGCGTGTAAAATTGCGTAAACCACTGATACACTGGGGGCATCGCAAGTTACACGAGGTAGTAGGCTCTATAGATAGGGCATAAGGTTTGGCCCAGTGGCTTGTTTTTTTGAAACAATAAAAGTAATATAAATAAAAAATATTTAAAATTTTTTTTGTACTAAGACATTGGATAAGCCCAATAAAAAATTGAAATTTTGTACCTATTTTATGCAACATTCTTTTGATAAATAAGTATGAATATCATTGACTATTCATTAATTTTGAAAATTGATTCAAAAAATAGTGATTTAATCATACAATTATTCGTTTTAAAATTTTTGTGGATAGAGATGCAATCTACAAATAAAATATTTAATAAAATCTTTGGCATCAAAAGAAAACAGAAATATGAAATTTTCAGGAAAAATAGAAAAAAACATTCTTTTTATCAAATTTGAAGGCGATTTATTAGGTGCTACCGACAACCTAGAGTTGCTCGATTATATCAACGATGCCATCAATCAAGGAGTATTGAAGGCCATCTTAGATATGTCAGACGTAAAATATATGAACAGTAGTGGCATTGGCGTTTTGATAACTGTGTACACTAAATTTAAAAATAGAAGTGGTGAAGCTGTGGTGTGTTCTGTGGCCGATTCTATTATGAAACTACTGATAATGACCAAGTTAGACTCTGTTATTAAAATTTATCCTTCTTCAGAAATTGCTATTTCTAAGTTCTAAAGTTATAAGTTATAAGTTATAAGTTAGTTTTTGTATTTTATATCTAATCTACAAAAAAAATCATAATAATTTTAATGGAATAGATTTTTTTAGTTTAAGTAAATGCTGAAACTAAAATTGATTTCTTGAGTAACTTTGTATAATTGAAACAAAAAATTACTTTTGTGATACAATTTTTTTAAAAATGATAATTGATACACATGCTCATTTATATGATACAGATTTTGATTCAGATCGTGATTTGATGATAAATAGAGCAAAAAAAGTAGGAGTTTCACATATTTTTATGGCTAATATTGATGCAGAAAGTCTGCCATTGATGTTGGATGTTCAAAACAAATACCCAAATTACTGTTATTCTATGCTTGGGTTGCATCCTTGCCATGTCAAAGATGATTATAATTCGCAGCTAGAAATATTATATTCTTACTTAAATAAACATCAATTTTTAGCCATTGGAGAAATTGGATTAGATTTTTTTCATGACATTACTTACCAAAAGGAACAGTATCAGGCATTGAAAATTCAAGCAGAATGGGCTTTTGAGCAACATTTGCCTATAAATATACATTCAAGAAAAGCCAACGATGAAACCATCAAAACATTGCAAGATTTGCCTTTTTCTAAAGAATTGAATGGTATTTTCCATTGTTTTTCGGGTACTGCCCAACAAGCAAAAACACTCCTAAATATGAATTTTTTGATAGGAATTGGTGGTGTAGTAACATTTAAAAATGCAGGATTGGTGGATGTGTTAAAAACTGTACCATTATCTCAAATTGTACTCGAAACTGATGCACCATTCTTGGCTCCTGCTCCATTTCGTGGCAAACGCAACGAATCTGCATATCTTACTTATGTGATAGAAAAGCTGGCTGATATCTACCAAACTACTCCATTAGAAATCAAAAATATTACTACTAATACTGCCCTAAAAAGTTTTAATTTATTACCTTAGCTATTATTCTTATATTAATTTTTTATTAAATTATTCAATTTTTTAAATTAAAATCTCAATTTGTGTTCATTAGATTTTGTTAATACATTCTTATTTAATTACTTTGCATCAAACTAAGATACATGGATTACATTCATAAAGAAGGTCGCACTCTATTACTCATTTTATTTGTAAGTTTTTTATCAATTCTTATTGGTTGTAAATTTGTAATAGGTGAGGGCAATTATTTGTTGGTATTATCTGGGTGTTTGGCCTTTGTTTTTTTGGTATTTTTTCAATTTTTTAGAAATCCATCGATCACAATCCCTACCAACCCAAAGCATGTGATTGCTCCTGCTGATGGCAAAGTAGTAGTTATAGAAAATATTACTGAAAACGAATATTTTAAAGACGAACGCATACAAATATCAATTTTTATGTCGCCAATAAATGTGCATGTCAATAGAAATCCTATTGCTGGTATAGTAAGTTTTTTTAAATATCATCCTGGCAAATTTTTAGTTGCTTGGCATCCAAAAGCAAGTACCGAAAACGAAAGAACAACTGCTGTAATCAAACATAAAAATGGCACTGAAGTATTGTTTAGACAAATAGCTGGGGCCTTGGCAAAGAGAATTAAATGGTATATAAAAGTTGGAGATAGTGTAGAGCAAGGACATGAATTTGGTTTTATCAAATTTGGATCAAGGGTTGATATTTTTCTGCCAACCACATCCAAAGTGTTGGTAAACTTAAATCAGGTTACCAAAGGTGGCGAAACAGTAATTGCAGAACTATAAATATCTTTTAAAGTTTATTAATGACCAGATTTTGCACTATTTGATTGTTTTTAATATGACTTTCAAAGATGGTATCTACATCTGCTAGGGTTACATTTTTGTAGAATATACCCTCTGGATATACCACTACTACAGGTCCAAATCCACAAGTATCAAAACAACCAGCCTTTTGGGCTCTTATTTTAATAGCAAGTTTTGCTTCAGCTTGTAGTGATTTGAAGCGTTCAACAATGGCCATACCTGTATCATGGCCGCAACTTTTGCGTCCATCTGTTCGTTCGTTGATACACACAAAAATATGTTTTTGATAAATTTCCATTTTTATTTGCTATATTTTGTAAATGTATAACTAATATTCGATTTTTAACTTCAAAATATTAGATAAATATAAAAATTTATTACATATATTTTTAAAATGTTACTTTTTTTTATACTTTTTTCTTTTCAATTAATGCCAATAAATTGATTTAAAAATTCAATTCAAAAGTGGGTCGATAGGGTAATTTGCAAATTGTTTAAGTGGGTTATCTTGTGATTTTAAAATTTCTCTCCATAATGAATTGGCATTTGTAGCCAGAATATCTACTTTTGGATCAGAAATTTTAAACCAAGTTTTTTCTTTATATTCTTGTGCTAATTGTCCACTGCTCCAGCCCGAATATCCTATAAAAAATCTTACATCAGTTTCTTTTACTACGCCTATACGTAGGAGTTTTAAGATTACATCAATTTTTCCACTCCAGTACCATTCTCTACTTATATGTGTAGTATCGTCTATTGTATTTCCTAATTTATGAATAAAGTGCAAAGTATTTTGGCCAACAGGCCCACCAACATATACTGGTATTTCTAAATTTTGAAACATATCTCCAAAGTCTTCAAGCACATAATTAGATTTTTGATTAAGAACAAAACCTAAAGAGCCTTCGTCAGTATGCTCGGTAATCAAAATGACAGATCTTGAAAAATAATCTAATAAAAATGGTTCTGAAAGTAAAATTTCGCCTTTAAAAATATTCATAAATTATTTTTTAAAAATTAATACGTTGAAAAAACTATTTTTGTTTTTTACTTATTTTGGTCAAAGTTGTTTACTTAAGCATTTTTATTATCTCTATTTTAGAAGTTCCCTTTAGTCTTTCTCCAAAATCTGATTCTTAAGTAAACAACGTTGTTTTAGAGGTAGAAATTTAATGTTTTATTGCCATACATGATTGTAAATCAAAAAAAATTATCAAAAAATTATCATTATTTTTGTTTTTTTTATGAAATAAATTTACAGGAATTTTAAAATTAAATTTTAATAATTAAAATTGTTTAAATCCCAAAAACCTCTATTGAAGTAAATCGTATAATAGGAATATGAAAAAAATATCATTCGCACTAACCATTTTATTTGTAATAAGTATTAGTATAGCCTCTGATGAGGCAGAACAAACCAACAAAAAGCCAAAAATTGAGCTTGAAAAGGGAAATTATGCTCCTGGTGAGGAGTTAAAATATAGATTGCACTGGGGGCCATTCAATGCAGGAAGAGCAACTATAACTGTGGCCGATCAGTTAGAAAAAATAAATAATACACCCACTTATGCTATTGCTGTGGTAGGTCGCACGGTGGGATTGGCCGAAATGACCATAAAAATAAGAGATTCTTGGCGTACTAATATAGATACTTCTACTTTTTTGCCTTTGAAAGCAAGTCGTGATATTAATGAAGGCAAGTACCTTCTCAAAGAAGATGTGATTTTTAATGAATCTCAAAATGCAGTAAAAGTTACTAGAAAACATCCTGATAGAGATTTTGAGTATTATGATTTTAAAGTTCCTGAAAATGTGCAGGATATGGTTGGTGGATTTTATCAACTGCGAAGAGTCAATTTTAATAAATTAAATATAGGCGATACTGTAGTAGTGAAGGCTTTTTTTGATAAAGAAAATTTTAATTTTAGAGTAAGATACAAAGGAAAAGTGGTGGTAGAAACTGATGCTGGCAATTTTAATGCAATCAAAATTGTGCCTTTGATGCCCAAAAACAAGTTGTTTGATGGCGAAGAGTCTGTAGTGGCTTATATATCTGATGACAAAAACAAAATACCACTCAAAGCTGAGGTAAAAATGTTTGTAGGAAAAGTAAAATTAGAATTAACAGATTTTAAAGGATTACGAAATCCTATTAACAAAATCAAAGATTAAATGTATGAATATATCCATTTAATTATCAGAATACTTGTTTTGCCTTCATTTGTATTAATTTTAGTCTTTGAAAAAGAGGTTTTTTTACATATAAAATTGGTTTTTAAGGATTTTTTAAAAAACTAGATTAATTTGGTATTCAAGAAGCATGAGTTTTGGTTACTATTCTTTTCAAAAAAAATAAAGTTGCTATAAAAGTTCTTTTTTTGGTAAGATTTTTATTTATAAATAATTCACTTTTTTGTCTTATTATTTTAAATCAAAGAAGTAAGTTTTACTAATTTATTTCTTAACCAAAAATCTACGCATACAAGGGCAGCCATAGCATCTACAATGGGTACTGCTCGTGGTAGTACGCATGGGTCGTGGCGACCTTTGCCCGAAACTGTGATGGTTTCTTGGTTTTCGTTTACGCTTTCTTGATCTTGCATGATAGTAGCTACTGGTTTGAAGGCAACATTGAAATATACATCTTGGCCGTTGGTAATGCCACCTTGCACACCTCCAGAAAAGTTTGTACGTGTTTTTACAATGCTATTTTCTGCAAAAAAAGCATCGTTGTGTTGCGAACCATGTAGTTTTATGCCCTCAAAACCAGAGCCATATTCAAATCCTTTAACTGCATTGATACCCAACATGGCTTTGCCTAGTTCTGCATGAAATTTGTCAAAAACGGGTTCGCCTAGGCCAGCAGGCAGCCCTTTGATGACACAAGTGACCACGCCACCTATGGTATCGGCTTTTTTGCGTGTATCGTCAATTAACTGATACATTTGTTGTGCCATTGCTGCATCTGGGCAGCGTACATCGTTGGAATCTATGGCCGATAAATCTAATTCTTGGTAAGATTTGTCTAATTTTAAACTTCCAACTTGCGATACATAAGCAAATATTTGAACCCCAATTTTTTGTAAAATTTGTTTTGCAATGGCTCCTGCAGCTACTCTAGCTATGGTTTCGCGGGCAGAGCTGCGGCCACCACCACGATAATCACGAAGGCCATATTTTTCAAAATAAGTAAAATCGGCATGGGAGGGCCTAAATGAGGTAGCTATGTGGGCATAGTCTTTACTTTTTTGGTCTGTGTTGCGAACCACAATTTGTATGGGGGTGCCTGTGGTATAAAATATTTGGTTGTTGTCTTTGTCAAATATTCCTGATAAAATTTCAAACTCATCGGGTTCGCTGCGTTGGGTTACTATTTTGGATTGCCCAGGTTTGCGTCTGTCCAATTCATGTTGTATAAGATTGAGATCTAAAGCCAGTCCAGCAGGGCAGCCATCGATGGTTACACCTACGGCCTTGCCATGCGATTCGCCATAAGTTGTAATTTTAAATATTTTTCCGTAACTGCTACTCACTTTTGTATTTATTTTTTTACAAAAATAAACATTATACGCAAATTAAGCAATAGAGAATTTTATTTGATGAATGGGAAGTATAGGATTATATGACAAACAGAACTTATTACTTAACTAATACTGTGAAAATTAATCATTCAAATTATCTATGTTAATGGTTAAGCCATATTTTGTCCATACCATAACAACTTTTACATTATTCTTTTAACTCAAAATATACAAGGCTTTTTTTTAATTTAATAAACCCAATTTTTGACTTATCATTTAATTTGTATGTTCTTGGGTGGTACTTATCAGGTAAGAATATTGCAGTTTAATATTGAAAAAAATACAACAAAATAAATGTCTATAAGGTCATGTTCTAATCTCGTGGATTGATTATCTAAGATATGAAAAATGGCATAGATTGGGTTTTTGAGGTCTAAGATTATTTATAAAAAAATTATTTCTTGGTTTTGGTAATATTTAATTGTTTTGCCAATTTTTAAACCTACTTTTCCATCGCAAAGTATTGTAACTAAACTTGCCTCTACAACTTGGTTATTTATTTTATATTTTTTTAAAATATTGTATTGATATAAATTTTTGAGATATACGTTATCAATAATTTTTTGGGTTTCGATATAAGATAGGTTTAAAAATGATTCTAGTTGAAGTACCAAAAGCTGAAGTTGATGTTGCAAATCAAAATTATTTTTAAAAATTAATGCTAACGATGTTGCATTAAGATACCCAAAATCAACTTGATTGATATTGAGGCCAATTCCTACAATTATTACTGTATTATGGTCGCAATCATTGATGATTTCTATCAAAATACCTCCTATTTTTTGATTTTTATAATACAAATCATTGGGCCATTTGATGGCAAAATCGCCCTCAACAGCAGTTGGTATAAGTTTCAAATATTGCAAAATGGCTGCACTTACAAGCATATTTATTTTAAAAAATGCTTCTTGGGTATTTTCTGAGAATTTTAGTACAAAACTAAAAGTAAGATTTTGATTAGGAGCTGCCAACCATGTATTGCCCCTTTGGCCTCTACCAGCAGTCTGATGTTGGGTTATACACAAAAAACCTTTTGAGATAGCATTTTTTTTGCATATTTCGATGACATAATCGTTGGTAGAATGACATTGTGGCAGACATAATAATTCTTTTCCAATAAATTCACTTACAATAATAGGAGTAAACACAATAATTTTATTACTTTTGCAACTTGCAATAGTAGCAATAAAAAATGAAAAATAATAAATCCTTGTCTGAATCTGATATAATACGTGACTTTGTGGTAAAAGGCATGGAAGACAAAAAAGGCGAAAATATCGTTGTAATCAACCTTAAAAACATAAAAAGTGCAGTTTCTGACTATTTTATTATATGCACTGGCACCTCTGGCCAACACATAGACGCTATTACGGCATCTGTCGAAGACGAGGTTTTCAAGGCCATCAAAGAGTGGCCACGCCATAATGAGGGCAGAGATGTAAAGGAATGGATTTTGTTAGACTATATCAATGTGGTTGTGCATGTGTTTACAAAAGATATTCGCACCTTTTATGGGCTCGAACAATTATGGGGTGATGCAGAAATTAAACAAATCAACTAATTTTTTTATTATATAGTTTACAAAGTATATTAATTGGCAATGGCTGAAAACAAATTGAAAAATACAGAAAATACACCTGAAACCGCAGCTCCCGTTTTGGCAAAAGACAAACCTGCACCTAAAAAGAAAAAAGAAACTAAAAATGCTACAAAATCGGACGCAAAAAACGATGGAAAAGCACCTTCTAATCCTCTAAATAAAAACAAAAACAAAAATAAATCCGACAACTCCAATCTTCAAACCTATATGATTTTGGGGGTTATGTTGTTTTTTTCTATTTTAGTGTATTTTACTCGAAGTGCTTCTACCATCAAAGTTAATCAAAAAAGATTTGAAGAAATGATGCTAAGCTATGATGTAAAAACTGTATCTATCGTAGAAAGCGAAAAAATAGCTGAAATTACTATTAAAGAAGATGCCCTCAAAAATAAAAAATATAGAGACGAACTAAGCACTCGTGGCCCTTTTCCTTTGGTCAATGGCCCTCATTATTACTTCAACATTATTTCTTCTGAAACATTTAAACAAGATTTTGAGAAACTAAACAAAAGAATACCCAACGACAAACAAATAGGCCTAGATATAGATAAGCAAGAGAGCCTTGTAGATAGACTTTTTGGTTGGGGATTTATGATATTGCTGGGTGTAGGCTTTTGGTATATGATGCGTAGAATGAGCGGTGGGGGAGGCATGGGTATGGGTGGTGCTGGCGGACAATTATTCAATATTGGTAAATCAAGGGCTGCACTTTTTGATAAAGACAATCAAGTAACGATTACTTTCAAAGATGTAGCAGGCCTAGACGAGGCCAAAGAAGAGGTAAACGAAATCGTGGAATTTTTGAAAAACCCAGAGAAATTTACTAATCTGGGTGGCAAAATCCCTAAAGGTGCTTTATTGGTTGGCCCTCCTGGCACAGGCAAAACATTGTTGGCCAAAGCAGTAGCTGGTGAAGCTGGAGTGCCATTTTTCTCCCTTTCAGGTTCTGATTTTGTAGAGATGTTTGTAGGCGTGGGTGCTGCTCGTGTACGTGATTTGTTTAAACAAGCCAAAGAAAAAGCCCCTTGTATCGTATTTATTGATGAAATAGATGCTGTAGGTAGGCATCGTGGCAAAGGTAATGCCATAGGAGCTAACGATGAGCGAGAAAACACTCTCAACTCACTGTTGGTAGAAATGGATGGTTTTGGTAC
The DNA here is from genome assembly GCA_013297755.1 of Cytophagales bacterium. Taxonomy (GTDB): domain Bacteria; phylum Bacteroidota; class Bacteroidia; order Cytophagales; family UBA9547; genus REAG01. Next base: position 17,320 of record JAAFIH010000050.1, read on the forward strand.
AGATTTGGGCGTGATAATCCTAGCAGCTACCAATCGCCCTGATGTGTTAGATGCTGCTTTGATGCGACCTGGTCGATTTGATAGACAAATTTCTATCGACAAACCTGATGTAAAAGGCAGAGAACAAATTTTTAGGGTGCATGTCAAAAACTTGAAACTTTCGGAAGACGTAAGTACAAAAAAACTAGCCACCCAAACCCCAGGTTTTGCAGGTGCCGAGATTATGAATGTGTGCAACGAGGCTGCCCTTATTGCCGCTCGACATAGCAAAGAAATGATTGACATGGCTGATTTTCAGGCAGCCATAGATAGAGTGATTGGTGGATTAGAGAAAAAACATAAGATTATCTCGCCCGAAGAAAAACTAATTGTGGCCTACCACGAGGCTGGTCATGCAGTGGCAGGTTGGTTTTTAGAACACGTAGATCCATTGGTAAAAGTAAGCATTGTGCCAAGGGGTGTGGCATCGTTGGGCTATGCTCAATATTTGCCAAAAGAACAATTTTTGTACACTACAGAGCAATTATTTGACGAAATGTGTATGACACTTGGTGGTAGAGTGGCCGAAGACATACAATTTAAACGTATATCGACTGGTGCTTTGAGCGATTTAGAACGCATTACCAAAATGGCCTACAGCATGGTAACTATCTATGGGATGAACGAAAAAATCGGAAATGTATCTTTTTATGATTCTAAAAGTAGCGAATATCAGTTCAATAAACCTTATTCGGAAGCCACAGCCCAAACAATAGACGAGGAAGTACGCAAATTGGTAGACAAAGCATACGCTCATACTAAAGCTCTTTTGATAGAAAAATACGCTCAATTAGAAATTATAGCACAAGAATTGCTCAAAAAAGAAGTTATTTTTCAGGCAGACCTTGAAGTTTTGATAGGAAAAAGACCTTTTGAAAAAGCCACTACCTATCAAGAATTTATGGATACAGAAATTATAATTGAAGACGAAACCAAAGCAGAAACTGAGGAAGCAGAAGAAGGCAAAGAAAAATCATCTGAAACTCCCCCAATAAATTTAGAAAAAGAAGACGCTTAAATGACAATCCCCAAAAAATAAATTTTGGGGATTTTTTTTATTTTTATATCAAACCGAAAAATTAAAATTACATTCCTATAATTTTTCTACCACTTGGGGAGAAATTAAAAGAGGGGTTTAAAATAAACTTGTAATATTTGTTTTTCGGTTCAATTTAAACTCACTTTTTAGAAATCAATAATAGAAAAATTGGTTTTGATTTTTTTGAATCCAACTAATTATAAGTCAAACATAATAAAATAATGGTTGTAAATTTGTCAAAACAGATTTATTTAAGCAATTCTTGCATTGTCAAGTAAATACGATTGCTTATACTATCAGTTTGCAAATCGTTTACATCTGTGCCAAAAGGGTCTTCTATCTCTTCGCCAATGACCTCGAGACCTGTAAAAGCATAAAATACAAGCATCATCACAGGAATTGCCCAAAATCGCAAATCTGTAACTACACTAAAAGGTAATATTAATATATAAAAGAATATAAACTTTTTTAAGTGGACACTATACGAAAACGGAATAGGCGTATTTTTTATTCTTTCGCAAGCCCCAACTACATCTGTAAAAGACTCAATATGTTTGTCTAATAACAAAAATTGCTCGGCAGTAATTTTTTTGTCTTTATATAATTGATTAGTTTTGTCATAAATATGGTGAGCAATCCTGTTTGGCACATGTTCGTATTGTTGCAAATCAGCAATTTCGGCTTCAGAAAACCCTCTAAATTGATCAAAAATAACCCCAGAACGCAAATGTTCTTTCATGGCTATGGCATAATTGCCTATCATTTTTAAGTAAAAATTACGGCTTTCTTTATCATTTTCGTCTAAATAAATATTTAATTTGAGAGCCATGTTTCGGGTATTATTGACTAAATTGCCCAACATCCTGCGTCCTTCCCACCATCGATCGTAGGCGGTGTTTGTTCTAAAAACAAGCATCAAACTGAGTGCCAAGCCCAAAAGTGAGAAAATCATTGGATTGGGTTTAAACCCAGTTTTAAGTATGATTTCTTCGAAATAAATGATACAACCCACATACGCTCCTACGGCTAGCATACCTGATGCTAGTATATACAATGTTTTTGTTTTGTGAAAATTTTTGACGGCACTAAACCAAAATGGCATTCCCATAAGTATACTTTTTTTAACAAATATAAATCAATCCAACTATAAAAGTATTAATAAAATATAAAATTTATATGTTTTAAAATAAAATGATATTTTTACAAACAAATATATTGATGGCATTTAGGATAAAATATTATTTTTTGTTATCTCGTTGATGTGTATACTATTTTGCCTTGTTTATTTCTAAATTTTAAGGATGAAAAAAATTATTTTAATTATTTCTGGTGTATTGTTTTTGGCCCTCTGTGTGGGTACTACCTATTTTTTATACCAAAAAGAAAAAAAACCAGCAGAAGTTTTTAGCACAGAAAGTCCACAGATGATAGATATCATTAAAAAAACTGTTGCCACAGGTACCATTGAGCCAAGACGTGAAGTGCTCGTAAAACCACAAATTTCGGGTATCATCGAAAAAATATATGTAAAACCTGGGCAAGAAATCAAGCAAGGTACTGTGTTGGCAAAGATAAGAATTATACCAGAAATGGTAAGATTAAACGAATCTGAATCAGCCCTAAATACATCAAAAATAAATCTTGATCTTGCTGAAAAAGAACGTATAAGACAACAAAAATTATTTGAAGATAAAGTGATAACTCAATTTGAATTTATAAAATACGAACAAGATTATTTGATTAAGAAAGAACAATATGAAAATGCAAAAAACAACTTAGATTTGGTCAAAAATGGGTCTTCTGCACGAATCAAAAGTACTACTACTGAAATAAAAGCTACCATAGACGGAAAAATACTAGATATTCCAGTCAAAGAAGGCTCCAATGTAATACAGGCCAACAATTTTAATGAAGGAACTACGATTGCATCTTTAGCAAAAATGGATGATTTAATTTTTAAGGGCAAAGTACCCGAAAGTGAAGTAGGCAAACTACAAATTGGAATGCAGCTAAATCTTACTATTGGAGCCTTGAGTAGCGATACTTTTCCAGCCAGATTAGAATTTATAGCATCAAAGGGTATTGAAGATAAAGGAGCTATTCAATTTGAAGTAAAAGCAGGTCTTATACCAAACAAAAAAAACGACAAAATAAGGGCTGGATTTAGTGCAAATGCTGATATTATCCTTGATATGAAACCCAGAGTACTAGCTGTAAAAGAAAAAAATATTGAATTTAAAAACGATTGTACCTTTGTTTATGTAGAAACATCAAAACAAAATTTTGTAAGAAAACAAATTATTACTGGTTTGTCTGATGATTTATTTATTGAAATCAAAAGTGGTATTACTAAGAACGATGTTTTAAAAGTTTTAGATAAATAGATGTCTGCTTGCTTGCCCATCAAAATTGAAGATTATACCCCATCTGTCATTAAAAAAAATAATATACTTAATATTTGGGATAATTCAAGAAAAATATTTTTAAAACTTACTCCTGAGGAATTTGTAAGACAATTTTTTATTCATTATTTGACTACCTTTAAAGATTTTCCTCTATCAAATATTGCTACTGAAACTGGAATTAGAGTAAATAACAGAAAAAAACGAACAGATATTATTGCTTTTAAAAATAATCTACCTGTATTGTTAGTAGAATGCAAATCGATGGATGTTGAATTGAATAACAAAACAATATTACAACTTTCTAATTATCAATCAGTAATATTAGCTACTTTTATAGCAATAACAAATGGTAATTTTCATTTTTTTTATAAGAAAGTAGATATGCAATGGATTGAAATTGACGAACTGCCCAATTATAAAAATATTTGAAAATAAAGATGTATTTTCAGGGAATTCTAATTTAAAAAGTTTGTTAAATTACAAATAATTAGTATATTTACAACAGGATTACAATCCGAAAAAAAATGGATACTTTTTCGGATAAAAATCAAAAAATAGCATTATTTCTAGAA
>JAAFIH010000051.1 GCA_013297755.1 Cytophagales bacterium
ACTTGATTTTGCCATCTGGTCAAGAAAAGCGGTAAAAGAGCTAGTTTATAAAGAATTTGAAATCGAATTAGCTATAACAACTATGGGTGATTATTTACGAAAATGGGGCTTTACACCTCAAAAACCTAAGAAAAAAGCGTATGAGCAACAACCTGCACAAGTACAAAAATGGCTTGATGAGCAATATCCAGCAATAAAAGAAGCGGCCAAAAATGAAGATGCAGAAATACATTGGGGCGATGAGACAGGCGTAAGAAATAATTGCCAACATGGTCGCTCGTATGCTCCCAAAGGCAAAACACCCATAAAATTAAGCATGTCAAAACGATTTTCAATTAATATGATATCAACAGTTACCAATCAAGGCAAAGTACAATTTATGATTTATGAAAGCAATATGAATGCAGAAAGACTCATATTATTTATGACCCAATTAATCAAAAGTAGTGAAAAAAAAATATACCTGATTTTGGATAATCTAAAAGTACACCACAGCAAAATAGTAAAAGAATGGGCTGAAGCCAATAAAGATAAAATAGCCCTTTATTATTTGCCTTCATATTCGCCAGAAAAGAACCCTGATGAGTATTTAAACTGCGATTTAAAACAAGGTTTATCTGCAAAACCAGCACCACGAAATGTAGAAAAATTAAAAGAAAATTTAGAAAATCATATGGCATTATTGCAAAACAATCCAGTAAGATTACAAAAATATTTTCAACATAAAGATATTCAATATGCAGCTTAATTTAATTTATAGATAAATTGACGTCAGGTTAATAAGTAAACGACATTGAGTTATAAGTTATAAGTTATGAATCAATAATCAATAATCAATAATCAATTTTCAGCATTTTTGGCTTGTTTTCGAAGTTCATAGGCTGAAACAAAAATACTCATTTCATACAAAAAGTACACAGGTATGGCCACCAAAAGCTGGCTTATCATATCTGGGCTTGGTGTAATAATGGCTGCTATAAATAATATGCCTATTACTGCATGTTTTCTATAATTTCGCATAAAACTAGGCGTAAGAATACCCATTTTGGTAAGCAAAAAAACTGCCACTGGCAGCTGAAACATAATACCACTCGCCAAAACCATCATTACCAAAGTAGAGATATAACTGGTAATGTCAAATTGGTTTAAAATGCTGGAATCGAGTTGATAATTGGCCAAAAATTGTATCGAAAGTGGAGAAATAACATAGTATCCAAACAAAACCCCAAGTGCAAACAAAATTGTAACATAAAATACAGCCCCAGAAGCCGCAGATTGTTCTTTGGTATAAAGTCCAGGTTTGATAAAACGCCAAATTTCCCATACTATGATAGGAAAAGCACAAATCAATCCTACAACAAACGAACTTTGTATGTGCATCATAAATTGGCCAGTAAGGGTGCGACTTTGTAGCGTAAAATTGAGCTTATCTACACACAAAGAAGGTTCACCAACGGCCAAGGCTAGTTTGCACATCATACGATATGTCCAAAAATCAATTTTTGCAGGGCCCAAAATAAGTACACCATAAATAAAATCTTTTAGAAAAAATGCTACAATCGAAAAAACTAAAATAGCAATAAGCGAGCGTATAATATGCCACCTCAACTCCTCGAGATGGTCTAAAAAGCCCATTTCTTTCTCTCCTGTTGGGTTTTCTTCAATTTGATCTAAAGCCAAAATAAATTTTATTTTTAAAATTAAAACACAAAAATAGATATAATTTGCTACTTCAAAAAAAAAGATTTTATAAACTCATTCTTTATTATAATATTTGCAAAATATTTTGAGATTGAAATCGTAAAAATGCAAAATTTGCAAGTGCTGAAAGATTTACTAGTAAGCTCACCAAAAAAAATTGTCATTACCACTCACCAAAAACCAGATGCAGATGCTCTTGGTTCTAGTTTGGCGTTATACAATTACTTAAAAAAATACCATCATCATATTACTGTTGTTACTCCTACTGATTATCCCCAATTTTTGTTTTGGATGCCAGGCAATAATTGTGTCATCAATTATGAGGAAAACGACTACAATCGCAACTATGCCGACAAAGCCATAGAGGCAGCTGATATTATTTTTTGTTTAGATTTTTCGAGTTGGGAACGATTAAAAAAAGTAAGCAATTCAGTAAAAAATGCAAAAGCTACCAGAGTACTTATCGACCATCACTTAGACCCAACAGTAGAAGCCGACCACAAAATGTGGTATCCATTGGCAGCGGCTACTTGCGAACTTATTTTCGATTTTATTTGCCAAATGGGCGACAAACATTTGATAGATATAGAAATAGGGGAGTGCATCTACTCAGGTATAATGACAGATACAGGCTCGTTTAGATTTCCATCAACATCCAAAAAAATCCATCTAATAATTGCAGATTTAATAGAAATAGGGGTTGATAATTCAAAAATACATCGCATGATTTATGATAACAATTCTCAAGAAAAATTACGATTTTTGGGATTTGTTCTCAATCAAAAACTGCACGTGATTGATAACATGAATACTGCATATATTGCCATTTCTAAAGAAGAATTGGCCATGTTTAATTCACAAACGGGTGATACAGAAGGACTTGTAAATTATGCTTTGTCTATCGAAGGAGTAATATTTGCTGTTATTATCATAGAAAGGGAAGATGCCATAAAAATGTCGTTTCGATCGTCTGGAGACTTCAAAGCCAACGAATTTGCCTCACTACACTTTGAGGGTGGTGGCCACAAAAATGCGGCAGGTGGCAAATCAAACACATCATATAAAGAAACTTTAGAAAAATTCTTAAATATTTTACCATCTTATCAGCAGATGTTAAACGCTGAATATCAATCTCAACCAAATTTAATTCCATGTTAAAAAACATTTTAAAAATCTCTGCAGTGGCAGGGTTAGGATTTCTGGCATCATGTGGTAAAAAATACGAAACCACACCCACAGGTTTAAAATATCTTTTTTATGAAGATAAAGAAGGCGAAAAAGCAAAATTAGATGATCTTTTGATGATCAATTTTGAAATGGTGGCACTCAACAAAGGTAAAGACACTGTACTCAAAAATACTTGGAAAGAAGGCCAACCTGTTCCTATTGTAGTACAAAAATCTACTTTCAAAGGGTCGTTAGAAGAGGGTTTAATGATGCTTAGTGCTGGCGATAGTGTAAGTTTTCAAGTAAATGCAGATTCTTTGTTTCAAAAAACATTTGGTGCCATGCGTCCACCATTTGTAGATTCAGCTTCTTTGATTTCATTTCGTATGAAAGTTGTCAAAATTCAATCACGTGAAGAGTACACCAAAGAGCAACAAAAATCAATGGAAGAGAAAATGTCTGCTCAAAAATTGATTGATGATAAATTAATCCAAGACTATGTAACCAAAAATAATTTGCAAGTACAAAGCACAGGTTCTGGCTTGTTTTATATCATAACCAAACCTGGCAAAGGCGACAATGCAAGTCCTGGCAAAATGGTAAGCGTCAACTATACTGGTATGTTGCTTGATGGTACTGTTTTTGATAGCTCTACTGGACGTGCACCCATAGAGTTTCAGTTAGGTATGGGACAAGTGATACCAGGTTGGGACGAAGGCTTAGCTTTGTTGAACACTGGAGCAAAAGCAAAATTAATCATTCCATCACGCTTAGGATATGGCCCAATGCAAATGAGCGAAAAAATACCCGCCAATTCAATCTTATTATTTGATGTAGAATTGGTTAAGTTCAAATAAACTTATTTCTAAATCATCTTACATAAAAAAGTCTTTAAAGAAATTTAAAGACTTTTTTTATAACTATATATCAAAACAATAATTTTCATTCTTATCAACACATGCAAAAATTAGAATTAAAATCTGGACGCGAAAAACCTGTCCTCAATAAGCATCCTTGGATATTTTCTGGAGGGGTCAAAACATTTCCTAAAGCCAAAAATGGCGAAATCGTAGCTGTAGTTGATAATAAAGGAACAGTATTAGCTCATGGTTTTTATTCGCCCAATAGTCAAATTGTATGCCGATTGTTTGATTTTGGATCCGAAAACCAAGATTTTGATACCCAAAATTATTGGTTTCAGAAATTTGACAATGCTTTTAGTTTGAGAAGCCAATGTATCAACTTTGAAACCACCAATTGTTTTAGATTAATACATGCAGAAGGCGATTTTTTGCCAGGCATAATTGTAGATATTTATCACAATGTGGCAGTGATGCAAGTGCTTACAAAAGGAACTGAGCTGCTGGTCGATATATTTTATAATTGTATCATAAAATTAGGGTTTGAATTTGTATTTATTCGCACAAAAATAAGTTCACAAGAAATAGAAAATATTACTTTGCCATCAGGCTGGTACAAAAACCAAACCCATACCATAGTATCAGTCAAAGAACACCATATTAAATTTGATATTGATATAGAAAAAGGCCAGAAAACGGGTTTTTTTATCGATCAGCGAGAAAACAGGCAATTATTAAAACAAATGTCAAATAATAAAACTGTACTCAATACTTTTTGTTATACTGGTGGTTTTAGTGCTTATGCATTGGCTGGCAATGCTGCCCAAGTACATTCTGTGGATATTTCAAAAGATGCTATCCAATTATGTGATTCATTGATTAATATCAATGGAATAACCAAAAATCACCAATCTACGGTGGCCGATTGTTTTGAATTTTTGCGAACTCATCAACAAATGTACGATATAGTAGTATTAGACCCACCAGCATTTGCCAAAAATGCCAAATCTGTACACAACGCTTGCAGGGGATACAAGGATTTAAACATTTTAGGATTCAAAAAAGTAAATCCCAAAGGTTGGATGTTTACATTTTCATGTTCACAAAATATTACAAAAGATTTGTTTCAAAAAGTAGTTTTTAGTGCAGCAGCAGATGCTGGAAGAAATGTAAGAATAGTAAAGTTTTTGGGACAACCCGAAGACCATCCAGTCAATATTTTTCATCCAGAAAGTGAGTATTTGAAAGGACTTCTTTTGTATGTGGAATAAAACAAAAAAATTACTTTTCGTTTTATTTATCAAAAAATAAAAAATTATTTAACATATTTTACACAATGTATCAATATTCAATTATTTTTGTTTGTTTTTATATTTTAAAAAAATTATATCATAACTAATTAATAATAATGGCTTATTTATTCACATCAGAATCAGTTTCTGAAGGGCATCCCGACAAAGTTTCGGATCAAATTTCAGATGCCATACTTGATGCCATGTTGGCTCAAGATCCACAATCTCGTGTAGCATGCGAAACTTTAGTAACCACTGGTTTGGCTGTTGTAGCAGGCGAAATTACCACCAATGCAGTAGTGGATGTGCAAGAAGTTGTACGTGCAGCAATCAAAAAAATTGGATATACTAAATCAGAGTATCAATTTGATTATCTGTCTTGTGGCGTAATCAATGCTTTGCATGCACAGTCGCCTGATATTTCGCAAGGGGTTACAGAGGGAGCAGGCTTGTTCAAAGAACAAGGTGCAGGCGACCAAGGGATGATGTTTGGCTATGCAACCAACGAATCTGATAATTTCATGCCATTGACTTTAGAGATTTCTCATTTATTAGTCAAAATACTTCAAGATATTCGCAGAGAGGGCAAAAGAATGAAATATCTTCGTCCAGATGCAAAATCACAAGTTACTATCGAGTACGATGACAGAGGAAAACCCAAAAGAATAGATACTATTGTGCTATCTACACAACACGATGAGTTTATCAAAGGTGGCGATGCCAAAGCTGAAAAAGCCATGCAAGAACAAATCGAAAAAGATGTAAAAAATATTTTGATTCCTTTGGTAAAAAAACAACTTCCTATCAGTGTTCAACGCAAGTTCAACGCTCAAATCAAGTATTTTATCAACCCAACAGGTAAATTTATCATAGGTGGCCCTCATGGCGATACTGGTTTGACTGGTCGTAAAATCATCGTAGATACTTATGGTGGAGCTGGTGCACATGGTGGTGGAGCATTTTCGGGCAAAGATCCTTCAAAAGTGGATAGAAGTGCCGCTTATGCTGCTCGTCATATTGCTAAAAATTTGGTGGCTGCTGGTGTTTCCGAAAAAGCCTTAGTTCAAGTGTCGTATGCCATAGGTGTAGCCGAGCCTGTTTCTATCAATGTAAATACATATAGTACTGGAAAAGTTAAAATGAAAGATGGCGAAATTACAACCATTGTAGAAAAACTATTCAAAGAAAAATTGAAACCTAAATCTATCATTGACAGATTTGGATTAAAAAATCCAATTTTCTCTGAAACTGCTGCTTATGGACATGTAGGTCGCCAAGCCTACAGCAAAGAAGTAGATACATTTTATGTAACCAAAACCGAAGACAAAGGTAAAGTTACAGAAATAAGAACTGCTGCTAAGAAAAAAGTAGATTTCTTTGCTTGGGAAAAACTTGATCATGTAGACGAAATAAAGAAAGCATTTAGCCTTTAATTTGATAAAAAAAGCCCCAATGTTGGGGCTTTTTTTATTAGAAACCGAAAAATTAATATTACAAGTAATTTAATTCTGCTTCATTTCATGTTATTTCAAAATAGAACTTAGAAACTGAATGTAGTATGTATTTTTCTAGTAATTATAAATCAATATTGTTTACATAAAAATAAAACTATCTTTCTCCATTGGAGAAAACCTAAGATTGTGGCATTATAAAGTGCCTAGGTAAACTACATTTATTTATAAATATAAATTTTACGAATTACATAAAAAAAGCTACTTAAAAAATTAAGTAGCTTTTTTTTAATATTATTTTTTATCGTTTCTATCTTTATCATTAACCCTAAACTTGTAGCTCCTTCCGCTCAGTATTTCTATCATTCTTACTAACTCTCGGTTATATGATTTCTTTTTATAAATAGCATCGTCAAAAGAGGTATATACCAAGCTACGATTGATAATACCAGCCATGACATTAGACTGACCATCGAGCAAACCCTCTAAAGCACCTAAACCCAATCTACTTGCCAAAACTCTATCGGCAGCAGTAGGAGAGCCCCCACGTTGGATATGTCCCAAATTGGTAACTTTTATATCCAAATGAGGAACTGCACGCTTTACTCTATTGGCTATTTCTTGGGCATTTCCTTCTTCATCGCCTTCGGCCACTACTATAATGTGCGATGATTTGCTATGGCTCGAAACTTCTTTTAATTTTTCGATTACATACGAAGTTGATGTTTTTGTTTCAGGAATCATGGCCAATTCGGCACCGCCACCTATGGCTGACCTGATGGCTATATAACCAGAATCACGCCCCATCACTTCTACAAAAAATATTCTGTCATGTGCATCGGCCGTATCACGTATTTTGTCTATGGCATTGAGGGCAGTATTTACGGCTGTGTCATAACCCACCGTAAAATCTGTGCCATACAAATCGTTGTCGATTGTACCAGGCACACCAACCGTAGGTACGCCATATTCTTCAAAAAATATTTTTGCACCTGTAAAAGTACCGTTGCCACCAACGGCAACTATACCATCTATATTGTTTGATTTGATGTTTTCATAAGCCTTTTTGCGACCTTCTTTGGTCCTAAACTCTTCAGAACGTGCCGATTTTAAAATAGTGCCTCCTCTTTGAATAATATTACTCACCGAGTAACCATCCATGTTTACAATATCGCCTTTGATAAGACCATCGTAGCCACGCATAATACCACAAACATCAATACCGTAAAATACTGCTCCACGCACCACTGCACGTATGGCAGCGTTCATGCCTGGTGCATCGCCACCAGAGGTTAATACAGCTACTTTTTTAAATTTGTTTTCTTCTTTTTTTTGTGGCATATTTTTTTATTCATTAAAAATTAAAATGTATTGCAATTATTATAAATATCATCTTATTATCAAAATATTTAAGAACTTTTAATTTATAAATATCGAAAATAATGCCCGAAAGTTTAAATAATAGTATTTATTTAAGAAATTGGGGTCAAATAGTAACGTCTTCTACAAATCTAAACATTCGGCTCCAGCGAATTTTGTTCAACCATTTGCCATTGGGATCGAGCGAAAGCCACACAAAAACTGCTTTGCCTACTACATGGTCGTGGGGTACAAATCCCCAAAACCTAGAATCCAGTGAATTATGTCTATTGTCGCCCATCATCCAATAGTAATTTTGTTTGAATGTATAATTTGTAATTTCTACGTTATCTATGTATAATTTTCCATTTTCTATTTTGCAATTTTTATTACTTTCGTATTTTAAAATAGCTGTTTCATACAAAGGTAAATTTTGTGGTGTGATAGCAATAGATAATCCTTTGGATGGTAATGTAAGAGGGCCAAAATTGTCTTCGTTCCAATCATAAGCCGAATTGTTAGGAAAAACTCTGGCTTCGGCTTGGTGGGCTGGCTTTTTTATTTCTGTAATATTTTTTATAAATGAATATGATTTTAATTCCTCAATTTTGCTAGGTGATGTCATTATCACATAGCCCATAGTTCCTTGATATTGATATACATCTGTAATATCCATTTTTTTGAAAATATTACTCATATTTTCATCTGTTTCTATAAAATAGCTAAACTGCATATTTACAAAATTGCCAGATTTCATACCATTGATATACACTTGTTTGTCTTTTATTTCGAGTAGATCGCCAGGGGTTGCTACACATCTTTTGATATAATTTGTTTTCAAATCTACTGGATATTTTTCGTCATCGGCAGGATAGTTGAAAACAACACAATCGCCTTTTTTGATGTCTGAAAACCCTGGTAATCTAAAAGTTGGTAATTGTATCAAATCGCTGTAAGAGGGGATAGATGTTCCCCAAATGGTTTGGTGTGTCAATGGCATTTGGATTGGGGTGGCTGGTGTTCGTGGACCATAGTGCAACTTGCTGACAAACAAAAAATCGCCTACCAAAAGTGATTTTTCCATAGAAGGGGTAGGAATGGTATAGGCCTCTAAAGATACCCAACGAATAAGTGTTGCGGCCACTACTGCAAACAATATGCTATCAAAGGAATCTCTAAAAAAACCTTTTTTTGGTTTGTTTTCTCGAGCAGCTTTTTTGCTAAAATATATCGAAATGGGACCATAACCCACTATTTCTACGATGGCAAAAAGTGCAATGGCATATCCTATAATTTGTGAAACTGGCATTTTTTAGGTAAAGTGAAAAGGTTAATTGTTAATTGTTAATTGTTAAGGGTTAATTGTTAATTATTAAATATTAAAGGTTAAGGGTTAATTGTTAAGGGTTGGGTGTGTCAAATAATAGAAGACTTTAGAACTTTCTTTTGGTATATAAAATAAACATATACTATCATTTCTTACCTTTACACTTTACTCTTTAACCATTAACACAACTACAAACCTAAATTTTTGAGCATGATAGAGTGTTAAGGCTAGAGTTTTAGATGTTCAATTAAGGTAAATTAAAATATAATAAACTAATCAATTTTATTAATTTTGATGTAAATCTAAAACAAAAATTTGTACTTGGAATAACAACGACAAAAAAATATAATTGATAATATAAAAATAATTTTGTGATGCAGAAAATTTGATCCTCTAAATTTAGGTATTGAATTTAATTTATTACCATTCGTCTAAAATCAAAACAAGCAAAAAAGCCTTTGATTTACAGGCTAGAGAATCTATATTCTAATTTTGAAAAAAAATCACTATTTTGAAAATACATTAAAAAAGGCTTAAATCTCTCTAAAAATGATGTTTTTAGTTTTTTTTGAGATGTTTGTTGGATGCCAGAAATTTATTTTAAAAAAGAAAACAATAAAATTAAATATTGAACCAATATGGTTAAACATTTTTTCTAAAAATCTTTTAAGTAAGGGGTTTTTCTTGTAAGTTGGCTAGATGTTGCGTGCAGTTATTTATACACGTCTGAATTTTCTAAATGCTTGAATTGTCTGATATATACCATATGCAATAAAAGCTCGTCCCAAAAAATCAAGCAAATATGTCCAAGGATTTGAACCCAAACAATCCATAAATTGAACTGTATGAGTTGGTGTCAAAAATTCAAAATATAATTTTAAGCAATAATTAATGTCTTCTGCTTGTGGAAGACTAAATGCAAATGAATATTTTTCTGTTGTCAGAACTGCAACATAAAAGAAAAGTCCTGCAATAATTGTAGTAAAAAAAATGCCTCTAAGCCAAGAGCGTCCATTTTTATTTGAAAGCGAATTTAGAAATAGAATAAAATAGTTTTCAAATGTTGATTTTATTTTTTTTTCGTTCCAAAATTGTCGGCTAAGTTGTTTGTGGTAAGTTTCAATTTCAAAATATGAAAACTTTAATGATTCTATTTTATTTCCTTGATTTTCTAATTGAGTTTTAAGTAGTTTAAATGTTTCCCTTTTGTTTTTCTCTGGAATAATTCCCTCTTCAGAAACTGAAACTTCATATTGGTCTTCATCACTATTTTCGTTTGTTGCAAAGTCACCAAGCCTTATGTCAAAAACATTAAAATTTCCATTTAGTATTGCCAATGATATGTCCAAACCCTTCTTGAAAATTGTCCCTCTAAAAATTATACCTTTGTCTATTAAAGAATATGTAAATAAGGCATTTTCATTGAACGTAGTTCTTGAAAAAACTGTCACCCCGAGAAAGTCGGTTTTGTAGAATATAGTTGGTCTGTGAAATGTAGAACCCCAAAAGTCTGCTAAATCAGCAAATTTTGTGTTGTCAAAATTTACTTCGTCTTCAAATGTTACAACGTGAAATCTTGTCTTAGAATTGAAATTTGAATTTGCAAATGTTGTGGGTGCTTTAAATTGCACATTTCTAAAAGTGGCGTTAATTTTAAAATGTGAAGCAAACTTCGTCTTGCCTTTAAATACGCAGTTTTCAAAATTAACTGAGTTTAAATATTCGGAAATTTCAATGTCAAAGTCGAAAATACAATAACGAAAATCTAGATTTTTCATAGACTTGTCATTAGTATATGAAGCCTTTTGCATGAATTCTTCAATTGTCAAAATGATTTTAAAATTATCCATATAGGTATGTCTGCTTTTAAACTTAGAAATAACAGTAGGTGGCTTGGTGAAGTCGGGAAACCAGCATAAAAGCCCAAATAATTTCAAAAGCCCGATTTATATTCTAAAACTTCAAAATTAAAACATTTGACTTATTCTTGCCAAACCCACGTTTAACTGAATAATGCAGTAGTGCAATTATTCTTCTAATAGATTTTCTATTTCAGTTTTTAAAATTGGGATATGTCTTATAACAATTCCCCAAATAATGTCATCAGAAACAGAGTCGTAACCATGAATAATTCTATTTCTAACATCTACGAATTTTCGGGAATTTGATATTTGAATAGTTGTGTCTTGTTTCAAAATTCTATTCATTGCTTCACCAATAATCTCAATATTTCTTTCAACTGCTCGTTTTGTTCTTATGTCAGCTT
The DNA here is from genome assembly GCA_013297755.1 of Cytophagales bacterium. Lineage (GTDB taxonomy): Bacteria > Bacteroidota > Bacteroidia > Cytophagales > UBA9547 > REAG01. The sequence goes on from JAAFIH010000051.1 coordinate 11,424, forward strand.
CATAATTTGCAAATACTTTTGGTCTGTCAATAAAGAAACTTTCAATTTCCATTATTGCGTTTAATATATCATAAAGCCAAGCTCTAACTTCATTTACCATATATAAGTTGTCTTTGTTGATTAACAGATTGTCTAAAATATGGATTTTTAATTGTTTTATCCTCAAGCAAGTCTACATGTCTTTTTAAAATGTCTTGTAATGAAAATTTGAAGTCAAAATAGTTATCAGCATAATCCTCGACTTCCATATTTGTAAAATCTACAATTAAATCTATGTCGCTTTCTGCATTAAATTTATCCGTTAAAATCGAACCAAAAACATATAGACTTCTAACCTTATGAGTTTTGCAAAGTGAAATAATGTCTTGTGTATATGTTTCAAGTCTATTCATAGGTCAAACTTACATTTTTTTTTTTCAAATAATTATTTCTTTCGTAAGCGTCTTTATTAGCATTACACACAACAAATTTGGGTTTGGCGAAAGTGGCGATTATTACCACAAATATTGATGCCGTGAACCAAACTTTGATTAATCAAAAATGAATTTACCGAACAATTAACCTCTTATTTTGTTAATCACGTACTTAATTCTCACCCTATCGGGTGAACAATCGACCAACAATTTTACTATTTTTGCTTTACATTTAAAAACAAATATATGATTAATTTTCAAAAAAAACAATTTAGGTAAAATTGCTCTCAACCAAGAGGCTCAGGACTGTCTATTAAAACTAGCTAACTACCTCACTGCCAAGGCTTTTGCCGTGCGTACTATTCGCAATTATACCCAAGAAATGAGGTATATTTTTGCACACTACAACGAGGTTTTGCCCACCGATTTGCGGCAACAAAACATCATCGATTACATCGTTTTTATCAAAAAAGAGCATGGCGTAGGCCGTGATAAATGCCGCATGGTAGCGGCCACATGTAGTTTCTTTTTCAAACATATTTTACCTACTTCTTACGTTATTCCTAGTGTTTTTTACATAGAGGCGAAAAACACTTAGACCCTTCGCCTCAAGACATGACAGTTGGTATGAATCTCCGAAAAGTGCTATTTTGGGTAGGGGATGGCTTGCCCACTAAGCAGTGTTTCTGCTCCGAGAAGCTGGTTTTTAGTAACAAAAGTCCTTGACTTTGTAAGCAAAAGTCTACAAAACCCCTTACAGGCTGGGTGGCGGTGTCAGCCAACACCAGCTAACAAAAAAAAGCCCCCATCTAAGTTGTAGTTCGGGGCTTTTTTTTAAGGGCATTTTTTCGCTAGCTGGCTAAATGTTGTGCGTTCGCTTTTTCTTTTTTTAATCGTTAATTCTATTTTTAATATCCATTTTTTCGTGCAAAATTCTCACGACTTCCATTTCTAAATTTTCAATTCGTTTGCAAAATATTAAATGAGATTTTACTTTTGAATATCGATAATCTTTACGAATACTTCCAAAATCTTTGGTTGTTTCAAAATTTTCAGCAACAAATTCTATTTCGTCTATTATTAGATTATAATATCGGTTCGCTTGTTCAACCGACCAATTTTCGGCTGTGTAAATCCAAATTTTATTCAAATCGTCTAACGCTTTTTCACTTATTATATATTCCGCCATTACTTTTGGAATTTTTCGTTCAACTGTTTTAGATTATCCGTTCGGTTAAAATTTCGAATTTTTCCGCTTTTTTCTCCAAGTTCTAATTCTGCAATTAGAGATTTAGTTTGAATTTCTTCTTGTTCAAATTGTCTCAAAGCAGTTCTTACAACTTCGCTTACTGAATTATATTTTCCAGTTGCAATTTGACTATTTATAAAACTCTCGTAATATTCTCCAATTAAAATTGATGTATTTCGTGCCATAATTTTATATTTTTACAAATATACCAATTTATGGTATACTGACATAAATTTTCGAATATTTTTTTGGTTTTCTGTCGCTCGAAAGTGACGCACAACGTTTCGGGGGTTTGCGATGGCGGGGAGTTTTAGCACTGAACTTTGTTTGGAGAACTGAACTTCCATCTTGCACAAATGTGTCTGCGAAGCACGGAACCCCCGCTATCGCAAACCCCATGTTGAACTGACACCCTATCGGGTGAACAATCGACCAACAATTTTACTATTTTTGCCTTACATTTAAAAACAAATATATGATTAATTTTAAAAAAAACAATTTATGTAAAATTGCTCTCAACCAAGAGGCACAGGACTGTCTCTTAAAACTAGCTAACTACCTCACTGCCAAGGCTTTTGCCCAGCGTACTATTCGAAATTATACCCAAGAAATGAGGTATATTTTTGCACATTACAACGAGGTTTTGCCCACCGATTTGCGGCAACAACACATCATCGATTACCTCGTTTTTATCAAAAAAGAGCATGGCGTAGGCCGTGATAAATGCCGTATGGTGGCGGCCGCTTGTAGCTTCTTTTTCAAACATATTTTACCTACTTCTTACGTTGTTCCTAGCGATTTTTACATAGAGACTAAAAACACTTAGACCCTTCGCCTCAAGACATGACAGTTGGTATGAATCTCCGAAAAGTGCTATTTTGGGTAGGGGATGGCTTGCCCACCAAGCAGTGTTTTTGCTGCGAGAAGCTCGTTTTTAGTAACAAAAGAACTTGACTTGGTAAGCAAAAGTCTACAAAACCCCTTACAGGCTGGGTGGCGGTGTCAGCCAACACCAGCTAACAAAAAAAAGCCCCCATCTAAGTTGTAGTTCGGGGCTTTTTTTTAAGGGCATTTTTTCGCTAGCTGGCTAAATGTTAGCAGTAGCAATTCTCATTTGTCAATTAGTTTAAGGTCGTCAAGTATAAGATAAACAATGTCTATTCGTGCATTTGCAAAGTCCTTGTTGTTTAAGTCAGCCGATTGAATGCAGTTAGCGAAATAGTAAACTTTGTCTTTTGTTTCTAGATAGCCGACATACCAACCAATATCTTTGTTGTCTTGTCCACCCCAACCAGTTTTTGCTCTTACAACATAGTCCAAAGTGTCTTTTGCAATCATTATATTTTTCACAATGTCAACTGAACGCTGTGAAAAAGGAAGCTGGTTGTCGTGAAGACGTTTTAAAAAGTCAATCTGTTGTTTGGGTGAAATACGAAGTCCGCCAGTTAGCCAAAACTTGTCTATACCGCCCGAAGTGTCAGCATTGCCATAAATTGCTTTGTCAAGCCAGTATTTCATTTGTTGTCCGCCAACACGCCTTGCAAGCTCTTGATAATACCAAACTGTCGAGTTTTTGAAAGCGGTCTTTAAGTCGTGGTCACTATTCCAGTTTGGATTTTGCCGGGTTATACTGTCCCAAGGAATTACAAAGTTCTCGTCTTTAATTACTCCTGTCTCAAGTCCGATAAGTGAGTTGCAAATTTTATAAGTCGAGGCAGGTGAAAAAGTTTGCTCAAATTGGTCTTGATTGTAAAAAGTATACTTGTCGGCTTGCGGGTCGTAAAGCACGAAAGAACCTTCAACATTAAATTGGTCGTAATACTTTTTAAAGTCGGCACGAACTTCTGTTGCCTGATTTTGCTTACAAGCTGTCAGTCCGAAAACTGCTATTGTCAAAAGTAATATTGTCTGTTTGAGTGTCGTCATATTGTTACTGCTAACGGATTAGGGCTTGGCGAAGGCAGGGAATTTGAAATACGTCAGCTGAAATTAAGCACAAATGTTGTTGAACTGACACCCTATCGGGTGAACAATCGACCAACAATTTTACTATTTTTGCCTTACATTTAAAAACAAATATATGATTAATTTTCAAAAAAAACAATTTAGGTAAAATTGCTCTCAACCAAGAGGCTCAAGACTGTCTCTTAAAACTAGCTAACTACCTCACTGCCAAGGCTCTTGCCCAGCGTACTATTCGCAATTATACCCAAGAAATGAGGTATATTTTTGCACACTACAACGAGGTTTTGCCCACCGATTTGCGGCAACAACACATTATTGATTACCTCGTTTTTATCAAAAAAGAGCATGGCGTTGGCCGTGATAAATGCCGCATGGTGGCGGCCGCTTGTAGCTTCTTTTTCAAACATATTTATACTGTCCAAAAATCATTGTTTAAATTGCAAGAGGGGAGCTTTTTTTAAATTTAAAAAAGCCCCCTAGTTGGACTAGAATCAAGGTTTTTGATGATTTTGATTTTAGGCAGATGACTGCACAAAAAAGGCTTTCATTTCTGAAAGCCTTTTTTGTTTTAAGAATTACTTACCTGCATTCGCTCTTATAATATTCAAAGCTCCACCTGCTTTAAACCACTCTATTTGCTGTGCATTGTAACTATGTTTGGCCTCTATGGTATCTTTTGTGCCATCAGCATGGGTAAATACCATTTGTAGGTTTTTGCCTGGTGCAAATGTTGTTAAACCCAAAATATCAATAGTATCATCTTCTTTGATTTTGTCGTAATCAGCTTTGTTGGCAAATGTCAAGCCCAACATACCCTGTTTTTTAAGGTTTGTTTCGTGGATACGAGCAAACGATTTTACTAAAACTGCTCTTACACCCAAATGACGTGGCTCCATAGCAGCATGCTCACGAGATGAGCCTTCTCCATAGTTTTCATCGCCAACTACTACTGATCCTATTCCTTTGGTTTTGTACTGACGTTGTACTTTGGGCACTCCTTCATAGGCTCCTGTTAATTGATTTTTTACTGAATCTGTTTTTTCGTTAAAAGCATTGACTGCACCAATCAACATATTATTAGAAATATTGTCTAAGTGTCCACGGAATTTTAACCAAGGACCAGCCATAGAAATATGATCTGTCGTACATTTTCCTTTGGCTTTTATCAAAAGTTTCAATCCTTTCAAGTCTGTACCCTCCCAAGCTGTGAATGGATCTAGCAGTTGCAAACGATCAGAAGTTGGCGAAACCAATATTTGAACTTTGCTACCATCAGCAGCAGGAGCTTGGTATCCTGCATCTTCTACAGCAAAACCTTTTGTAGGCAATTCGTCTCCAGATGGGGCATCTAATTTTACTTTTTCGCCTTTTTCATTAGTCAAATAATCTGTGAGAGGATTAAAAGTCAAATCACCTGCAATAGCCATAGCTGTTACAATTTCTGGTGAGGCTACAAAAGCATACGTATTGGGGTTGCCATCGGCACGTTTAGCAAAATTTCTATTAAATGAGTGGATAATAGTGTTTTTCTCTTGTTTTTCAGCACCCATTCTATCCCACATTCCTATACAAGGTCCACAAGCATTGGTAAATACTTTTGCACCAATAGAATCAAACACATCTAAAAATCCATCTCTTTTTATAGTATATCTGATTTGCTCAGAACCTGGATTGATTAAATATTCTGCTTTTGATTTTAAGTTTTTGCTCGATACTTGTTTAGCCAAGCTCACTGCACGAGCTATATCTTCGTAAGAAGAGTTTGTGCAAGACCCCAAAAGACCAACAGATATTTTCAATGGCCAACCATTTTTAGTAGCTTCTTCTTTCAATTTAGAAATAGGAGTAGCCAAATCTGGTGTGAATGGACCATTAACGTGTGGCTCCAATTCAGAAAGATTAATTTCTATTACTTGATCAAAATATTTTTCAGGATTTGCATACACTTCAGGATCAGCAGTAAGATGTTGTTTTACAGTATCTGCCAGAGCAGCTACATCAGCACGACCAGTAGCTTTGAGGTAGCGAGCCATTGAGTCATCATACCCAAAAGTAGACGTTGTAGCACCAATTTCTGCACCCATATTACAAATTGTACCTTTACCAGTACAACTCATGGCAATAGCACCCTCACCAAAGTATTCTACCACAGCATCTGTTCCACCTTTTACAGTTAAAATACCTGCAACTTTCAGAATCACATCTTTAGGAGCTGTCCAGCCACTAAGTTTGCCAGTCAATTTTACACCAATGAGTTTTGGCATTTTCAATTCCCAAGCCAACCCTGCCATTACATCACAAGCATCTGCCCCACCTACACCTATGGCAATCATTCCTAACCCACCTGCATTTACAGTATGCGAATCAGTACCTATCATCATTCCTCCTGGAAAAGCATAGTTTTCTAACACTACTTGATGTATAATACCTGCACCTGGTTTCCAAAATCCTATACCATATTTATTAGATACAGAGCCTAAAAAATCAAAAACTTCTTTACTTTCTTTGTTGGCAAATGCTAAATCTGTAGCAGCACCTTCTTTGGCAGTGATTAAGTGGTCGCAATGTGCCGTAGATGGAACAGCTACTTTTGGGCGGCCAGATTGCATAAATTGTAACAAAGCCATTTGAGCAGTAGCATCTTGCATGGCTACTCTATCTGGGGCAAAATCTACATAGGAGGCACCACGAGTGAAATTTTCACTTTTTTGGTCAATATGTAAATGTGAGTACAGTATTTTTTCGGTCAGTGTCAATGGACGACCTACCACTTTGCGAGCAGCCTCTACCTTGGATGGAAGGTTTTTGTAAACCTCTTTGATCATTTCTATGTCAAATGCCATGATTTTATGTTTTTATAATATAAGTGAAAAGAATAAATTTTTTAGAATTGAATTTTACGGATGCAAGTTAAATCATACCATGCGAAAAATAAAATAGAATCATTTTAAATTACAAAAATATTAATAAATTAATACATCATAGAACTTTATAACTTTGAAGTTCCATAAAGTAAAACGTCATAAAAAGTTATAAAAATTGTTAAATAATAATTCCCACATTAAATCCAATATGAAACTTTACGCCTTTTCCATATTCATTGATTGTTGGATTTATCATATTTTCGGGTACAGATTTATTGGTATGCATCATGCCTCCACCCAAGTATAAATCTATTGAAATCCTTTCAATCAAAATATAATTATAGCCAATCACAACTCCGCCAGATATGGCACTTTGTTTTGTTTCTAATTCTTGATAAAAAGGTGGATTGTTAGGATCATAACTATTATTGTTATTGTTGTTTGCTACAACTAAAAGTTTACTGGTAAAACTCCTAGTTTTGGCCAACAAAAATGGAGCTACATAAAATCCATTATTATAAGGCAATTTTTTTGATGCAATAGGATGTACTCGTAGTTGAAATTCTCCATAAAATTCTGTCAAACCTTTGATACTATAATAAGCACTTTCATCAGCAGAGCTAAATCCTGCGACAAATCTTAATGAATTTTCGGTTGTTATACGTCTTTCTACACTCAAGGTAAGCGAGTTGGCCGCAAACGCAAATGGATATAGCGAAAGCAAATTTTTTCTTACTTTTGTAGCTTTTACACTGTCGCTTTTGGTTTGAGCTTGGGTTAGCAAACCTGAAGCTATTAAACCTAAACCCTAAAATAATTTAGGTAATATGTTGTTGAATATTTAAAAAAAGTCGAATAATCGTTTGTTATTCGACTTTTTTAGTTTTAATTTGCATTACCTAATTAGGTAACATATATGGCCAAAATTGTACACCCAGACTGGGCACTCACTCACAAAAAACCAGGTACTGAATTGAAAATAATCAACAATAGGTACTACCTTTATGCTGTTAAATCACCAACACTATTTAATTAAGAAAATATTTTTTAAAAAAAATAAATAAACCATTGATTATCAGATACTTATGTTTATATTTGTGTAATAAAAATACTAAAAAAAAACGAATATGAAGTATAACAAGTCCCAACAGGACTTCCACAACGGAAGCCCTAAAAAAAG
>JAAFIH010000052.1 GCA_013297755.1 Cytophagales bacterium
TTGGTTGAGAGCAATTTTACCTAAATTGTTTTTTTTGAAAATTAATCATATATTTGTTTTTAAATGTAAGGCAAAAATAGTAAAATTGTTGGTCGATTGTTCACCCGATAGGGTGTCAGTTCAACACAGGTTTGGCAAAAGTGGCGGTTCAGTGCTCCGCAGACACATTTGTGGTTAATCAAAGTTTGGTTCTCCGCATCAACATTTGTGGTGAAAATCGCCACCTTCGCCAAGCCCGAAACCGTTAGCTGCCACTTTACAACCAGACACATCATAACATTTGAAAATAAAATAATGACAAACAAAGAAATAATTTCAAAAATAAGAGCTATTGCTTTAAAATCTTCAAAGTTTAAAATTGGTAAGACAGGATTAACTTTAAAACAAAGACTTGCTTTGTATATAGAATTTAAAAAAATTAAAATGATAACTTGGTCTATAAATAGCGATACTATTGATAAACTAGAGAGTGAAATGAACAAATTTTTCATAAATTGGAAAAATAATGTTAATAAGAAAGTTGGAAGTGCTGGTGCAATGAATGAAAAATCTAATAAATTCATACTTTATGTTGTTTTTGTAGAAAAGCAATCAAAAGTTTCAGGTTGAAGTAATTTGTTGTAATCAATTTGTCTCATTTGAAAATTCTTCTGAATCAAACAACTACTAAGCATTAATTTATCTAAATTTGAAAAATCCTTATTTGACAATGTTTCTTGTAATTTTTCTATTAACTTTTTCCTTGACAACTTTTTCATTTACTTAACTTTAAAACATTTACGCTCGAAACAGACAGGCATCCGAACAACTCCTTTTTGACAGTTTAACCTCTTGACGGAGCAATAAAAGCGACAGCTAACGGAGTGTTGCAGAAATGGGGGCTTTCGTGGGTTTTAAGTAGCATTTGTGGTTGGTAAAGTTTTGTACTTTCTACCAACATTTGTGCTAAAAGCCCCCCACTTCAGCAACACTCGGGGCGTTAGTGGTAATTTTAAACAACAACAAAGCAATGAACAACAACAAACCTAATATTTTCCATTGGGCAACTTCTGAACTATCACAAGACGCATTTATCTGTTGGCTACTTTCTTGGGCTAATTATGAAGAAGAAAATGAACTAAATAAAAGTTCATTATATTTTATCTCAAAACTAACAGATAGTAAAATATCAGAGTTTAAAAAAATAGAGATTTTCAGGCAGTACAAAAGTATTGATATTTTAGTAAAAATCAATGATGAATATGCAATATTGATTGAAGATAAAACAAATACTAAAAATCATTCAGGGCAACTTGAAAGATATTATGAAGTTCTATCATCTGAATTTGATAAAAGTAAAATTTTCCCTGTATATATAAAAACAGGTGACCAAAGCGAATATGGGGCTGTTGTAAAAGCAGGCTATAAGCCTTTTTTGAGAAACGATTTTATTGAAATATTAGAGTATGCCTTGAAAATTGGAGTAAAAAATAATATTTTAACAGACTTTTATCATCATTTAGTAGCCATAGAAAAATCGTTTCAAAGTTATAAAATTATTCCAATTTCACAATGGCATTGGGATAGTTGGAAAGGTTTTTATACTGAATTAGCAAAAAGATTGGGTGATGGTGCTTGGGATTATGTTCCTCAAAAAAATGGTGGTTTCTTAGGTTTTTGGTGGTGTTGGCAGTACAAAAAATTGAATGAAAACGAATTTGAGTATTATTTACAATTAGAACATAATAAATTTTGCTTCAAACTTTATCCATATAAAAGAGAAAAAGCAGAAGCAGTAAGACACGATTACCGCCAATTACTTTACCAAAAAGCGAAGCAACATAATATTAATATTTATCAAAACGGAAGGGTTGGAAATTATATGACAGTTGCAGCATTAACTGAACCATTTTTAAAGACAGACACAAATGGACTGCTTGACTTTGATAAAACGGTCGAGCAAATAAGACTAATAGAAAAAATGTTGTGCGAAATATAAAAACTACCACTAACATTTAGCCAGCTAGCGAAAAAAAGCCCTAAAAAAAAGCCCCGAACTACAACTTAGATGGGGGCTTTTTTTTGTTAGCTGGTGTTGGCTGACACCGCCACCCAGCCTGTAAGGGGTTTTGTAGACTTTTGCTTACCAAGTCAAGGACTTTTGTTACTAAAAACCAGCTTCTCGGAGCAAAAACACTGCTTAGTGGGCAAGCCATCCCCTACCCAAAATAGCACTTTTCGGAGATTCATACCAACTGTCATGTCTTGAGGCGAAGGGTCTAAGTGTTTTTCGCCTCTATGTTGCCTTAGGATGGTGGTTCGTGTTTTATACTACCCACAATAGCGATTGGAGCTTGTTTGGGGGTTCTTCTGACCCTAGTGTCTAGCACCACAACCCACCGCCCAGTATCACAACAATCGCATTTGCCAATGTCTTTGCCATATTTTTCGAGCATTCTTACGGCAACTGGTATTTGTACTTTTGGTAGAGATTCTCCCAAACCCATACTTTCTCGTATTTTATTTATTCTTACTATTTTGTGGCGGTTTCTCAAAAAGCCATAATGCCTTATTTTAACAAATTTCTTGGGTAATATATGCAATTCAAAACGCCTCAAAAACTCTTCATGGGTAAGATTCATTATTTTTTGTTTACTATTATCGGCATAGTCTTTGTACTTAAATTGAATTATTGTGTCGTTTACGTTCATAATTCTATGCTTTGTAATAGCTATTTTGTGGGTGTAGCGACCCAAATATTCTATCACTTGGGCTGGGCCGCCAAAGGGTGCTTTCGCATATACATTCCATTTTTTGTATTTTATAGCTTTTATTACCTTTTCTTTTTCTCCATCGTTCCACGAAATTGCACTATTCCGTTCTAGCTCTGTCATAAATATGGCTTTATACATCTGCGACAACGATTTTGTAGGAAACAAAAACTTACTATTTTTTCGTTTTGCTTCCACCCATTTTGTACCATCAAAACCACCACCTGTTACGATACAATGCACATGTGGATGAAATGAAAGGTCAGAACCCCACGTATGCAAAACCATCGTTATTCCAGGCTCAGCGGCAAGAAATTCGGGGTTTTTGCCATGATTAATCAAGGTTTGGGATGCAGCTTGAAATAAAGTATTAAACAATACTTTTCTGTTGCCCAAAATGACCGAATTTAACTCGTGAGGTAGCGTAAAAACGACATGGTAATAGGGCGTTGGTAGCAGTTCGTTGGTACGATTTTCGACCCACTCTTCACGCTTCATGGTGCCACAATATGGACAAGGCCTGTTGCCACAACAATGATATACCTGCTTGATATTCAGGCATTTATCATTATTACAAGCCAACACATGATAACCCATTTTGGCAGTATGACAATGACTTATTTTTGTAAATATTGATTGACTAAAGGCATTGAAATTGGAAATTGAGGGATGTTTAAATATATCTTTAAAATTTGTATTTATTACTTTATTTTCCATTATAAATCATGTCTAGGGGGGAAACCAATTTTTCTCTTTTCTGCTTTGTAAGATGCAAATAAATCATGGTAGTTTCGATTTTAGCATGTCCCAAAAGTTCTTTTATGGTATGAATATCGGTGCCATAATCGAGCAAGTGTGTGGCAAAAGAATGTCGCAGAGAGTGAGCCGAGAATTTGTACTTTTCAAAGCCAGCAAATAGCATGGCTTGACGTATAGCATGCTGTATAGAGCGGTCGTTCATGGGAATATTTGGGGTTTGTCCCTCAAATAAATAGCGTTTTGGCTTATACAATCGGTAATAATTTCCTAAAAGTTCAAGGATATTGTTTGGTAATATTGTAAACCTATCTTTGGCTCCCTTCCCAGAAACTACCTTGAGTTGGCGATTGGCACGGTCGAGGTGTTTCATTTCTAAATAACGAAGTTCGCTCAGCCTTAACCCAGTGCCATAAAGTAGAGCCAAAATAGCTTTGTGTTTGATATTTTGGGTGCTATCTAGGAGCTGTGCCATCTGCTCTACGGTAAGAATATCAGGAAGTTTGAACTCTTTTCTAGGATAAAAATCACTAGGAATAACGTAAGAAGTAGGTAAAATATGTTTGAAAAAGAAGCTACAAGCGGCTGCCACCATACGGCATTTATCACGGCCTACGCCATGCTCTTTTTTGATAAAAACGAGGTAATCGATGATGTGTTGTTGCCGCAAATCGGTGGGCAAAACTTCGTTGTAATGTGCAAAAATATACCTCATTTCTTGGGTATAATTTCGAATAGTACGCACGGCAAAAGCCTTGGCAGTGAGGTAGTTAGCTAGTTTTAAGAGACAGTCCTGAGCCTCTTGGTTGAGAGCAATTTTACCTAAATTGTTTTTTTTGAAAATTAATCATATATTTGTTTTTAAATGTAAAGCAAAAATAGTAAAATTGTTGGTCGATTGTTCACCCGATAGGGTGTCAGTTCAACAGTGGATTGGCATTATGGCGGCTGAAGTGCTAAATTCAACATTTGGAATTCTATTTGGCTTTTGTGCTAAATTGAATATTAGTTTTCCAAAGCCGTGCCTTCGCCAAGCTGCCGAACGTTACCGGCAAGCGTAAAAAAACGCAACATAAATCAGATTCTCTAACTAAAATGACAAAATATAGCCTTTATTTTTCTTGATATTGCAAAATAAAGACTACCTTTGCAAGAAATTAATCAAAAACGAACAGAAAGATGCTTCTGCAATTTTCAATTAAAAACTTTAGGACATTCAAGGACAAAGCGACTTTGAGCCTTATTGCTTCTAACTATGACAAAGACACCAGAGAGCACGAAAACATTGTAAGCAATGAAAACTTTGGATTGAGACTTCTTAAAAGTGCAGTTATCTATGGTGCAAATGCAAGTGGTAAAAGCAAGTTGCTAGACGCATTTACATTTATGCGATATTTCGTAATCAATAGTTCAAAAGAAAGCCAAAAAGGAGAGACTATTGAAGTTGAGCCTTTTAAGCTAAGCACACAGACAGAAAACGAACCATCAGAATTTGAAATCATTTTCGTTTATAAAAATGTGCTTTATCGTTATGGCTTTGAAGCGACAACTGAAAGAATTGTATCTGAGTGGTTTTATCACAAACCAAAAACTAAAGAAGTTGAACTCTTTTATAGAGAAGGAAGCACCTTCAATACTCACGAACGAAGTTTTACCAAAGGCAATACTGTAGTAAAAGAAGGTCTAATTCGAGATAATGCGTTATTAATTTCCGTAGCAGCTCAATTCAATGAAAAGACTGCAATCAATGTGTTGGATTGGTTTAAAAGACTAAAAACCTTATCAGGGTTAAACGAGTCAGGCTACCAAGGTTTTACAATGGGGAAAGCAGAATCATCAGAACACAAACATAAAATTCTTGAACTGCTTAAAGCCGCAGACCTTGGAATTCAAGATATTAAGATGCAGAAATTTGATATTAATAGTCTTCCAAAAGATTTACCAAAAGAGTTAAGAGACAAACTTATTAGAGAAATTAAGGAAGATAATGCTGAAGTCTTTTCTGATGTTTCAACAACTCATCGAAAGTTTGATGTAAATAAAAATGCCGTAAGCATTGAATATTTCTCACTAGAAAATGATGAATCGTCAGGAACAAGTAAATTTTTCGCTCTTACAGGGCCAATCCTTGATGTGATTGAAAACGGTTACACATTAGTTGTAGATGAGTTAGACTCAAAACTTCATCCAAATTTGGTTTGTAAAATCGTTTCGCTTTTTAACTCTAACGAGTTTAATATGAAGAATGCACAGCTGATTTTCAATACTCACGATACAAACTTATTAAGTTCAGGTCTATTTAGAAGAGACCAAATTTGGTTTACAAACAAAAATAAATTTGGAGAAGCTAAACTATATTCATTAGCTGACTTTAAATCAGATGAAGTGAGAAAAAATGACCCTTTTGAAGATAATTACATTATGGGTAAATATGGTGCAGTTCCATTTCTTGGCTTTTTTGATAATCTAAAATTTTTATTGACAGAAAATGAAAATGAAGGACAAAAAAGCTGAACAAAAAGCAGCTAAGCAAAAGCACCTTGAAGAGTTAAAGGCTCAACGGAGAAAAGAACCGAGCCTAGAAAGATCTGTTGCAGAGTTAACAGAAAAACCCTCTATCCTTATTGTTTGTGAAGGAGAAAATACCGAACCCTCTTATTTCAATCAATTCAGAATTACTTCCGCAAAAGTCAAATCAGTTGGTGAAGGATATAATACAGTTTCGTTAGTGAATAGAGCCCTTGCTTTAGCCCAACAAGGAAAATACGACCAAGTTTGGTGTGTGTTTGACAAAGACGATTTTAACGATATTGATTTCAACTCTGCTATTCAAATAGCCTTAGCCAATAATTTTGGCTTAGCTTATTCAAATCAATCGTTTGAATATTGGCTAATATTACACTTTAATGACCATCAAGGCGGTGGAATGCATAGAGAAAGCTACAACGATAAAATCAACGAACACCTTAAACCATTCAAAGTAACTTATTACGGCAATGGGACAAAATTAATAGAAGAAGATTTTTTTGAATTACTTGACGGTATTGACGACAAAACAAGCAGAAAAAGAAGTGAACTTGCAATACATAGAGCTGAGAGAAATCACAATCATTTTGACCATACAAATCCAGCTAGTGAAGAATCAACAACGACTGTGTTCCGGCTAGTTAGAGAACTTCTGAAATATGTCGATTGATAGAAAGCCTGCCGCTAAACATTTAGCCAGCTAGCGAAAAAAAGCCCTTAAAAAAAAGCCCCGACCTACAACTTAGATGGGGGCTTTTTTTGTTAGCTGGTGTTGGCTGACACCGCCACCCAGCCTGTAAGGGGTTTTGTAGACTTTTGCTTACAAAGTCAAGGACTTTTGTTACTAAAAACCAACTTCTCGGAGCAAAAACACAGCTTAGTGGGCAAGCCATCCCCTACCCAAAATAGCACTTTTCGGAGATTCATACCAACTGTCATGTCTTGAGGCGAAGGGTCTAAGTTTTTTTCGCCTTTATGTAAAAATCGCTAGGAACAACGTAAGAAGTAGGTAAAATATGTTTAAAAAAGAAGCTACAAGCGGCCGCCACCATACGGCATTTATCACGGCCTACGCCATGCTCTTTTTTGATAAAAACGAGGTAATCGATGATGTGTTGTTGCCGCAAATCGGTGGGCAAAACCTCGTTGTAGTGTGCAAAAATATACCTCATTTCTTGTGTATAATTGCGAATAGTACGCTGGGCAAAAGCCTTGGCAGTGAGGTAGTTAGCTAGTTTTAAGAGACAGTCCTGAGCCTCTTGGTTGAGAGCAATTTTACCAAAATTATTTTTTTTGAAAATTAATCATATATTTGTTTTTAAATGTAAGGCAAAAATAGTAAAATTGTTGGCTGATTGTTCACCCGATAGGGTGTCAGTTCAACATGGGCTTGGTGCAAGTGGGGCAAAAGTGCTAAATTTGGGCTTTTGAATGTATATTGGGGCAATGTGCTAAATAAGAGGCTCTTGTGCTGGTTTGCCCCACCTGCGCCAAGCCTTGTACGTTAGTGGTCAGGCAAACAACGACATACCGAAAGTAAGCAATGGATCAAATTCTAACATATTTAAAAAAAACTTTGAAACTGACTGACAAAGATTGGCAGATTTTTTCTTCAAAACTTGAAAAAAAAGAATTTCCTAAAAAGTATTTTCTTTTGAAAACTGGGCAAACGGAAAA
The DNA here is from genome assembly GCA_013297755.1 of Cytophagales bacterium. GTDB lineage: Bacteria > Bacteroidota > Bacteroidia > Cytophagales > UBA9547 > REAG01. The sequence goes on from JAAFIH010000052.1 coordinate 7,710, forward strand.
TTATCTTTACTTTTTAGAAGAAGGTATCTTACGTTTTTATTTTTCTGGCGAAGAAAATGATATAACTTTTAGATTTGCGTTTGGTGGAACTTTAGTGAGTGCTTATGATTCTTTTTTAACCCAACAACCAGCAAAATACAACGTAGAGGCTTTGGCTCAAACAACGATTTGGCGTATTTCTTATGATGATTTACAAACCTTTTACAAAGAATCAGATGCAGGCAACACCATAGGACGGATAGCCAATGAGAAACTTTATTTACAAAAATCAAAGAGAGAATTGTCGCTTTTAATGGAAACAGCCGAACAGCGTTATTTGAATTTGTTTGCCGAACACCCTCATTTACTGCAACTTATACCTCTTAAATATATAGCATCTTACATCGGAATCACACCACAGGCATTGAGTAGAATCCGAAAACGAATTTCTTAACTTGGGTTCATTGTTTAATTTTTTGCAAGCCTATACCTTTGTGGCTCACAAATTAAATAATAAATGAAAGTGATTATGAAAAGTTCAATGATGCTAATAGGTGGATTATTTTCCTGCCTTTTGTCGTTTAGTCAAGAAACCAAACAAACAGTACTAATATCGAACCTTGAAAATGTAAAGGGTAATCTTTATATAGGTTGGTACAATCAATCTTCTACTTTTAGGGTAAACGAAAAAGCAATTTATCGTGAGAAAGTTGCTGTTAATAACCAAAAAGATTTAACGGTTTTATTCAAAAATATTCCCCAAGGAAAATATGCAATAGCAGTTTTCTTAGATGTAAACGATAATTATACGTTAGATAAAAACTTATTTGGCATTCCAACAGAAAAATATGGCTTTTCAAATAATGTTTTACCAGCTTTAAGAGCAGCAACTTTTGAGGAATCAGTTTTTGAATTGAACCAGCAGGAAGCAATTATCAACATCAAATTAAAATAAAACCATGAAACCGCTAATTGTTTTATTAGGTGTCTTTTTGATCTCTATTTTTATTTTAAAATTGACCACCCAAAAGTACGACCTGTTTCTGTCCGCCAGAATTGCCATGTGTGCAATGTTATTTTTTACAGCAATTGGACATTTTACTTTCACAAAGGGTATGGCAATGATGATTCCACCCATTATTCCATTTAAAACGGCAACTATCTATCTTACCGGTTCCTTGGAAATTCTACTTGGGATTTGCATTTTAATTCCTCGATTGAGCCATTATGCTGGTTGGGTTTTAATGGTATTTTTCATACTCTTACTTCCAGCAAATATCTATGCCGCCATAAAACATATTGATTACCAAAAAGCAACTTTTGACGGAAATGGACTAAACTACTTGTGGTTTAGAGTTCCATTACAAGTTCTTTTTATTGCTTGGACATATTTTAGTACTATAACAAAAAATTAAATGAAAAAAGAAATGACAAAACAATGCGTAGCAATCTTTGCACTTTGCTTTTACGCAATAATTTCAAATGCACAAAACATAAATAAATCAAGTATGATACCTCAAAATAAAAATACTTTCATCAATCCTACTGGTCTTTTTGATGCTTCCAAAAATGGATTTTCGCACATTGGTATTACAGAAACAAATACGAAACTTGTCTTTATATCTGGGCAATGGGCATCGGACGAATCTGGAAATATTACAACAGAGGATTATGCAAAGCAGGTTGTGAAAAGCATTGAAAATCTTAAACTTGCCTTGTCGGTTGTTGAACTTACTGAGAAAGACATTATTAAATTGACTATTTATATAGCAAATTATACGCCTGAAAAAAAACAAGCACTACTTCAAGCAGCAGCACCATTACTGAATCTAAAAGTGTTTCCAGCAAGTACTATCGTGGCTGTGCCAGTTTTACCTGCACATCCAAAAGCATTGATAGAAATTGAAGCAATTGCAACCAAATGACCATGAAATTATCCAATAACACCATTTTAATAACAGGCGGCACATCAGGAATTGGTCTTGAATTAGTGAGGCAGTTTTACGAATTGGACAACACAATAATTGTTGTATCAAGTAACCAAAATAATTTAATGCAGGCTAAAGCCCAATTTCCCAAAATTGAGATTCTTGTATATGACTTAGGTAATAGTTTATCTGTTCAAGAACTTATTGAAAAATGCCTTTTTGAATATAAAGACATAAATATTGTAATCAATAACGCAGGTATTCAAAATAATTATACTTGGACAGACGAAAAGGACGGTTACATTAAAATTGAGAATGAAATTCGGGTAAATTTCACAAGTCCTATGCAAATAATTTACGGACTTTTACCACTATTGACTACAAAACAAAATTCAACCATTATTAACGTTTCGTCAGGGCTTGCGTTTGTACCAAAGAAATCTGCACCAATTTATTGTGCCACAAAATCGGCAATTCATAGTGCAACGAAAGCATTGCGTTATCAATTAGAAAATACAACAGTCAAAGTATTTGAAATCATTCCGCCATTAGTAGAAACCGCAATGACAGTAGGACGTGGAACGGGAAAAATATCACCAAAGCAACTTGTAGATGAATTTTTACGCAATTTTAAAAACGATACATTTGAAAGTAATATAGGTAAGACAAAACTATTGAGATTCATTCACCGAATTTTGCCTAAACTTGCAGACAGTATTATGAAGAACGGATAACATCCAAAATGCCCGAACCGCTAGCAGGGGTTTTGCAATATTGGGACTGATGTACTAAATTAGAGCATCGGAATTCTATTGAACATTTGTACTTTGAATGCCCCAACATCGCAAAGCCCCAAACCGTTAGGCAACAGCATAATAAAACACAGAAATAAGACGAAACAATGGCTTTTGAATTAAAAAATACTGTTCCTTGGGGACGAAATTTAGATGAATATAGAGCTATGTTCAACCTGACTAATTATGATTTAGATAAACGCATTATTAGTTTTGGTGACGGACCGGCAAGTTTCAACTTTGAAATGACAAGTTTGAATAAAAATGTCGTTTCTATTGACCCTATTTATAGGTTCTCAAAAGATGAACTGAAACAAAGAATTATAGAAACAAAGGATATTGTAATTGAACAGACTAAAAATAATCTTGAAAATTTTGTTTGGACAAAAATTAAGAACGTAAACGAATTGGAAAAAATCCGATTATCGGCAATGGATAATTTTCTACAAGACTTTGAAGCAGGAAAAAAAGAAAACCGTTATTTAAATCACGAAATGCCTAATAAAACGAAGTTTGATGATTTACCCTTTGACTTGGGGCTAAGCTCACATTTTTTGATTTTGTATTCTCAGCTTGGTCTGGATTTTCATATTTTATCAATTAATGAAATGTTGAGAGTTGCGAAGGAAATTAGAATATTTCCGATATTAAATCTGAATGCTGAGAGATCCGAGTTATTAAATGATATAATGGAATGCTTTCAAAAGAATTACATTGTTAAAATTGAAAAAGTCGACTACGAATTTCAAAAGAACGGAAACGAAATGCTGTTACTTAAAAGATATTAAAAATCCATAAAGTATATAAAATTTAAAAATATGAACGGACAACATCATTACAAGGCAACAATTAAGTGGACAGGAAATAAAGGTTCAGGTACAGATAACTACCGTTATTACGAAAGAAGTCATCAAATAGTAATTGAAAATAAATCTGACATTTTAGGTTCGTCTGACCCAGCATTTCGTGGTGACAAGACAAAACATAACCCAGAAGACCTTTTGGTTTCTTCTTTATCATCTTGCCATATGCTTTGGTATCTGCATTTATGTTCAGAGGCAGGAGTTATTGTAACTGACTATATTGATAATGCAACAGGAATAATGATTGAAACCTCAAATGGCGGAGGCCAGTTTACCGAAGTAACATTGAACCCAATTGTTAAAGTAACAGAACAAAGTATGATTGATAAAGCTAACGAATTACATAAAAAGGCTAATGAACTATGTTTTATTGCAAATTCAGTGAATTTTTCTGTAAAGCATAATCCGACAGCAAAAATTTGAAAATAAGCCTTCAAGAAAAGCAACGAACCACATAACATTTAGCCAGCTAGCGAAAAAATGCCCTTAAAAAAAAGCCCCGAACTACAACTTAGATGGGGGCTTTTTTTTGTTAGCTGGTGTTGGCTGACACCGCCACCCAGCCTGTAAGGGGTTTTGTAGACTTTTGCTTACCAAGTCAAGGACTTATGTTACTAAAAACCAGCATCTCGGACCAAAAACACAGCTTGGTGGGCAAGCCATCCCCTACCCAAAATAGCACTTTTCGGAGATTCATACCAACTTTCATGTCTTGAGGCGAAGGGTCTAAGTGTTTTTCGCCTCTATGTAAAAATCGCTAGGAACAACGTAAGAAGTTGGTAAAATATGTTTGAAAAAGAAGCTACAAGCGGCCGCCACCATGCGGCATTTATCACGGCCAACGCCATGCTCTTTTTTGATAAAAACGAGGTAATCAATAATGTGTTGTTGCCGCAAATTTGTAGGCAAAACCTCGTTGTAGTGTGCAAAAATATACCTCATTTCTTGGGTATAATTGCGAATAGTACGCTGGGCAAGAGCCTTGGCAGTGAGGTAGTTAGCTAGTTTTAAGAGACAGTCTTGAGCCTCTTGGTTGAGAGCAATTTTACCTAAATTGTTTTTTTTGAAAATTAATCATATATTTGTTTTTAAATGTAAGGCAAAAATAGTAAAATAGTTGGTCGATTGTTCACCCGATAGGGTGTCAGTTCAACATGGGGTTTTGCAATAGTGGGGCTGAAGTGCTAAATTCAGCATTCGTGCTTCTATCAACATTTGTGCTTAACTGAACATTTGTGCCTTGAACTCCCCACCATCGCAAAGCCCCAAACCGTTATGCCTCATTTTATGAGAAAAGTAGTATTTAGAATTTTTGCAATCACAATTTTACTTTTTTCACTGTTAGACAACTCTTTAGGAAGAGCAGGAGGAGGTGGTGGAGGCGGACATAGTGGTGGAGGTGGTGGTGGAAGTTATTATGGAGGAGGCAGATACGGCAGAGGTGTAAAGTGGGAAAAAGGTGACAATGAAAGATTAATTGTAATATTAATCGTAATTGCAATAATCATTACATTCAGTATAATTGGATATAAATGGATTATTAAATACAAAGCATTAAGAGTAAACAGGATTTTGGATAAAAGTGCAAATGAGGATGCTATTTGGAATAAAGAAAAATTAGAAAAATTTGTAAGAGATTCATACATAAAAATGCAGACCGCTTGGATGAAACAAGATATGAACCATGTTCAAGACATAATTACATCTGAATTGTATGATATTTATCAAAGAATGCTAGATAACCAAAACAGAGTAGGAATTTATAATCATATTGACGAGGTTAGAATCGAAAAAGTTGAATTTGTAGGGGTAGAAGATTATATTGATGACAACTATGATAGATTTACTGCATATATTTCTGGACATATGGTTGACTTAATCGTTAGAATAGGAATAAATGAAATCAAAACAGACAAATTGACCTATTTTGAAGACTTATATCATTTTGTACGATTCGAAAACAGCTGGCTACTTTCAGGTATTACAAATAATGTAGATATTTGGACGGTAAGCGAATTGGAAATTAAAAAAGAAAAAAACGAGGCATAACATGGTATTTATGAATGAAGGGGTATTATTGGTAGGTCGTAGTTTTGCTCTCCTGCGTTGCTGGTCTCGGGGGATAGTGACGCAGTTCTTTCATCCCCTTCATTCATAAATACCTGCACGTTATGCCTTATTTAAAGGAAAACAACATAGAAATGATAAACCCGAAAATCATAAAAAGAGTAGGGAGTGTATGTCGAAAAACTAAAGAGTAGGCAACAAACATGTAATTAATTAACCATAAAAAACTGCATAATATTATTTACCTCATTTATGATTCTCAATTTAAGTTATGGCCAATCAAAAAAAGATTCGTTCCTTAAATTTGACGGGACATTTAAATTGCAAAAAGACAAATACATTTTAAAGGGGTCAAAAGGGGGTGAATTACAAATGGATACCATTAATGTAAAAATTGAAAATAATATTGCATATGTAAAAGATAATTCACCTTGTAAAATTATATCTGAGCCTATTAAGATAACCACAGATAAGAATAAAAATAATCTAAACAAAACAAAATCTGACTGTGCTAGACAAGAAGATTGTCCATCTGGTTGTTGTATGTGCATAGGAGCAGTTAGAATTTGTTGTGGTGACGGTGGAACTAGAGGGTTTTGTTTAGGTGTATGGGGATGTCCTTAGTATAAATAAGTATTAAAACAAAATTTAATATGCTATTCGAGCTTTACGATTATAACGACTTAATAAAAGATATTGAAATACTAGATAATTTAGTACGCAACTTCGAAAGTTATAAAAAAATACATGGCGAGGATTGGTCGATTATTCAGAAGTCAATTAACGAAATAAAACTAAAATTTAAAAGTACACGATTCCCCAATTCAAATTTGTACAAAAATAACTTAACTAATTTTTATGAAATTAGAAGCAGAGCATTTGAGCATAAAAATGCAATAACTGAAGAAAATGCACAATATCTTTATGATAAGATAATTGATATGCTTAAAAGTTGCCTTTATTTATCATTTGTAGATTTCATAAGTTTAGGTGTATTGAAAACTTCTAAAAATGAGATGATTGAAAAGGGTAAAACTTTAAAAGCTGCTATTTTATTGTTTTCTCAAAATAAAATGATTTTGAATAAAACTCAGAAAGATGAAATTTTTGAATTAATAGCAGAAGTAAAAGATTCGCATCAATCTTTTTGGAGTCAGTATAACGAATCAAAAGATGAACTTTTACAAAAAAAGATCGATGAGATTGAAGAAAGAATTTCCAAAAATCAAGATAAACTTCAAAATCAAAAAGATTATCTCGAAAAATTGAATTCAAAAAAAGAAGAATTAGAAGAAAAAATAAATTCCTCAAATTCAAATTCATGGACAGATAAGGCATCTGAGTGGCTTTCTGATTTAGAGGATAAAATAGAAAAATGCGAGGAATTTATCGAAAAAATTGAATCTTGGCTTGAAACTGATTTGGAAAAATTAAACAATATGAGGTAAAATAAACAAGGCATAACATGGTATTTATTAATGAAGGGGTTTTGTTGGTAGGTCGTAGTTTTGCTCTCCTGCGGTGCTTGTCTCGGGGGATAGTTTCGCAGTTCTTTCATCCCCTTCATTCATAAATACCTGCACGTTATATGCCATTTTAAAGACGACAATGCAACGACAAATTAAACATACGACAAGTGAAGAAAAACTAAATGACTATCAACGGTTTTTAAAAGCATTGACGACTAACATTAATTGGGTAAACAGTATATTGTCAGTTCTATTTATTGCGACACTTTATTTGACAGTTTTTGAAATTCAGATTTATCGCAAGACAATAATTCATTGGGGCATACTTACATTCATTTGGTTTTCGACAGGTTTAATCTTGACACCATTGACAAGTAGTTTTCTAAAAAAGTATTTTGACACAAATAGTTTCTTTTTACAACTTGTATTTAATGTTGTTACTTGGGGCGGACTTCTTATTTACGCATTTATGGCAACGAACTATTATTTCCCCAGCGACAGTTCTAAAAGTATAACCACAAAAATCATTAAAACAGGACATTTAGCAAAAGGACGATATGGTTGTGAGGAACCATATTGCGAAGTGGTAATAAATAGAATAGAAAAACAATTATTTTTCCCTTGCGACTTTAAAATTGAAAACTATAACGACATTGACTTGACAATTAAAAAAGGCTTTTGGGGTTACGACATAATTTCAGACAAGAAACCGACAAATGGAGAGAAAAACGGCATATAACAGCACATTTGCAATAGGCGGGGTTTCGTGCTCCGCAGACAGTTTAGAGGTAGCCGAAAGTTTTGTGCTCCGCATAAACATTAGTGGTAAAAATCCCGCCCATCGCAAATCTGCAAACCGTTATATGATATGTTAAACAATCCACAAAGAACATGAAATCTGAAAGTAAAATTGTTATTGGGGTTGGAATAATAGCCTCATTGTGTGTTATGGTATATTTATATTTTGAAAACCAAAAACTTAAAAAGGAAAATACTAAAATCAATGATAATAATTTAAAATTGATGCTTTCTAAGATTGATGATAAAATCAGTTTTGATGAACGGGTATTCATGCAACTGACATCAATGATTGAAAACTTTAGAAATACAAAGCCAAAAATTGCTAACGAAATAGCACAGGCAATGAACTTGCTTAGAATAGGACAAATTGAAAACGCCATCGAGGACTTAGTTAAAATTATGGAAAACATACTTAAAGACTATTATAAATTTAATACTTCTTTTTTAAAATTTTTGGATAAAAAAAATCCAACTTTTGACAAACATTTAGAATTTTGTTACAAAAAAGACAACAAAATTTCAGAAATTGAATATAACTTTTACAAAGCAATAAAAGCCGTCAGAAATGCAGAAGACCACGAATTAGACTTGCAATTACCAACATTATTAAATGTATCAGGTTTGCTTTGTGCCATTGAAGGAATCATAAAACTATCAACATTTACTTATCAACAAGAGAACACATCTTGAGCAAATCTTGAGCTAAACTCTTGACTTCATTCAATGACAAATTGTGCCGACATATTATATCGCTTTCATTATATCGCTTATTATAAACTATATCCAATCGACATATATTTTCATAAAACAAAAACTGCACATTTACATTTGACTCTTGAGATTCTTCAAACTGAAACTCTATTTTTTTTTCTATTTCAATCATTTTTATTAAAATTTAGACAACTTACTATAAACAGACAAACAAATAAAACACATCATATAACGGAGTGTTGCAGAAATGGGGGCTTCCGTGGGTTTTAAGTAGCATTTGTGGTTGGTAAAGTTTTGTACTTTCTACCAACATTTGTGCTAAAAGCCCCCCACTTCAGCAACACTCGGGGCGTTAGCGGCTATATTATGACGACAGTGCTTAACCTTATATTTTGCTTTTTGACACTGACAGCTTTTGGACAGGTGGACAACTATATGTCTTGTCCTGAAATAGGTTTACACAAAAAAAGTGTAAAATATGGAAGAAAAAATAAATAGATTTGAAATAAATAGATATAGTTCAGAGTTTAAACATTTGATATGCAAAGAGCATATTGAACAAGGAACAAGCCTAAGTGAGTTGAAAAGAAAATATCAACTTAGTAGCCATTCACTTATTCATGATTGGCTTAGGAAATTGAAATATTTACCTGAAAAGTATAGATTTGAGCGTAAAGTTATAGAAATTGGCATTCAAAATGATACTCAAGCTGCTATGCCAATTTTGCCTCCAACAAATCAAAAGTATGATTGTGAAAAAGAAGAAGTTAATTCAGAGATAATTCGGCTTAAAAAAGAGCTTGAAGACGCTAAGATTTTAGCCGAAGGCTATAGGCGGATGATAGAAATAACTGAGCAAGAATATAAAATTTCTATTCAAAAAAAGCCCAATACCAAGTAATTCAAGAGATTAAATGCAAATATCCTATTAAAGGACTATCAGGTATTTGTAAGTTATTTGGTATAACAAGACAAGCCTTTTATCAACACTTTTGGCAACAAGAGGAGAGCGATATGGCTGAAATGATGATAGTTAATGAAGTAAAAAAGATTAGAATAAATCACAAAGTGATGGGAACAAGAAAATTATACGAGAAACTGTATCCTTTTATGCTTGAGCATCAAATCAAGATGGGTAGAGATGCTTTGTTTGATTGTTTGGCAAAACATAAACTTTTGGTACGAAAACGTAAAAGAAAAATAAGTACCACTATGAGTTATCATCTTTTTCATAAATGGAAAAATCTTATCAAAAAATTATCTATTACAAGACCTAATCAACTCTATGTCAGTGATATAACTTACTGGAAACAGAATGAAATACTCGTATATGTGAGCTTTATCACTGACGCTTATTCACATAAAATAGTAGGTTATCAAGTAGCTCAAACATTAGAGGCTGTAGAAAGCATCATAGCCTTGAACATGGCATTAGAGCCACTATCAACAGAACAAAAGCGGTTGTTAATCCATCATTCAGATAGAGGCGTTCAATATTGTTGCCATGCGTATGTAAAGCTATTACAGGATAATGGTATTCAAATTAGCATGACTGAAACGAGTGAACCCACTGATAATGCCATTGCAGAACGCGTAAATGGTATATTGAAAGAGGAGTATTTACGTTTTTGTCAAATTGAAAACATAGTACAAGCAAAAGAGTGTGTAAAAAAAGCTATTGAATTGTACAACCAGGATAGACCACACATGAGCATTGGCAATTTGACACCTCAGCAAGTACACATTACTGGCATAGAAACAGAAAAACTGTGGAAATCGTATCCATACCAAAGAAAGGAGAAAATGGAAATATAGGTTTTTAAGGCATATACAGAATGCGTATTAAGGTAAAATCCGTTGAAAAGGTGTAAACCTATCAACGGATTAATACGCTATCTGACTGAGTTATTCCTGATAGGTTGCTCCTCAGCAGAGCCTATTTCTGCTTCACTCAGTAGGACAAAAGTAAATAGATTTTAGGATTAAAAAAAATGTGTAAATTTGTATCAGGATTTAA
>JAAFIH010000053.1 GCA_013297755.1 Cytophagales bacterium
ATTTGTTTGATGTGGGTAATAATACCTCTTAACTCAAAAAGTTTGTGTTACCCCAATAACAAATTTTACCAACATAATCAACTGATTATCAAGGCTTTATGAAAAATTTGATACAAGTTGGGTTAATAGTCTGATAATCATGGCTTTATGTAAAATTTGATACAAGTTGGGTTAAATCACTGGCAAGCAAGGCTTTACTTGAACATACACTACTAAACTATTTGAAAAATTGTTTTTATGAGGTAGTTTGTGGAAACTAAAGATTCTGTATCATTACTGGGCAAGCCGAAAATTTTGAGCCAAGTACTTGAACTTATAAAGTTGGTTTGGTAGAGGCTTTTAAAAAACAGAATTTATTTTTAAAAGCCTACCTTTGTATGGATGATTTAATCACTAAAAACCCACTTTTTTCAAAAAAAATTTTAAAAAATAATTATAAAAAATTTAATTTAATTACTTCAAAAGTTTAAATACGCCATATCCACCTGATTTAAGCATCAATTTTGTATTTGACTTTCCTGCAACATAATTTACATCTGTGCCTACTAATTTCACTGTTTTTTTACCGAAAATAGTTGATATTTCTGCTTCTACATCTTTGCCAGATGGGTTGATGGCAACTACAATTTGCTCGTTTCCGTTTTTTCGAGCAAATACAAATGGATATGTATCTTTTTCCATGTACAAAACTTCAAATTCTGCATATCCAGCCAATGCTTTTTCGGTTCTACGCAAAGCGATTAATTTTTTGATATTCGATAAAAGTGATGTTGGATTTTTTTCTTGGGAAGCAACATTTACTGCTGTTTTCGATGTGTCAGTGCCCATCCAAAGTTTTGAGTATGAGGCCGTTGAAAATCCATTGTTTTTAGAACTATTCCATTGCATAGGTGTACGTGCACCTGCTCTTCCGCCATAGCATCCTTCGTTATATGGCAGGTTATATAATTGTTTCATGCCAATTTCATCGCCATAATACACAAATGGAACACCAGGAATGGCAAACGAAAAGGCAAAAATCATTTCTAATTCTGATTGTGTACGATTGATATTTATTCGTGTCAAATCATGGTTTCCTACAGGAATTGAAATATATCCTTTGTCTTTTGTGGCATTGTATTGATCCAAATAATCTTTGATAAAAGCCGAAATATCGCCTTTGCCTGTTTTGTCAAAATAGCTATTTCCGTTTGGCGAAACGCCATTTAAACTTCTCCAAGTTTCTTTACGAAACAAATTTTCATACGAAGGAATCCAATGCAAATAATCAGCATGAAAACCACCCACCAGGGCATGTTTTGGATACGACCATTCGGCAACTGTAAAAGCCTCTGGTTTTATTTTCTGGATAAATTCACGCACTTCGAGCCACCATTTGGCACATTCTTTTAATTCATCATTATCGTTTTTTACAAGCGAACCTGCCATATCTACCCTAAATCCATCGCAACCCATGTCGAGCCAAAATTTCAATACATTTTTCATTTCTGCTCTTAGTGCCAATACATCTGGGTGTTTTGTGCCTAGTTGCCAAGGTTTTGATGTATCTGGTTTTGCAAAACCAAAATTGAGGGCTGGTTGATGGTAGAAAAAATTAGTCATATAGCTACCAAAACGAGTGCCATATCCATTTACCATTTTGCCAGCAAACTCGCTTCCACCATTATCCCAAGTGGCATTTGTCCAAATATACCAATTTGAATACTTGTTTTTTTCTTGTTTGGCTGCTTCTTGAAACCAAGGGTGATCAAAAGAGGTGTGACCTGGCACAAAATCTATAATTACTTTCATGCCACGCTTGTGTATTTCGTCAAACATACGTTTTGCGTCTGCATTTGTACCATATCTTGCTCCAACTTTATAGTAGTCTGATACATCATACCCAGCATCTCTGTATGGCGATTCGTAAAAAGGATTAAACCAAATGGCGTTTACTCCAAGTGATTTTACATAATCCAATTTTTCGATTATTCCTTTTAAGTCGCCAATGCCATCTCCATCAGAATCTTTGAATGTTTGTGGGTAAATTTCATAAAAAACGGCTTGATGAATCCACTCAGGTACAGGTGGTTTTGAGGCATCTTGAGCAAAAACCGAGATTTCTAGCAAAACTAAAGCCAATAATTTGATTTTGAAAGTCATTATTTTGAGGTTAAGTAATTTTTAAATTTATTTTCTATTTTTCTTTACTGCCAGTCCTCTTATCACAACAGAGGCAATGGTGCAGCCAAATATGGCTGGCATATAAGATATTGTGCCTATGACAGATTTTTTTTTCATGTCATCGGGAGTGGCTATCAGTTTACTTCTGTCAATCATTTCGGGCGAATATACTACTTTTACGCCTTTGTAAATGCTAAATTTGTGTAATTTTTTACGAACATCTCTTGCCAAGTTACAATGATGGCTTTTTGAAATATCGTCTATAAACACTTGCGATGGATCTACTCTACCGCCAGCTCCCATGGATGATATAAGTGGAATACGCCTATCCTTGCACTTCATAATAAAGTAAACTTTTGGCGATAGCGTATCTATGGCATCCACTGCATAGTCGTAGTTATCTCTATCCAAAAGCTGATCGCAACCTTGGTCTTTGATATACTCTGGCACAATAGTTAGTTGCAAATCTGGGTTAATATCCAAGAGGCGTTTGGCTAACATATCAGTTTTCAACATTCCTTCAGTAGATTTGAGAGCCACCACTTGTCTGTTTCTGTTGGTAGGGTCTACTGTATCGGCATCTACTATTGTCATTTTGCCAACACCAGCCCTACAAATCATTTCGGCAGCCATGCCTCCAACACCGCCCAACCCTACTACAAGTACATGCGAATCTACAATTTTTTGTAATTTTTCGTCCCCCATCAATATTTGGGTGCGTTGCATCCATGGTTTTATCAAAGACATTTTACTTTATTTTGTATTTTTAATTCGTTTTTTAATGGATTGACAGAAAATAAATCTAATAATTCAATGCAAATATTACTCTTTCGTTTGATTCATTTCCCGAAAACACACATTTCCCTTTTTCTTTTTTATTACCAATAGGTATACAACGAATGGTAGCTTTGGTTAGTTCTTTTATTTTTTCTTCGGTTTCTGAAGTGCCATCCCAATGGGCAGAGATAAATCCTGTTTTATGGTTTATAGTTTCCAAAAACGCATCCCAAGTATCTACTTCTACGGTTTGGCTTGTCCTAAAATCAAGTGCTTTTTGATAAATATTTTTTTGAATTTCGGGCAATAACTGTTCAATATAATCTACCAAAGTATCGCTTTGGATTGATGTTTTGGTTTTGGTATCTCTACGAGCGATTTCGCAAGTTCCATTATCTAGGTCTCGTTGGCCAATGGCCACCCTCACAGGCACGCCTTTGAGTTCGTATTGTGCAAATTTCCAACCTGGAGATTGGGTATCGCTGTTATCGAATTTTACTGAAATTCCTTTTTTTGAAAGTGCCATTTTCCAAACATTTACTTTATTGGTAATGGCTTGTAGCTGTTCTTCAGATTTGAAAATAGGCACAATCACAACCTGAATGGGTGCCAGATTTGGGGGCAACACCAAGCCCTCGTCATCTGAATGGGCCATAATCAACGCACCCATCAAACGGGTAGAAACCCCCCAAGAGGTGCCCCATACATATTCAATTTTATTATCTTTTGATGTAAATTTACAATCAAAGGCTTTGGCAAAATTTTGACCCAAAAAGTGCGATGTACCAGCTTGAAGGGCCTTGCCATCTTGCATCATAGCTTCAATGCAATAGGTGTCGATAGCACCAGCAAAGCGTTCGTTGGCAGTTTTTACACCCTTGATGACAGGCAAAGCCAAAATATTTTCGGCAAAATCGGCATACACTTCCAACATTTGTTTGGCTTCAAATTCGGCTTCGGCCTGAGTGGCGTGGGCAGTATGGCCTTCTTGCCACAAAAACTCAGTAGTACGCAAAAACAAGCGTGTACGCATCTCCCATCGTACCACATTGGCCCATTGATTAACCAAAATGGGCAAATCTCTGTATGATTGAATCCAATTTTTGTAGGTATTCCAAATAATAGTTTCTGAAGTAGGCCTTACAATCAACTCTTCTTCTAATTTAGCCTCTGGATCTACAATTACACCGCCACCATTGGGGTCGTTTTTGAGGCGATAATGTGTAACTACGGCACATTCTTTGGCAAAACCCTCTACATGGCTAGCCTCTTTAGAAAGGTAAGATTTGGGAATAAAAAGCGGAAAATAAGCATTGCTATGGCCAGTTTCTTTAAATCTTTTATCAAGTTCTTGTTGCATTTTTTCCCAAATAGAGTAGCCATAAGGTTTTATGACCATGCAACCACGCACATCAGAGTTTTCGGCCAAATCGGCAGTTTTTACTAATTCGTTGTACCATGCAGAGTAATCTTCGCTACGTTTGGGGAGTTTTGCCACGCTATTTTATTTTTTTGCAAATATAAGGCTACTTTGCCAAATGATACTATATTTTGAACAAATTTAGGAGTAATTTTAACCCACCTTGCACGTTGAACTAAATCTAGTTGTATATTTTTCATAAATAAATAAAAATTTTTAAAGAAAAAGTTACAAATTAATTTTAAAATACCATTTAAAGAGAAATATAAATAGTTAAATTTATACAAAGTTATTTGTAGCTTACTTTTCTATTTATAAATTATGTAATTTTTTTTAAATTTGGATAAAAAAATTAAAAAGTTACTTTTAGTAACAAAAATTATGTTATAAAATTTGTATTTATCAAATATATTGATTAAATCTATTAACATTCTGAAAATCAAATACTTATTTATTAATTTCTTCAATGTAGGTTAATATTTTAAAGTAATATATATCAATATAATCATTTAAAAGTATATTTACTTATTTTAAATTGTTCAAATCAATTAGTTAGTATTTAGATTTTTTATAAAAATTAATTTTTCAAAAAAATATTAACTAAGAATAATATTTTATCTAATAATTACCTTATTTTGCAATAAATTAAAATTAATTGTAATGAAATTTAAAATGCTTTTAAATAATAAACTTCCTGCGTTTTCACTAGTTGAATTGTTAGTTGTACTATGTATCATTGGGATTTTAATATTGGTTGCATATCCTAACCTAATGCCTTTGATAACTCAAGCTAAAAGTACAGAAGCACAATCTCAATTAAACTTTGTTCACACTCAAGAAAAAGGATTCTTCTACATGCATAGTAAATATTCAAATGATCTAAAAGAAATAAAATTTGAACAAGAAAAACTTACATCAGATGGTGGAAAAGCAAATTATAGAATTGAAATTAAAGAAGCTGGACCATCAACATACAAAGCTAGTGCGACCTCAGTTGTAGACTTTGATGGAGACGGCATATTTAATGTTTGGGAAATTGACCAAGATAAAAACCTTAAAGAAACTATTCAAGATTAGATTAAATTGGAATTATTTGTTTGGTTGTCAGTTCTATTTTCTTTATCTTTTATAATTTATGAAGACTTTAAATATAGGTTTATTCATTTACATTGGCTTTTTATATTATTTATATTCTGGAATTACCTTTTCCTTAATAAATATTTAATTACACAATTCCAAGACATAGTATTGAATTTTTTTATTTTAGGATTTCAATTTTTGTTTTTAAACTTTTATTTTAGTTTTAAATCTAAAAAATGGATTATAATTACACAAGAATACCTAGGTATAGGAGATATTTATTTTCTTTTTTTAATAAGTCTGTTCTTTTCTACGTATTCATTTTTATTATTTTTTATAGTTACTCTTTTTGCTACTTTGATAATAGTGTTTGGTTTCAAAATATTTAAAAAAAATATGTTTAATACTATTCCTTTGGCTGGATTTTTTGCCATATCCTTTTTGATTTATATAATCGAAAAAAGAGTATTAATGTTGTTTTAACCCAACTTGTATTTACACTACCCAAAAACCAGAAATTCTGACCTAATTTTTTAGTTTTTTCATCTTTTTAGGTTTTTTTTAATTTATTTTCGATACCAATAATTCACAAGTGCCTGATTATCAATTAGTTATGTTTTTTGGATATATTTAAAACCCATTTGTGTTCCCCCAAAGCGTTTGGTCGTTAGATTGTCATTTTTTATATTTGCAAAATATTACTATATAAATTTGATAAAAGCCAAAAAGGTAAAAGAATATACTTATGTAAAATGTGAAAGCATTTTTAATAAAAATAAAAAAATACAATATATTACTAAATATTGGCATTTTAGAGGGATTATTGCTAGTGGTGTTAAAATGTTTGCTAAGAAAATGGAAGAATTTGTTTGATGGGGGTAATAATACCTCATAACTCTAAAGGTTTGTGTTACCCCAATAAAAAATTATAGCTACATAATCAACTGATTATCAAGGATTTATGAAAAATTTGATACAAGTTGGGTTAAGTTTTTTTTAAAAATAATACCTATTTCATCATACTTCCTAAACTGAAAAGGGGCAAATACATGGCAATGAGAATAGTCCCTACCACTAATCCTAAGAAAATAATCATTATAGGTTCAAGAAAAGTGCCAATAAGGCTGGTTTTATGATCTACTTCTGCTGTGTATTGTATATTAATTTTGTCGAAAAATAATTCTAAACGATTTACTTCTTCGCCTACTTTTACTAGTGAAATCATTCTATCTAAATAAATAGAATAACTATTCATACTTTCGTTGAGGCTTTTTCCATTAATAATGTCTTTTTCGATTTGGTCGAGCGAAGTTTCTATAGGATAAAAACCTATCATTTGTCTTACCAATTTTATGGCTCTTACCAAGGGTACTTTTGCAGCTGTAAGCAATGCCATAGAAGAACAAAAACGTGCCAAATATACTTTTTGCATAATTTCGCCAATTAATGGAATAGCTAAAATCAAACGACTGCCATATTTTCTAAACCATAGTTTTTCTCTTTGCATATAAAGAGCAGCAATTCCTCCTATTAGCATTAAAAAAAACAATGGGCTATAGGTTTTTACCACATTTGACAGGCGAAGTATCATTTTTGTAATCCAAGGCAAATCTCCTTTCATGGTTCTGAAAATATCCGAAAACATTGGTACAACAAACTGCATCATAAAAGCAATGGCTCCTATGGATGCTGTGAGTACCACTACAGGGTAAGAAAGTGCACTTACTACTTGGCGACTTTGCTTAATTTTATTGGTATAAAAGCCTGATAGATTTTGCAAAACCTCATTTATTTTGCCTGTTTCTTCTCCAATTTGTACAGAAAAATAATCGTAAGGACTGAATTTATCTGTTTTTTTCAATGCTTCAGACATGGTAGCTCCTTGAATAATATTTTCCTTAATATCTGTAATGAGTTGCCTTTCTTTATCTTTTTTCTGCTCCTTTATCATCAATTCCATGGTGCTTTTTACATCTACTCCAGCTGAAAGAAGTACATATAAATCCATAAAAAATGATTCTTTAAATTTATCATTCAAACCAGAACCTCCTAGTTGGATGTCTTTTTGCATAAATGCCAAAATCGTTTCCAATATTCCTTTTTCAGAGGCACTTGGATTTGCTTTTTGGGCTTGTGGACGTGGAGCTATTTTTACTGCCATATTCTTATCTAAAGGTTGCTACTTGTGCCATTTTCACATCTGCTGCATAGTCTTTCCAAAGACAAATGCTATATTCGTTGGTTTCTGTTTGATATAAAAATTTTACTTGGTCTATTAAAATATTTTTATCTGAAATAGGTTTGTTTAAGAATGAAGTTTCTATTCTGCTAGGCACACAGGGCAAAAAATCCTCCATTTCGTTTTGCAAACGTTGTATTCCTTCATCTTTTAAAAGCTTGTATTCAATAATTTTATTTGAATAAATACATCTAAATCCATCGTCACGTTTTACTACTTCTCGGCAACGCATAAAATCTTGCTGCATGAGTCTATGAAATCTTTTTACACTGGTCACATTGGATTGAGCAATGGTAAACTCCTGAAAAAGTACCCTCACATTTGAAAGTAAAGAAAAACTCAATGCTAAAAGCACTGCACTCAGTGCCATAGCAACTATTACTTCATAGAGGGTGGAAGCTTTGAGTTGCTTTGCAAAGTAGTTGCTTCTTTCCTCGCAAGGTAGGTTGGTAGATTGGTAGTTCCGCCTTTGGCGAATGGTAGACACTGTGTTTGGTAGACACTGTGTTTTGTAGTCGCTTTGCTTGGTAGACAGCTTTCTGCTAATAAAAAAATCTTTTTTCAACCCATAATATCCAATTTGTATCATTCGGTGTTCAATATTATTTTGTTCTATTTTTATCTATATTCTCTACCTTTCTACCAACCTACCAATCTACCAAGCGAAGCAACTACCAATCTACCAACCTGAAGCAACCAACGTTTTTATTACAAATGTAGTATCTATACTTATGCTCAATACCTGATTTGTTTTTTTGCTTGAATCATTTTTTATGTCTTGTTGAATTTCTAGTTCTGAATACTCATATTTTCTAGGTATAAATGCTTGATTATTGTAGGTTTCCGATAAAGAAGTTTGAATATGGATTTGTTTTCTTAGCTCAATTTCATTGGTACTGTTTTTATATACTTGGGTAATGAGTGAAAAGGTAATAGTCATCACCAAAATAATAACAGTCATGGCAACTATTACTTCTACAAGGGAGGAAGCCTTGAGATTGGTAGACACTGAGATTGGTAGACACTGCGTTTGGTAGGCTGGTAGTTTGGTAGACTGGTAGATTGGTGTCATTCTGACGAAGGAAGAATCTCTTAGGTAGGCAGATAGTCTTCTTTTAAATTTTAAAAAATCATTTCTTAGCCAATTAGTATATTTCATTTATATTATATCCTTTTCAATATTTTTTATTGTTATAAATTTCTACCTGTCTACCTTGCAAAGCAAAACTACCAATCTACCAGCCGTAGGCACTACCAATCTACCAAGCAAAGCAACTACTACTCACTCAAGTGCAACTGCAATTCCATAATGCTTTGATTTTTCGTACAATCTTGGTAAAATATAATATTTTGAAAGTTTGGTTCTATCTATGGTGGTGTTCAATAAATGGTTTTCGTAAATGGAATATCCTGTATTGAGTACTACTTTTTGGCAAGTAAGATTTCCAAATATCTTTCCACTAGTTTGTACCATGTTGGCTCCATACACCAAACCATGTATTACTGTTTCACTTTCTAGCAACAAACGACTTTGCCCCACCTCACTTGTGGTGGCTTGTTGAAAAACCATGCCTGAAACAGTAGTGTATTTATCTATTCTAAGAAACGATTTTGCATCTGATTTTTTTTCTGATTGTAGCATTCCCAATACAGAAGGATATTTCAGATTTGCTGTAGTACCCACTTCAAGGGTATCAGTGGCAAAAGCTTGAATCCTTCCTTTAAAACTTCCAGCTATTTTGATGTTTTTGGCTAAGAGTATCACCCCATCCAATTCAGTATCAGAATTTACAGAAATCAAAGTATCTGATATAATTATAATATTGCCTTTCAGTGTTTTTCTTCTGATGGTAATTTCATTTCTAAAGTGATAAACAATTGTTTTTTGTGCAAATGAATGAGTAAACATAGTATCAGGAAAAGCATTTCTAAAAATATATGATGCCTCATTGTGATTGGGTTTTAGGAGACCTTTGATAGCATCCAATCTTTTAGTATTGATGGCAGGTAAATCTTTGGTACTTTTGCCAATGCTGCCTTTGGTGAGTTCTTTTTCAGTAAAGTATTGTCCATCAATATTGGCTCTTTTCACTCCAGATTCTGGCAAAAAGCTTTTACCAGTGATGAGTGTATTTCCTGCAAATAATATAGGTCTTCCATTATCAGCAATGTAAAGACTACTAGCTACTGAACTATCTGGGATAGCTCCAACCAAATATCTGTCGCAAATAGTATCTCTGCTATTAAATGCCTGTATGTGTGCAATATCAAACATTCCCCAAGGCTTGAGACTGATATGTACAAGTTGATTTTTATCACCAAATAAATCTACTTCTTTGCTTTGATGATATGGCAACTGACTTTCATCAGCACTAGAAAGCCATGCTTTAGCAGATATAATATTCCATTCCATTTGCAACCAGCTATCGTCTTCTGTGCTCATTTGCCTGTAGTATTGAGCCAGAAGCATAAAACTAAGTGTCAAAGTACCTATTATCAAACTGATAGCAATAGCAAAAAGTAAGGCATGTGCTTTTAGTCGAAAAGCCTTTCCATTACTTTTGAAGTAGATAGATGGAACAGGATTGTGTATCATTATTCCGTTTTTTGTGGTGGCAATGGCACAGGTATAGTATCTCTAGAAATACGATTTTCAGGTCTATTGTCTAGATTTGGAATAGTAGGAGGTGGTACAACCATGGGTTGCCTTTCTACCTTTTTTACTTCTTTGTCCTTTGGCTTTTCTATAGCTTTTTTAAATTCCTTTTTTTGTTTTTCTTTTTTAGATGTTGCAGGAACTATTTTTTTCTCTATTTCCTGTTTCTTATTATTTTCTTTTACTACCTCTTTTTTAGGTTTTTTTTCCTTAATTTTTTCATTTTTCTTTTCTTTAAGATTGGAGCTTTTTTCCTTCTTTTTGAAGAGTTTTAAAAGGAAAAATAGCTTTTTCTCTTTAGGATACAAGATTCTTTTGCGATTACCATTTCTATACATCACTGCACTATCTAAAGTGCCTTTTTCGTTCCAATAGAGCCATTTTCCTATTTTTAGCCCTCTGCGATATTTTCCTTTTTGCAATAAATCGTGTTTGCTACCAAAAAGTACAAACTTGCCATCAAGCAATTTTCCATCATGGCTTCCTTGAGTAAAATGAACTTCATTTTGTTTGTACCAAGTGTAGGTTTTATGGTATTTGACCAAACGTTTTTTTACTCTTTTGGCTGTGCCAAACTCTGCCACACTATCGTGCATGTGTACAGTAACTCTCCCAGTTGGGACAAGATACTTTGTATGACTGCCTTGAGAATACATACTTATTTGTACAAAAAATAGGAGTATAAAAACAACTTTATTTTTCAAAGTTTTTAGATGATTTGATTGCAAAAGTAGTTATTTTTTCTAAAAAATATATTTTTTCTAAGCATTTTTAAATTTGAAACTTGAATTTGATTTCTTAGATATTTATTTAAATTTATTTTTATTTATAAAACATTGTTTTCATATTTGCAAAATGTAAGTAATATTTGATTTCATATTAAAACTAATTGGATATACTTTATATCAATAATTCAATTAAATAATTATTGTTTAAAATGTTTTTAGAGTATTAAATTTTGAGAGATTAATAATTAGAAATTAAATATGAAAATGTTTCGTTATACATTGTTTATCTTATTGTTTTCAATAAGATATATTTTTGGACAAGTCCAGTGTTCAAATTTTACAGTTACAATAAATAACTTACAAGTTTGCGTAGGAGGTCAAGCAATAATTTCTGCCGAAATTAGGATTGGGAATACAACTCGTCCTAATAATTTATACAGATTTACATGGCAAATAAAAGAGAATGGTAGTTTCAGAAATATTACACCAATAAATAATAATCCTAATATTAATAATGGAACTTTAACTTACAATAATACTCCATTTACACTTAATAATGCAGAACATCGATGTATTGCAAGATTAAACTCTAACACAGCATGCACTAGCACTTCAAATTCGTCATCTTTAACTGTCGTTCCTTTACCTATTATTTTACCAAATACTAAACAAACAATATCAATTTGTAAAGGAAGTACGACTACTTTTACCACAACTATACAAAATTATTCAAATACAAATACAGCGAAATGGTTTTCTAGGCTAGGAACCAATAATCCAGTTGAGATTTTAAATAATTTTATAGAAACAGATGGTACAAAATATGAAATTACCCATATTCCAAATGGATTGAATTCATATATTTCAAGATTGAAAATTACGAATGCTTCTAACTCTGTATTAAGTAAGAATTTTTACCATAGTAATGTATCATCATGTAGTACTAATCCATTTAGGTCTAGTGATTTTACAGTTAATTTTTACCCAGAGAATCAAGTAAATCTGCAGCCGATTAACCAAAGTGTATGTTTTGATGTGGTTGCCTCTTCTGTTACATTTAGAACATTAGCAAGCAACACATCAAATGCAGTTTATAAATGGCAAACATTTCAGAACAATTCTTGGAATTATATAACAGATAATTCAATTTTTAATAATACGAATACTAAAGATTTAAAAATAAACATATCTGACCAAGCCCTGCATAATACTAAATATCGAGCTGAGATTACCAATACCAACAATTGTGGAATACCAGTTTTTTCTAATGAAGCAACACTTTCGGTATTGCCTCTTGCTAAAATTATTTCTAGTACTCCTAGCCCAAATTATTATTGTGTAGGTGGTGAAATAAACTTAGCTGTAGAGGTTAGAGGACATATATCTGGCATTCCAACTTGGAGTAGACAGCAAGGTAATGTAAGTAATCCTTTTACACAAGGTCAGCAAACTAACGTTCAAAATACAGATGGCTCACAATCAATTAGATTAAAAATTACTGGTGCTGATAATTCGTTCAACACAAATCGATTTAGAGTTGCTATACCTACTTGTGCTACAAATCCTGTTTTAAGTTCTGATATTGAAACTAGAGCAAATACTCCTTTGGTTCAATCCAATTTTCCTCCAAATTTAAATTTGTGTGTAGGTAGTTCTTCACAAAATATTACTACAGCATTAACTACTCCTAATCAACAAGGAATTTCATATCAATGGCAAAGGAAATATGTAACTGACCAATCTTTTACAAATATTGAAAGTAATAATAATTATTTTTCATTTTTAACCAATCCCACATCTCTCACTGTAAATCCAATAACAGGTAGTCTTTCTATATTGGATAATGCTAAAGTTCGATTAGTTTATACTAACACTTGTGGTGTCTACAATGGAGGCGAAACTTCAATTAGAGTATACCCTCCCCTCGCTGTACAAGTTTCTCCTTCTGAGTCTGTCATTTGTATTGGCTCAAATATTAGTTTGAATGCTGTAGTCAATGGACCCGTAACTAATTATCTATGGCTTACTCAAATTCCAAGAGGCACTACTTATGGCCAACTCGATAATAATTCAAATGCAACTTTTAGAGTATCTGGAGCAAATTCTTCTAACTTATCTATTTCAAACATTACAAATCCTCCTATTCCTAATTCTAGGCATAATACCATGTTCAAAGTAAGAGTATCTGGTCTATGTGGATCAAACATTATAAGTACTAATCAAAATACTTTAAAATTTGCTAACGTTGAATATGCAAATGCAAGTGTAAATATAATTCCAGATAAAACATATCCAACTGCAGGAGAAACAATTGTATTTAGTACCTTAAATCAAATTAGACTTGGGCCTACTCCATCTTATAAATGGTATGTAAATAATGTTCTTGTTCCATCAGCAACAAGTAATTCGTTAAGTTTAAATAATCTTAGTAATGGCAACGTTATAAAAGTTGAAGCTACACCAAGTGTTTTCTGTTCAGGAATGGAAATTGCTCAAAAGGAATTTCCCATAACATCTATCAAAAACTTAATTGCAATTAATCTTAAAGATAACTCAAATCCACATACATTTTCGATTTTTTCAAAAGACTATAATACAACGGGGCTGAATAATTATACTAAAAATTCATTAACACAGTTTAGTAGCATAGCAGATGATATTGATAAAGATGGCACTCAAGATTTAGGACAATTGAATTTAACCAATTTGAGTCCATTAACTTCTGAAATTATTATTCAACCTCAAGTTTCTGCACAAAATGACGATACACCATTAAAATTAATAGTAGATTATACAACCAATGATATTACAAGTGTTTTAATTCGAAATCAAGGACAAACTTCTTTTTCGACATTAGATTCAGATTTGTATACAATAGATAGATCCATAAATGGACTTACAAAATTCAAAATAAATGCACCTGATCAAGTAGATTTAACTAATACAGCCTTTGATTTTTATACTACTAATTTGACAAATGAAACTGAATTAAAATCTACTGATTCAAATTTTCTTGTTACTATAAAATCAGGCATCATACTAAGGGATTGTTAAACAATAAACAATACAATTAAGGCAATATTGTGTAGTTCCAATCTCCTCTAAATTCGTTTCGAGAAAGATTAATGTTTTCTAATTCTTCATCAGTTATTTTAATACTTTTTTTATA
>JAAFIH010000054.1 GCA_013297755.1 Cytophagales bacterium
TCAAAGCACGTCTCAAAGAAACTTCTCAGTCTTGGATAGCATCCATCATCTTAATTTTGAACCTCGTCAAAATGGCGGGGTTAAATTTGTATGCCAAATTAGTAATAAAATTACAAATATTTATTACTTTAGTAGATAGTGTTGGATGGCTTATTTTTAATCAAAATAGAATTATTCTAAATAGGGTTTTGTGAGTTTTTCAGCAGCCCCTAAGTAGCAATATTAGACGATGTAGGTAAATAATTTTTGATGTAGGTAAATACGTAGGTAAAAAAATAGGCTCTTGCTAAATAAAAAAGGCTCTGATATTCGTTTTAAGAATTTCAAAGCCTTTTTTGAGCTATAAATTGAGGGTGAAGTGATCCCGATTGGAGTCGAACCAATGACCTACTACTTAGAAGGCAGTTGCTCTATCCAGCTGAGCTACGGGATCATTAAATTTTTGGGATTGCAAATTTGAAAAATATTTTATTAATATCCTAACTTTTTTTTGATAAAAATGCAAAAATATTGTTATAAACGATTTCAACGAGCTTTTCTCGTGCCTCTACACTTGCCCAAGCTAGGTGTGGAAACATCAATAACTTGTTTTTGTCTTTTACTGAAAACAATGGATTATCTGTTCTAATAGGCTCACTATCAAATACATCTGTACCTGCTGCGGCTATCATGTTTTGGTTGAGAGCTGTGGCCAAGTCATGCTCATTGACTATGCCACCTCTGGCTACATTAATCAAAATGGCTGTATTTTTCATTTTTTTAAAATGTGAAAGCGTTATCAAATTTTTTGATTTTTCGGTCAGAGGTGTATTTATAGATACTACATCAGAAATGGAGAGCAAGTCATCTAAAGTCAAATGTGGATAATTTTCAATTCTTGTTACACCAGAAACCGAGGTATAATGTACTTGCATACCAAAAGCTGTGGCTATGGCAGCTATTTTTTTGCCAATATCGCCAAGCCCAATAATTCCTAAATTCTTACCCGAAAGTTCCGAAAAAGGTTTGGCAACATGTGTAAAAAATTCGTTTTGGGCATAATTTCCATTTTTTACATAATTGTCATAATAAAATGGACTTTGCAAAAGTGTAAGTATCATCGTAAAAGTAACCTGTGCTACACTATTGCTGGCATATCCTTTAGCATTTTTCACTTCTATCGCTTTTTGGTTGGCATAGTTTACATCAATATTGTTGGTGCCAGTGGCAGCCACACATATTAGTTTCAAAAAATGACATTTTTCTAAAATATTTTTATCTAAAATTACTTTATTGGTAATTACAATATGTGCATTTTTCAACCTCTCTACAACTTGATTGGGTTGGGTATGATGATATAGTTGTAGATAGCCAAGGGTTGATAATAGATTCAAATTTGAAACATCAAATAAAGTACCAGCATCCAAAAATACTATATTTGGGAAGTTATCGTTTTGATTTTTTGATAGAAAAGTATCGTTTAATTTCATTTTTTGCCCATTTGTGTTCTACAAAATCATCTGCTTTTTTAAAATTTTCGTCTGCATTGATTCTGTTTTTTTCTAATTCATAGCATAATCCCAAACCTAAATGGAGCAATCCATAATAATCTGAAGTGGTGTATTTGTTTTCTAAACATATTTTAAGTCCATAATAAAAATGAGCTTTTGCTAGTTTTGTATCTTTATTTTTTTTCAACTCAATCATCCCCTTAAAATATTCTGAGAGCATCAGATTGCTATTTTTCTTTGATACAGTCAAAAAGTTTGCAAATTGTAGTGTTTTATCAAAATCGTTTAGCATGAGAGCAATCTCGGCCATATAGGTTTGTACCAATGGATTGTTTGGATACATTTTATACATTTTGTTGGCCCAATATTGAGCTAAGAGTGGCTTATTTTCATATTTTACGTATACATGAATCAAGAAAAAATTGCTTTGTGGTTTAGAAAAAAGACCATTTTCGGCTCCAAGAGCAAATTCTGATAGTCCTATAGATTTGCTACCTTTTGGAAAAAACCACATAAAAGGTTTTACAGCACCATGATTTTCGGGAAATTGTTCTACATAATAATTATAGAGCCCAGTAGAATAATGAAAATCAGTGTAATTTTGTTTCAAAAGAAATCCTTTTTTGATATACATATATGTTTGCTTGGCTGAGCCTAGGGCTTTGCCAAATTCTTTTAATTTTGATTGAACAATTATTAAAGACGAGTATGATGCAAGTAAATAAAAACTTGCTTCTGCTTCTGTTTTGGGGTCTTTGAGCAGTGGCAACGAGAGTTCTATTGTTTTGTTAATTGCCTTAGAATAATCCAAAAATCTTTGATTATTGACAGTAAGAGGCACCAATTGCCAGTACAAACAGAGTTGTTCGAGCATATAAGAGGATGGATCATTGGGATATTTTTTGCGTAATTCTGAATACATTGTTTCAGCCCTATCAAAATTGTAATTGTAGATAGAATCAATGCAGCCCAAAATTAAATTTTTGTCATAAACTTCTTTTGTGATTTGGTATTGAGCTTGACTGTTTTGATATAACAATAAAAAAAATGAAACAAAAAATACTTTTAAAGGAACTACTAAAAAGGTCTTATTTACCTTCAAAAGCCTAGCCATCTCCCAAATATAAGAAAATATATGAGCTGAGGTTTTTGGAAGTTCCCTTAAATGAAGCATTACTGGAGTTTTGTAGTAAATTTGACTATAAAAATATGAAAAAAAAATTATAAATTATAATTTTAACAATCATCTATTATTTTTATAAAAAATATAACATTGCTTAAAAATCTTAATTCTTAAAAAAAGTGATATTAATCAAACATTCTGTAAAGCCAAGTAGTATTGGTGGACTTGGTTTATTTGCAGCCCAAAAAATAGAAAAAGACGATATTATTTGGAAAAACAATACTGATTCTGAGTGGATTATTACAGAAATGGAGAAAAATAAACTTTCTGCCTATATGCAAAATGTGTTTGAATATCATGGATATTTCGACAAAATACAACTCAAATGGAAACTGCCTTTGGACAATGCCAGATACATGAACCATAGCAGTACTCCTAATACATACATTGACTCAGAAGGAAATTCTAGGGCTTCTTTTGAGATAGATATAGACCAAGAAATGACGTGTGATTACAATTTATTTGATGGTTCGAAAAGAGATTTTTTATAACTTATAGTTTTAAGTAATATATTTAATCCAGTTTCCAAGCACCAAAAGTTGTACCTTTCCAGTTATCTGTACGAAATGGATTCATAGGAAATCCCTCTTTGTTGTAAGTATTGATTTTTGCTGGGTTGTTGGCCCAAGCATATCTCACAGCCACTGGTTTAGAAACTTTGTTGCAACTTACAACGATGGTATTGTTTACTATTTTGGCATCTGCACGATAGAATTTTTTGTTTGCTCCAGCAATCGCAAATTCTTGTGGAAGTCCATTTTTAGTCATCATTCCAGAGCCAGTATTAGTAAAAGATAACACTATTTTGTTGCCCAAAATTTTCATAGATTGATAAGTAGGGCCGTCAGAAATTATTTTTTTACCATAAACCAATCGTTGAGCTTGAGCAGCAAGTCTGTTTCCAACAGTTTTTTTATCTTTTGGATGAATATCCACTTCATCGCCTATGTCAATGGCAGTACTCATGGCTGTAAAAGGTAATTTTAAGGCATAAGATTGAGCCTCACGCAATTCAGCCCAAGTTGAATTACTAGGAACAGAATCAGGTTTTTGAAAATTTGCTAATTGAACAAACAAAAAAGGTAGGTTTGGTTGTTTGAACGATTTTCTCCAATCGTTAATTAAGCCTGAAAAAAGGGCTCTATATTGATAAGCTCTATCAGTGTTGGATTCGCCTTGATACCAAATTACACCTTTGATAGGTAAATCTAGCATGGGGGCTATCATACCATTATAAAGAGTGCTTGGTTGCCACCCTGCTTCATATCTCCAATTGGGTTTTACATATTCAGGTATTTTTGTTAAATCATATCCTTTACACACATACAAAGTGTTGCTCAAATTTAAAGAATCTCCAGTTTCATTTGTCATAAAAAACGATTTTCCTTGTGGCGTAATATTTCCATTTCCTCCATAATTGACTACCCTAATGGCCAAAATATTTTTCCCAACTTTAAAAACTGAAGGGGCTATTTTGTAATTTCTAGGTTCGTTGTATAAAAATTTTCCTCCGACTTTTTGTCCGTTAATAAAAGTGTGGTCTGCATCATCAATCAATCCAAGACTTAAATTAAGAGGTTTATTTTTCATGTTTTCTGTTAGTTCAAATTCAGAAATGGCCCATAAAATTCCATTATAATCGTTTAGCTTAATGTTGTCAAAATTGAGTGGCAAGGTTGTTTTGGTCCAATTTTTATATTCTATTTGTTCTATTTTATCTTTGTAAAGCATAGAAATAGAATCTTTTGAGATTGACTGCTCTACCCAACTAGAAAGCATTAATTTTCGAGTTTTGATACCTTTAATGATGATGCTATCTTGAAAGTTTTTTTGACTATATGCTTCTGAAATTTGAGGAAATGCCTCTAGAGATTTGTTAGACATCCAAACTTCTACTGGTGAACCACCCCAATTATTAGAAATTAATCCAACAGGAATTTTTAGAGTTTTACTTAAAGTATCAGCAAAATAAAAAGCGGTTGCCGAAAATCTACCCACATTCTTAGGATTAGTTTCTAACCATCCTTCTTTGGAGAGTATATCTTTTTGGGGTTTAGAACTTGATATTTTGTCTAATGTAAGCATACTCACAATATCGTTTTTGATTTGTTTGATTACTGAAATAGGTGTAGAGAGTGCATCAAGGGTAAATTCCATGTTTGACTGACCACCACAAAGCCATACATCGCCAAATTTTATGTTTTCAAAATAGACTTGAGAATTATCAGATGACTGAATCAACATATCATAAGGGCCACCAGCTTCATGTGTACCTATGTCAATTTTCCAGGTACTGTCCATTGAAGTTGTGAAAGAATATTTTTTGGATTTAAAAATGATAGAGATAACTTCATTTGGGGCTGATTTTCCCCATATTTTGGCAGGGACATTTCTTTGCAAAACCATATCATCGCCAAATAATGGAGATAAAGTAAATTTGCTAAAACAATTCATTGTACCTAAAATGACTAAAAATGTTATTTTTTTCATATTTTTTATAATTTTTCCTCAAAAAAACATAATATTAATTTAATAAAAAAATTAATATTACAATAAATATTTTCTTTTTTGATTAAAGTATTGATTATCAAAGAGATAGGTATGAAAGGAAAGCATCATTTGATTTGAAAAATATAAATAATTGTGTTTTTTGTTTTTTGGATTGTATAAAATTGATACATTTGCACGATTTTATTTTAGGATAGCAACCATTTAAGTTTGCAAAAATTATTCTAACTATCATATTATAGGTAATCATAAATATGCTTGATTTCGAAAAACCAATTGCAGAATTAGAACAAAAACTAATAGAAATGCAACAAATCGCAACTGATAGCGATGTAGATGCTTCAAATGCAGTTAAGCAACTTGATGAGAAAATTAAAAAATTAAAAAAAGATACTTATCAAAATCTTACTCGTTGGCAAAAAGTACAGCTTTCGAGGCATCCTGATAGACCTTATACTTTAGATTATATACAAGAAATATCTGATAAGTTTATAGAACTGCATGGCGATAGGCAAGTAAAGGACGATCCAGCAATGGTTGGTGGTTGGGCCGAAATAGACAAACAAACTGTGATGATTATTGGCCAACAAAAAGGTCGAAATACAAAGCAACGCCAATATCGTAATTTTGGAATGGCCAACCCTGAGGGTTATAGAAAAGCATTGCGATTGATGAGATTGGCCGAAAAATTTAATAAACCAATCATTACTCTAATTGATACACCTGGTGCTTTTCCAGGCTTAGAAGCCGAACAAAGAGGACAGGGCGAAGCCATAGCCCATAATTTGAAAGAGATGTTTATGCTCAAAGTACCTATTATATGTATTATCATAGGCGAAGGTGCCTCTGGTGGTGCTCTAGGTATTGGTATTGGAGATAGAGTTTTGATGCTCGAAAATACTTGGTATTCGGTCATTTCACCAGAATCTTGTTCTTCAATACTTTGGCGTAGTTGGGAGTTTAAAGAACAAGCTGCCGAAGCCCTTAAACTAACAGCAAACGATATGCTTGGATTTGGTTTAATTGATGGTATCATAAAAGAACCACTAGGAGGTGCTCACACCAATTTGGCAGACATGTCGGCTAAGTTAAAAAAAACAATTTTAGATAACTTAGCACAACTCAATGCCATGGACCCAGTCGAGAGATTAAATCAAAGAATTGAAAAATTTTGTTCTATGGGTGTTTTTAGCGAATAAAAACTATGTTTAAACTTAGAGATTTTGTTTTTCTTAAAGATGTACTAATTCTCTCTGTTACAGCCATAGGAGGGCCTCACTCGCATATTCCTATGTTTATCAAACGCATGGTAAACTACCGCAGATACCTTACAGAAGCCGAGTTTGTAGAGCTTAATGCTTTGTGTCAGATTTTGCCAGGGCCAACTTCAACCCAAACAATTACTGCACTAGGCTATAAAATGGGGGGAGCTAATTTGGCATACGCTACCTTGCTAATCTGGGTGTTTCCTTCTATGGTTATTATGACAGCCGCTGGCATAATGATGAGCTACTGGGCTGATAAAAACATGGAAATGCCTTTTTTGAATATCATAGAACCAATGGCTGTTGGTTTTGTGGCGTATGCTACTTGGGTAATAGGATCTAAAGTGATTACAACCAAAACTGCAACTATTGTAATGATAATTTCGGCTGTTATTGGGTATTTCTTACGATTCCCCTGGGTTGCTCCCCTACTATTAGTTGTTGGTGGATTGTCTACTACTTTTAAATTCAAAAGGCTTCCTGTACAAGATTTAGAACCTAAGTTAGTTATAAAATGGGCAAATTTTATCGTTTTTTTGGTTGTTTTTGTTGTAACTTTTGCTTTGGGTCTTGTGGTTGTTCAACCAGATATATCCAAAGCTATCAAACTATTTGAAAGTTTTTATAGAAATGGAAGTCTAGTTTTTGGGGGTGGACAAGTATTGGTTTCGTTGCTACATACCGAATATGTAGACGTCAAGCATTATCTTACCTCTCAGCAATTTCTTACTGGGTACGCCCTTGTGCAGGCTATACCAGGGCCAATTTTTGCATTCAGCTCTTACATAGGTGCCATGTCTATGAAAGAATTTGGAATTTCAGGTCAGATATTTGGAAGTATTTTATCAACTGCAGGTATTTTTTTGCCTGGAACTTTTCTCATATTTTTTATTTACAGGCTGTGGGACGAACTCAAAAAGTATAGAGCCATAAAAGCATCTTTAGAGGGTATAAATTCTGTAAGTGCAGGATTGGTATTGGCTGTGGCCTTTTTTTTGTTTGACACCATAGAACTTAATCAATTGAATGGCTTAGTTATGCTTGGTACTTTTATTGCTCTAATGTCTGAAAGAATATCTCCAACTATTATTATCATTCTAGGATTGAGCCTTGGTTATTTCTTTTAAGATTTTTTGTTCTAATTGATGATATATTACCAACAAGTTTTTTTCCTTTATCTAGGCTTTAGTGATTTGATTTATTGGTAAAGAAGACCAATAAAGACAAAAAAATATTTTTATAACTTCATTCAGGAAAAACTTTCTGTAACTAGGTTTAATATCCATGTCATTTACTAAGGCATTTTTTATTGCCTCTATCTTACTCTTTCTCCAAAGTAGAAAGATAGTCTGATTCTTAAAAAAACGATAGGGGTTTTTATATTATATTGAATCGAAAAACAAATATGACAATTTTATTTTAAACCCCTCTTTTAATTTCTCTCCAAGAGGGAGAAAAAATATAGGAATGTAATTTTAATTTTTCGGTTTGTTATATCAGATTTTCAATAAATGAAAAAATGTTTTTTTTGAAATTAGGGCAAAACCGAATTTGTTGATTTCAATCAAAAATACTAGTTTTATTGATTTAGTTTATATATATTACATATACTTTATTTTAAAAATTAAATAGAATAAAAAAAAAATAAAACTATTTATGAATATTATTAGTTATATTTGAAATATTTTAATAAACTTTAACTGTAAATACTTAATTATGAAAAATTATCTTACTTCAACAAAAAACAAACTTATCACTGCCATAGTGCTGTTGGGTTTACATTTTATTTCTTTTGGGCAAGCATTTGTTTACGATGGTTTTGACGCTCCAGCAGGACAAGGTATCAATACAACATCAAGTGGAATAGGATGGAGTTCAGCTTGGTTTGAAATTGGAGGTGCTTTAGGAAACACCTATGCTAATTCTCCATCTTTAAGCTATATGACTTTGCAAAAGTCTGGCAATCTTATGGGTTCAACAAATTATTCAGAAAGAACAAGTCGCAGTTTTTCAGTTCCTGGTATATTAGATAATGGATCTGGGTATTTAGGAAAGCCAGGTACTGTTGTATATATGTCATTTTTGTTTAAAAAAATTAAAGATGCAGCTGGTTGGTATAACAATGGACCAGTAGTTCAGCTCATAAATTCTAATGAGAGCTTATCTAATTATGACAATAATATAAATAAATTAGGTGTTGGTTCTTTTAGTGATAAAAAAGTATTGCAGCTTGCTACAGGAGTAAATAACGGCCTTAAATTTGATGGAACAACTACTTTTAATTATGGAGAAGTTATTTTTGTTGTTGTTAAATATACCTTTAATGCATCCAGTACAAAAGTAGATGTATTTCAAAACCCAAATGATGCCCTACCTGAACCCAATACTGCATCGTTTTCTCAAACATATAATCAAGTATTTTCTTTTAATGGTATATATTTTGCACTTGGATCAGATGCAAATGGTGGTGCTTTAGATGAAATTCGTTTAGCACAGACATGGGACGATGTTACTCCAACTTTATCAGTTGTTAGCTTAGATGGTGTAAATATTTTACCCTCTAATGCTATTAATACAAATGGTGGTAGCAGTTTGTTAGCTTCTACACTCAACCCATCTAGTGGAACTGGTAATGTAATTTATAAATGGTCTGTATCAGATCCAAATGGTTTATATATTCCAATTGTTGATGCTCCAACTGTTACAGGTATTGGGGTTAAAAATGGAACTTATACGCTAACATTATCTGTAACAGGATTATTTAACACTGTAGTACAAACCTCTAGTATTACAGTATCTAATCAAACTACAACTTCGCAATTATTAGCTTATGAGGGTTTTGATTATCCAATAAATTCAACAATTCTTGGTTTAAATAATTTACAGTCTGGTTGGAATGGTGGTTGGTTGGCTCAATCTCAAAATCCATCGCAAGCTACTATCATAAATGCAACTGCTTTGGGATACAACACCCTAAGTACATCTGGTTTTTACTTGAACAGAGGTGAGAGCTTTGGTGGAATTAATAGAAGACTTGATATGTTGCAAACTGGTAATTTTTCTACTTTTTTAAATCAAGACAATATTATTGGTAGAAAGGGTAAAACCATGTATACTAGTTTTTTGCTAAGAAGAAATAGCAATGACGATATGCAATTTATTTTTGCTAACCAAACAGATGGTACTTTTGCAGGATATATAAATTCTCAAAATGACAAATTAGGTGTTGTAATCCAAAACAATGGCTTAATTGGATTAAGAGAAAAAAGAATATTTGATGCTAATTCCAATAATTATTCTGAAATATACGCATTGTCTAATCGTACAATCACAGTAGATTCTACTTATTTTATAGTTGTAAGTCATGAATTTAATTCTCTAGGCGATATTATGCGTGTATTTGTAAATCCTTCATTAACAGGTCCACTTTTACCTTCTATGGCAGTTGCTCAAGTGATTGCTAATGTAACCGCAAACACAGCCTTTTCGAGCATAAGTTACGTAGCTGTCAATCAAAACTCGTATGATATAGATGAAATAAGATTTGGAACAACTTATGAATCAGTATCTCCATATTCATTGATTGCTTTACAATCGGCTACAATAGGTGGTAGCAATAGTTTAGTTGCTGGCGGCATGGCCAATTATGCAGTTTTAGGTTACTCGCCCAGTATTGTTACAACCCCTGTTTCTACAGTTTGGCATTCTAGTAACTTATCTGTTGCAACCATCAATGGTATGACTGGTGCTTTGACAGCCTTAGCAGCAGGTACCACAAGCATTTATGCAGTACATGATAATCCTGCTATGGCTCCCATTACTAGCAATGGAATATCGCTTACAGTTACAAGTTTACCCATTGCACTCCAAACAGCTACTATTGTGGGTAGTACTACCTTGGTTGCAGGTGGCACAACTAGTTATTCTGTCATTGGATATAGTCCAAACAGTGCATCAACCCCACTTTCTACTATTTGGCATTCATCCAATACAACTGTAGCAACTATCGATGGAACCTCAGGAGCATTAACGGCTTTGATGGCAGGAACAACTACCATTTATGCTGTACACGACAATCCTGCAATGGCTCCTATCACAAGCAATGGTATTTCGCTCACTGTAACCTCTGCACCCATTGCTCTGCAATCAGCAACTATAATTGGTAGTAATAGCTTAATTGTTGGTGGAACTTCAAATTATACTGTAGTAGGTTATTCGCCTCTATCTGCAAATACACCAGTATCAACGATGTGGTATTCAAGTAACATGGCAGTAGCAACAATTAATGGTATGAGTGGAGCTTTGACTGCTTTATCTGCTGGAACGACAACTATTTTTGCCGTTCACAACAACCCTGCCATGGTATCTATCACAAGTAATGGAATATCGCTAACTGTAACATCTGCTGCTATTGCATTGCAATCGGCAACCATTAGCGGAACTAGCAATTTACTTGTAGGTAGCTCATCAAATTATGCCTTAATAGGATATACTCCAATATCAGCAACTTCTCCAGTTTCAACAATGTGGTATTCTAGTAATAAGGCAGTTGCCACCATTGATGGAAGTTCTGGTGCTTTGACAGCTTTATCCGATGGGACTACGAGCATTTATACTATACATGACAATCCAGCAATGTCGCCTATTACAAGTAATGGTATTTCACTCACTGTTACATCTCCAATAGCACTTCAATCTGCTACTATCACAGGCACCAATACACTTACTGTAGGTGGCATGGCGACTTACTCTGTAGTTAATTATAGTCCAAGTAATGCTTCTACTCCTGTATCAACAGTTTGGTATTCTAGCAATAAGGCAGTTGCCACCATCAATGGAAGTTCTGGTGCTTTGACAGCATTGTCTGCTGGTACTACCAATATCTATGCCATACATAATAATCCTGCTATGGTATCTATTACAAGCAATGGTATTTCGCTTACAGTTGTTACAGTAAATAGTGTTTCTTTGCCAATAGCACTTCAATCTGCTACTATCACCGGTACCAATGCACTTACTGTAGGTGGCATGGCGACTTACACTGTTGTTAATTACAGTCCAAGTAATGCTTCTACTCCTGTATCAACTGTTTGGTATTCTAGCAATAAGGCAGTTGCCACCATCAATGGAAGTTCTGGTGCTTTGACAGCTTTGTCTGCTGGTACTACCAATATCTATGCCATACATAACAATCCTGCTAATACTACAATTATGAGTAATATGATAGCATTGACAGTATCTACAGTAACTTCTACATCAATAAAAGGTGTAGATAATATAGATGTTACAGCTGTAAAAGTATATCCAAATCCTGCATCAGATGTTATTATGATAGATATTCCTTCTCAGATGGAAGTTACTGCATTTGATATGATTGGCAAAAAAGTTCCATTTAAAAACAGTCTTAGTGCAGGTTTAAATGAAATAAATATTACTGATTTGAAATCTGGGGTGTATTTCTTGAAATTATCAAATGGCACAAATCAAATTGTCAAAAAAATGATTGTTAAATAGTACATTTTTAAAATTTTATTTATTAAAAAGCTGCCATGATATGGCAGCTTTTTTTATTAAATACTTGATCTTAACTATCAGAAATCTTCACGCAGTAGCACTATTTATTAGCCCTACACCCAAGACTAAGGATAGTAAGAGGTTATTACTGGCGAAGCCACTTTTGTTTTTTTGCCCCCCTTTTTTTATTTTTTTTATTTTTTCGTGAACACGAAAAGTGGTTGTTTTTTGTAAAAAATTATGGACTTTATTTCGTTTTTTTATTATCGTTGGAAACGATTTGCTCAACCGACCCCGTTACAAACGAGGTCGAGTGGGCAAAAGTAAATAGATTTTAGGATTAAAAAAAATGTGTAAATTTGTATCAGGATTTAATCAATAACTGTAAACTTTTTTTAGGACGAGACATATAATTGGTTGAATGTTCTGTGTGCCACAGACCATGGGGTAGGGGTTTCATCTGCTGCAATATATGCTTCATTTATTTCATGTCCTACAATCTGACCAACTGAGATTTGCATACACTTTGACGAAGTCTGGAGACTTCGCCAAACATCCAGCATTTTTTATTTACAAACTACGGCTAGCTGGGGTTAAAAAGGAGGTTTAAAAGGGTCATAAAAATGAATTATTAAAAGTAAAAATTGTAATGAACATACTATTAACATAAATCTATAATCTTTTTCTTCTTCTACATTTATTGTGTGATGCATTAAAAATTTTTCAAACCATTCTTTACTAATTATACTTTTAGGATCTTCTCTGAAAATAACCAAATCTCTTGCATCATTTTGAACATTGAAATATAATATTCCCCAGTTATAAAAGGTAAACGTAACTAAAGAAAAAGATAATATCATAATGGCAGGCACTAAAATTCTTCGAGTCATAGTTGTAGTAAATATTAATATTGAATTTTCTTGCCCTCACCTGACGTTCTTATTTTCCCTCTGGGCTTAGGAGTAGAATTAGCATTGCTTTTGGCTTTGGCTTTGGCATCACTTGTAACATTTTTGTATCTATTTGAAAAGATTTTCGCATAGTTTTTAAACGTTTGGTCTAAAGCTTGTGGAACAGATGTAACATTTTTAATTTGATTCAATGTAGTATGGGATTGACCAGCTAAAAGTCCATCTATAGCAACAGAGGTACAATTTTTATCATCTGTAAACCATATTGGTAAACCACAATAATCCCAACCACCTTTATCTTGATTATATTTAACTGCTTTACTGCCCGATTTTGGAAACTGTTTAACTAATCCAACTTCGAAATGTGTACTTGTAGCTGGTGTATTATATTTTTTCATTAAATCTGAGTAATAATTAATTACCTCTTCTTTTCTAATAGTTTTATCTGAGATTTCATACACTTGAATTTTATTACCATATTCTTTAAACTCGTGGTTTATATATTCATTAGCTGCATCTCCTTTTAAATGAACCAAAGCACCCTCTCCTGCAGGACCTTGTTCACTATCTTTTTTTCCTTCTCCATATTGTCCAAATGTATAAACATTAATCACACCTTCATCATCAATTAATGAAATAAATGTATGACCAATAGGCATTGATAAATCATTATAAACTCTTGCTTCTAATCCATCCAAATCAACAGCCCAAATAGGTGTATTACCTGCAAATTGATAAGGAGACAACATTGGGAATCTATTACCAATAGGATCTGGAGAAAAAAATCTTCCTAAATCAGGGTAGTACATCCTAAAGCCATAATCTTGCCATGAAGTCTCGTTATCCTTCTCCTTCCCATTAAACCCATACCTATACGCCAACCCAGCACTAAAACTTCTGCCTGGCATGGGTGCTCCAAAGGGATAATAGTTGGCGGCATAGCGTATGTATATTCTATTGTTGGCTACTGTTGGGGTTACAGCTGCATAGCTGCTGCCAAGTCTAAATTCGTACATGCTTCCTTTGCCTTTGCTGTTGCCTCCATAGAATACTACATTGCGAAATGGTTTTGCAATTGCAGTTACTCTATCGCTTGGGTTTAGGGTTATGGTTTTGCCTAGTGTTGAGGCATCTGGGTTGAGTATGGCAGTAATAAACATGGGTCTAAAACTTGGGTCTATTGAAATAGGTGCCCCAAAATATTCTAGACTTAGGATTTGTTAAATATTAAGTGATACGTTTTATATTTTTTTTCTATTTTTGTAAAAAGATATAAAATGTCAAACGATTCATTATTGATAGAAAAGATTACCAAATTTATACCAAACTTAGATGAGAG
>JAAFIH010000055.1 GCA_013297755.1 Cytophagales bacterium
GGACGTAAATTTTTTGAAATCTCGTAATATTTCAGATAATTGAAAGCCTTCTTTTGCTCTACAAACCAAATGCAAATGATTGGGCATCAATACCCAAGCATATATTTCTAATCCTTTGTTTTCTATGCAATAGTTAAGCGATTTTGTGATTATTTCTTTGTAAGAAATGCGTGTAAACACATCTATCCAAGATATAATTGTAGATGTTGTATAATAAACACCATTTTGATCACCAATCCTATACTTATCTCCTGCCATGCTGCAAATATAAGGATTTTTTTTGTGTATTTTAATCGTTGGAAACGATTGTCTCAACCGACCCCGTTACAAACGAGGGCGATTGGGAAATATGGACTTTTTTTGTTTATTATAATCGTTACAAACGATTATTTCGACCGACCCCGTTACAAACGAGGGCGATTGGGATCGATTGGGAAATATGGACTTTTTTTGTTTATTATAATCGTTACAAACGATTATTTCGACCGACCCCGTTACAAACGAGGGCGATTGGGTAGTGGGGGGAGAAACTATCATTCAAGTTTATATTCAACACCATCAAATTTATAGTTTTTAGGTATTAATATTTTTTTTACTTCATTATTTAATAAGATTGTTCCTGAATCTACTATTTTCAATTTATAAAATTGATCATTTAACTCTTTATACATATAACTATATTTTGATGAATGGTTTGTTTTGACAGGGAGCATTGACATTTTACTATCATATGAGTATTCATCAATTTTTAAAGACTTAGAAATGTTATTGTTTATAAATGTATATACCTCTAAACTCATATATAGTTCGCCATTATTTACTGAGCCAGGAAACAAATAAATATTCAAAGACTCTTCTCCACTTCTAGAAATTTCATATTTAGGTAATCTAGAAAAACTTCCAATTGGTCCAATATACTTTACAAATGTTTTTTCTTTAGTTTTTATTTCAATTTCTAAGATTGCACCGCAATTTGGGCAATCAAAATTATTATTTGATATTTCTCTCATAATAACTTCAACTTTTTCTTTAGTTTCAATAAAATGCTTTTTTTCAAATACCTTATAAACGTCATTTTCGTTTTTCAATGCTTTTTTTAGATATTCAGAATTAATTTTATATTCATAAAATTTAGGGTATTTCTTTAAAAGCACTTTTTCCATTTTTTGAGAAAATAAAACAATAATACTGATAAATATTATGAATATTCTAATGCTAATTTTTATGATTTTGCCCATCTTCATATTGTTTTTTTACTTTATAACATGCTTCTTCTTTTGTAATTTTACCATCTAAGTCTAAATCTAATCCTTTATTCAATTCATAATATTTATCTCCATCTTCTGCAATTACAGTATCATTAGTTTTTCCTACCATAATTGGCAGAAAAATCGTCATATAAACATCTTCAATAGTTTTTAGTTTTGTAACATTCTTTCCAAGTACTGCTTTAAAATGTTTTTCTACATAAATTAATTGTTCATCAGCAGTCATTTTACAAAGTTTATCTGTATTAGTGCCAAGATATTCAGCATTAGATTTAGTAAATTGAATTATACCTGTTGCACCATTACTACTGTTTTTTATACATGGATCAAAACTTCTACCAGTTTCAAATGCAATACAAGCCATTATAAAGTCAGGATTTACACCACCCAAATTTGAACAAACATCCCAATCGCCCTCGTTTGCAACGGGGGCGGTTGAGACAATCGTTTGCAACGATTTAATAAACAAAGAAAGTCCTTTTTTTTAAATTACAATAACTTTTACTAAACCTATACTATTGCCACAATAATCAATGGCACTGCTATACATATAATCTTCTGCTTTATACACCCAACCAGCTTTTACTGGATTTTGGTGTATGTAGTTTATTTTTTCTTCTATATTTATAAAACCACCAATTTCAATAGCATGATTGGCATCTTGCCAAACTTTATAATTTTCTGCCCTGCCCGTCTTTTTCGCTTCATAAGCAAATTTATCCAGCAGCCATTCTGCTCGGCTTTCGTTACTTGTTTTTATTTCTTCTACAATTTGTTTGGACGTAAATTTTTTGAAATCTCGTAATATTTCAGATAATTGAAAGCCTTCTTTTGCTCTACAAACCAAATGCAAATGATTGGGCATCAATACCCAAGCATATATTTCTAATCCTTTGTTTTCTATACAATAGTTAAGCGATTTTGTGATTATTTCTTTGTAAGAAATGCGTGTAAACACATCTATCCAAGATATAATTGTAGATGTTGTATAATAAACACCATTTTGGTCTGCTATTCTGTATTTATCTCCTGCCATGTTGTAAAAATATGGACTTTTTTTTGTTTATTATAATCGTTACAAACGATTATTTCGACCGCCCCCGTTGCAAACGAGGGCGATTGGATCGTGCTGTAATTTTAAAACAACCTAAAACTACAATTCAACTTTGTATATTTTTACTTTATAATCAGTCGTCTTAAATACAAGATACATGTCTTTTTGAGAGTTTGTGGTGAATCTAAGATATTGTCTTGGATCCAAACTGCTTCCCTCATCAATATCTTTAGACCAAATATTATTGTAGTTTAATATATTTTTATCTAATAACTTATTTAAAATAATTTTTCCAGCAGTATCTGTTTTTAAAAATCTATGTGGTTCGTAATCATTAAACCAATATAAATAATTTTTATTGATATATTGTAAAGTGAAATTTTTAACCTTAGGATAAGTTTTTAAATTATATTTTAAAATGAAATAATTATCTAATCTTATTTTTTCTGGAGTATAAATTCTGATTTCATCATTAAAATAGCAACACATTAAATTTGGATTAAACTTTTTCTGAAAGTTAGTTGAATCTAGTTTTTTAACTTCAGATATTGTAAATAATTTATTTTCTGTTATTGCAAAGATTAATTTTTTATCATAAGGTAAAATAGATAATAAAAATTCTTTTTCTTGAATTATCTTAATAGTATTTCCTATTGAGTTAGTGTAAAATAACTTATTGTCAGAGAAAAAATAAAACCCTTTTTCTTGTATAATAAAACCTTTGGGTGGATACTTGTTTTTTTTAATTTCTAACGTTCTATTTTTATCTAAAGAATCTT
This sequence comes from Cytophagales bacterium, assembly GCA_013297755.1. Lineage (GTDB taxonomy): Bacteria > Bacteroidota > Bacteroidia > Cytophagales > UBA9547 > REAG01. Next base: position 3,102 of record JAAFIH010000055.1, read on the forward strand.
TCTTATCGTTTAAATTAAAAAAGATGATGTTTTTTTCTGTATCTGATATATAAATCTTGTTCGAATATAAAAATACATCCATAATTTCATAAGACTCTTTATTTTTAGAGTATTTATCAATATTAAATTCACTAACATATTTTAATTGTGCAGATGTATTTTTAAAAAACGACATAATTATAAATATACTTCCTATTATTTTTTTCATTTGTTTACATATTTTAATCTTCCCCAATATTTAAAATATTTTTGAATAGAAACTCCCTTTTTATTTGTTAAACCTTCCCATAAATGCCCATTTGAACTTCCATTATTTGTGTTATTAATTGACCTAGTAGTTGATGTTCCATCACAAGCACCAGCACAATTGGCTTGAACAATTTTAGCACTATTGTCTGCTAAAATTTCCACTATTACACCAGTATGTGATAAGTCTTCGCTACCACTAGAATTTGCCCCCGCTCTTCGTAGTGTTCGGCATAGTCTCTGACTATGTCGAAGTGGTTGCAAATCTCTGATTTGCTTTTATACTATTCCTTTTTTTCCTTACAAAAATAGGACTTTTTTTTAATATTGCAAATCAGAGATTTGCCCACACCGCGACATAGTCAGAGACTATGCCGAACTACTATTGAATTATTGAAGACTACGGAGAACGGGGGTTATCTCCTGCCATGTTGTAAAAATATGGACTTTTTTTTATTTGTAATCGTTGGAAACGATTATTTCGACCGCCCCCGTTACAAACGAGGGCGATTGGGATCACCAATCCTATACTTATCGCCTGCCATACTGCAAATATAAGGACTTTTTTTGTGTATAATAATCGTTACAAACGATTGTCTCAACCGCCCCCGTTACAAACGAGGGCGATTGGGACTGTCCCAGAGAAGGATAGAATTTTAGGAATAAATTCATGATAACACTGAAAAACTTGAAGCATTATTGCTAATTTTACTCCTGAATATTTACAAAATTAATTAAATCTTTAAAAATGGCATCAACAAGAAAAAAAGTATTACAACAACTCATAAAATGCATTGAACACGATTTTGGTTTTTACAACCCCACTTGGAAATGGAGTTCATTACCTGAAAATATCAAAAGTAATCTTGAACTTATTGAAAAAGATTTGTTGGATTGGAAGGATAAAGGCTATATTGATTTATACACAGAAAATGACACTCTTTATTTGAAAATTTTTAAAGTGCCGTTAATAGAAATTTAGATTTTATTGGGTTGTTACACAAACTCAGAACAAATCAAATTACAGTCATTGATAATTTGATTTAATCTAAGTATGTAAAAAGAGAAATCTGTATGATTTGTTGGCTCTATTTTTTTTCTAAATATATTTATATTGATTGATATTGTATAATTGTCTAAGAAAATAAAGCTACCTCCTGTTTCTCCCTTATATAAAAAATTTAAAGCGACAATTTTATTATTGCTAAATATAGTTTTAAGTCTATTTAAAACTAATTCTTGATTATCCAGATTAGATTCTTTCCAGTCAAAATCATTGTTATCTAAAAAAACTATTTTTTCATTATCATTTAATGACCAATCACAAGTAATTAATTTTTGAATAATTATATCAAAACTATATATTTCATTAAATTTAATATCAATTGATGCAGATAATCCCATTTTAATCTAAAATTTCAAAGAACTTAATACCTTTACTTTCAAGCCAAGTTTTTATAAAATTTGGAATTGAAGTATTAGAGAATAATTCATACTTGGCTGAATTGTCAGAGGCAATTTTTAATCTAGAACCCATATCAGATTTAAATTTTTCAATTCCTGCCGAATTTGAAAGTTGTTCTTCCCAATATCTGCCAGATTTTGCTTCAACCCAAATAGTACCACTATTATAAGAAGCATCAAAGTCTCTCCCACCTTTTGAAAAGCCTGTTGATGCATTAGGCAAATTCTTTGTCAAAAAATTTTCGAAATCTTTACCAATTAATCCTTTAGCTCCTTTTAAGTTGATTTTATTTGTAAAGTCAATTAATTCACCAGTCTTTAAATTTCTAAGTTTAGATATATTTATTTCTGATTTGGTTATAAATTGAGTAGCTCCACCTTTTCCCCATTTAGGAAAACTTTTAGTTAACACTTCTAAGTAACTGGCTTCATTCCACTTGGCTTTTGGTATTTCTACTTTACCTACTAACTGAGCTCCATCAAATTCAGCTACCCAAACAGCATCTGTCCATTCACTATTTAATTGCATTTTTGAAATAGCTTCAACAGGGTCATCAAATTTATCAGCTGAGAAATATGTTGTATATCCACCAGGTATCTTACCTGTACTTTTCAATCCTTCCAAATACCCAGCCTGTGAACCAATATGTCTATAAACTACTCTCTCTTTTACTAAAGCAGAAGCAATTTCATCTAAAGTTTTTTCTTGATTTAATAAATCAGCACCTTCATCTCCAAATCTTTTTACCAATACAGCTAATGCACCAGTGTTTTCTTTTCCATATTTTAAGGTTATTTGGTTTAAAAAATCTTGTCCATAATTGTTTCTAATAAATTGTCGTGCAGATTCGAAAACCTCATCTATAACTTTCAATCCCTCTGCCTTATTTACAATTTCTTTTAATTTATCTTGTTCTGCTTTGGTATAAGTTAGCGTTCCTCCTTCTGGTAATGTGCATATTCCTTTATTAGAATCTATGGCATCGAAAGCTTTTTTGAGGGCTACCTTTTGTAAAGCCAATTGAGTAAGTGAACCACCTACGTAGAGTAGCTGTATGCGTGTCCATGCAGAAAGAAAGTTTTGTCCTTCTTTGGTTTGACTTAGTTTGTCTAAAAACACATTTTGTATAACCAAATCAGTAGAACCTATGCCTACATCGGCTACTGCAAAGGCAAACCGCCAGCCTAGTTGTCCAGCTTTGATAGCTGCATTTATTTCGCCTACCCCCAAGGCTATTAATCCAACATCTAGTACTAATTTTCCTGTATTGAGATTTCGAGTATTGTTTTCGTAGTTGAACAATCCATAGACTACACAGGCTGGTAGCATAACAGGCGTGTATTTATAATATGTTTTATTTGGCAGTAAATAATCTGTTTTGAAATCTATTAAAATATATTCATAAGGATCTTTGCTTTCTGTTGTATGTTTATAACTCCTGCCTGGTTCATAATAATCGTCATTTAAACGGCTAGTTTCTGAGGTCAGGGTTATTTTACCATCGTTGTCAATTGATTGGCTAAAAGACAAACCAGAAGTGGCTGAACCTCTACCAAAAAGATGCGATTTATCATCTGCATACAATTTTCCAACAGAACTTGTGCTTGGCTTGACTGCTTTAATTACTATCCATAACTCGCTTATGAGTGCATCAAATTGAGCGCCATCTACCGATTGAAACAAGGCAGTGAGCAACGTTTTGCCATCTGTTTTTGTACTTAACAATCCATTTAGTAAATCGATTTGTTGGGCTACAGGTGCATATTTTATAAAATCTATAATTACATTTTCATAAGGAGTACTTACCCATTTAAGTTCTAATAAGGTTTTGATAGCTGTAATTCTTTGGTCGAGTGTAATACATTCTCTGAGTGCTTTTTGGTAATAGTCGTAAGATAAACCAGCATCACCATATTTTAAAACAACCCTATTGCCACCACTTACTTGCCCAGTTGGTACCAAAAGAGCATCAATGGCTGCCTTTATGTTATCAGAGTTTTTGTTTGAAATAGCATCGTTTAGGGCTTTGGCTTTTTCGTTACAATCAATTTTGGGATTGCACGTTTGACTTTCAAATGCATCTGCTACTTGGCTTACAAAAGTTTTTAAATTTGTTTTTACTTGGGCATTAAAAGTAGCTTTTATGGCTTCTATACAAGGGTTTGAAATGTACTTGGCTGGCAATACCCTTATTTGGTGTTTTCTATTTATTTTTTCAGAAATGTTGTCAGTAGTTTCAAAATAGGCAGTTGTTTTTTTACCATTTTTTTTGAGTGTGATTATAAACTCATTGATTCTAATAACAGAAATGACAGAAAATGTTTTTTCAGATCCTGAACTCCCATATAGCTCATCTTCAATGACTTTTGTGGCTTTGTCAATAAAATGATTGACAGTCAGTTGTCCACGTCTATTTACATCTTCTTTTGGATACGTAAGTATGGATGTTATATAAACAATAAGTTTACGATTCGTTTTGGAGTCTACATTTTCTAGTGTTTTGTTTATTGCATCTTCATCCCCAATGTTTGCGACTGCATATTGTGCCTTGATAGCAGGATGCGTCATATTTCTTGCCCATCGCAAATATATTTCATCATTATTAGTTTGTTCAAAAGTAGTACTAGAATGAAAAACATAGACACCTTCTTTCTTTTCCAACAGCTCTTCTATATTTTTGAAATCTTGTTGTATAGCAAGTTTATATTCTTCAAATACTTGGGTTGTATCAGCAGCCAATACATATTGAAATGAACACAAAATGTTCATAAAAAATAAAACCAATATATGTTTTTTTGATTTCAACATGTTGCTATTCTAATATTTTTGAAACAATATAGTTTTTAATAGTCGTTTCAAGATTTGTTTTTCCAAGATTGGCATAATCTATTTTTGTAAAATCAATTTGGGTAATATCCCTTTTAATAGATGCAATCACAGCTTCAATTTTAGGTTCATTTGCAATAATTTCTGCCAATAATTTTATGTTTTGTTGTAAATACATTTTGAGGGCAATGCTTTTTTTCTCTTTTTGATAAGTAGTTATAATATCTGAAAACCCATTTTCGGTTTTTAAGGCTTCAATTGTTATTTCCTCATTTTCGGTTTCATAAACATCTGTTGTTGAAACAGTTGATACTGTGGTATCAGTTGCAAAACCATTGTAAGCATCTATTTTTTCATATAAAGTCAAGTTGCCAATTTTTTCATTTTCAGCTTGTAAACTATCAGAAGTAGTTCTGAATACATTTATTAGCAAATCTTTAAAATTAGTTACCCCACCAGCCAAGGCACCAACCACACCACCAACACCACTTCCAGAATTTTTAGCAGCACTTCCTGCCTTGTTTATGCCTTCTTGTATGGCTTTTTTACCTTGTTCTATTAGGTTTTGTCCTGAGGTTATGTTGCCTTGTGCTATCATGGCTTTGCCTTCTTTTATTTGTTGGCTGCCTTGCTGTATCAATTCTTTGGCTTGTTGGGGCAGGTTTTGGGCGGTAGTCATAAAATCGGTAACTTGGTTGGCGTACGTATCTGCTTCATCGGCCAGTTTGTTGGCTTTGTCATACACATTATCCACAGTTTGGGCTATGGGCAGTAGTTTTTGTTTTTGCTGGTCGTTCAATACTGTTACTGCTCCTTGGGTCACTCTCACTCTGCCATCGCTCAGTTTTCGTTCGCTGTTGATGGCTATGTCTGTAAACTCCACTTGCATGCGTGCATTGTTCAAAAATGGCATTGCCATAATGCCTTTTCCTGTAAATTTGCTGTTGCTGGCCGTTATTTCGGTTACTTCTATGTCGTAGCCTCTGGCTGTAAATCGTTCGCCAACGGCAATACTAGTGAGTAGTGAGGTGTTGGTGGCTGCTGGTGCTGCTGCCCCTTGGCCACAGTTAAAAGTAGTGGCTGGCTTGGCAGGGGTGGCAAAACTGGCTATGGCACTGGGGGCACTTTCTATCTGTCCACAACTGGCTATTACTTGGTATTCGTAGGTTCTATTGTCATACAAATTGCTAATGGTATGTTCTGTAAACAAAATATCGTTTTGGTAGTACCAGTCTGTTTGCCCACGTTCGCGGTAGCGTATGGTGTAGGCAGAATTGCTAGGCATGGCTTGCCATGTGATTTTGCCTTGTTGCCAATTGGGTGCTCGTGCAGTGATAAGCGTTGGTGTTTGGCACACATCGCCATATTGAATAATGATAGGCACAGCATAGCCATTGTCTCTAAACAAATCCAATCCACCGGCATCGTAGGCTCGCAAACGAACCACAAATTTTCTGCCTGGTGTCATCATGGGTTTGGATTGGTCGTAAACCACTTGGCGGGTAGTCATCCCTTTTTCTTCATAAAAAACATTGGGTGAGCTGTTGAGGGCATCGATAGGGTTTTGATTTTCGTTGGGCCAAAGTTCTACTATTTTTAGGTCGTATTCTGTAGTAAAAGCAGAGTTGCGAGCTCCTGCATTGTTGCTTTCCCACTCTATGTTAAATACTGGATTGGCAAAGGCATTGATTTTGGTTTCTACCACTGTATTGTTGCCACAATTGAACACTGGAAATCGAAAGCAGGGAGGGGAGCTTAGTTGTATCCATGCAAAGGCAAAAACTTGCAAATTGCTCAACACTGTGTTTCGCTGAAAGTCGAGCACTTCTACCGAAAATTGGTAATAACCCTCAGGCAATCTGCCTGTATTTCTAAAGTCAGTTTCTTGCTTTGGCGAACCTTGAAAGTTCCATTTATCACGAGTAAAGTAGGGAGCTATGTCATCGTCATCGCCTTGAAACGTTTCTTGCACACCTGCACTAAGGGTAAGTTTTTGGGCAAATTCTGGTTTGGTAACGAGAGTAATATTATCGCCTTTGATACTAAAGCGTAGTTTTACATCTCTGGTGGCTTCTACTTGGTCGTCAAGCCTCAGCGATACTTGTATTTTGGCTTTTCCAGGTTCTACATAATCTTGTAAATACACAGAATAGGGTGGCGAAACGCGTATGTTGGTGTATACAGAGGTTTGGGCAAAGGTAAGGTTAGCACATAAAAACAAAAAAGTAATGATGTGAATATGGCGAAACAATAGAATTATGAATTTTTTTTAATTGAGAATTGAGAATTTAGAATCGATAAAAGCAAATATATTTATAAATTTTGATTTAGGTGCATTTTTTTTAATAAATATTTACATAGTTTTATAAAATAAAAATACTATCCCACTGGTCTTAGTGGACGCTAAGACCAGTGAGGAACTACAATTTATTTGCTAATCCTTAGTGCCACTGCCTGAACACTAAGGATAGTGGGGCAACCGAAAATCGTTCGCCAACGGCAAAAGAACTGAGCAATGAGGTGTTTTGGGCTATGGGTGCTGCTGCTCCTTGGCCGAATAGTTTGGCTGTGAGGGGATAATGCCTCACAAGGCAGAAAACTATAAATCTAAAACCTAAAAGGTGTCAAAAGAATAGATTCCTTGTTGGCGAAGAACACCAACAAGGGCGGAAAGACCGATTTTAACGTAAAAATATGATTGTGTGCCTTATTCTTAACTAATAATTCTATTTTACCAATCCCAACATTTGCCCAATCAATGTGATGGATTCTTTGTTGAGAATAATCATTGCAGAAAGTAGAATTACAAAGTAAATTGTTATTTTCCTTTCTAATTTAGATTCTAAAACTGCTATTTCAGATCTAACGACATCAATTTCAGACCTTAAAACTGCTATATCAGCTTTAGATGCCAACTCTTTACTTAGTTCATCTTTGATTTCAAGTTTCTTTTGAATTGCAATATCTTTAGCAGAAGAAAATACGGTATCTATTGATTTTTCTATCAAATCAGCTAGTTTTGAGGCACTTTCTTTGGTTAATTCTTTAAAAAGTTCTTCTCTAATTGTATATGGCAATTGATATGTTTGCGGCATTTGTTTGATGTAAAAGATATAATATTAAATACGTATTTCAAAGGTAGAAGTTGTTTTGTAAATTACCAATTATTATTTATTTATTTTAGAAGTGCCAATTTTTTATCGATACCACCCAATCGCCCTCGTTTGCAACGGGGGCGGTTGAGACAATCGTTTGCAACGATTTAATAAACAAAGAAAGTCCTTTTTTTTAAATTACAATAACTTTTACTAAACCTATACTATTGCCACAATAATCAATGGCACTGCTATACATATAATCTTCTGCTTTATACACCCAACCAGCTTTTACTGGATTTTGGTGTATGTAGTTTATTTTTTCTTCTATATTTATAAAACCACCAATTTCAATAGCATGATTGGCATCTTGCCAAACTTTATAATTTTCTGCCCTGCCCGTCTTTTTCGCTTCATAAGCAAATTTATCCAGCAGCCATTCTGCTCGGCTTTCGTTACTTGTTTTTATTTCTTCTACAATTTGTTTGGACGTAAATTTTTTGAAATCTCGTAATATTTCAGATAATTGAAAGCCTTCTTTTGCTCTACAAACCAAATGCAAGTGATTGGGCATCAACACCCAAGCATATATTTCTAATCCTTTGTTTTCTATACAATAGTTAAGCGATTTTGTGATTATTTCTTTGTAAGAAATGCGTGTAAAAACATCTATCCAAGATATAATTGTAGATGTTGTATAATAAACACCATTTTGATCACCAATGCTATACTTATCGCCTGCCATGACACAAATATAAGGATTTTTTTTGTTTATTATAATCGTTACAAACGATTATTTCGACAGCCCCCGTTGCAAACGAGGGCGATTGGATAAACACCATTTTGATCACCAATCCTATACTTATCGCCTGCCATGCTGCAAATATAAGGACTTTTTTTTGTTTATTATAATCGTTACAAACGATTGTCTCAACCGCCCCCGTTGCAAACGAGGGCGATTGGGGTATAAGGACTTTTTTTGTTTATTATAATCGTTACAAACGATTATTTCGACCGCCACCGTTACAAACGAGGGCGATTGGGTGTAGAATTAAACCACAACCCCAAAAATAAAACATAAATAAATTTAGCCTTAAAAACCATATTTTTAAATTTTCCCCTTCTATCGCACCTCTGCAACGTGTACCACTTTTTAAAAGCTATTTCATACCAGCTATTCGACAAGTTAGCACAGCGATTGTCGAATAATTGATAATTGCCGATTTTTATCGGTTTAGAACACAATCAACTCCAATTTACTTTTTCTAATTCCATAAAATTCCCCAAAGCTAGGACTTTTTTTTGTTTATTTTAATCGTTACAAACGATTATTTCGACCGCCCCCGTTGCAAACGAGGGCGATTGGGTGCGATTGGGTTGCAAACGAGGGCGATTGGGTTTTTTTTTATTATCGCAAATCAGAGATTTGCCCACACCACGACATAGTCAGAGACTATGCCGAACAGCTATTATTTAGTTTTTAGAAGACTACGGAGAGCGAGGGACTATGCCGAACAGCTATTATTTAGTTTTTAGAAGACTACGGAGAGCGGGGGCAAAATAAGGATTTTTTTGTTTTTAGCAAATCTGAGATTTGCCAACACCTAATCATAGTCAGAGATTATGAAGAATTGCAAATTTTTTAGTGAAAACTAATGAAAGCGGAGGTAGAAGATTAACACTAGTAAAAATAAAAATTAAATTGAGTGTTTAAAATATTTTAATATTTTTTTTGAAATTAAATATATTTAATACTTTTGTTTAAAGTTATTTACTAAAATTATGATTAATATTATTTCAAAACTAAAAACGGCCTTATTTATAAGTGGAATTTCACTTTCAATAATTTTAGGTGGTTGTAAAGGAGAAAATGGTCAAATTGGACCAAAAGGAGATTCTGGGCCACAAGGAACATCAGGAACGCAAGGAACACCAGGAACGCAAGGTGCACCAGGACCACAAGGCACACCAGGCACAAACTCTGAACTGGCATATATTTATGTTGCAACTGTTTCTGGTTTAGATTGGACAAATAATTCTACTGGAATTCAATGTGCAATTTCTGTTGCTGGTATTACCTCAGATATTGAAAACAATGGCTTTGTTCTTGTGTACATAAGAAATTCGGCTAATACTGCATGGGTAAGTTTATCAAATTCGTTCTCAGCATCTTCAATTGAGAAAAGATACTTTTTTACATATTCTACTGGTATAGTAAATGTTTACTATGAAGAATCAAATACAAATTTCCCTACTTTAGGTAATAAATCTTTTAAAATAGTTTATATGAAAGCCACACGAACAAGATTTGATATCGAAGAGTTAATTAGTATGTATTTAGATTAATCGCTAAAATTACCCAATCGCCCTCGTTTGCAACGCAACACTATTTAATTAAGAAATTTCATTTTTAAGATATAGAAATAGTACAATTTATTTTATTTTAAATATTATAAATTAAGTAATAAATATTTTATTTATATTTTTTTTATATAACTTTTAAATTTG
>JAAFIH010000056.1 GCA_013297755.1 Cytophagales bacterium
ACACATTACACATTACACATTACACATTACACATTACACATTACACATTACACATTACACATTACACATTACACATTACACATTACACATTACACATTACACATTACACATTACACATTACACATTCCACATTACACATTACACATTACACATTACACATTACACATTACACATTACACATTACACATTACTCATTACTCATTACTCATTACACATTACACATTACACATTACACATTACACATTCCACATTACACATTACACATTACGCATTACACATTCCACATTACACATTACACATTACACATTACACATTACTCATTACACATTACACATTACTCATTACACAATACACATTACACATTACTCATTACACATTACACATTACACATTACGCATTACACATTCCACATTACACATTACACATTACACATTACACATTACTCATTACACATTACACATTACTCATTACACAATACACATTACACATTACACATTACACATTACTCATTACTCATTACTCATTACACATTACACATTACACATTACACATTACACATTCCACATTACACATTACACATTACGCATTACACATTCCACATTACACATTACACATTACACATTACACATTACTCATTACACATTACACATTACTCATTACACAATACACATTACACATTACTCATTACACATTACACATTACACATTACGCATTACACATTCCACATTACACATTACACATTACACATTACACATTACTCATTACACATTACACATTACTCATTACACAATACACATTACACATTACACATTACACATTACTCATTACTCATTACTCATTACACATTACACATTACACATTACACATTACACATTCCACATTACACATTACACATTACGCATTACACATTCCACATTACACATTACACATTACACATTACACATTACTCATTACACATTACACATTACTCATTACACAATACACATTACACATTACTCATTACACATTACTCATCTTCATAGTCTAGCCCCAAAAGCTTGTTTAGTGCCTGTTTTAGTTCTGCTAAAGCATGAAAATCTCTGATTTCTGTGGCTATCTCAATACCTAGTTTATAGATTTTTTCGGCTTCATTTATATTATTGATTGATTGCAACATAGAAGCATATTGGTAATAAGTACTTATATATTTTGGATGTTTATTGAGCAATTTTTGGTAATAAAATTCCGATTTTTGTAAATCACTTTTTTGATATTCTAGTGCTATGGCATACAATGTAAAGGCATCGTTGGGATCCTCATCAAGAAATTGAAGCAAAGATTGTAGAATTTTGGACATTGCTAATGATGTATTTAGAGATTAAATTAAATAGATTTAATTTATCATAAATTTTGTTCTTCAATTTGTAAATTATTTTTTACAAATGTATAAAAATATTCTTTTATCATTTGCCTTACTTCTCTAAATTTTTGATTAATTTCTGAATCAGTACCCGTTGCTTTGGCAGGATCAGGAAAATTGTAATGCAATTTAATGGCGTTTGTAGGAAAATATGGACATCTTTCTTTGGCATTGTCGCATACTGTGATTACAAAATCAAAACGTATATCCAAATATTCATTGATATTGTTGGATGTATGATTTGAAATATCTATACCAACCTCCAGCATGGTAGCTATGGCTTTGGGGTTTACTCCATGTGTTTCTACACCAGCACTATAAATATTTACTTTTGTATTTTCTGTAAATAAAGAAAGGAATCCATGAGCTATTTGGCTTCTACAACTGTTTCCAGTGCATAAAATGAGTATGTTTTTCATATTTTAACTATATTTATAAAAATCCATAAAAGATTAATGATTGTAAATTTTGCATCAAAACCATAGTAATAATTTAATGCAATTATTCCTGCTAATATTACAAGAAATTTTTTGTTTTTAAGGATATATTCTTTCATTAGCAGCATCCTCCATTAGGTGAACAACATGATTGAGCGGTTTCTATTATTTTATTAAAAGTAGGTAACCCACATTTTTCATTTGCTAGACAAGCAGTTTGTGTTGAGATTAATTTAAAATAATTATCTTCATAAAATAATTCATATTTCCCTATAGTTTCTCCTTGATATTCTATTTCAATTTCTAAGTCATCAATACCTAATTTGTCAATAGCAAGGTTAATTACTGAAATAAGTTTATCAGGTTCTAGTTTATGCCAAAAATCGATGCTTTCCCAAAGTTGCATGGTGATTAGATTTTCATTTCTAATAGTACCCCCACAATCAATAAACTTTTTATTGATTTGCCCTACTTCAGTAATATGAAAATGTTTTGGAACTAAAGAACCATCAGGCTTCAGAAAAACTACTTCATTTACTGTACTTAATTTATTTTTAAATTCTGATAAAATCATTTTAAAGATATTTTAGTTTAACAACATGTACTATTTTTTGATTTAGAAGCTAATTTTGAAAAGTAAAAAATAAGTTTTTCTATAGAATTGCCGTTGATACAATAACAAATAGAATTTCCTTCAATTGTACCTTTGATTAAATTTGCATTTTTAAGTTCTTTAAGATGCTGAGATACAGTTGGTTGAGCTAAAGGAATTTCATTAACTATATCACCACAAATACAATTATCAACCCCATTTAGATACTCTAAAATTGCAATTCTTGCAGGATGCCCAAGTGCTTTTGAAAGCAAAGCTATTTCATTTTGAACGTCTGTAAAATTTTCGGATTTAGTTATTCCCACTGATATTGATATATTATAATATTGCAATATTACAATAATGTTTTAATTAAAAAAATATTTCTTAAAAAAGTATAAAATAAGTAATGATGTTAGAACATAAAAATAGTATCAATAATTATATTTTTCTTTCCAAAGGTTTTTGAGGTAATTCCTAGATTCAATTTCTCGAGGGTTGTTTGCAGGTTGATACAAAACTGTATTTTTTATTTGTTCTGGTAAGTATTCTTGGGGCGAAAAATTGTTTTCAAAATTATGGGAATACTCATAATTTTTTCCATAATTCATGTTTTTCATAAACGATGTTGGAGCGTTTCTCAAATGCAAAGGAACAGGTAAATTTCCAGTTTGTTTTACTAAAACTCTTGCATTTTTTATGGCTTTATATGTAGCATTGCTTTTGGGTGATGTGGCAAGATATACCACACATTGACTCAAAATAATCTCAGCCTCAGGATAACCTATCACATTGACGGCCTGAAAACAATTATTAGCAATAACCACAGCCGTAGGATTAGCATTTCCCACATCTTCAGAAGCCAAAATGAGCAATCTTCGGGCGATAAAACTGACATCTTCGCCACCCTCGATCATGCGAGCTAGGTAGTAAACGGCTGCATTGGGGTCGCTCCCTCTGATAGATTTGATAAAAGCCGAGATAATATCATAGTGCATTTCGCCAGATTTATCGTACAAAATCACGTTTTTGTTGGTAATACTCATAACCAAATCATCTGTAATTTTTACAGGCGATGGGCTAGCACCAACCACGAGTTCTAGTAAATTGAGCAGTCTTCGTGCATCACCAGCAGACAAATTTAAAAGTGCCTCTGTTTCTACCAAAGTTACATTTTTAGATTTTAGCCACTCATCTTTTTCTAAAGCATTTTGTAGTAATAACTTTAGTTCTGCATCATCAAAAGCCACCAACGTAAATACCTGACAACGAGATAATAAAGCACTAACGACCTCAAAAGAGGGATTTTCGGTGGTAGCACCTATCAAGGTAATAATTCCTTTTTCTACTGCTGCCAAAAGTGCATCTTGTTGGGATTTATTGAAACGATGGATTTCGTCTATAAAAACAATCGTTTTTTGTTTAAATTTGGCTTGTTCGATAATTTCTCTGATGTCTTTTACGCCTGCACTAATGGCACTAATGGCTATGTAGGGCATCTTAAAATGAGTAGCAATGATACCAGCCAAAGTTGTTTTGCCAACGCCTGGTGGACCCCAAAAAATAATGGAAGGTAGAGAATTATTATCAATAATTTTCTTTATAATTCCCTGATTGCCAACCAAGTGCGTTTGCCCCAAAAAATCGTTTATTGATTTGGGTCGTAATCTTTCGGATAAAGGTTCACGCATGATGCTATTTGGAGAAATGTTTTGGATATTTATAAAGCAAAAATACGAATAAAGGTTTAATTGTATTTTTAAATTGAACCGAAAAACTAATATTACAATTATATTTTAAACCCCTCTTTTAATTTCTCCCCAAGTGGGAGAAAAATTATAGGAATGTAATCTTAATTTTTCGGTTTGATATAAATATACATCAATTTATTATACCGCTTATAAAATTAAGTTTTGTGCAAAATGATTCAATAATTACTTTTTACGAACTCATTTTTATGAAAACTATTCTAAACTTTATTTTGTAATTTTTTATATAATCGCTTTTAGCAAGAAAATGTTGGATAGATTTTTGCTATGCAATTTGAATGAGAAAGTTAATAAGATTTCAAACTTTATTTAATATTTGCTTACGATTTATCTGTAAACTTACGACTTCAATAAAAAATTTATAATAAGTGAAATCGTATAAGTACGTTTTTGACTTTTGGGTCTTCATTTGCTAGTTCACGCATGGCTTTGATGAGTTCAACTAATTTTCCCTCTTTTTGAACTTCGTTTAATTGTATATCTACCATATCTCTGGCGTTTTGCAGGGCAGTATTCATAAAAGTTTTTCTGTCCCAAATGATGTAGATAAACATTCCACCAACGGAAGCGGCAAAGATGTAAGCTAACATATTTAGGTAACTCATCATATCATCAAAGCGTTTGTCTGAATATTCAAAACGTCTGTTCATATCCTCGAAACGCTTGTCTACAGCTTCAAAACGCTTATCAGTAGCTTTCATAAATTCTTGCAAGGTTACTTCTGTACGAATGGCACGTTCTCGGTCTGCTTGCGTAAAGCTGTCTGCTGCAAATGTTGACATCGAAAAACAAAAAATCAAAACCAATAAAATACGTTTCATATTTCAAAAGTAAAAGAAATTATTTTGAAATCAAAATTTTATAAAGATTACTCAAAAAAATATTTCAAGTGTGTTATTTGAATTGGCAAAGCAAAAAAGTTTCAAACTTTATTTAATATTTGCTTACGATTTATCTGTAAACTTACGACTTCAATAAAAAATTTATAATAAGTGAAATCGTATAAGTACGTTTTTGACTTTTGGGTCTTCATTTGCTAGTTCACGCATGGCTTTGATGAGTTCAACTAATTTTCCCTCTTTTTGAACTTCGTTTAATTGTATATCTACCATATCTCTGGCGTTTTGCAGGGCAGTATTCATAAATGTTTTTCTGTCCCAGATGATATACACAAACATTCCACCAACGGCTGCAGCAAAAATAGAGATAACCATATTGAGGTAATTCATCATATCATCAAAGCGTTTGTCGGAGGCTTCAAAACGTTTATTCATGTCATCAAAACGCTTATCAGTTGATTTCATAAATTCTTTCAGTGTAACTTCTGTACGAATGGCTCGTTCTCGGTCTGAATGCGTAAAGCTGTCTGCTGCAAATGTTGACATCGAAAAACAAAAAATCAAAACCAATAAAATACGTTTCATAAATCAAAATTGGAAGAAATTATTTAAAAATCAAAATTTCATAAAAGATTACTCAAAAAATTATTTCAAGTATGTTATTTTAATTGGCAGAGCAAAAAAGTTTAAAACTTTATGTATTATTTGCTTACGTTTTATCTGTAAACTTACGACTTAAATAAAAAATTATAACAAATGAAATCTTATAAGTACGTTTTTGACTTTTGGGTCTTCACGTGCTAGTTCACGCATGGCTTTGATGAGCTCAACTAACTTTCCCTCTTTTTGAACTTCGTTTAATTGTATATCTACCATATCTCTGGCGTTTTGCAGGGCAGTATTCATAAATGTTTTTCTGTCCCAGATGATATACACAAACATTCCACCAACGGCTGCAGCAAAAATAGAGATAACCATATTGAGGTAATTCATCATATCATCAAAACGCTTGTCAGTAGCTTTCATAAATTCTTGCAAGGTAACTTCTGTGCGAATGGCACGTTCTCGGTCAGCTTGCGTAAAGCTGTCTGCTGCAAATGTTGACATCGAAAAACAAAAAATCAAAACCAATAAAAAACGTTTCATAAATCAAAATTGGAAGAAATTATTTTAAAATCAAAATTTCATAAAAGATTACTCAAAAAATTATTTCAAGTGTGTTATTTGAATTGGCAGAGCAAAAAAGTTTAAAACTTTATTTGTTATTTGCAAAAAATTTATCTGTAAACTTACGACTTCAATAAAAAATTTATAATAAGTGAAATCGTATAAGTACGTTTTTGACTTTTGGGTCTTCATTTGCTAGTTCACGCATGGCTTTGATGAGCTCAACTAATTTTCCTTCTTTTTGAACTTCGTTTAATTGTATATCTACCATATCTCTGGCGTTTTGCAGGGCAGTATTCATAAATGTTTTTCTGTCCCAGATGATATACACAAACATTCCACCAACGGCTGCAGCAAAAATAGAGATAACCATATTGAGGTAATTCATCATATCATCAAAACGCTTGTCAGTAGCTTTCATAAATTCTTGCAAGGTAACTTCTGTGCGAATGGCACGTTCTCGGTCAGCTTGCGTAAAGCTGTCTGCTGCAAATGTTGACATCGAAAAACAAAAAATCAAAACCAATAAAAAACGTTTCATAAATCAAAATTGGAAGAAATTATTTTAAAATCAAAATTTCATAAAAGATTACTCAAAAAATTATTTCAAGTGTGTTATTTGAATTGGCAGAGCAAAAAAGTTTAAAACTTTATTTGTTATTTGCAAAAAATTTATTTGTAAACTTACGACTTCAATAAAAAATTTATAACAAGTGAAATCTTATAAGTACGTTTTTAACTTTTGGGTCTTCATGTGCTAGTTCACGCATGGCTTTGATGAGTTCAACTAATTTTCCCTCTTTTTGAACTTCGTTTAATTGTATGTCTACCATATCTCTGGCGTTTTGCAAGGCAGTATTCATAAATGTTTTTCTGTCCCAAATGATATACACAAACATTCCACCAACGGCTGCTGCAAAAATAGAGATAACCATATTGAGGTAATTCATCATATCATCAAAGCGTTTGTCGGAGGCTTCAAAACGTGCATTCATATCTTCAAAGCGCTTGTCGACAGCTTCAAAACGCTTATCAGTAGCTTTCATAAATTCTTGCAAGGTAACTTCTGTACGAATGGCTCGTTCTCGGTCAGCTTGCGTAAAGCTGTCTGCTGCAAATATTGACATCGAAAAACAAAAAATCAAAACCAATAAAAAACGTTTCATACTTCAAAAGTAGAAGAAATTATTATAAAATCAAAATTTCATAAAAGATTACTCAAAAAATTATTTCAAGTATGTTATTTGAATTGGCAAAGCAAAAAAGTTTCAAACTTTATTTAATATTTGCAAAAAATTTATCTGTAAACTTACTATTCAGAAAAAATTTATAGTAAATGAAATCGTATAAGTACGTTTTTAACTTTTGGGTCTTCACGTGCTAGTTCACGCATGGCTTTGATGAGTTCAACTAATTTCCCCTCTTTTTGAACTTCGTTTAATTGTACATCTACTATATCTCTGGCGTTTTGCAAGGCAGTATTCATAAATGTTTTTCTGTCCCAAATGATATACACAAACATTCCACCAACGGCTGCAGCAAAAATAGAGATAACCATATTGAGGTAACTCATCATATCATCAAAGCGTTTGTCGGAGGCTTCAAAACGCTTATCAGTAGCTTTCATAAATTCTTGCAAGGTAACTTCTGTACGAATGGCTCGTTCTCGGTCTGCTTGAGTAAAGCTGTCTGCTGCAAATATTGACATCGAAAAACAAAAAATCAAAACCAATAAAAAACGTTTCATATTTCAAAATTAGAAGAAATTATTTTAATAATCAAAATTTCATAAAAGATTACTCAAAAAATTATTTCAAGTATGTTATTTGAATTGGCAAAGCAAAAAAGTTTCAAACTTTATTTAATATTTGCAAAAAATTTATCTGTAAACTTACTATTCAGAAAAAATTTATAGTAAATGAAATCGTATAAGTACGTTTTTAACTTTTGGGTCTTCACGTGCTAGTTCACGCATGGCTTTGATGAGTTCAACTAATTTCCCCTCTTTTTGAACTTCGTTTAATTGTACATCTACTATATCTCTGGCGTTTTGCAAGGCAGTATTCATAAATGTTTTTCTGTCCCAAATGATATACACAAACATTCCACCAACGGCTGCAGCAAAAATAGAGATAACCATATTGAGGTAACTCATCATATCATCAAAGCGTTTGTCGGAGGCTTCAAAACGCTTATCAGTAGCTTTCATAAATTCTTGCAAGGTAACTTCTGTACGAATGGCTCGTTCTCGGTCTGCTTGAGTAAAGCTGTCTGCTGCAAATATTGACATCGAAAAACAAAAAATCAAAACCAATAAAATACGTTTCATATTTCAAAATTAGAAGAAATTATTTTAATAATCAAAATTTTAAACGAATTTCTACGCAATTGAACTTTTCGAGGGGTTTTTAACCCTCGAAAAGTTTTTATTTTCAGCCGAATATAAAATGCTAAAAATTTCGGACTTTTTTTGTTTATAATTGTTGTAAACGATTATTTTGATAAATTCCGTTTGGAAACGATGTTGATTGGGTATTTTAAAATTTAGTAATTGAATACAATTAGATCTTAGATTAATTTTTAACATTCTTTTTATTAGAATCCAACTTTTTGTATATTTGTTTAATAAATAACCAAACACGATGAACACCTACACTATTATTATCACTAGCCCAGAAAGCGAAAAAGATTTTGCCGAATTTTTAAATCAACACCAAGATATAGAGGCTATGCCAAAACCGGCTACCGAATACGACCCTGCGATTTATGATAAAGAAGGCAATTTTCAGGAAATAGATTTACACTTATCAGGTTTGCCAGTATCAAATGACTATTTAGATTGGTATTTTAACAAGTGTGATTCAGAAAATAGTAATAAAAATGATATTTCACTTGAAGATTTTAAAATTCAAATGAAATCCCATATTAAAGTTAAATCTTCATGTTAGTTAAGATTTCGCCAAGAGCTGCTAAACAAATTAAAGAGATTTATGACTACTATTTTTTGTTTGAAACACCCCTAAAAGCAAACAAAGTTTTGTCATCTTTTTACAGTACTTTTGAAAATACTTCAAAAAATCCTTACTTATTTGCTAAAGCCAAATCAGTGAGCAATAGCAATTTCATACGTCAAGGAGTTATACATCGCACTTTTGTTTTTAGATACCATATTTATCAAAGTCATATCCGTATTGTTTCCATTATTCATGGCAAAAGAATCGTTTAAAACTATTTTTTATAAAATTCAGCCTATAATTAATAATTTAAAACTATTTTTTACATTTTTTTTAACAATATTTTTTCGATGCGATTTCACTGTTTATATCCTTATAAACATCTTTTAAACAATTTCTTAGCTCTCTCGTCCATTTTTTACATAAGCCAAAACCTTATTTTTTTGTATTGTAAAATTATAGGGGTTCATAAATGTTTTTCTGTCCCAAATGATATACACAAACATTCCACCAACGGCTGCTGCAAAAATAGAGATAACCATATTGAGGTAACTCATCTTATCATCAAAGCGTTTGTCGGAGGCTTCAAAACGTGCATTCATGCCACTTTCTAGCAATTCTAAGCGTTTGTCTACTGCCTCAAAACGCTTGTCTGTTGATTTCATAAATTCTTGCAAGGTAACTTCTGTGCGAATGGCACGTTCTCGGTCTGCTTGCGTAAAGCTGTCTGCTGCAAAAATTGACATCGAAAAACAAAAAATCAAAACCGATAAAACATGTTTCATATTTCAAAAGTAGAAGAAATTATTTTGAAATCAAAATAAGCCTTTATTAATTACACTAATCATCTAAATATAAAATGCTAAAAATTTCGGTCTTTTTTTGGTTTATAATCCTTACAAAAGTTTATTTCTTTTGGAAAGGAGGTCGATTGGAGTGAGCCCTTATAGGTTTTCGAAAACCTATAAGGGCTATTCTTTTTTAGTCTACCACCACTTTTTGTTTATATTTGCCTATTTGCACTAGATATAACCCTGAAGTTAAGCCACTTATTTGCACATTTGTTTGGCCTTTAGCAGAAAGTGTCTGGATTGGTACACCCAAAGCATTAAAGATTTGGATGTTTTCTTTTATTGGTTGTGAGCTTTGAATGGTAAATGTGCCTTGAGAAGGGTTGGGGAAGATAGTTATAGAACTTAACTCCTGCCTAGACCTATAAATCCCTGTTGTAGTGTTTATACCATCAATAGTAGTACCTTGAGTTAGAGAGGAACAAATTGTAATTACATCATAACTTTGATAGCCACTATAAAAATTAGTATGACTCCATTTGCCATTTGAGTTTTTAGTTCTAATCCATAAAATACTTCCATCAAAATTTGTTGGAAATGGTACTGTATCGTAATAATTTTGATTTACATTATTCAATTTCAACTTTATTCCATTTCCAAATCCAGGGTCATTGCCATAAAAATATTCAGCGTCAACTAAATTACTGCTATTATTTGATTTTGCCTTCAGTTTAATTACAATACCTGCTTGTGTACAGATGTATATTGGATTTAAGCGGTAGTTATCTATATAATATTTAAAAAAACGGTACTCAAATTCTTCTATAGCTGGTAAATCAGGGATTCCCATAGATATATAAGGACTATCGCCTCCAAACATACCGCAATCAGTACCATTGAGCCCTGCATTCTTTGCAACTGAATTAGCAGAGAGCCTAAATCTTGTATCATATTTACATTTTGAAGTATCAGAGAATGTTAAATCAGAATCTGAATTTATTACAAATAAATTGTTGTTTTCCTGAATATTCAATCCAGAAGATGTATATATAAAATGTAAATAATCGTTATTGTAATTAGTGAAAATATTATTAATAAATGTATTATCTACAAAAGGGTATAAAAAAGGAGTTTTACTGTTAGAATGGTTGTAACCATTAAATATATTGCTTGTGAAAGTAGTGTTTTGTAAAAAATTTGCATAGTTCCTTTTTGTATCAATTACGCAATTCTTAAACTCAATATTAGAAAATTCTGGAAAATTAGCTAATAAAGAGTAATTATATTGTGCTCCAGGATTACATCTCGTCCACTGGGCGCCACCAGGACTACGATAAGCACCAAAAGAGTCATTTATTGAAGGAATGCTACCCAATTGGCATATTTCTCTGTTTGCTAAATCTAGTGAACTGATGTAAGAATTTGATATTAGAAGGTTTTTAAGCTTAATAGTACAAAATTCAGGCTCATATACAAAATTACCAGTAGGACTATAAAAGCCATATGAACCCATATATTCAGGAGAAAACAATCCAACATTAAAACATCTTGTTATTTTAATATTATTTATTTCTAACGAACCTCTTTCTTGATATCTTGTTGAAACATTACTAAACCCAACTGAAGTTAAATTAAAGTAAATATTAATATCCTTGCATCTATCAATATTAATGTATGATGTGTTAATACAGATAGAAGCATAATTACATCCAATTATGTTTGAACCTTCAGATCCTGAATTAAAATTAATTGTAGAAATGCCTATTCCAGAATCAAGATAACCTAAATCCTTAAATGTGTTTGATTGGATTCCATTTGTATAAAAGTCATCATAATAGCATGTCCCTGTTACTTTATAACAATAAAGTTTTTTACCATTACTAATAGTTTTGTAATATGCATTAAAATCATATCCTTTACCAATAATAGTTACTTTTTTGTTAATCCCTAACCCCGAAACAAATTTACGGAACAGATAATTTGAGTTGGTCTAGCATGGTTTGGATTCTTTTGATGATAGGTTCTGTGTACCAAATTTCATTTATGCGTACCTTTTTGATTTCTACT
>JAAFIH010000057.1 GCA_013297755.1 Cytophagales bacterium
ATAAATGGGTTTAACTTATCAGTTTTCGTACATTAGTAACGAAAACTTCGTCTAACTGTTCGCTTTGCAAAATTCTGGATGCCGCAGGCGCAACACATCCAGAACTTCGCAAAGCGAACGGACGTTGTGTGCAACCTTATGAAAAACTACAAACTGACATATCAAACGTATAAAAAACTGATTCCTGTAATCATTTTGACAATTTTATCCATTTCGACAATTCTTACAGATCTTCGTGGGACAGTTGAAATGAATGGAGAAAATTATGAATTTGAATTGACAGCCAAACACTATGGAGCATTTTTGTCAATAATTATAAATTGGTTATCATTTTTTGCATTCAGACATTTATTCAAATATGTTTTTACTTTGACACTTATATTTGGACTTATAAATCTCATAAATTTCACAGCTTTACAAACAATTAGTGCAGTAGCGTTTGACAAACACCAACTTGGTTTACAGCCGACAATTTTTTTGATTTCAATTTTGACTTATATAATCAATTTCAAAAGAGCAAATGAAATTTTGTACGACATATTTGGACCGACACCAGAACAAGCAAACAAAAATGCACAAAGAAGACAAACTGAACAAATTGATAAGTTCAAAGACCGATATTCTAAATTTTCAGACGAACAATTGAATGGTATATTGACAGAAAATAAATTTGTGCCAGAAGCCTTACAAGCAGCTCAACAACTTTTGACCGAAAGACAAAAAACGTAGGGCGGACAAAAAAAGGCAGCACACAACATAGTATTTGCGAAAAAGTGGGCTGACGTAAGTTATTCAACATTAGTATTTTAATTAACATTTGCAATGGGCGGACGGAACTTTACTAAACATTTGGAAGAAGTGAACTTTTGTAAAAATATGGGCGGACGTTCCATCATCAGATTTTCAAATCCCCACTTCTTCGCAAATACGTGTCCGTTAGCAGTAAGTTTAGGACGACACAACAAACAATAAACATTCAGACATTTTAAACAAAATCACTTTTAGATAATGAAACTTTACAAACGAGTAGACGGTGAACTACATTATTGGCAAACTTGGGACATAGACGATAAAAAAGGAGCAATACAAAAAGGTATCGTTGGACAGCGTGGCGACTACAAAGAAATTAAATCAGGACTTCTCTCAAGTTTTAGAAAGGTAATTCAAAAGGAAGTTGACAATTATTGCGAAGACGGCTATGAGGAAGTGGCGGATTCAAGTAATAAATGCAACTTTTCAAATTTGGGAAGTCAAGTATAAAAGAATAATATTTTTCAGAAAGAAGAGAAAGAAAATAAATTCTCTCCCCGCTTTGCTGAATGGTAAAATTTGTCTTACTTGCTCCTCGACCAAAAATTGAAAGTATGAGTCATTTAACCGTAGAACAAAGGTACACAATAGAAACTTTGCGTACAAAAGGGTTTAAACAAACCTACATTGCCGAAATAATTAACAAAGACAAATCAGTAATTTGTAGAGAGCTAAAGCGCAATTGTGACCAACGAAACCAGGTTTATAAATCTACTTTAGCAGAACAAAAGTGTCAAAAAAGACATAAAGAAAAGCGTAAGAATAGTTGTTTTACAGCTGAGATTGAGACCAGCGTTATAAGCCTACTTAAAGAGGATTATAGTCCAGAACAAATAGTGGGATATTTAAAACGAAAGGCAGAACCCTATGTTTCGATAGAACGCATATATCAACACATTTGGTCGGATAAAAAGAAAGGGGGATTGCTATATAAACATTTGCGTTCACAAGGAAAAAAGTACACCAGCCGTAGTTTAATTAAAGATAAACGAGGTCAAATAATAGGAAGAGTGGATATAGATAAGCGACCGAAAGTAGTAGATGAAAGAATAAGAACAGGTGATTTTGAAGCAGATTTAATTATAGGTAAAGGCCATAAACAGGGAATATTAACAGCCAACGATAGAGCTACAGGTTTGCTAAGAATGGGTAAAGTAAACTCAAAAGAAGCGACCGAAATACAAACGGTAATCACTAAAGTATTAACCGAATTTAAAACAAATATGCACACGATTACAACCGATAATGGTAAAGAATTTGCAAACCATAAAATCATTGCAGAAACTTTAGAAATTGATTATTTTTTTGCTAAACCATATCATAGTTGGGAGCGTGGCTCAAATGAAAACTTGAATGGTTTAGTAAGGCAATATTTCCCTAAAGGTTCCGACTTTACTAAAATTACAAACGAACAAATAAAAATTGTTGAAGATAAATTGAACAACAGACCAAGAAAAAGATTTGGTTTCTTAAGCCCAAATCAAGTATATTCACATGCATTAACTAATAACGGAAAAGTTGCATTTATTACTTGAATCCGCCATCATTTGAAAAACCAAGGCTAGCATTTCATCACATCAGCTAGCCCTCGCCATCCGCTCACCCGCCTGCTGGCCGGCAGTACTGCACAAGGCCTTAGGCGCCTGCCTACCTGCGGTTAGCAGGCAGGCAGGGCAGGTATCCGCCACCTCATATCTTTACCCTATCAAAAAAATTACAATTTTGGTATAATTTAATACAACACCGAAAAGGGTAAACATAGCCGCATCTTAGCATGATAATATCAATGCTGTCAGGCAGGATTTTCCCCTTTTTGTTTTCTTCTATCTGAGTTTGAACAGTACTTAAAGATACAGACAAGGCTTTGTAATCTAGCATAAATAATGAGAAAAACCGATAAGATGAAGATGTTGTTTTAGATTTTATATTTAATAAATACCCAACTTTTAACCCATTAATTGAATGAAAAATCTTAAATATGCCTCTGGCATTGATGTATCAAAAAGTGATTTTAAAGCCTGTATCTCTGTTATTTCAGAAGATCTAAGTATTAAAATAAAGGCGAGTCGTACATTTGCAAACACAGCCAAAGGCATTTTAGCGTATGTGGATTGGATAAAAAACAACCACAAAGAACCAGAAATTCCATTTTTCCATTTGATGGAAGCAACAGGGATTTATCACGAAAACTTGGCTTGGGGGTTATTCAACATTGATTTTAAGGTTATTATTGTGCTTGGAAACAAGGCCAAAAAGTATTTGCAAAGTTTGGGGTTGAAAAGCAAAAACGATAAAATTGATGCCCAAGGATTATCAAATATGTGTGCCAGCCAGGTGCTTGATTGCTGGAAACCAATCAGTAAAAAAATTTATGAGCTCAGAAGCCTTACGCGTTTACATGAAGACATTTCGGTGCAACATACGGGATTTAACAACCGACTTCATGCCTATGATTTTGCGATGTATGAACTAAAAGAAGTCAAAAAAAGTGTCAAAAAAATACTCGTACAAATGGAAAAACAGAAAGAATTAGTGGAACTAAAAATCAGAGATATTATTACAAACGATACAGAATTAAACAAGAAATACGAATTAATTACAAAAATAAAAGGCCTTGGCATGATGTCATTTGCCGTTTTAGTGGCAGAAACAGACGGCTTTGCCAATTTTCACAATGTGCGCCAATTAACCAGTTATGCGGGTTATGATGTAATCGAAAATCAATCAGGGGCTCGCACAGGGAGGTCCCGAATTAGTAAAAAGGGCAATTCTCACATTCGTAGGATTATGCACATGCCCGCTTTGAATGTAGTAAAATACGAGCCGCTTTTTAAAACATTTTACGAACGAGTTTACGAAAAAACGGGTATAAAAATGAAAGGATATGTGGCAGTACAACGAAAATTATTAAATATGGTTTATACGCTTTGGAAGAAAAATGAAGCTTTCGACCCATCGTTTATCAGCCCATTATCTATTAAAAAATCAGAACAAAAAGATAGCCAAAAACTAGCGCAAAAAAATATTGAAAAGACACCGCAAAGGGATGATATTCTAGAAGAAAGAGGGTGTCCCTCTTTTTCCTTAAATAATAATCCCGCCTATGGCGGGATTACACTTGATGAGCTTCCGTCAGATGTCGGTATGCCCTCTTTTCCCTTAGTACGAAGATAAGTAAAATTCCTTGAAATGTTTATACATTTTTATTTGCTTTTTAAGACAGTACCTGCCTACCTGCGGTAAGCAGGCAGGCCATCGGGTTTAGGTACGCAGGACGGTGCTTTTTAATGCGGGTTTAATTGCACCGTTTTTTTTCTACATCTAGCTTTGTGTGCTTTGCGCTTTTGCTTGGCGTTCTTTGCGCTTAAAATTAACCGCAAAGCCGAACGAACACACAAAAACAATCATCATACGTTTAATAATCTATCAAAAACGATTAAAAAAAACGGCATCATTGCTACCAAGCGCTAGTTATTTATGTAGTCGCTCCAAACTTTATTTTTTTTTAACCAAAACCAAAATCTTATGCCTACATTTGTAACTATTATAAAAGTGGAAAATTTGAGTTGATTGCAACCACGTTAAAAAAAATGCTAAAGCCGACAATGCTGCCTGCCTTTTTTATCCCGCAATTACAATTCCTATTTTCTACAGGTTTTTAAAATAAAATTTACAAATTTATGCCTTATTTATTCACCTCAGAATCTGTATCGGAAGGACACCCCGATAAAATTGCCGACCAAATTTCGGACGCACTCATTGATAATTTTTTAGCCTTCGATAAGGATGCCAAAGTAGCCTGCGAAACCCTTGTAACCACTGGCCAAGTAGTGCTAGCTGGCGAAGTAAAATCAAAAGTTTACCTCGATGTACAAAAAATTGCCCGCAGTGTGATTAAAAAAATTGGCTATACCAAATCCGAATATATGTTCGAAGCCAATTCATGCGGCATACTTTCGGCCATACACGACCAATCCGAGGATATTAACCAAGGTGTAGACCGTAGCAACCCCGAAGACCAAGGCGCAGGCGACCAAGGCATGATGTTTGGCTACGCCACCAACGAAACCGATAACTATATGCCTTTGGCTTTAGATATTGCCCACAAGTTATTAATAGAATTGGCGGCTTTGCGCCGAGAAAACAACCAAATTACCTACCTACGCCCCGATGCCAAATCGCAAGTTACCATCGAGTACAGCGACGATCATCAACCTATCCGTATCGATAGCATTGTAATATCAACCCAGCATGATGATTTTGACGAAGATGAAACCATGCTAGCCAAAATAAAATCTGATTTAATAAGCATCTTAATCCCTCGTGTTACAGCATTGCTAAAACCCGAGTTGCAAAAATTATTTACAGATGCGATTACTTATCATATAAACCCCACAGGTAAATTTGTAATAGGTGGCCCACATGGCGATACAGGCTTAACAGGCCGTAAAATTATTGTAGATACTTACGGCGGTAAAGGCGCACACGGTGGTGGTGCGTTTTCGGGCAAAGACCCCTCAAAAGTAGATCGTTCGGCAGCCTATGCCACCCGCCACATTGCCAAAAACCTAGTAGCCGCAGGCCTAGCCACCGAAGTATTGGTACAAGTATCGTACGCTATTGGTGTAGCAAAACCATGCGGTATATTTATAAGTACCAATGGCACCGCAAAAGTAAATCTTAGCGATGGCCAAATTGCCAAAAAAGTAGAAGCCATATTTGATATGCGCCCTTATTTTATAGAACAACGCCTAAAACTACGCAACCCCATTTACAGCGAAACCGCCGCTTATGGCCACATGGGGCGTAAAAACGAAACCGTTACCAAAACATTTTACGGTGCCAATGGCGAAACCAAAACCCTCGAACTCGAATTATTTACTTGGGAAAAACTAGACTATGTAGATAAAGTAAAAGCCGAATTTGGCTTATAATTTTTTTACTTCTCCAATAAAAAAGCTACACATTAAGGTTTACAATCCTTTTGTGTAGCTTTTTTGTTTTAATATTTAACCTTTCTGAGTTGAATATCGGTATTTTGAATGCCTATTTTCTGTCTAAAGCATTCGATTTACTTACTATACTTATTATTCGAAGTCCATAAAATTTATACACCCAAATTCGTGTATTGGTGGCTATTGTTATTGTGAGGATAAAAAATGTAAAGGCTTTGCCTTTATTTATTTGCCACCAATTCACAAATTTTGCGGGCTAAAAAAATCTAAAACGCTATTTATCCGTTTGTTTAAGCCTTATATCAAATTTTTATTTGTGCCGAAACTTTAGTTAATATAAATCCGAGTTACGATGATTAAACCGAAATATATTTTTTGTAAATCAATGTTTTACGGTTAAAAAGTGTTAACAACTTTAGCGGCCTGCCTGCGCAGGTAGGCCGCTAACGCCCAAATCATCACGAAAACAATATTCATTAATTGAACTCGGGTTAATAGAAAATCTTAAATTCTAAATTATTGATTTTTTAACACTTCTGCCATATTGGCGTTAATTAATCTGATTACAATAAAATTACACTACTTAATTAATGCGATTTTAGGCAGATGCTTGCACTTAGCAAATAGGGGTGAAAAAGTAGAAAAAATATGCTTTTGAATGTTTGAATCGCCTATTTAATCGTTAATCAATAATTATTTAATTAAAAATTTAAAAAAAAATACTTTTAATAATTTACTGATTTATAAGTATATAATGTATATTTTTAATTATATAAAAAATATTGATTAAATTTTATTGTAACTTTTATGTAACAATGCACTATATTTAATATTAATAATAAAAAAAACACGGTTTTGCTTAAATTTCAATAGTCAAAATCGAATTTAATGTGTTTTTTTTGTAAAAAAATAGTTAATTTAATGTAAAATTGAAAAAACATCTAAAAATACTAAGCTGTTTTTTTGTCATGATGATTAAATATAACAATATATAATAGTGTATTAATTAGAAAAATATTAATTAGAAAAAAAATAAAAATTTATTAACCCTTAAATCCATAAAATATGAATAAAAAACTACTCACAGTATTAATGATTATAATGTTTAATACTTGCATGGCTGAAACTTATTATTTTAATGGGAGCACAGCCGTAAATGCTTTGATTGATGAAAATAATTGGGGTAGAAACACCAATGGCCTTGGTCCAAAACCTTCAAACTTTACATCAGGCGATATTTTTGAAATACGAAACGTATCGGCGGTGTCTTTAACAAGCGCATGGGTTGTTAGTGGCATAAATTCGAAAATAGTAATTGGTAATACAGGTGTGAATAATGTAACACTTACAGTTTCTTCCACAGGTAGCATAACAGGTACCATTGATATTCCTCAAGCCGCTTTAGGGTCTAATACACTAATTTGTAACAATGCTGGGTTTGTACCCACATTTGGCGTTTTACATGCAGCGAGTACTGTTAATTTTGGCTTTTTAGGCAATCAAACTGTTCCTAATGCTACTTATGGTAACCTAACAATCAGCGGAAGCGGAACCAAACTATTAAACAACATTGGCAATACGGGTATAGTAGGTAATTTAGCCATTAATGATAACTGCATTTTTAATTTTCAATCAGGTAGTGGCTATTACACGGTGTCACCAATTGGCTCTACATCAACAAGTGGTGGGGGTAAGTTTTTAATTACTAGTGGTTATCAAGGTGTTTTACCTCAAACCGCAGTATATAATTTTGATGTTGAATACAATAGTACTGGTTTTCAGGAGGTAAATGGTGGAACATATAATGCTAATTTAATAATATCGGGTCTTAATAAAGGCGCTAACACTTGGTTGCGAGATGGGCAAACCATTATTATTAATGGCGCTTTAATTAATACAACAACCTACCAATCTGGTGGGTGGAAATTTGATACACGTACCTCAACTGTTGTGTTTAACTCTACATCAAACCAAACAATACCAAGTACTACATATAACAATTTAACAATTAGCAATACGGGTAATAAGTTTTTGGCTAATACAGCTGGTACAGTAGTACATGGCGTATTAAGAATAGATGATGGAAGCACACTTTATGTATTAAGTGATACACCTTCACCAGCACTATCGGGTATTTTCACAACTGAATCTAATGCACCTACAACCAGCAAATTATTGATACAAAATTACAATGAAACCCCCGTACCCACCAATAAGACATGGAACTTTAATGTAGAATATAATGCTATTGGATACCAAAAAGTAATGGGTGGTACCTTTAATCAAAATTTAGGTATATCGGGCAATCGCACAAATGGCGATTTGGTATGTAACTTATCCGATGCTTTTTTTATTAATGGCTCGTTTACCAATACAGCTACTTACACGGGGCATTTTTTTTACCCTAATGGGGCAAGGTTTATATTTGGGGCTAATGGTAACCAAGTTGTACCAAACATTAACCAGCCTTATTTTAATATAAGTATTGCAGGTACAGGTATTAAATCATTATCGGGCAATTTGAGTGTAGATGGTGAATTAAATATACAACCTGGAGCTACACTTAGCACAACAGCAAGTAACCACACGGTTACTTTTACAGGTGATTTTATAGGTTCAGGTACCTTAGCCGCTAACGCATCAAATATTATTTTAGCGGGTACTAAAAGTCAAACAATATCTGCGGGCTTAACTACTACAGGAAATGTACTAATGAGTAAAACAGGAAATAGTACTGTAAACTTTTTAGCTAATTTGAATGCTGGCTCATTAACTATTAATGGCGTTGGTGGTAAAATAGCATTTGGGTCTGCTACTAATGCAGCCATTGTTTCAGGCCAATTAAATGTTATTAATGGAACCA
The DNA here is from genome assembly GCA_013297755.1 of Cytophagales bacterium. Taxonomy (GTDB): domain Bacteria; phylum Bacteroidota; class Bacteroidia; order Cytophagales; family UBA9547; genus REAG01. The sequence continues at coordinate 8,629 of JAAFIH010000057.1, forward strand.
TAGATTTTAATATGGATGTTAACAATAACCAAATTGCAGTAGAAAAAATATTTCAAATTGGGTCGGTAGTGATGAGTGGAGGTATGATTGATGTTTCGTCTGATAGCTATATTAAAACTGCAACAAATTATGTGGCATTATATATTAAAGGAGATTTTACACGAACAGGTGGAACACTTACCAGTACAGGTGCCAGTAGCTCAGGAAGTTACCCGCTTATATCTTTTACATTAGGTACTAATCATAATGTTACAGGTTTATCATCAACTTATGTATCATATACTGTTGCTAACGGTAATACAGCTGTTTTTAAAACAAATGCTAGCTTAGGTAATGTTGGTGATGGTTCAATGGTTGTTGAATACGGTGGTACAGCAGATTTCGGATCAAACGTTTTAAGCGGAGGCTTGTCTTTTACATTGGCAGACGGAGGCACTATAAAATCAGGAATCGGTATCAATTCTTCCTCCTTACTTGCTAATACAGGTACAATAGGCAATGTGCAAACGCCTAATAGATATTTTGATACTGGTGCTAACTATGAATTTAATGGTACTGCTGCTCAAAATACGGGAATATTTTTAATTAGCCCAACTCCACTTACTGTAAGAAACCTTACAATAAATAATTCAGGAAGTACGGCGGCAAATAGCATAGTAACTTCGCAGCAAGATTTCACAGTTAGAGGTGTTTACACCCCAACCCAAGGGATATTTAAGATTACTGATAAAACCCTACGTATCGAAGGTGATATAGCCAACAGTGGTACAGCCGGTATTAGAGGTGATAAATCAGGTAACTTACAAATTCTTGGCTCGGATGCAATTTCTGGCCCTTTACGTTTCGACCAAACTACACCTGGTGTTACCAATACTATTGGAACTTTTAATCTACAACGTTTTTGGGGGCCAACCGCAAGGCTTGCCAATAGCATGGGTGTCGAAAATTCGTTTAGTTTAACTTGGGGAAAATTAGCCATATCAGCAAGTAAACTCACATTAAATGGGGTTGTAAACACCGATGCCAACAATTGTTTAGTGGCAAATGGTACTACATCTGATTTAACCTTTGGTGTATCGGGTATAAACAGTACTTTCTTTATGGACCAATCTACTGATGGTGTTACCAACCGATTAGGGACTTTAACCGTAAACCGTAGCGGAAACATTATTACTATGGCTAATAATGTGCAAACTCAAACCGCATGCAATCTTACCGCTGGTAGGCTGGCCATAGGTAGCAATACGCTAACCCTTAACGGGGATTTTACAGGCACAGCCACCAACTCGTTACAAGCCAATGGCGCATCCAATCTAGTAATAGGCGGTACTGGTGCTATGAGCAATAATTTATTTTTCGACCAAAGTGCTTCTGGCGTAAGCCGTGGAACAGGCCAAGCCGATGACCTTACCGCACTAATCCCCGGCACAACCAACAGAGTAAATAACTTTACCCTAAATAGGGCAGGCCAAACCATCACCCTAGGCAACGACTTACAGATAACCAATACCCTTATCCCCACCGCAGGCACTCTAGCCAGTAGTGGTCATTTGGTAATGCTAAGTACGGGGCCTTCACTCACTCCAGTTTCCAACATTACCTCCAGCATATTGGCTCTAGGCACAGGCGCATCCATTACAGGCGATGTAGTAGTGCAAAGTTTTTTTAAAGGCGGTTCAGTAAATAGCAACCGAGGCTTTAGAATGATAACTAGCCCTATCAATAGTACAGCATCATTTTTCCAACAAATAAAAAACCGTTTTATTGTTACCTGCGTAGGCGGTACAAGCGTAGGTTGCGATTTTCCACCTGTACAACAACCCCTAGCCCAAACGCTACAAAGCTACCTAGAACCTGGTTCCATAGGAGCTACGAGTTTTGGCGCAATAAACCATAACAGCACCATGGAAATAGGCCGAGGCTACTATTTCTTTTTTAGAGGAAACCGCAGCAACTTAAACGCCCTTACACCTGGCAAAATCAACGTACCCTTTACCGCCCCCGAAGATTGGACAGCCACCTATATCGGCACTATAAACTCGGGTAATATTGATGTACCCGTAACAAGAACTGCAGTAGATGTTTTTGATGGCATAAACCTAGTAGGCAACCCTTACCCCGCTACATTGGATTTTGCAGCATTTCAATCAGGTAATAGTGGTATAATAGATAACTATATCAGTATGATGAAGAGCGATAGAACAGGCTTTTTCACCTCAAGTGGAGGCATAGCCAACGGCATTAACGAAACTACCCTAGGCTCTGGGGGTACAGTAGTATCAGGCATACTTGCTTACATACAACCAGGCCAAGGCTTTTTTGTACGAAAAAAAGACCCAGGTGCCGGTACTATCAGGTTTCAAGAGAGCCACAAAGCCAGTGCAGCCAATAGCCCCAATGCCACAAGGCAATTAAGCAGCCCCGAGCGAGGACTAAACGGCAAAAGGCAACTAAGCCAAGCCCCTGCTCCCCGCAAGCTCATACGCATAGGCCTACAAGATGCCGAAAACCGAGATGATGCCACCATTGTATTAGAACCAGGCAATGCCACTAAATACGAAGGCTACGATGCCCCGTATTTAAGCAATAGTTCGGTATCCATAGCCAGCACCACCAGCGATGGCATAAATACCGCCATTAACTTTATGCCCCCCGCCAGCGAAGTAGATAGCATAAAACTATTTATTACAGGCAGTAGCAACCCCGCTTTAAAATTAAGTTTTAGCGATATTACAGGTGCAGACGATAAAGACCTTATATTGTTAGATAAATATACCAACACCAAAACCCCCATTACTAGCGAAAACAACAGCTACATATTAGGGATAGATAGAGGCAAAGCCGCCAGTTTTGGTAAAGATAGGTTGGTATTGTTATTAGCCAAAAAATTATCCTTATCCATAAGCGAAGAAAAACTAA
>JAAFIH010000058.1 GCA_013297755.1 Cytophagales bacterium
TATTAAAATCCGTATTATCAACTGATTTAAAAAACTTATCAAGCTCTCTTTGTATAGAAGTTTTGAAGTCCAAAATAATGAAAATTAAATTCTTTAAATTTAATTTTCGATTTCGGCATACTCCGTTAAGGTCGCTTTTTCGGCAGCGACCTCTATATACCTGGTCTTCAAGTTCATATTCTATGTTGTTTGTCGTATTTAATCTATAATTCTTACTTTTATCTTCGGATACAGTTACCTCCTTATACTACTGTAAAAATACGTAGATATTTTTTAATAAACAAGTACATTTTTTAATGATTTTTTTAACTAGCTTTGCTAAGCAAACGACATTGAATTATATATTATAAAATAAATCTTAAAATTATTACCAAGATTTTTAATATCTATAAACAAACAAAAATTTTATTTTTTTTAAAATCCATTCAATACTTATATTCCATTCACATATTCACCCAGTATTTTAAAATTTATCGTATTGTTTTGTAACCATTGTTTTGATTTTTGGAAATGGGTGTCGTTGTCAAACGCTATATCTAAATGAAAAACATACTCCCAAGCATTACCTACAAAAGGGGTCGATTGCAACGACATTACATTTATATTATTCTCAGAAAACATACTAAAAACACGATGCAATCCACCAATTTCATGTGCAATTCCAAAACTAATGGTGGCTTTGTTGGCATTTGGTATTTTTATTTTATTTTTTTCTAATATCAAAAATCGAGTAAAATTTTTGGTATTATCTTCTATATTGTGTTTAAGAATAGATAAATTAAATGATTTGGCTGCACCCACACCAGCTATGGCTGCTCTACCTTTGATCTGTAGATTGGCTATTTCTTGAGCCATCAATCCAGTATCTACAGCCTCTACCAATTTGATATGAGGATAATTTGCAAAAAAACGAATACATTGATTGAGTGCCATTGGGTGAGAGTGAACCTCATGAATATCGTCCAAAGATTGTCCATCTAGTGCCATCAAACAATGCTCTATTCTCAAAAATGTTTCGCCCACAATACTGTAAGGCGAGTTGCTCAGTAGCGAATAATTAAAGATGATAGGCCCAGCAATGGTGTTTTCAATGGCCATTACTGCCATATCTGCTGAGCCATCGTCTAGTGATTTAAACAAATTGATAAATGAATCACGTTCTACCAAATGTATTTCAGTGCCAAAATATTGCTTGGCGGCAATTTCATGGTAAGAACCTTTAAATCCTTGAATGGCTATTTTTTTCAATGAAATCTATTAAAATTTATAAAATTTTGAAAGTACTAAAATGGCATTTCATCATCACTGATAGGTGCCAAATCTACAGTTTGAGGTGTAGTTTTTGTACCAGTATTCATCGAAACAGGTGCAGTAGTAGCAGCACCACCAGCAGCTCCATCTATTTTGAAGGCCTTAGCATCGGTATACCATTTGCCATTATACTCTCTAGATTCTAATTCAAACGAAACCCTAATTGGCCCACCAGGATTCAGGTTTTTTACTTGGTCTGCAATATCTCCCCAAGCAGAGAAATGTACTTTTTTGGGGTATCTATCATCAGTTTCTACAATAAAACCACGTTTTTTCCACATTCCGTTTTTGCCTTGCCCAGTCTGTTCCTCGAGCACATCAGTCATTTTACCAGATAATTCCATAAAATAAATTTTAATTTTGATGCTAAATAACAAAAATTTATATTAATTTGCACCATAAAATATGTTTTTTCGATAAGAATTATTTTTTTATCATTTTTTTATCAAAAAAAATATATTTTTGTCTTTTAAATACATTTAAGAAATAGAAATGGGATTATTTGATTTTATTTTCAAAGATAAAACAGTAGAAATAGCTAACGAAAAAGAAGCTTATTATGCTATCATATATTCGTGTGCGGCCGTTGATGGAGAAATTGCACCAGAAGAGATAGAGCAACTACAGAAATTAGTGTCTACCAAAGATATTTTCAAAGGAATGGATGTAAAAGCTCTCAACGAAAAAGCACGACAAATGCACAAAGATGCTGGCTCTAGTAGCGGTACTTTGATTATGAAAGCTATAGCAAAACTTGGCAAAAACGAAAAAGAATCTTGTTATATAACAGCATTTCAGCTTTTTTTGGCCGATGGCAGTGTACAAGGCAGCGAAATGAAATTGCTAGAAGATTTGCAAGAAGCACTCCAAATAACTGATGCTCGTGCAGTAGAATTACAAAAAAGTATCTAAATAATTAAAATAATAAAAAGTATCATCTATATATATGAGCGTAGTAGAAGTAAAAGTACCCACCGTTGGCGAGTCAATATCTGAAGTAACCATAGCTAATTGGCTTAAAAAAGAAGGTGATTTTGTAAAGTTAGACGATGTATTATGTGAACTAGAATCAGATAAAGCTACATTTGAGTTAGCAGCCGAGAAAAGTGGTGTGCTACACATTATAGGCCAAACTGGCGATACATTAGCTATAGGTGCCCTGATTTGCAAAATCGATACTGCTGGTGCTCCAACTGCCACTACTATGGCTAGTGCAACTGCTCCTGTATCAGCTGTGCTAGCAACACCTGCTTCTAGCTCCAAAGATAGTTATGCTACTGGTACACCATCGCCAGCAGCTGGCAAAATATTGGCCGAAAAAGGGATAGATGCTGCCTCTGTTTCTGGCTCAGGAGTAGATGGACGCATTACAAAAGAAGATGCACAAAATGCCTCAAAACCTGCAGTTCCTACAACTGCTGTACCTACAAAACCAACCTCTACTGCTCCATCTGGTGCTAGAGATCAGCGTAGGGAGAAAATGAGCCCACTTCGCAAAACTGTTGCACGTAGGTTGGTAGCTGTAAAAAACGAAACTGCCATGCTTACTACTTTCAACGAAGTAGACATGAAACCAATTATGGATTTGAGAAGCAAATACAAAGATATGTTTAAAGAAAAACATGGCATTGGTCTTGGATTTATGTCGTTTTTTACAAAAGCCTGCACAGTAGCTCTCAAAGAATTTCCGTCTGTAAATGCTTTTATTGATGGAGAGGAATTGGTTTTTAATGACTTTTGTGATATTTCTATTGCAGTATCAGCCCCTAAAGGTTTGGTAGTACCCATCATAAGAAATGCCGAAAAAATGAGCTTTCATCAAATAGAAGCCGAAATATCGAGCCTTGCCAAACAAGCCAGAGACAATAAACTGACTATCGATCAAATGACAGGTGGCACATTTACCATTACCAATGGCGGAGTTTTTGGCTCTATGTTGTCTACACCCATCATCAATGCACCACAATCAGCTATTTTGGGTATGCACAATATTGTAGAACGACCCATGGCCGTAAATGGCGAGGTTGTAATCAGACCTATCATGTATGTAGCACTTTCTTACGACCATAGAATTATCGATGGCCGAGAATCAGTAGGATTTTTGGTAAGAGTAAAACAATTATTAGAAGATCCAGCAAGGTTACTTCTTCAAGTTTAATCTTTTAAAAAGGGCTTTCAAGCCCTTTTTTATTGCTTTTTTTTTAAGAGGACTTTTTTTTTGAATTTATTTTAATAAATTTTAATCTACTGTTTCATATTGGTTTTAATCATTAAAAAAACATTATTTTTGTAATTCAAAATCTTAAAATGAACATAAAAATAGGTACAAGAGGTAGTAAATTGGCATTATGGCAAGCCTATCATGTAAAAGATGAATTACTCAAAAATAATATTACTTCTGAAATTATCATTATTGAAACCAAAGGAGATAAAATACTAGATGTAGCACTCTCAAAAATTGGTAGTAAAGGTGTTTTTACAGAAGAATTAGAACAAAAATTACTTTCCCAAGACATTGATATAGCAGTACATAGTGCCAAAGATGTTCAATCTCATTTGCCACCAATGTTAGAAATCAGTGCTTATACCAAACGAGAAATGGCCAACGATGTTTTAGTAAGTTTTGACTCAAAATTTGAACTTACAAACGACTCAAGTTGTATTGTGGGCTCATCAAGCACAAGAAGAGTAGCATTTTTAAAAAAATATTATCCAAATATTACTATTGTTGATATGCGTGGTAATTTGCAAACTAGATTTGAAAAATTAAAATCTGGCACTTGTCAAGCTATGTTGCTTGCTTTTGCTGGCGTTCATCGCATGGATTTAGACGCTTACATAGTTGCACATTTGCCTCTACAAACATTTATTCCACCTGTAGGGCAGGGAAGTGTAGCAATTCAAAATGCTATTGGCTTGGATATAGACAAAAAAAATGCTATTAAAAGGGCTTTAAACGATACCATTACAGAACAATGTTTAGTAGCAGAGCGTAGTTTTTTGTATACCATTCATGGGGGATGTAGTATTCCTACTTTTGCTCACGCTTGTTTTGTAGATGGATATATATCAATTCATGGAGGCATTATAAGTTTGGATGGTTCAAAAATAGTTGAACACACCCTTACAAGCACCAATCCTTTGGAAGTAGGGCAGATGCTGGCCAATTACATCCTTCAAAATGGAGGAAAAGAAATATTAGATGACATACTAATAAATAAATAAAGTAATATTTTTTTTTATTTTAATTAAATAAATTGAAAAAAATATTACAAAATATTCATGCTCTGTTCCTTTATTTTTTCGAGTTCGTCTTTCATTTCTACTACCCATTTTTGTATGTGAGCATCGTTGGCTTTTGAGCCAATGGTATTAATTTCTCGACCAATTTCTTGGGTAATAAAACCAAGTTTTTTGCCGTTGGCTTCATTGCTATGCATAGTTTCTAAAAAGTAATCAATATGGGTTTTGAGTCTTACTTTTTCTTCAGAAATATCTAATTTTTCAATATAATAAATCAGTTCTTGTTCAAATCTGTTGTTATCTATTTTTTCGGATGGTAAAAAATCTGCAATTTTATTTTTTATTTTTTCACTTATTTTTACTAATCTATCCGCATCTACTGAGGCTATTTTTTGTAGTTTGTCTTCAATAGTTTGAAGGCATTGTATCATTTGATTTTGTAGCTTTTGGCCTTCAGCTTTTCTAAAATTATCACATTCTTGCAGTGCTTTTTGAATACAAATCATTACATCTTGCCAAGAGTTATCCACCTGATTATCAGATTTTTCAGAATCAAATACTTCTGGTAACGATAGTATGGCTTGCAGTAAGTTGTCTTCGTTTAATTGTGCTGCTTTGGCATTGACTTTGAGGTCTTCTGCATAAAACTTAAAAATATCTGGGTTGATAGTTAGTTTTGGTTTTACCTTACCTTTGCCTACTATATCTACTTGCAAAGAAACTTTGCCTCTATCCAAAATTTGAGTAAGAATAGATTTTAATTCATATTCTTTTTCTTGAAATCTTTTGGGTAATCTTATGCTAAAATCTTGGGATTTAGAATTTATAGATTTTACTTCAACCTGAATGTTCATAGTTTCAGTTTCGGCCGAACACACCCCAAAACCAGTCATAGATTTAATCATTGTAAAATATTTAGAAATTATTATTCAAAAAAGAGAAAAATAATGATTTAACTAGAAGTTCGAGTAGCTATTTAAAACACATTTATTTTGGCAAAAATAATCTAAAAATATGTATTATTGTAAATAATTTTAAAATCTGTAGGAGTGAATTATCCATCCAAATTAATAGAAGATGCAGTTGTAGAGATTACGAGATTGCCAGGCATTGGCAAAAAATCTGCTTTGCGTATAGCGTTGCATTTGCTCAAACAAAATGATAATTTGGTACAATCGCTGGCTGATAGCATTGTAAAAATGAAACAATTAAGTAAGAATTGTAGTTGTTGCAATAATATTACAGATACAGAAATTTGCTATATTTGTGGCAGTAATCTTCGTAATAAATCAATATTATGTATAGTAGAAGACACCAAAGATGTGTTGGCCATAGAAAACACAGGCCAGTATAATGGTATTTATTATGTACTTGGTGGTGTAATATCGCCAGTCAATGGCATAGGCCCTAGTGATTTGAATTTTGAAAAATTGTTTTTAAAATTTCCTAGTCAAGATATAAAAGAAATTGTGTTGGCCTTGAGTCCAACCATTGATGGAGACACTACATCGTATTATATTTCAAAAAAAATTAAAGAATTTGGAATAAAAATTACTACAATAGCACGTGGTATCCAAGTGGGTAGCGATTTAGAATATGTAGATGAGGTAACTCTTGGTCGAAGTATCCACAAAAGAATAGATTTTGAAAGTTTTTAAACAATATATCAAAAAAATCGTATTATTGTAAATATTTTTATAAATGTTTTCAAAAATGCGGCTTTTTTTTTTAATAAAGATTACTTTTTTGCAGTTATTTTTTTTAAATTGTTACGCATTTGATACAATTTATACCAAAACTGATAGTAACTTAATTTACCAAATTGAAAAATTACATCAAAAAAGTATCAATTTTGATTTGGTTGAGAATATAAAATCCAGGGATTCTGTTATTTATATAGCTTATCAAATGTGTCAAAAAATTAATCATCATGAGTATGAAGCTATTTTTGAACACCAATTATCCAATATTAAATTTCATGAAGAGTCAAATAATATTGAAGCACTCCAATATGCTCTTAAAGCAATAAATAATTATAAAAAATGTAAGAATAAAAAGTTTTATCCTCAAATAATTGATTTGTATGTGAGTATTATTGACATCAACAATGCCAGTTTGAATTTTGAAGATAGAAAAAAATTTATAGATTCTGTTCAAACTTACCTTTCAAAAATAGACAATGTAAGAGAAAAATTTGTAGCATTGATTACTATTGATAGAGTTTTTATTAGTTTAAACAGTCCTTTTTTGAGCAACAAATATTTAACAGAATTAGATGAGATAAGTAAATTAGTTAGAGATAGTGTTTTAAATTTATTAAGGTTGCGAATGCACGAGGACTATCTTTTATCAAAAAATATGTTCAAAGAAGCACTTTCATACAATGATTCTACTATTATACAGTCTTCAAAAATACCAGACAATTCTTTTATAATGTTTGATTATAACAGAAGGGCTAATTTATATAAAAAATTAAATAATATTTCGTCTAGTATTACTTATTTTAATAAAAGTTATCAACTTGCTTTATCGCTTAAACATTGTAAATTTCAAGTAATAAATCTTACTGAAATGTCAAAATGTATGTTAAATTCTAACAACATACAACTTTCTTCTAAATATATTAAAATTGCTTACGAATTGTCGAAAGTCAAAAACTATCCATTGGATTTGATGAAATGCCATTTAATCATGTATAAAATTGACTCAGTCAATAACAACAATTTAAGTGCTTTACAAAACTTAAAGATGTACTCTTTACTTAGAGACAGTCTATATCCAATTGAGAAGTATAAGTTAATAAATGTAACGAGTTATGTAGATTTAGCAAAAATAAAAAATTATAACGAAACATTAGAATATGAAAATCAACAAAAAGATAAATTATTAAAGTCTGAATTATTGCTTACAAAATTTTTGTGGATAATTACTTTTTTTGCTCTGATATTTGGATTATTGATGTTGTTTTTCTATTTTTCTTATAAACGTCAAACAAAAATGTTGATTTTACAAAAAAATCATATATCAGACAAAAATATAGAATTGAAAGAAAAAAATGATAATTTAGAAAAACTGTATCAAGAAAAAAATGATTTAATAAGTATTGTTTCACATGATTTGAAAGCACCTCTCAATAGAGCCAAAGCACTTTCTGATTTGATTATGTTTACATCAGAAAATTTCACAGAAGAGCAAAAAATGCTTTTTGGAAAACTTACAAAGGAATTGGCTGATGAAAAATTATTAATCACTGAGATATTTAATTCAGAACTATTAGAAGTTGAAATTAGTAATATAGATTTAGAAAATGTTGAAATCAATGCTTTATTAATCAACTTTGTAGAATCGAATAAAGCTGCTGCTCAAACTAAAAACATAAAAGTAGAATTAGTGCCATATCGAGAAAATTTAATTGTTTATGCCAACGAAGCCTATCTAAAACGTGTAATTGATAACTTAGTGTCAAATTCAATAAAGTTCTCTAATCGAGGAACAAAAATTGTAATTTTAGTTGACGCCTTTGATAATGAAGTGTATGTTCATATAAAAGACGAAGGGTTGGGTTTTACAGAAGCTGATCAATTAGATTTGTTTAAGAAATACCACAAATTGTCGTCTAAACCCACTGAAGGTGAGAGTAGTACAGGATTGGGATTGTCTATTGTCAAACGATTAGTAGAAGTAATGCAAGGAAATATTAGCCTTGTTTCTAAAAAAGGAGTAGGTTCTACTTTTTCGCTTTCATTTAAGAGAGTAAAATCGTAATTTATTTCAATAATAATTTTATATGCACAAAAAATGAAATTCAAAGAAATAGGTTCTCGTAGAGTTGCCAATATATCAACGATAGAAGAAACCCTTTCTGATTTTTTGGACTCTTATGATTTAGAAAAAAAATATAATCAAGCTGTGATTATGGTAAAATGGGAGCAAATTGTAGGGGCCACAGTGGCTACACGCACCCAAAAAATTACTTTTAACGACTCTACGATGTATGTTTATTTAACATCAGCTCCTTTAAAACATCAATTAAGCCAATCAAAATCCAAATTGATAGGGTTGATAAATGAAGCTCTAAAAAAAAATATTTTGAATGAAATCGTTTTTATGTAATTTTTTTTCTCTTAAAGTTACCAATTAATTATTTTTTGTATATATTTGAAAATTAAAAATATTTACATTCAAATTTCAACTTAAAATTAACTTAAAGTTTTTTGTATTGTTGCAATGAAATTTAGATAATGAAAAAAAACTACTTAGCTTTCATTTTTATTTTTACTTTTTTAACCATAAAAGCCCAAGAAGTTCCTATGGGTTTTAATTACCAATCTATCGTAAGAGATGCAGTAGGGTTGCCAGTAACTAATCAATCAGTAAATATACGTGTATCATTACGACAAAACTCAAATGTTGGGACTATAATTTATCAAGAAACACATACCAAAACTACCAATCAATTTGGATTAGTTAATTTGGTTATTGGTTCTGGAACTGTTACTGTTGGTACAAGTATCGCAGGAATCAATTTTTCACTATCAAAATATTTTGTGCAAATAGAAGTCTTCAATACACCTAATTGGATTGATTTGGGTACTGCCGAATTTCAGAGTGTACCATACGCCATTCAAGCAAACAATACCCTCAAAATACAAAATACAAGTGTCAGTGGAATTGCACCAATCAATGGTCAGATATTACAATTTAATGCTATTACGGGCTTGTGGGAGCCTACTTTAGTATCAGGTGTTACACTTTCTACATCTACTGCAAATGTTACAACATCTGGTACAATCTTTAATATAGGTACTGCATCAGGCACAAGTTTTGGAGTTTTAAATCCAACTGATTTTGCTAATTTTAGTAATAAAGTATCGTCTCAATGGATTTCTACATCTACTGGTTTGGCTAATGGTATAGTTTACAATAACGGCAACGTAAGCATTGGTTCAAACACTATATCTAATGCGAAATTGAAGGTAAATGGTGATATAAGTGCCAAAGGAATGGTTATAGCATCTCAAAGTATGAATCCTATTGGGGGGTACAATACTACTTCTCCTACTACTATTTATAAACTGAGAGTTTACATTCCAGAAGGTACAAACGATATTGATGCATCGTTCAATGCTTATGAATTTGATGGCGTTGGCGGAAGTACAATCACTGTTTGGATTGGAAATACTCAATTAGCTACATCAACTTTAGTCAATGGCAATTCTCAAAACTCTACAATAGATATTACAAATATACCAGTTAGTGCATTTGCAGGAACATTTCAAACTTTAGAAATTAAAGCTCAAACAACTGCATTGGCTCAAGGAGTTATTTTGCAGGGTTATACTTTAGTTATTAAAGATTAAATAATTTTTGATTATTGATTATTGATTATTGATTATTGATTATTGATTATTGATTATTGATTATTGATTATTGATTATTGATTATTGATTATTGATTATTGATTATTGATTATTGATTATTGATTATTGATTATTGATTAAAATTCG